>JAXLWY010000004.1:0-125567 GCA_046328255.1 Dehalococcoidia bacterium | reverse complement strand
GCGCTGCACTTCGTGGGACCGTGCGTCACAGTGTTCGGGTCCGCGCGCTTCCCCGACGGCCACCGCTACTCCGAGCTGGGCCGCGCGACGGGCGCGGCGTTCTCGAAGGCCGGGTTCGCGGTCATGACCGGCGGAGGGCCCGGGATCATGGAAGCCGCCAATCGAGGTGCGCGCGAGGCGGGCGGCATGTCGATCGGCTGCAACATCGACCTGCCGATGGAGCAGGCGCCGAACCCCTACCTCGATACGTACGTGAAGTTCCACTACTTCTTCCTCCGCAAGGTGATGCTGGTGAAGTACTCGTACGCGTTCGTGGCGCTGCCGGGCGGCTTCGGCACGATGGACGAGCTCTTCGAGGCGCTCACGCTGGTGCAGACAAAGAAGATCCTCAACTTCCCCGTGATCCTGATCGGCGTCGACTTCTGGCAGCCGATGGTGGACGCCGTGTCGCGCACGTTCCTCCGCGAGGGCACCGTCGACCGCCTCGACATGGACCGCATCTTCCTGACGGACTCGCCCGAGCAGGCGGCCGGCATCGTGCGGGAGGCGGCGATCCGGCAGTTCGGGTTGCGGTACGGTGCTCCACCGCGGCGGCGCCGCTGGCTCTTCGAGTAGGCGAGACTCCGCCGAGTCCGTCGGTCCGAGCGCGCAGTCGATGGGCCACGTCAGGAGATCCCGGTTGACGGCGGCGCTCGGAAGAGATTTCATCAACTGATGAAATCAACTGAGGCGAAGCCCGCGCGTCGACGGGGACCGCGTCCCGAGGGCGACAGCCGCCGAGAGATCCTTGCGGCCGCGCGCGAGCTGTTCGCGGCGCGCGGCTACCAGGCGACCACCACTCGCGCGGTGGCGCTGCAGGCAGGGGTGGATGTTTCCCTGATTCACCACTACTTCGGGACCAAGACAGCATTGTTCCAGGCCGCGATCGAGCTGCCGCGGATCGCCTCGGAAGTGGTGGCGCGACTCGGTTTGCCGGAGGGCGACGCGGCCGAGGGAGTGGCGCGCCTGTACCTCGAACAGTTCTTCGCTCGTGAGGCCGCGACGTTCTCCGCGATGCTGCGCACGGCGCTCGGGTCACCGAACGAGCTCCCCCAGTTGCGCCGCATCGTGGAGGAGACGATGGTCGGCGCGGCGGCGCACGCCCTCGAGGGGCCCGATGCGGCGCTGCGGGCCGAGATCATCGCGGCGCAGTTCGTGGGACTGTTCGTGCTGCGCCACATCGTGGGCGTGGCGCCGCTCGCGAATGCCTCCACAGAGGAGCTGCTGCGCTACCTGGTTCCGTCGCTGCGAACCTACTTCGAGCGGTCGCGCGACGAGGCGGTGCGTGCATGAGTCGCAGGGGGTCGGGGTTGCGAAGTGCCCTCGTGGGATTGGTGGCGGCGAGCGCCCTCGTGAGTGGGTGCGCCGGACTCACACTGCCGTGGCGCTCCACCTCGGCGGCGCTGACCGCGACGGGCACTCTCGAGGCCGACGAGCGCGTCGTGTCGGCGCGGGTGAGCGGCATGATCATCGCGCTGCCCGCCGAAGAGGGGACCGAGGTGCGAGCGGGGGACGTGGTGGCACGCCTCGATGATCGCCTGGTGCAACTCGGTATCCGGCAGGCGCCCGACACGGCGACGCGCCTCAACCTCGAGATGCAGTCGCAGGATTACGTGCTCAGCGCCCCCGTGTCAGGCGTGGTGACGAGGGTGCCGGCGCACGTCGGCGAGATGGCGTTCCCGGGACAGGCGCTGCTCGCGATCGCCGACCTGTCGGAGCTCGACCTCACGATCTACCTCGACGAGGTGGACCTCGCGCGGGTACGCGTCGGCCAGACCGTGCGGCTTGCGGCGGACCCGTACCCGGGTCGTGTGTTCGAGGGGACCGTCGCGTCAATCAACCAGCAGGCGGAGTTCACGCCTCGCAACGTCCAGACGAGGACCGACCGCCTCAACCTCGTGTTTGGGGTGAAGGCGAAGGTGGCGAACCCCGACGGTGCGCTCAAACCCGGGATGCCGGTCGACGCAACGTTCGTCGAGGACGCGCCGCCTCGATGAGGCCTCGATGAGCTGGGTGCGCCTCCGCGCGATCATCCGCAAGGAGCTGATCCAGATCCGGCGGGACCGGCTGACGCTCGGGCTGATCGTCGGGATTCCCGTGGTCGAGCTGCTGATGTTCGGGTACGCGCTCAACGCCGTCACGGATCACATCGCGACGGTGGTGTTCGATGCGTCGGGGACCGCGAGTTCGCGCGCGTTCAGTGGCGTCTTCGAGCACAGCACCTACTTCGACATCGTGCGCTCGGTCGGCTCTCGCGAGGAGGCCATGGAAGCCATCGAGTCGGGCGAGGCGAAGGTGGCGCTGATCCTGCCCGCGGAGTTCGGGGACGACGTCCTCGGCGGGCGGCAGGCCACGGCACAGCTGATCGTGGATGGTTCCGACCCGAGCGTCGCGCAGACCGCGCTGTTCAGTGGCGGGCTCGTGGCGCAGGCGCAGTCCGGACGAGTCACCCTTGAGACGCTGAGTCGCACCGGGCCCGGTCCGGCGCTCGGTGGCATCGAGCTGCGACCGGTGGTGCTCTACAACCCGCGCATGATCAGCGTGCTGTTCATGGTGCCGGGACTCATCGGGATCATCCTTCAGATGCAGGCCGTGCTGCTCACCGCGCTGGCCGTGGTCCGTGAGCGCGAGCGCGGCACGCTGGAGCAGCTGATCGTCTCGCCGGTGCGGCCCGGCGAGCTGATGCTCGGGAAGATCCTCCCGAACGTCGTGCTGTGTCTCACCTCGACGGTGATGACGCTCGTGGTCGCACGCGTGCTGTTCGGGATCAGCGTGCGCGGCTCGCTCCTCGAGCTGCTGGTGCTGACGCTGCCGTTCCTGTTCGGGTCGCTGGGCATCGGGCTAGCACTCTCGGTGGTGGCACGAAACCAGGCGCAGGCGCTGCAGATGACGATGTTCACGCTGCTGCCCTCGATCCTGCTCTCGGGGTTCCTGTACTCGCGGGAGGGGATGCCGGCAATCTTCCAGGTGATCGGCCTGGCGATCCCGATGACGTACTACCTGCAGGTGCTGCGCGGCGTGATCGTGAAGGGCGTAGGCATCGAGGTGCTATGGCCGCAGCTGGCGGCGCTCTCGGTGTTTGCCGTCGTCGTCCTTGGCGTCTCGATCTCGCGATTCCGAAAGACGATCGAATGACCCTCGAGGGGACCGACCTCGCGATCAGCGTGCGCGGGTTGACGAGACGCTTCGGCGAGCGCGTGGCCGTCTCTGACGTGACCTTCGACGTCGCTTCCGGTGAGGTGTTCGCCTTCCTGGGACCGAACGGGTCCGGCAAGAGCACGACGATCCGGATGCTGTGCGGCATCCTCGAGCCCAGCGCCGGGGAGGGTCGCGTCCTCGGGTATGACATCCGCACGCAGCCCGAGCTGATCAAGCAGCACATCGGGTACATGAGCCAGCGTTTCTCGCTGTACGAGGACCTGACGGTGCGCGAGAACCTCGAGTTCTACGCGGGCATCTACGAGGTGCCTCGAGGGCGGCTCGGGACGCGCATCGACGAACTGGTCGCGATGGCGGGACTCCGGGGACGGGAGCACCAGGTCACCGGGCAGCTCTCCGGCGGGTGGAAGCAGCGACTGGCGCTCGGCTGCGCGATCGTCCACCGGCCGCCGCTGCTCTTCCTCGATGAACCGACGGCGGGTGTGGACCCCGTGTCGAGGCGCGAGTTCTGGACGATGATCCACGGTCTCGCGGCCACTGGCGTGACGGTGTTTGCCTCGACGCACTACCTCGACGAGGCGGAGCACGCCGCGAGGGTGGCGATGATCGAGGGCGGCGTGCTGACGGCGGTGGCAACGCCTGCCGATTTCAAGGCGCACTACCTGAACGGGACGCTGCTGGCGGTGACCTGCGACAACCCACTCGCGGCGCTGGCCGTGCTGCAGGGGGTACCGGGGGTCGCAGATGTGAGCCTCTACGGCGACTCGGTGCACGTACTGACGCAGGAGCACGACGCCGCCTCGCTGGCCGCGCTGATCGAGGCGGGTGGCGTACGAGGCGCGAGCGTGCAGGCGGTGCAGCCCACCCTCGAGGATGTGTTCATCAGCCTGATGAAGCCACGCTAGGCCCGCGCCTCACGGGGAGCGCCTCGAGGGAGTCTCTCGTGGAGGTGTGGTGCCGGGGGTGGGAGTCGAACCCACACGCCCCTTGCGGGGCTGCGGGGTTTAAGCCCGCTGCGTCTGCCGTTTCGCCACCCCGGCCTCGAGAACCTCGCGACACCTCGATGGGTGGCGCGGGTCCAACGGTACCGCCGGGGCGGGCAGAGCACATCGGTGCGCGCCTGCACGGCGGCCGTGCTGCGATCGAGGGGTGCTGCCACGGGGTGGGATATCGAGAGGCCGGTGATCGCTCCCCGGCCCCGTCGACGCTAACAGCAGGCGCCGTCGCAACAAATCTTCAGCACTGGCAGCTCACGCATGACGTTCCTCCTTCCGGGCAGTCGCTGGGACGTGCTAGTCGAACTCCGAGCGCGGTTCGCCCTCGCGGGTAAGGTAGGCGATCGCGCGCTGGTAGTCGGTGGGCGCGATGTGACCCTGCCCGTGAAGGAAGGTCAGCAGCACCTCGAGCGTGAGGATGGGGTGAAGACGAACGCCCGCCTCGAGCAGGCGGCGGGCCGCGCCCTGCTCCCGGTTGATGAGGACGACGGCGTCGCGCACGTACAGTCCCTGTGTCCGGAGCGCCTCTGCGGTGTCGATGAGCGAGCCGCCGCCGGTGGTGAGGTCGTCGATGAGAATCGCGGTCTGACCAGGGCGGTACACGCCCTCGATGTAGGCCTGCTCACCGGCGAGCGCCAGCGGGTCGGGACGCGCGTAGACGAGGGGCGTCTCCATCTGCATCGCCAGCGCGGTCCCGAGCAGGAGCCCGCCGAGCGGCACTCCGGCGATGAGCTCGAAGGGCGCGATCTGCTGGTTGCGGAGCGCCAGCTTCATCTGAATCTCCGCCTCGATCAGCGCCACCACCTGCGCGAGCGCCTCGGGCCGCGAGATCAGGAGCTTGGGGTTGAGATAGACGGGCGAGTTGCGCGCGGTGCGGCCCACCGAGAAGTCGCCGAACTGGATGCAGCCCAGCTCCCACATCACCTCGGCGATCCAGAGCGCGCCCTGCGGTTCCGCGCCCGAGCGTCGAGGCGGGGTCATCGAGGGCCCTTCCACGCCTCGGGGTTCACGAGGTGCGTCGGGCGCTCGCCGCGCAGCCCGGCGAGCAGGCCGTCGACGGCGAGGTCGGCCATCCGCTCGCGCGTCGCGCCGGTCGCGCTCCCGACGTGTGGCGTGACGAGGAGGTTGGGCGCATCGAGGAGCAGGTCGTCGGGCGGCAACGGCTCGGGCGACGTGACATCGATAGCCGCCGCGGCGATCCGGCCTTCGCGGAGCGCCCTCGCGAGCGCGGGCTGGTCGACGACGCCACCTCGCGCGGTGTTGATGAAGGTGGCCGTCGGGCGCATCTTGCGGAAGAGGGCGTCGTTGAACATGCCTGCGGTGTCCTCGGTGAGTGGCAGGTGAACGCTGACAAAGTCGGATGTTTCGAGCAGTACGTCCAGAGGCACGGCCTCGCCAGGGAAGCCCGGTACGACTCGGCGGCCCGCGTAGAGCACGCGCATCCCAAATCCCCCGGCACGCCTCGCAACGGCCGCGCCGATCCGGCCGGGCCCCACGATGCCCAGCACGGCGCCGGACACCTCGCGGCCGAGCAGCCACGAGGGGCGCCACGGGCCCCAGGCGCCGCCCCGGACAGCGACTTCGCCCTCGGCGAGACGGCGCGCAGAGGCGAGCAGCAGCGCGAACGCGAGATCGGCGGTGGTCTCGGTGAGGACGCCGGGCGTGTTGGTCACGAGCACGCCGCGCTCCGAGGCGGCGAGGACATCGATGTTGTCGTAGCCGACGGCCATGTTCGCGACGACGCGGAGGCCCGGGCAGGCATCGAGGAGGGCCGCGTCGATGCGATCCGTGAGCATCGTGAGGAGACCCGTGCAACCGCGTGCGCGGACGCGCAGTTCCTCGGCGGGCGGTGGAGCGTCGGCCTCCCACACGTCGAGGTCGGGGACCACCGCGCGCAGCCGCTCGAGGGGCCGCGCGCCGGGGAGGATGCGGGCGACGAACACCCGGGCGCCCTCGAGCGGCTGCGCGTGTCCCGGCGGAGTGCCCTCTGGCGTAGCCACCTCGTCAGACACGACGGCGCTGATCCGGTTCGCCCCCGGGGCCCCATCGAGGCCGGTAGTCCGATTCGAGGCCGAGTACCTGCGCGCGGTGCATCCGGTCGTGACGGTAGAACGAGCGCATCAGCTGTAACACGCTCAGCTCGCCGAACCCCGAGCGCGCGGTGCGGTCGAACTCCTCGAGGGTGAGGCCATCGAGGACTGCGAGCGTGCGGGCGCGCTGCTCTTCGAGTTCCGCGCGGTGATCGCGGAGGGGTACGCGCTCGGCGACCTCGAGGCGGTAGCTCACGGGATCGGGGTGGGTGCCGGTGGCCAGGTCGGGATTCGCCTCGACGACGGCGCGCTGCACCCAGGCGCGATAGGTCGCCTCCATCTCGGCGAGGTGGGAGAGCTGCTCCTTCACCGACCAGCCCTCTTCGCCCTCGGTGCGGTCGGGCGGGCGGAACTCGGCGGCCTCCTCCGACATGCCGTCGAGCGCGGTGAAGAAGGCGGCGCGTTCCTCATCGAGCTTCTGGAGCAGGTCCTGGATGTCGTGTTCGGTGGCCATTGCAGGGATTGTACGCGGCAGAGGCGACGGAACGGCGGGGTCCCTCGATGGTTGGTAGAATGGGAGACCACACCGCTCAGCAACAAGGGATTCACGTGGCCATCAAGAACGAACTCGAGCCCTTCACGCGCATCGACGTGCACGAGGCGAAGGCGATGATCGACGCCGGCAACGTGCAGGTGATCGATAGTCGCGAGCCGCACGAGCATCACGACGGCCATGTGCCCGGTTCCTTGAACATCCCCCACATGGCCACGCTGCCTCGGGGCAAGGACCTGGCGAGGGACAAGGCCATCATCTTCATCTGCAAGTCCGGTCAGCGCTCGGCAGTCGCCGCCGAGTTTGCCGCCGCGCTGGGGCTCACCGACCTCTACAACGTCGAGGGCGGGCACGACGCGTGGGCGCGTGCGGGCTACGAGATGGAGCGCGAGTAGTCCTCGCGCGTGCGGGCCGTCAGCGGCGGTCCGAGAGCACCTGGGCGATCGCGCCGAGCAGTGCGTCGAGGCGAAACGGCTTCTCCAGGGCGGGCAGGCCCGCGTGACGGACGAGGCTCGCCACGGCCTCGGCGTGCGTGTCGCCTGAGATGATCACGGTGTGCCTCGCGAGGTCCGGCCAGCGGCGGGAGACCTCGGCATGGAGCGCGATCCCGTCCATGCCGGGCCTGCGGATGTCCGTGACCAGGGCCTCGAACGCGCCGGCCTCGAGGAGTGCGAGCGCAGCTTCTGCGGAGGCGGCGGCGACCGCGTCGTAACCGGACGTGCCCAGCGCCTGCGTGGTCACGGCGCGAATCGAGTCCTCATCGTCGACCACCAGCACACGCGGCCTGGTCGGGGTGGGCTGTGCTGGTGTCACCTCGGCAGGCGCGCTCTCCTCGAGGGGTGACCGTGCAACCGGGCGAGCAGCGTCGCGACGCGCCGCCTCGAGGAGTCCACGCACCACGTCCCCGGCGCGCAGCGCCTCCGCCTCGATGACCTCGAGCGCGTGCGCCTGCTCGGCGGGTGGCAGCGACGCGAGCGCGCGCGCATACCCGGCAATGGCGGTGAGCGGGTTGTTCAGCTCGTGCGCCAGCTGCTCGAGTGTGGCCGTCAGTGCCTCGGACGCCACGTGCGGGGGGACTGTCTCCGTGGACGGGGCGGGCGTGGCACGAGCCTGGCGCGGTGCGGCCGCCACCGGAGGCGCGGCAGGCGTTGGGGCGACCGCCGCAGGCGTGGTGGGAGGCGACGCGGGTCCGGTCCGCACTCGCAGGACCACCGTCCGGTGGGCAGCAGTGCCCTCGATGAGTAGAGGACGAGCGCCCGGGGCGCCCTCGACGTGGACGGTCGCGCGCCAAGGAAGGCCGTACCGCGCACCGTCGGCTACGTTCTCGACGAGCGACTCGAGGCCGCGCAGCGCGAGCGCGCGCCACGGCCGTCCGAGGAACTCACTGGGCGCGGTCCGACCGACGCGCTCCTCGAGGCCGAGGAGCCTGATGAACACGGCGTCGGCAGACACGAGCACGCCGTCCGGAGCGATCAGCGCCCAGCCCTCGTGGGATGCGTGCTGAGACGTGCCGGTCGCGCTGGCGTCGAGGGCCATGTTGCTCCAGTTCGGATGGGCCGCGCTCGCGGAGCGACATAATCGGATGCGCGGCGCCTCAGTTCAATCGCGGGCCGCGGACGCGCTCGGCAACCGCTCGCTGCGACTGGCGCTGCACGCCCTCGAGGGCCCGTGCCAGCAGCTCGCCCGCCCTTGTCAGCCGCGTGCGCGGGTCGTCGGGCTCGAGGATGCGCTGGCGCTGTGGCGAGGAGCCGAGCTTCAGGGCGCCGACGGCGTCGGCGAGCGCGGCCGGATCCGCGGGCGCCTCGATGTTGCGTTCGTACTCACCCGCACCGGCCTGCCGCAGGCGCACGACCTGGCGATAGGCATCGCGAATGCGCTCGACCTCGATGGGGAGGAGCGTGGAGGCGTCGGCGTCGGCGGGGTACTCGACGTCCGCCCACGGGTACGCCCGGTCATCGTGGGTCGCCACGATGCGGAATCGAGCGTCACCACGCACCTCGAGGGCCACGCGCCCGTCGGGGAGCGGGCGCGCGTGCTGGATGAGCGCCGTCGTCCCCACCGAGTACGGAACCGCCGTGCCGCCGACCTCGGGGCCCTCGCGGATCAACGCCACGCCGAAGGGCTCCCCCGCCTCGAGGCACGCGCGCAGCAGCTCGTGGTAGCGCGGTTCGAACACGACGAGCTGGATCTCCTGCCTCGGAAAGAGCACCGTCTTGAGGAGGAACAGGCGGAGTTCCGACGGTTGGATCCCGGATGGCCTCGCCATGGTCAGAGATCTCCGCGGAGCAGCGCGGCGAGCGCCACGAGCAGCACTGTGCCGATCACGAACGCGACCGTCATCAGCACCGTCCGCGCGGTCAGGGTGGTTGCAGCTCCCGTGGCGACGATGGGCGAGATCACCCGCCGCGCGGCACGCCGTTGCACCCGCGAGACGAGCACGGGGTAGACGAACGGCTCGCCGCTGGTCAGCGAGCCGTAGGCCGAGCCTGTCGGTGAGAGATGTGCCCCGTCCTCGATGCGGATGTGCGCCTCGATGCCGGCGGCATCGAGGGCGTCCGCGTAGCGACGAGCGGTATCTGAGTCCGGTGCGAACGCCACCGGGACGAACGGCTCACGCGACGGTGCGACCATGCCCTCGATGGTAGCGCGAGGCCAAACTCGAGGCGTGCGCGAGGCGTGCGCGGACGTGACGCTAGGCGGTCGCGAGTGCTCGCACCCTGACGGTCGCGAATGCAGCCTCGGCGTTGAGCGGGAAGAGGCGCAGGGCCGCCCGCCATCGAAGTACTGCGGCACGACGCCCCAGCCGGGCCCGACACCGTCGTCGAGCTTCACCGGGATGCGCAGGGTGTGGGTCCCGTCGGTCAACTCGACCTCGTCGCCGACCGCGTGCACCAACTGCCTCGGCGTCACGCGGGTTAAGGACGACCACTTCCTCGCGGTGGAGCTTGTCGGCCTCCTCGGAGCGGATCGTCGCGCCCTGCCACGAGGTGAAGAGCGAGCGCCACGCGAGGATCGCGAGGCCCTCGGCGGGTGCGGACGCCGGGACCGCCGGCTGGAACGCGAGCTTACCCGGAACGCCCTCGACGAAGGCGCGGGTGCGGCCGGACTGGATGCGCGCCCACGGCTCGTACGCGGCGATCGCCGCACCGATGGCGTCGGTCACCTCGGAGGCCGATGCGGCGATACGTCCGCCGAGGCCGTTCACCAGGCCGGCGATGACCTCGAGGCCGTCGCGCTCGTCGCGGGTGGCGGGCAGGCTGGCCTGGTTCACGCCGATCGCTCGCGCCGCGTTCGTTGTCGTGCCCGCTGAGAGGTAGAAGGGTTTCTCGGCGAGGAGGACCGAGGCGTGGTCGGCGGCGGTGGAGCGCATGGAGTCGATGACGATGAGCTGATCGACGGCGGCGAGCGCCGCCTCGATGTCGTCCGTGCCGCCGCTGTTGAGGAGCGGGTTGTCGCGGTGGATGACCAGCGCCTTCACCTCGCCGCTCTTCGCTGCGGCGATGATCTCGGGGAAGGACTTGCCGCCGCTGCCGGGTGCGATGCCCATGTCCGCAATGCCGAGGACGTTCGCGTCCGTCGGGAGGTAGTGCAGGATCTCGGCGGCACCGGTGCCCGCGGCCGCAATCGCGAGGTTGGCTGCGCCTCGAGCGATGCCGGCAGCGGCCGCGACTCCGACCGGCGGCGGCGCGAAGACGACGGCGAACCCGGCGCCCGAGGCGGCGCCGGCGCGCACCAGCTCCTGCGCGCGCGCGAGGTCGGCGTCGGCGATGCCCTCGATGCCGGTGATGGGATCTCCGAGGTCTGCAGCGCGCACGCGCGCCTCGGACAGCCGGGCGGCAGCGTCGGGGTCGGCGGCAATCGCCTGCGCGAGCGCGTGCAGCGGACGTCTGGCGTCGCTCGGGTGCGGCTGGAGCCAGACCGCGGCGAAGGGGACCAGCTCGTTCCACTTCGGCGAGACGACGATGAGCTTCGCGCCGCGGCGAACGACCGCATCCTTGATGCGCAGCGCCACGACGTTGTGCGACTCCTCGAGGTCGAGGCCGGCGGCGACGATGGTCTGTGCGCCCTCGATCTGGGTGTGCTGCGCGGGGCGCCGCGTGACGCCGAGGGCGGCACCGAGGGCATCCTCGACGGCGCGGTGGAGCGTCCCCTGCGAGAAGTCGAGGTGCGGCGTGCCGATGGCGCGCGCCAGGCTTGCGAGGGCGAACGCCTCCTCGTTGGTGGCGAGCGGCGATCCGAGCACGGCGATCGAGCCGGCGCCGTGCGCCGACTTCACGCCCGAGAGCGCGTCGATGGCGGCCTGCATCGCGGCGTCGTACGTCGACGGGAGCAGGTTGGCGCCCGTCCGCACCAGGTGGCGCGTCGCGCGCTCGCGGTCGGTGACGGCGTCGTAGTGGAAGCGCCCGCGCACGCAGATCTGCTCGCGCGAGAACGGGTTCAGGCGGTCGGGGCGCACGATGACGGGCCGGTCATCGACGAGCCCGTACGAGATCGTGCAGCCGACGGCGCAGGAGTTGCAGACAGCGCCGGCGAAGTCGTCCGCCCTCGCGATCCACTTGTTCGGCTTCTCCATCAGGGTTGCGGTGGGGCAGACATCGATGCAGGCGCCGCAGAAGTCGCAGTCCGACTCGTGGACCGCGCCACCCGCGCCGAATGCGATGCGCGCCTCGAAACCCTTGCCGGCGAGCGAGATAGCCGTGGTGTGACGGAGGTCGGCGCAGGCGCGGACGCAGCGCGTGCAGATGATGCACATCTGCGGGTCGAACTCGAGGAAAGGGTTGGCACGGTCCGGCTCGGGGGGCGGCGACTCGTAGTACGAGCGCGTCTCGCCGACCCACGGCTCCTCGAACTCACCCATGTCCATGAGCTCGTTGGCCGTTTGCAGCTCACAGCGGTAGTTCTTGGAGCAGGTGAGACAGCGGTGCGTGACCACGTCGTCGCGGAGGCAGATGTCGCCCGGCATGCAGTGGACGCGCCGGTGGCAGGTGAGGCAGCGGTCCGGGTGGTTGGCATCGATCAGCGAGATGACGCTCTGGCGGGCCTGCCTGACCTGGTCGGTGTCTGTGGTGACGGCCATGCCCTCGGCGACCTGGGCGATGCACGAGAGCTGGATCGGCGTGGGACGTCCGCCATCGATGTGGACGAGGCAGGTGCGGCAACCGGCGTAGGGGTCGAGGCCATCGATGTAGCAGAGGTTCGTGATTGCGATGCCCTGCTCTTTGATCACCTCGACGAGGCGCCGCCCGGGCTCGGCATCCACCTCCACGCCGTTGATCGTGATCTTTGCCACGGGGTCCCCCTCGAGGGTTGAGTGTGTCGACTGCGACGGCTACGAGCTGTGGTCGGCCCGACTCTGCAGGTGCTGCGGACCGAAGGGGCCGCCCTTGCCCGCGACCGGCACTCGAGAGCGCGCGGTGGGCATGGCGGTGCGGAGCGGACTGGCGTCCTGCAGTTGACCGTTCGGGTAGCGTCCGCCGGAGCCGGCGAGGTATGTCTGTGCCTCGGCGGTCAGGCGGTCGCGATCGCGGTACATGTTCTCGAAGATGTACACGGCGTCGTCGTAGCGCCCCCGGCCTGGATCGCCGGTACGGGCATGCCTCGGTGCAGAGTCCGCAGTACATGCAGATGCGGAAATCGATCTCGTAGCGGTCGATGTTGAGCGTGCCGTCCGCTCTCGGCGAAGTCTGGACGAGGATGCAGCCGTCGGGGCAGGCCTGGGCGCAGGTGGAGCACCCGTGCAGCGCTCCTCGAACCAGAGGAGGTTCGTGCGGGCGCGGACGGGGACGTTACGTTCGACCTCTGGGTAGTTGACCGTGATCGGCGGCCGGACGAGATGCTGCAGCGTGAGCAGCATGCCCTTGACGATGCCACTGCCGTACGCCACAGGTACCCGCTCCCGCTGGTCGCTCCCGGTCAGGCGAGGTCGCGCGCAGCATACCGAGCGCGCGAGGCTAGCGCACTCATCGCCTCGGGAGCCGTGCGGGCTGCGATTACATGACGCGTAAGGGTTCGTTGAGGCCGTGGCCCGGGGCTACGAGTTCCACGGCCCGACGCCGCTGTAGCGCTCCGGCGTGATGTGCGTGATGAAGCCGGGCGGTGGATCCGGCATCGGCGGGAAGGTCACGCCGGGGCCGAGGTAGGAGTAGGCGAGCCGCTGGAGGAGGTCGGGCGCGCCGCCCTCGGTGACGTGCGCGCGGCCGTGCACCACGAGGTACTCGGTGAGCCCGATCTCGTTGGCGCGGTCAGTCTCGATGGAGAGCGCAACGCGAGGGTCGCGGCGGATGTTGCGCAGCTTCTGCTGGTCGTTGAGGTGGGCCGCCACGATCTCGCCGTCCTCGAGGCCCACCCACACGCAGGTGACCTGAGGACTGCCGTCCGGGTTGAGCGTGACGAGGTGAGCGAGCCGGGGTGACTCGATGAGCGCTTCAACGGCCGCGGGGATTGCCATGCGGTGCCTCCTCCGGTGTTGCGAGGAGTGTAGCGAGGGCCGAGTGCCGAACACCTCGGGAAGGGGGTGGCGAAGGTCAGTAGGAGAGGCGAGCCTCGGCGTCGAATACTGATTGCATGAGTGCCGTACGCGCTCCTCTCCGACGCACGCTGGTGCGCATTGCCTCCTGCGTCGCGGTCCTGGGGATGCTTGCGCCTGCGCTGGCGGCCGTCTCGCCCGACCTCCAGGGGTGGCGGCCCGATCACGCGCACCTTGTCCTCGGCGGTTCGCACGCTGCGGTGCTTCGAACCGGCGTGCCGCCCGCGCACACGCATCCGTACGATCGCCCTGCCGAGCCTGCGGCGCCATCACATCGCGAGGGGGCCGATCAGGTCGCGTTCCTGTCGCCGGACGACGGAGCGACCTCGGCGGTGGCGGCTGCGCCCGCTGGTCCGCTCGTATCCGCGCCCGCCGCGTTCCTCGTTGCATGGGTGCCCGCACAGCAGCCGCCTGTCGGCCGCCGAGGGATCCCCGAGCCGCCGCCGCCTCGCTCGTAACCCGACCAGACACGACACCGACTCTTGGTTCGAGGGAGGCATACGCGTGGCGTATTCACGCAGGCGCGCGTTTGTGGTGGCCCTGATCGTGGCCGTGCTCGGTCTGCCGGCGTTCGCTGCATGCGATCGCGCGCCGGCATTCCAGGGCACGGTCATCGAGAGCGCACCGATCGCGCCCGAGCTTCCGCTCATCGATGGGGCGAGCGGCGAGCCGTTCGCGCTGCGTGGGCGGCGGGCGGACGTGACGGTGGTGTACTTCGGCTACACCCACTGTCCCGATGTGTGTCCGCTCACGATGGGAAGCCTGGCCGCGGCCGTGCGCAGCCTCCCCGCGGACCAGCGTGACGCCGTCCGCGTCGTCATGGTGACCGTCGACCCGGAGCGTGACACGCCCGAGGTGATGGCGCGCTACGTCGCGCACTTCGAATCGGGATTCATCGGGCTCAGCGGCCCGCCGGACGATGTGGCGCGCGTGCTCTCCGACTGGGCCGTCGACACCGTCCGTGGCCAGGCCGATGCGTCCGGTACGTATTTCATGAGTCATCCCGCAGGTGTCAACGTGCTCGATTCGCGGAACCGTCTGCGCCTGGTCATCCACGGCGACGCAGAACCCACGGCGATTGCGAGCGACCTGCGGCTCCTGCTCAGGGAGAGTTGAATGGGAGTGCGTCATTTGTCCACTCTGACGACGACCGGCGCGCGAGCGACCGCCGTGCTCGCAGTCCTCGGTGCGCTGCTATCCGGCGCCTGCGCCGGCACGAACTCGGAGCCCGCGACGCGGGTCGCCTCAACGCCCGTCGCCTCGACGCCGGTGCCCGCCGCGAAGGCGACCGGCGTCGGTGCCAACGTCGGTGCAACGAGCGTCGCGACGACGGCGGCCACCGCGCCCGCCGCCACCCTGCGCGTACGCGACGCGTGGGCGCGTTCCACGGCGGGGAATCCGAACGAGAACACGGCGGTCTACATGGTGATCGAGAATCGCGGCGTCGCGGATCGACTGGTAGGTGCCGCGATTACTCCGTCGATTTCCCGGGCGGTCGAGCTGCACGTGACGGAGGAGTCCGGCGGCCAGATGGTGATGCGTCCCGTCGCGGGATGGGACGTGCCGGCGAACGGCGGGATGCTTGAGCTGAAGCCGGCGGGCAACCACGTGATGGTGATCGGCCTGGAGCATCAGCTCAAGGCTGGCGACACGCTGGCCCTCACGCTCACGTTCGAGAAGGCGGGCGCGGTACACGTCGAGGCGCCCGTGCGAGACGCGGCCGGCTCAGGTGGCATGATGATGCCGAAGTAGCTACCCGGCGGGCGGGGGTCGGTCAGTCGCCGGCCCTCGCCTATCGCGACACCGCGAGCAAGCGGCGTGCTTCCTCGAGCGTGTCGGGCGTGTCGAGGTCGAGCCGGACGACCGGCTCGTCATCCATCTCCACGAGGAGCGCCGGGTGGGCGTCGAGGACGCCTCGGAGGCCGAGGGTGGCCTCGGAGACCCGCGCCAGCTCGGGCAGCAGCGACGAGCGGACAACGACCGGGTGCCCGGCCTTGCCCTGGTAGGAGGGCTGCACCGCCTCGGCGCCGCCGCGGCGCAGCGCGTCCAGCAGCCGGTCGATGATGTCGGCGCGCGTGGGCTGATCGACGTTCATGATGAGGACGGCGTCCGGGTTGATGGCCGGGTCCATGAGGAGCGAACGCGCGCCTTTCGCGAGGGAGCCGGCGCGGCCATGCGGCCAGCGCTGGTTGAAGACCACGAGCCGTGCGTCCTCGCCGAGGGAGCGGCGGACCGTCTCGGCGTCCGCGCCGAGCACCACCACGATGTCGTCCACCTGCGAGCGCTTCAGCTCGGCGAGCTCCCACTCGAGCAGGGTGCCGTTTCCCCATGGGAGGAGCGGCTTCGGCTCCCCCATGCGACGAGAGGCACCGGCAGCGAGCAGGATGGCGGCTGTGGTCATGCGGCAATCCTAGCGCGCGTTCAGAGTCGGATCGAAGAGGTACGCCGCATCCGCGGCGGCTGAAATGGAGGGCAAGCGGGGGTCCCCGCCTGCCCTCGTAATACGCGGGAGCTAGCCGCCGGCTGCCTCGGAGCCGCCGAGCTTGCCGAGGGCGCGCAGGATGCGCTCGGGGGTGGCCGGCATCATCGGCACGCGCGCGCCGATGGCGTCCGCGATCGCGTTGGCGATCGCTGCGCCACCAGCGGTGATCGAGGGCTCGCCCACGCCTCGTGCGCCGTAGGGGCCGTCCTCGGAGGGCACCTCCACGAGCGTGGAGTCGATGTCGGGGACGTCAGCCGCGGTCGGCATACGGTAGTCGAGCAGGCCGGGGTTCCGGAGGTGCCCGGAGTCATCGTAGATGTACTCCTCCCAGAGCCCGATCCCCATCCCCTGCACCGAGCCGCCCTCGAGCTGGCCCTCCACCGACATCGGGTTGATGGCGAAGCCGACGTCCTGCACCGAGGCGTAGTGCTTCAGCTCGACGAACCCTGTCTCGGTGTCCACCTCGACTTCCGCGATCTGGGCGGTGAAGCCCGGCGCCTGGACTCGAGCGGTCACGGTGCCCCGACCGACGAGCGGCTTGTAGAGCGCGCCGAACCCCGTGGTGATGGCAGCGAGGCGCTCGTAGGACAGGTTCTTCGTGGGTGTGCCCTTCACGCGCACCTCGCCCTCCGCCACCTCGAGGTCGTCCGGGTTGGCCTCGAGGCGCTCGGCGGCCACCTCGTACATCTGCGTGCGGAGGTCGATGGCGGCGTCGCGCAGCGCCTTGCCCATCGTGAAGAGCGTCTTGGAGCCCGCCGACATGCCCGCGAACGGCGCGGTCCTCGTGTCGCCGGTGGTGATCGAGACCTTCTCGAGCGGGAGGTTCATCTCCTCGGCGACGATCTGGGCGAACGAGGTGTTCGTGCCGCTGATGTCGAGGGCGCCAGTGACGCCGTTGACGGTGCCGTCGCTGTTGAGGAAGAGCTCGGCAGCCGCGGGCTGCAGCCCGCCGAGCCATCCGCCGACCGCGAGGCCAACGCCGCGCTTCTTCGACCCGCTCGAGGCCGCACGCAGCTCGTCACGCTGCTGCCAGAGCGGGTGCGCCTGCGCGCGCTCGATGGTCTCGACGAGGCCGATCGCGGGGAACGCCTTGCCCGAGGACATCGGGTCGCCGGTGCGCACGGCGTTCTGGAGCCGGACCTGGGCGGCATCGAGGCCCGCCTGGCGCGCCATCTCGTCGATGTTCTGCTCGACCGCCTGCATCACGTTGTGGATGCCCGGCGCGCGGATGGCGCCCGCCGAGACGTGATTCGTCAACACCTCGTAGCCGTCGACCTTCAGGTTCGGCCAGCGGTAGAAGGAGGAGATGAGGAGCGCTCCAGTCGCGGCCGGGGCGCCGGGATACGCGCCGGAGTCGTAGGCCACGGACGCCTCGAGGGCCCTCAGGGAGCCGTCGCTCTTCATCCCGGTGCGGATCTTGACGACGGCGCCTGTGGCGGGCCGCCCCGCGAGCAGGTCGTCCTTCCTCGAGTAGACGAGCTTCACGGGCCGCTGCGCGATCACGGAGAGTGCGCTCACCAGGGGGCTCGTCTGAGCCATCTTGCCGCCGAAGCCGCCACCTAGCTCGGGTCCGATCACGCGGAGCTTCGTCTCCGGCCACTTGAGCGTCTTCATGATCGTGTCGCGCTCGTGGAACTGGCCCTGCGTCGTGGTCCAGACTGTGAGCTCGCCCGTGACCGGCTGGAAGTCGGCGACTGTGGCCTGAGGCTCGATGTAGCCCTGGTGCATCGTGGCCGAGCGCCACGTCTGCTCGTAGATCACGTCCGACTCCGCGAAGCCGGCCGCGACGTCGCCCCGGTTGAACGAGACGTGCGAGGAGATGTTCGTCGGGCGGTCACCGGACTCCTCGGCGTGGACGTCGATGGTGACGTGCGCCGACTCCTCCGAGCGGTCGATCTCGCCGCCGGGCTGGCGCGCGAGGGGCGAGTCGGGGCGCATTGCCGACTCGACGTCGAGGACCGCGGGCAGCGGCTCGTACTCCACGGCGAGCGCCTGTGCGCCCTCCTCGGCTGCTGCGAGCGACTCGGCGAGGACGACGGCGACGGGCTGGCCCGCGAACACCGCCTCGTGATACGCGATCAGCGCATCGCCGCGGTTCGAGGCGTTGAGCGCGGGGTTCGAGCCGTCACGGACGGCCTCGGAGAGGTCGGCCGCCGTCACAACGCGCACCACGCCGGGCACCTTGAGCGCCGGAGTCTCATCGATGCCGAGGATGCGCGCGTGCGGGTGCGGGCTGAGGACCATCTTCGCGTGCAACATCCGCGGCAGCTGGAGGTCTGCGGTGTAGACGGTCTGCCCGGTCACCTTGCCCGGCCCCTCGGTGCGCTTTGCGCGCGTGCCGATGACTTTGTACTGGGAGCGGTCTGCGGTGGTCATCCGAACCTCCTCGAGTGCCGGGTGGTCAGCCCGTGCCAGCCTCTCGAACGACGTGCTCAGTGTGTCATACCGGCGGCCGCGGCCTCGATGGCGTCGACGATCTTCGTGTAGCCGGTGCACCGGCAGAGGTTGCCGGCGATGCCCTGGCGAATCTCCTCGCGGCTGGGATGCGGGTTCCGTTCGAGCAGCGCGACGCCCGACATGATCATCCCGGGAATGCAGAATCCGCACTGCAGCGCCCCGTGATCGATGAACGCCTGCTGGAGGGGGTGCAGCTTCCCGCCCTCGGCGAGCCCCTCGATGGTGGTGATCTCGCGACCCTGGGCGTCGGCCGCCAGCACGAGGCACGACGTCACGTTCTCGCCATCGAGGTGCATCGTGCAGGCGCCGCAGTCGCCGGTACCGCAGCCCTCCTTGGCACCGGTGAGCCGGAGCTCGTCGCGCACCACCTCGAGGAGGGTGAGGCTCGGCTCGGCGAAGACCTCGTAGTCCTGGCCGTTGACGCGCAGTGTGTAGGGGAGCTTTGCCATCTCGGTGGCCTTTCCGCCGAATCGTGAACGGGGTGGTGTTCGAAACCGCCTATTCGCGAGCGCGTTCGGCGGCCCGCAGGATGCTCTGGCGCGTCATCACCTCGATGAGATAGGTGCGGAACTCGGCAGACGCGCGTTGGTCGGAGATGGGCGTCGCCTCGGTGGCCGCGAGCGCGGCGGCGGCGGCGGCGGACTCCTCGGTGATGGGCTTGCCCACCAGGGCGGACTCGCAGCGAGGCGCGCGCACGACGGTGGGCGCGACCGCCCCGAGCGCGACTCGGGCCGCCGTGCACGTGCCGGTGTCATCCAACTCGAGGTAGACCGCGGTGCTGACCGCGGCGATATCCATCACCTTGCGCGGCGTGTGGCGCTGGTAGTGGGAGCCGGAGCTCGGCTCACTCGCCGGGATCATGAAGTGCGTGACCACCTCGCCGGGCTGCAGCGAAGTGCGCCCGGGGCCTGTCCAGAGGTCGACGATGGGGAGGGCACGCTCGCCGCCCGGTCCCACGATGTGCGCCGTGGCGTCGAGGACCGCGAGCGGCGGGCTGGTGTCCGCCGAGGGCGCTGCGTTGCAGACGTTGCCACCGATGGTGGCCATGTGTCGCGTCTGGACCGAGCCGACGAGCGAGGCGCCATCGGAGAGCGCGGTGTAGCGCGCCTGGATCGAGGGATGCGCGGCGATCTCGCACATGCGCGTGCGCGCGCCGATGCGGAGGCCGCTCGCGTGCTCCTCGATGCCGCCCAGGCCCTCGACGCCCTGGAGCGAGACGACATAGCGAACGGGGCGGCCGGCCTCTTTGACCTGCACCAGCACGTCGGTGCCGCCGGCGACCAGCAGGCCGCCCTCGCCGTGCTCACGAAGGAGCGAACTCGCCTCGGCCACGGAGGACGGACGGTAATAGTCGAATCGGCGCATGCTGTCTCTTCCGTCGCGCGAGCCGGAGTGGGCGTGCGGATTCTAGCGCCGAACCTCGGGGCGTTGTGCGCCATCGAGGCTCGCTACGAGTGCGCCGCGCGCCAGCCTTCGAGGGCGACGTGGATCGCCTGTGCCGCCAGCACCGAGCAGTGCAGCTTCGAGCTGGGCAGGCCGCCGACCGCGGCGGCGAAGTGCTCCCGAGTCAGCGCCTCGGCGTCCGCGACCGCGAGCCCGGTGATGAGCTCCGTCGCCGCCGAGGACGTGGCGATCGAGGCGGGACAGCCCGAGGTGAGGAACGAGGCGCGCTCGATGGTCGCGCCCGCCTCGTCAAGGTGGAGGAAGAGCCGCATCGAGTCGCCGCAGACGGGGTTCACAACGTAGCCCTCGGCGTTGGCGTCGGGCATCGGACCGGCGTTGCGCGGGTGCTCGAAGTGGTCGATCAGCGTCGGAGAGTAGTGCTCGGACAGGGTCATGCGTTCATTGTGACACGCCTCGCCACGCACGTGGTGATGGCGCGCTCAGTCCTGCGCGCCCTCGAGGCAGCGCAGGCCCTCGAGGGACACGCCCTTCGCCAGCGCGAGCACACGGATGCGCCCGAGTCCCGCAGGCTCGATCAGCGTGTCGGCGGCGCGCCGTGCGGCAGCGAAGCCCGCGAAGTCCTCGGCCATGCGTGCGCGCGCTGCCTCGACCGCCTCCCCCAGGCCGAGAGCGACGAGGGCGTGCGCCTGAGTCGTGAGCGGCGCCGACTCGAACCCCTCGACGGCTGCGGCCGCGGCCAGCGAGGTGAAGTCGACGTGCGCGGTGAGGTCGGTGAGGCCCGGCCTCGAGAGTGGGTCCGGTTGCGGGCTGTGGTGACGGAACGCGAGGAGCGTGCCGTTTCGTCTCCAGGGGACGTAAAGTTCGGCGGCGGGGTAGCCATAATCGATGGTCAGGACGTAACCCTTCGCAACTCGGCTGGCGATCCGCGTCATAACCTCGGGCGCCGCGAGCGACACCTCCGCGAGGCAGCCCTCACCGGGAGCCAGCCCGAGCGACGCAAACCGATCCGCGAGCGCGGGCGCGCTCGGGGGGCCGCTCTCGAGTCGTAACGCGCCTTCGACGAGCGTGACGCACCACTCGATGAGCTGCCCGTCCCTGGTGCCGACGAGGTGGACCGGCATCGCGTCGAAGAGCTCGTTGCTGATCACGACCGACGGGAGGATTCCGGGCATCGCGAGCCAGTCCTCGAGGAGTGCGTGCTCCGCGCGGAGGCCCGCCCGCGCGAGAGCGGCACGTTGCTCCTCGATGCGGCGCGCGTGGCTGTCGAGCACCCAGGGTCGTGCTGCCGCGAAGCACTCCGGGTCGCGCTCGCGCAGCCAGGTCAGCATCGAGGTCATGAACGCGCCGGAGCCCGCGCCCGGCTCAACGAGCTCGAACGTGGCGGGGCTCCCGAGGCGGTGCCAGCACTCGAGGACCTGGCGTGCCCAGAGGTAGCCGAAGACCGGATGCACCTCGGGCGATGTCTCGAAGTCGCCGTCGCGGCCCCAGCGGAGGTCGGCGCGCGCGTAGTAGCCGTGCTCGGGGTGCCCGAGAGCCAGCTCCATGAACCGCGCGAAGCTGATCCGCCCGCCTGCGGCCTCGATTTCGGCGCGTAGCAGCGGTTCGAGGGGCGTGGCCCGTGAGGCAAGGGCGAAGTCGTCGAACGGCGCGGGCGTCGAGGGGTTGGTCACGCCTCGATCCTAGCGGCACATCACCCCGTCCCTCTCCCAGGGGGAAGAGGGCTCTGACCGGTCCCTCACTCCGACCCTCTCCCAGAGGGAGAGGGCTCTGAAACCCTCGGGAACCCCTCGCCCCCTCGGAGAGGGGCAGGGGTGAGGGACCTCACAGCGCCGCCAGCACCTCGATGTGATTGCTGACCACCTCGTCGACGCCCCACGCGGCGAGGTCACGTGCCCTCGCCACGTCGTCGACGGTCCAGGCGGCGACACGCGGCGCGTACCGCTGGAGCGCCTCGAGATCACCACGGTCATGCAGGAGGGAGTGCCGCACCGCGACGCCGAGCGGTGGCAGCGCGCCCGCCGCACGACCCTCGACGTAGCGCCGCAGCTGGGACTCGGAGCGGACCGAGTAGGCGATTCGACGTTCGGGCATCCACGCTGCCAGCCGCTCCGCGAGGCCCCACGACTCGCACGTCAGGACGACGTCGGGGCTGCTACCTGCGGAGAGCTGCGCCAGTGCCGAGTACAGGTCGGGGGCCGGGTCGTTGAACCACGCGCGCAGGTCGAGGAGGAGCGTGCGCTCGGGAGCGAGCGCCGCGAGGAGGTCGGTGAGCGTGGCGCGACCTCGGCCGATGGCCAGCCCTCGAGTGTGGAGCGCGAGGGGCAGTGCGCCGACCGGCCGCGCGTGCTGCAGGATGGCCACGCCGCGCACGATCCACGCGTCCGCCTCGATGGCGTCGACCGGCAGATCCGAGGCGAGCGGCATTACAGGCCAGGCGTTGCCGAAGCCGTGCAGCGTGCGCACGACCCTCATGCTCGAGCTAGCCCTGCGGGCGGGTCCCGAGGACGTGCACGGTCACCTCGCGGCGGCGCGCGTGATCCAGCTCAACGAGGAAGCAGCTCTGCCATCGCCCGAGGCGAGGCGTGCCCTCGTGGATGGGAATGCTGACGCTGGCCCCGAGGAAGAGCTGCTGGCAGTGCGAGTGCCCGTTCTCGCTCTCGTCGGCGACCATGTTGACGGTCCGAATCGAGAAGTCGTTGTGGGCGTAGTAGTCATCCGCGGGGGCGAGCCGGGCGATCACACGTTTCATGTCCTCGAGGAGCAGGGGTTCGTGCTCGTTGACGATCACGGCTGCCGTGGTGTGCGAGGAGTAGACGGAGACCTGGCCGAACGCCACGCCCGAGCGTGTGACGACGTCGCGCACGTGCGCCGTGATGTCGATGAACTCGAGGGCGTGCGAGGTGTCGTAGCTGAGTGTCTCGCCAAATGCCACGAACTCGGAGGCGGGAACGGCAACCGCGTGCAGCGGGGCAACGGTCGGGGCGCTGGCGGGCTCCATGTGACCTCTCAGCCGGTGCGTCGGTGGGACGCGAGCGGAATCGAGACTACCAGCAGGCGTGACTGTGCGCAGCCCCTGAGCAGCCGCCGCGGCGGACTCGAGCGCTAACGCCGGTTTCGAGTGCGGACCGGCGAGAGGTGGAAGCCCTCGTCGTGGATGATCTGCGCGAGGGTCAGCAGCATCAGCGCGAGGCCGCCATAGATCGTCGTCGCCTCGGCGTGCGTGACGACTGCGGCGAACGGGAACGTGAGCATCGCAGCGAGCCCGCCCAGCCGTCGATTGCTCGTTATGATGCCGATGCCCACGCCCACGGCGGTGGCAGCCAGGGCCGGGACGGGAACGAGCATGGTGATCGCGCCGACGCCCGTCGCGGTGCCGTTGCCGCCTCGGAGGCGAAGGAAGATCGAGTAGTCGTGGCCTACCACGGCGGTGAATCCCGCGAGGATGGCCTCGATACTGCCGTCGCCCACAGCAAACGCGAGCCCGACCGCGGCCATCCCCTTCAGGATGTCGACCGCCGCCACCAGCGCGGCCGGCCATGCGCCGACCGAGTCGAGGACGTTCATCGCGCCGGGGTTGCCGCTCCCCATCGAGCGGATGTCGCGGCCGGTGAGCCAGTAGACAACGAGGGAGGAGGTCGGGAACGAGCCGAGGAGGTAGGAGACCAGGAGCAGCCCGACCAGTGGCATTCCAACCTCACGCAGACCTGAACCCGCGAACGCAGCGCGCCGCGATCGTAGCGCACGGTCAGGCGGCGGTGGCGATCGGAGGGCACCACAGGGCCCCTGTGGATATGTGTCAATGGTAGAAGGGTGGAAAATGAGAAGTCGTATTGACTCTTCAACGGATCGGTGGTTGGATATCAACGCTCTGGGACGATCGAACCGGCAGGATCAGTGATGACCGACTACCGCAAGCTGATCGCCGAGTTCGTCGGGACCTTCACTCTCATCTTTGCTGGCGCGGGTGCGATCATCGCGAGCCAGGGCACGAACCTCGTGGCGATCGCCCTCGCGCACGGACTCTCGATCGCGATCATGGGCTCAGCCCTCGGGCACATCTCGGGCGGCGTGTTCAACCCGTCGCTCACCGTGGGCCTGTGGGTGACTCGACGGCTGCGGGCCATGGACGCGGTCGCGTACATGGTGGCGCAGCTCGCGGGGGCTGTCGTCGCCGCGGCCGTGCTCGTCGCGGTCTTCGATGTGACGCTGCGCAACCAGGTGCACCTGGGAACGCCGATGCTTGGGACGGGCGTCACGTTCACACAGGGAGTCGTGCTCGAGGCCCTGATGACATTCTTCCTGATGCTGGCCGTGTTCGGGACCGCGCTCGACGAGCGAGGGCCGAAGCTCGGCGCGCTGCTCATCGGTCTCACGATCACGATGGACATTGCCTTCGCCGGGACCCTCACCGGCGCCTCGATGAACCCGGCGAGGACGTTTGGTCCCGCCCTCGTCAGCGGCACCTGGACGAACCACCTCGTCTACTGGGTTGGTCCGATCTTCGGCGCCGTGGCCGCGGCAATCCTGTACGAGTTCGTCTTCCTCGAGAAGGAGGCCGCTGCCTAGTCCGCGTCCGGCGGACGCATCCACTTCCGACGCCTCCATCTGCCGAATCACCCCCGCCGCACGGCAGATGAGGTTAGAGGGCGGGCCTCCAGGCCCGCCCTCGTTTGTCTCTCCTGCAACTCGGACGCATTGTGGTCACCGGGCGGCCCCGCGCCACCGCATCACCCTCGAGTGGTGGGCGACGTTCGAGGGCTACGCGCGCGCCAGCTGCTGGCCGACCCATGCGAGCGCAAGGCCTGCCGCGAGGCTGACGCCGAGGTAGGCGGCGGCCATGAGCGGCCGTCCCGCCTCCGCGAGGCGCACGGCCTCGAGGCTCATCGTGGAGAACGTCGTGTACGCGCCGATGAAGCCGCCGCCGATGGCCAGGCCACCGAGCGGCCGACGAAGCGCGGTCGACGAGGTAAACGCTGAGGTAGCTCCAGCGCCAGCGCCCCGCTGAGGTTCACCGCGAGCGTGGCGACCGGGAAGTCGCCGCCGGTGCCGGCCATCGCGCGCGAGACGCCGTAGCGAGCGAGGGCGCCGAGGGCGCCCCCGGTGGCAACGAGGAGGAGGCCCACGGTCAGCTCGTGCCGGTGGAACCGTGGCCGCCGCTGCCGCGCGCGGTCTCATCGAGGGCGACGACGGGCTCCCACGCGACGTCCACGAGGCGGCTCACGACCAGCTGGGCGATGCGGTCACCGGAACGCACCTCGTGGGGGCCACAGCCCGGCAGGCAGTACATGGTCACGAACACCTCGCCGCGATAATCCGCGTCGAGGGTGCCGAGGATCGTGATGACGCCCCTCGAGGACAGGCCCGAGCGCGGACGCACCTGCACGTCGGTGCCCTCGGGGGCCGCGATCGCGATGCCCGTGGGCACGAGGACGGGCGTGCCGCCTACGAGGAGCGTGCCGCCATCGAGGCACGCGTGGAGGTCGTAGCCGCTCGCGAGGGCGCTCTGTCTCGCCGGCAGGCGCGCGCCATCGCGGAGCAGGCGTACCTGGAGCGTGGCAACGGTGTGGGGCGATGTGGCGGTCATGCGAGGCGCCGCCGTCCGCGTCGGGCGCTAGGTACGAGCAGCGGCTGCCGCGACGGCCTCCTGGGCGCGCTTGCCCTTCTTGGGGGTCAGGATCTCGATGGGGTAGACGGCGCGCTTGAGCATCTCGCGCGGCGGGTCGATGTAGATCGAGCCCCAGCCGCAGGACTGCTCGCAGAGGCGGCACCCCACGCACTTCCTTGGGTCCACGGTGGCGATGCCGAAGAAGTCGTGGCTGTTGGGCGCGTCCTGGAGCGAGAGCGCCTCGAAGGGGCAGACGTTGATGCAGAGCTCGCAGCCCGAGCCGATGCAGTTCTCCTCGATGACCTTGGCCAGCGGAAGCTCGCGGCGGGGGAACGTGCGGCAGATGTCGCCGACCTCGTCGAGGATGGCCTCAACCGGGCAGACGGCGCCGCATGCGCCGCAGTTGATGCAGAGCGTGTCATCGATGATATGCAGCTCGTTGCGGAGGCCGGTGATCGCCTCGACGGGGCACTTGTTGGTGCAGGCCGTGCACCCGATGCACGTCTCAACGATGCTGTACGCCACGAATGCCTCCCGCGAGCGTTACCGGTCTCCCGAATCTAGCATCGGCGTCGGGTGCCAGCAACGACGCGCATCGCGAGGGCGCCGGCCTCGAAGGGCCGTGGGATAAAAAAAGCAGGGGCCCGCGAAAGCGGGCCCCTGCGATTGGCCGAGCGGCCAGCGCTGATGCGCTTCTGGTTACCGGCGGCGAGTGACCATCCGGCCGGCGACGGCAACCGAGGCGGCAGCCGCAACGAGCAGGATGATGGTCATCGTGTTGGAGCTACCGGCGTCCTGGCCCAGGAATCCACCCGTGCCGGACTTGGGTGCCGCGGGGGCAGCCGTGGTGGCTGCAGCCTTGGCGGTAGCTGCGGCAGTTGGCGCCGTGGTTGGTGCGGCCTTTGCCGTCGCGGTGGGCGACGCGGCCTGCTCGCGAACGATGCCGGCAATGCCGTCAATCGGTCGCGTGGTGGTGGCGGCGAACAGAGCCGCTGGGACCAGCGCTAGGCCGACCCCGATGGCGATCGCCATCTTGATGCGGCCGAACTTTAGCCGCCGGTCCGTCTTCTCCGACATTCGATGCATCCCCTCTTCCGCATCACTGGCTGCTCGACCGCTTGGCGCGGCGATACGCGGGAGAACGTACCACCGGGCGTTGTATACGCAAGGCCCCGTGGATAACGAATGTCTGGCCGGGAGGGTGTCGTGAGCGCGAAATCCGGCGGTCTGCAGGTCAGGCCGCGGTGGGCCAGAGCCGCGAGACGAGCGAATTCACATCTACGGGCGCGCGGAATACCTCGATGCCGAGGTCCGAGAGGCCCGCGGGATCGAATCCGCGCTCGGCAAACACGAACACACGCGTTTCGCGGGCGAGGTAGCGCACCTTGCGGCCGAACTCGATGAGCGAGGAATCGGCGCGGCCGGGGCAGACGACGACGGCAAAGTCGGCCGCCTCGATCCACTGGAGCGCGGCCTCGAGGTCCGTGGCGAGGTCGACGGTGAGGCCCATCTCCTGCAGCACAAGCGTGGTTGCGAACATCGCACGCTCGTCGTCCAGTGCCACAAGGGCGCTGCCGTATCCACTCATCGGGGCTCGCCAGGACGAATTCGGCACCGGGGTCCTCGCTGCTGCACTTCCCGTCCAGCAGTTATCGGCGGATCGAGGGCGATCCCGTAGGGGGATTCCCGCCGGCGCGTGAGGGACTGCGACGCCCGCGGTACCATCGGCAGCCCGGCGCGACGGATGTGCGAGCCGCGGGAGGAGCGCGTATGAAGCGACTGCAGATCGGCGCGCACGTGTCGTCTTCGGGTGGCCTCTGGAAGGCCGTGGAGCGAGGCCTCGCGATCGAGGCCGAGGCGCTGCAGATCTTCCCTTCGGCGCCCCAGAACTGGCGCCCGACGAACCACACCGATGAGGCGTACTCGAAGTTCGCGACTGCACGCACGGAAGCCGGTCTTGGCGAGGTGTGGTTCCACTGCATCTACCTCGTGAACCTGGCGACGGAGACGCCCGACCAGCTCGAGAAGTCGGTGGCGGCCGTCGTCAATGCGCTCACGGTGGCCGATCGGGCCGGCGGCAACGGCGTCGTGCTGCACGTGGGCTCCCACAAGGGGGCCGGCCTCGATGCGTGCCTGTCCCAGGTGGCGGGCGCCCTCGAGCGGATCTTCGAGGCGGCTCCGGGCTCGGCGGTGCTCGCGCTCGAGAACGCCGCCGGACATGGCGGCACCATCGGGCGTGACTTCCTCGAGCTGGGGGCGATCCTGAAGGCGGTCGGCAACCCGCGCCTCCAGGTGTGCGTCGACACCTGTCATGCCTTTGCGGGCGGGTACAACCTCGCGGACCCCGACGGCGTGCAGGCGATGCTCGAGGAGTTCGACCGCGAGGTCGGACTTCAGCACCTGGCGGTGTGGCACCTCAACGACTCGAAGCAGGGACTCGGTGACCAGCGCGACCGGCACGAGAACATCGGCGACGGGCGCATCGGCACCGACGGGTTCCGGGTCTGGCTCGATGCGATCCGGCGCGTGCCGGAGATCCCGGCGAACGCGCTCCTCCTCGAGGTGCCGGGAATCGAGAATGACGGGCCGGATCTCGAGAACGTGCGGCGGATGAAGGCGATTCGCGAGGCGGTCGAGGGCGGGGGCTAGCGGCTCGAGGGCGGCGCTCGCGGCGCAGGCCGGCTAGCGGCGCACCTCGCGGATGTGGCCCGCCATCGCGAGCGCCTCATCGAGCCAGTACAGGATCTCCTCGACGAGGTAGGGAGTGACGCCGCCGGTCTTGACGGGCGCGCCGGCCTCCTCGAGGCGTGGCATGAGCGCGGTGGTCATCGCCTTGTGGTCCATCTGCGGGTCGCCGAGGTCGCTGCGGATGGCCAGGTCGAGCTCGATCACGAGGTCGACGAGCTCGGAGGAGACGAATCCGCCCAGGTCTTCGCTCACCTGTTCGGCGACCCAGTCTGCGCACTCCTTGAGCGTGGCCTCGTCGAGGTTCATACCGAACTCCTATCCGCAGGCCCCATGCTATCGAGGGGGTGCGTGCCTCGACAACGCCCGCGAACTCGCCGCACGCGCCGGCGGCATCGCCTCCAACACTAACGTTGACGGAAGAATCCGGCTTTCTCTAACCTGTGCAGAACGCCCGTTTGTGATTCCGGGCATGGAGGCGGCCTCATGGCGATCCAGGGTGGGGTGGCGGGCGCTCGCGGGCCTGGCGCTGCTGTCGCGAAGCCGGGCGTGATGCAGGCCTTCGAGGCGCTGAAGTACGGCACATACCGCACCCTCTGGGTGTCGCAGCTCTTCTCGTTCATGGGCATGCAGATGCAGCAGGTGGCCCGTGGCGTCCTCGCGTTCGAGTTAACGGGCAGCTACACCGCCGTCGGTGTGGTGATGATGGCGTGGGGCCTTCCACAGCTCGTGTTCTCGCTCGTGGGCGGCGCCGTCGCCGACCGTGTCAACAAGCGCAACGTGATCCTGATCTCGCAGACCGGCACCGGGGTGTTGTCGCTGCTGAACGCGGTCCTGATTACCACTGGTTACATCTCGATTCCGTGGCTCTTCGCGCTCGGAATCGTGCAGGGAACCCTGTTCGCCTTCAACATGCCCGCGAGGCAGGCGTTCGTCGCAGAGCTGGTGCCCCAGAAGTCGCTGCTCAACGCGATCGCTCTGAACAACGTCGGGATGAACGCGACGCGCATCGTTGGACCTGCGGCAGCGGGACTGATGATCAAGTACTGGGGCATCGACATCGCGTACTACACGCAGGCGGCGATGCTGCTGGTCGTGGTCGGCCTGACCCTGATGCTTCCGAACAGCACCGCGCACCTGACGGGCGCAGCCCAGCGCAAGGGCATCTTCCACGAGATTGGCCTGGGCCTGAAGTTCATCGGCAGCTCGCGAACGCTGGTCCTGCTGATGGTGATGGCGTTCGTCCCGACGCTCATCGGGATGCCGTATGTGACGCTGCTCCCAGGTTTTGCCGCCGCCGAACTGGGACTGCAGCCCGACGAACTCGGCTTCATGTTCACGATGACCGGTGCCGGTGCGATCGTCGGCTCGATCGCCGTTGCCGCGATGACGGACTTCTCGAGGAAGCCGCTGGCGCAGGCCGTGATGGGACTCGGATACGGGCTGTCGCTCGCTGGACTGGGCGCGGGCGCGCTGTTTGCGGGGTACACGGGCTCACTTGTCGCCCTCGTACTCCTGGGCCTCTTTTCGACGACCTTCCAGACGCTCAACAACACCATGATCATGTCGGAGACACGTCCCGAGTTCTATGGCCGTGTCATGAGCGTGTACATGCTGACATTCAGCCTGTTCCCGCTGATGTCGGGGCCTGCCGGCGTGGTCGCCGATGCGATCACGGCGACCACCACGTTCATGGGGATGGGCGCGGCGATCACGGCGTTCGTCCTGGGCACGATGCTCTTGTCGCCTCGCTACACCTTCAGCAAGACCGTGAAGGGCGCCGCCGCTGGCGGTCCTGCTCCGGTCGGTGCAGGCGCCGCGCCGGCGGCGCCCGTGCACGCCGCGAGCGCGGCCGTCTCGCCATCGATGCGGGGGATCCGGCCGGTCGCTCCGGTCGCGACCTCGTCCTTGCTTGCGGTCGCAGCGGGCGACGAGGGTGGCGTCTCGCGGGCTGCGGTGGCGCGTCGCCCTGCCCGGCGCGACTACCTCGCGGGCCCGAGCGCCGAGGAACCGCGAGCCCGTGACTACATGGCACCGTCGGACGAGGCCGCCCTCGATGCCTCGCTCGAGTCGGCGCCGGAGCCCGGCGAAGAACGAAGTGCCGAGCCGATCGCGTTCCCGGGGGCGGGGGCGTACGGCCTGGTCACGAAACGCGCTCCTTCGGCTCCTGCGGCGTCTTCGAGGCGACGTGACTACGGCTTCGAGCCCGCCACGGCAACCCTCCGCGCCGTCGGTGCAGCGCACCCGATCGAGGCGGGCGACGCGACAAACGGACCGATCGAGGCGGGCGACGGCGCGGGCCTCGCGAGCCCGTTCGTGTTCGCGGCCGTGCCGGTGGGCCGTTTTCAGCCCGCACCGATCGAGGTCGTGACTGCGCCCGCGCTCCGAGCAAGGCGGCCCGAGGACGCGCGACCGATGCTCATCGCCACGCTGACGGCGACGATCTGCACCAGCGTGCTGGCGTTGTTCGTCGGAAGGCGCTCGCCTCGTCGCTAGCCGCCCCCTCGTGCTCCCGCGTGACACCTCGCGTTATCATGCGCGGACTCGTGAGCGGGAGCGGCAGCGGAGGGTTGTGGCATGAGCTGGCAGGATGACTTTCGCGCGAAGCTGACGACGCCCGAGGAAGCGGCCCAGCTGCTCCAGTCGGGCGACGTGCTGCGGTCCGGTATCGGAGCCGATGCGCGCTCGATGCTGCCGGCGCTGTTCAACCGCGTGATCGAGCTCGGGATGAACGTGAAGATCATCGCCTGCTCACCGAGCCCCTCGCAGGAGTGGTTCAACGACGAGTACGCGGAGCTCGGATTCGACCTGTCGTCGGAGGTGTTCGCGGGAGCGACCGCACGCCAGGCACTCATGGGAAATCGGGCTGACTGGTACCCCGGTTTGTTCTCGAACATGATCAACGTCTGGGACCGCGACGCCGAGTCACACGAGCCAGCCGACTACTTCCACTTCAGCGTCACTCCTCCCGACGAGAACGGGTACATGGGGACGGGCGGTCTCGCCTGGCACAAGGCAGACTGGGTCGAGCGCTCGCGGACGTCGGTGGCCGAGGTGTGTCCGTTCCTCCCGAACGTGCCCGGCGAGCGCATCCACGTGTCCCAGGTCACGGCGATCATCAACAGTGCGCTCACGGACCTGCCACTGCTCGAGCGCGTGTCGACGAAGGAGTCGCAGATCGTCGCGGGGTTCGTGAACGAGATCATCCAGGACGGCGACACGTGCCAGATCGGCGCGGGGCGCACGGCGACGCACCTCCCCGAAGGCGGGGCATTCGCGGGCAAGAAGGACCTCGGGTGGCACTCCGAGATCACTCCTCCGGGCGTGGTGCAGCTGATGATGGAGGGCGTCTTCAACGGCTCGAGGAAGACCTACGACACCGGGCTGCACGTGACTGCTTCCGTGAACGGCCGGACGCCCGAGCACTGGAAGTGGCTCAACGAGAACCCGCCGCTCGAGGCGCGCCGTGTGTCCTCGGTGAACCACATCCTCAACATCGCTCGCCACGAGCGCTTCGTCTCGATCAACAACGCGTTCCAGGTCGACCTGACCGGCCAGATCTACGCCGAGTCGATCGGCACCTCCATTTACAACGGGACCGGCGGTCAGACCGAGTTCCACATCGGGGCGGCGCTCTCGAAGGGCGGCAAGGCGATCACGGTGCTGCCCTCGACGGCCACGGGGGGCACGATCACGCGCATCCTCCCATACGCCACGGACGGCACGTTCGTGACGGTGCCACGCACGTTCGCGGACTACGTCGTGACCGAGTTCGGCATCGCGAGGCTGGGCGGGCGCAGCCAGCGCCAGCGCGCCGAGAACCTGATCGCGATCGCGCATCCGGACCACCGCGGTGAGCTGCGCAAGGCGATGCAGACGATCTTCTACCCCTCGGGGGTCAGGCCGGCGGTCACTATCTGAGGCTGCAATGAGCCTGTTCGGGTGGTTGCGGCGAAGTCCGGCCACGGCCCTCGGGCTTCGCAGGGCGACCTCCGTGCAGATGCGGGCGCGCACTCTGCACGGCGCCGAGTCCCTCGGTCGGCAATACGGTGTGGCCGTCGTCGGCGAGTCGCACTACGCGGACTCCCTCTGGCAGGTCGTGGGAGCTCCGCCGACGTGGGACGAGGACACCGCCTCTGACGCAGTCGAGTTCGAGTGCACCGCGATACTGGTTCGTGATCCCGACAACCAGTTCGATCGGAACGCGGTGCGCGTGTACGTCGGCGGGCTGCAGGTCGGGCATCTCTCCCGTGAGGACGCGCTCCGCTACCGTGCGCCGCTCGACCGCCTTTCGAGGAGCGGTTTCGCCGGCGCGTGCGACGCGATCATCCGAGGGGGCTTCAGCCTGAACGATGGGTCGCGGGCGAACCTGGGTGTCTGGCTCGACCTGGCTGAGCCCGACCGCGTGCTCTGAAGGCTCGGACTAATCGAGCCCGAGCTGTTTTCGCTTCTCGGCCCACTCCTGGCGCTCGCGGGTGTTGGTGGTGAGGATGTCAGCCGCTCCGCCCTCGAGGCGGGTGCGCAGCGCGTCCACCTCGAGGCGCGTGAGGGTGAGCCCTTCGAGACGGTAGTCCCGGAACGCCTCCATTGCGACGGGCACAATGGGCTCCATGAGCGCGTACATCGCCTCCGCGTACTCGCGGATTTCGCGCTGCGCGTGCGCGTCCAGCCGCAGCTGGAGGAAGTGCAGGATGTTGTGGAGGTCGCACTTCCAGTACCACTGCGTGTAGGCGTTGATCGGCAGGCCGACGCGCGCCAGCTCGCGGGACACGCCCTGCTCGAGGAGCCGTTCGTACTCCGGATAGAGTGCAACCGCTCGCTCGAGGTAGGCGACGAACGCCTCGGCGGTTGAGGTGTCACCGATCGGCTCCTCGCCACCCTGGCGGTTCGTGGCGGACTGCCGGCGCACCTCCTCGGCGGTGGGGACGTAAAAGTGATCCGGGATGATCGAGTAGCGCCCCGAGTACTCGTTGACGTTGGCAGTGCGGTGCCGGATCCACTGTCGCGCGACGAAGATGGGCATCGACATGTGGAACTTGAACTCGACCATCTCGAAGGGCGTCGTGTGCTGATGGCGCATGAGGTAGCGGACGAGACCGCGGTCCTCGTTGACGCGCTTCGTGCCCTGTCCGTAGGAGACGCGCGCGGCCTGCACGATGGCGAAGTCGGCGGACTTGCCCTCGGGCACGAGCCGCGGCATCACATCGACCAGGGCGACGAAGCCGTGCTCGTGAAGGCGGATCTCGTGCCTCGCGGCACCGCCCATGACATCGACGAGCGGGGACTCGGGCTCCGTGCGCGTGAGCCCCTCGACGGCGCGCACCGGTTCTTCAGCGATCATGAGGCCCTCCAGGCGTTCCGCTGGCTCGAGGGCGATGAGGCGACGACCGAGGCGGCACGCCTCGGAAGGGGGAGATCGTCGCAGTGGTGCTCAGGGTACTCGAACGGTGCCTCTCGGGCGCGAGGCTAGCGGCGCTCCGCCTCGCCCGCAGCGAGCGCGGCGCGCGTGCGGGCGTTCGGTTCCCAGAGCAGGCAGGCGGTCTCCATCTGCTCGAGGAACGGCCCGATGCAATCCTTGCCATCACGAATGATGTGGGTGCAGAGTGTCTGGAAGGGATTCTGCTTCTGCGACGAATCGATGGTTCGACGCAGCCACAGGCAGTCGATGGCGAGATGAACGCTGGCGTCGGGCATTGGCGACATTCTACGCAGATGCAAGGCTTTCGCGTGCCCCCTGAGGCGGATGGGCGGCATGATTCCCCCTGTCGACACCACGACAATGCGGCCGGAAGATCCCGACGAGGGTTCGTCCATCACGAGGGCGTATGACTCAGTTCGAGACGGCCGTGGCCACGCCAGCGCATCCGCATCGAGGGGTGGCTGCGCGCCCGTCGCTCGCCTTTGGCTGGTGGGTCGTTGCCGGCGCAACGCTCGCGGACCTCGTGGCGACCGGCCAGCAGCAGGCCACCAGCGTCCTCATGGGTCCCATGCTCGCCGAGATGGGGTGGACGCGTACCGACTACTCGATCGCGCTGCTGCTCGCGCCCATGGTCGCATCGATTGTTGCACTCATCGCGGGAGGCTACGCCACACGTCGAGGTGGCGCGGGACTGCTCATCCTCGGAGGGTTGATCACCGCCGGCTCGCTCGAGAGCGTGGCGTACTCGAGCGAGCCCTGGCTGTTCTGGCTGTCACGCGGTGTCGGCCTGGGCGCCGGGAGCGGGCTGATCGGCGCCGCGGTAGTCGGTGGTGCGATCTCTCGCTGGTTCGATGAGCGGCGGAGCTGGGCGCTGACGCTGGCCGCACTCGGCGGGGCGCTGTGGATGGCTGCGGGCACGCCGCTCGCGCAGGCCGGTGTCGACCTGTACGGGTGGCGCGCGGGCTGGAGCGCCCTCGGGGGTGCGAGTCTGCTCCTCCTGCCGGCCGCCATGCTCCTCCGCGGCCGGCCGCTCGAGTCCGGACGCGATCGCGATGGCTATCGCTGGACGGGCGAGGGCGCGCGGGACGACTTCGATGCGGGCTCGCTCGACCGCAGCGAAGCCACGAGGACGCCCACGTTCTGGCTGCTGATCCTCGGCTGCGCGCTGCCGCTCGCGGGAGTGACGGCGCTTTCGGCGCACCTCGTACAGCACTTTGCCGACATCGGGTTCACGCGCGCCGAGGCCGCGATGCTCGTCGGCACCGAGGGCGCGGCGTCGCGGTCGGCCTCCTCGGCTGGCGCGCGCTCGCGGATCGCAGTCCCGCCGTGACGATGCTCGCCGGTTCGTTTGTCCTCGCGGGCGCGGGAACGCTCGCGATCGTGTACTTCTCCGCGAGCGCCCCGATCAGCGCCGTGGCCGGATTCTGCTTCGCGCTGGGCGTGGGCATCGGGGGACTGGTGCCGTTGCTGGAGCTCGCCTGGGAGCAGAGCTTCGGCGGGGTCACGTCGCGGAGGTCCGAGCGCTGGCCCTGCCCCTGATGCTCCTCCCGAGCGGGCCGGCGCACGCTCGCGGCGGCGCTCTCGTTTGACGTCACCGGCTCGTACAACCTCGCGATGGCGGCGTTCGCCGTGCTGTGGTTCACCGGCGCGCTGCTTGTCCTCGCCGTCCGAGCACCGCAGCGGTTTGAGGTGGCAGCGGTGCCGCTCGCGGAGCGGCTGCGTCCGCACGTGCCGTCGGTCAGCCAGTCGTCCCCGATGCTGGCGGTGCACAGCGCGATGCCGGAGGACGCCGGCCCGGGTGGAAGCCGCCGCGGTTGAACTCGCCACCACCGATAGCCCTCCGGCCGAGGCGTGGGACGACTTCGAGGTTGGGCAGAACCACGATGCGATGGAGGACGGAGTCGCCCTCGCCCCGGAGCACGAGCCCTACGTCGCGCTCGTCGGTACCGAGGAACGCTCCCACGCCGACTCGCATCGAGAGGTGCGAGCCCCGGCGCGTTCGTACATGACGCCATCGTCCGAGACGCACGCCGATGCGCTCTCGCGAGACTCGACCGCAGGCACCCTCGACGACGTAATCGGCGCCACGCCACCTGACGAGGAGGACATAGCGCCCGATACGGCGCCTCCGCTCGATGAGTTGGTCGAGTGGACGCCGCTCTGGCGGCCCCCCTCGGTGGCCGTGTGGGCGGAGGAGTCGGTCGAAACCACCGATGCGACCGACGCCGCGGAGTCCACCGAGGATGTCGAGGATGTCGAGGGCGTCGAGGCGCTCCTCGATGAGTGGCCGGACGGCGAATCGGAAACCAACGCCGTCGTCGAGATAGCCGAACCGGTGTGGGTCGAAGTGCTCGACGATGCCGAACTGCGCGACGGGCAGCCATCGAGTGCGCTGCGAGTGGTCGAGCCGTTCCTGCCGGTTCGACGCGCCCCCGAGGAGCGCCCCTGGGTTCCCCACTCGACAGGTCAGGCGGTCGCGGCCGGGGTGGTGGCATCGCTCGTGGCGACGCTCGTGCTCTGGTTCCTCACCCGGGGCGACGACTCCGAGGACTGAGCTGCGAGCGAATTCATAGCGCGATCACACTTCGGCAACGCCGGTGTGACGCGTCCCCTCGACACTGTGCGGCGAGGGAGGGAACACCCATGCACTTGCTCACCGGGGGTTGCCCACGTTGCGGCGGGACGCTGTCGAAGGTCGATGACATTGGCGAGACGTATTACTCGTGCGTCCAGTGCGGGCACACGGTCTCGCAGGCGGTGGCGCTTCGTCACATTGCAGGCGGGAACGCACGTGGCGTAGCGCAGGTCTCGCGCGCGGCCTGATGGAGCGCGCCGTCCGTCCCGCGCGACATCGGGACGGGGACAACGAGCGAGGGGTACGCACGCGCGTACCCCTCGTCCTTTCTTGAGCGCCCGGGTCAGGGTCTACAATGCCGCCATGACCGACCAGACATGGGTGGCGCGTGGCGAGGTGGTCGACCGCGAGGATCTCCTCGATGGGCGCGTGCGAGTCGAGCTGGCGGGCACGTCGGGGAGCGCGACCATCGAGGCGGGGTTCGCGTGGCGGCGAGGACGTAACGCTGTGCCCCTCGATGCTGCCGACTGCTACCTCACCGTTATGGACGGCGACCGCGAGCTGCACGCGGGCGCGCTCGGTGGTTCCGTCAGCGCCGAGGCGGACACCGGCGCTGCTCGTGTGACCGCACAATTCATCATCGAGGATGCCGTCGGTCTCGGTGCGACCGACATGCCGATCGCTGCCACGCTCACCGTGACCCCCGAGGACTGGTCGGGCGAGTTCATGCTCGGCATGCGCCTCAGCAGCGCGGGGTAGCCTCTCGGCTCGCCCTCCAAGGCGACGAAGCGGCGCTAGACCTCGAAGCGACGGAACACAGCCGACGCGTTCTGTCCGCCCAGGCCGAACGAGTTGGACATGACCACTCGCAGATCCGCACGGCGTGCCGCGTTGGGCACGATATCGAGGTCGCACTCGGGGTCCGGCGTGACGTAATTAATCGTGGGCGGGATCAGGCCGTGGTGCATCGTGAGGACGGCGGCCACCGCCTCGATGCCGCCGGCGCCGGCCGCGAGGTGGCCGGTCATCGACTTGGTGGACGAGACGGCGATGCGGCGCGCCTGCGCCTCGCCCAGCGCGAGCTTGATCGCGGCGGTCTCGGTGCGGTCGTTGTAGGGCGTGCTGGTGCCGTGCGCGTTGATGTACTGCACCTCGGCGGCATCGACGGCGGCGTCGCGGAGGGCGCGTCGCATCGCCTGCGCCTGGCCGTCGGCATCGGGAGCTGCGTCGTCCGTGGCGTCGAAGGACCAGCCGACGCCAGCGAGCTCCCCGTAGATCCGCGCGCCGCGATCGAGGGCCGACTCTTCGGTCTCGAGCAGGAGCACGCCCGCACCCTCTCCGAGGATGAAGCCGTCGCGAGCGGCATCGAACGGTCGGCTGGCGTGCTCGGGATCGTCGTTGTTGTGGGAAAGCGCGCCGAGCCTGCCCATCGAAGAGAGCGCGAGCGGGGTGACCATCGCCTCCGCACCCCCGGCGAGGATGGCACGCGCCTGCCCGAGTCGCAGGAGGTTCAACGCGTGGCCCAGCGCGTCGGTGCCCGAGGCGCACGCGGTGTTGACCGTCGTGTTTGGCCCTCGGATCCCGAGCTCGCGGCCCACTCGTCCGGACGCCATGTGCTGGCCCATGCGGGTGACGATCAGCGGGTCGACGCGGTTCGCGCCTCGCTGGGTGAGCACGTCCCACTCGGGCCCCATGTTGAAGCAGTCACCGGACGTGCCGAGGACGACGCCGACGTCATCGCGACTTGCGGCATCGATCACGAAGCCGGAGTCCTCGATGGCCTGTTTTGCGGCGGCGACGGCGAACTGTGCGAAGCGCCCGGTGCGTCGAGCGGTCTTGCGGTCCATGTACGCCTCGGGGTTGAAGCCCTTGACCTCGCCCGCGATCTGCACCGGAAGCGCACTCGGGTCACACGAGGTGACCCGCGCGATGCCGTTGCGGCCGCAGGTCAGCCCCTCCCAGAACTCGGCGGCGGTGTTGCCGATCGGCGTGACGGCGCCGAGGCCCGTGATCACCACTCGATGCAGTGTGCGTTGAAGGGGCATTGGAGCTCCGCACTAGACGGGACGTAGGCACCCGACGCGCCCTCCGAGGGCGCGCGCGAGTCGCCTGAGCGATCGTAACAGCGTCGAAAGGGAGAGGCGCGGCGCGATGCGATGCCCCGAGGCGCTACGCGCCCTGTGAGTAGCGCTTGCCCTCGAACGCGTGCTCCTGGTGCGAGCCATCGACGACGTCCGTGTTCAGCCTCGAACGGACCGCGAGCACGTGATCGCCCTGTGCCGCCGTGTCCGCCGCCGCGGCCGACTCCCACACCGTGACCCTGCCCACCAGTCCATCGTTCGAATGCAGACCGTACCCGTCGAGGTATCCGGGCTGTCCGGCGAAGTGCGCACCCAGGTCGTCGAGAAGCGCGGTCACCTCGTCGTTGCGGCCGGACTTGGGTTGCATCAGGGAAACGCGCACGTATGGCATGACTGTCCTTCTCGAGGTGCGGGCGGAATGCCCCCGTGTGCGAACGGAATATAGAGCCCCGCCGCGTTCGTGGGATGCGGCCTGAGGGACGTTCGTCATGCGACATTCGTCACTCCAATTGCCGCCGGTGCGGCACAATCCTCATCGAAGACAGGTTTCGAAGGGAACAGCATGTACCGAACGATTCTGCTCACGACGGACGGCTCCGAGATCGCGCAGGCGGCAACGCCTCACGCGGTACAGTTGGCCTCGATGCTCCCGGATGCAACCGTGGTTGCGGTCACCGTGATCGATACCGTGGCGCAGCTCATGGCGCAGGCCACGCCGTCCGGGTGGGGCTACGACGGCGGACGGATCGCAGTCGAGTCCGCCGAGGCGGCCGTTGCGGCCGAGCGCACTGCGGCGGAGGCAACGCTCGCGGCGCTGCGCTCAGCCCTCGAGGCGGGGGGCGTGAAGCAGGTGCGCACGGCGATCATCGAGGGGCACGCGGGCACGGCGATCGTGGATGCGGCTGCGGCCGAGCGCGCCGACATCATCGTGATGGCCACGCACGGCCGAGGCGGCCTCGGACGCGCGTTCCTCGGATCTGTGGCCGATCACGTCGTCCGGCACGCTTCGTGCCCCGTGCTGCTGGTTCGTCCCACCACGTCCTGATCGCGGTCCGTGATAGGTTTGGCGGGCAACGCGGGCTGAGCCTCACGAGATGAACGGCGGTTCGGGTGCGGGACGACGTGGAGCGCCTGCGAACGGCGATCGCGAGCGGCCGCCTGCTGCACCCTGTCTCGGACCGCCCGGGTCTCGTTGACCTCGCGCGCGCGCTGGCTGCGACCGCGGGCGTGCCGAGGATGGACGCGACGCGCGCCTCGGTCGAACTTGCGGGCGAGATCGGCAATACCGACCACCTCGTCCTGGTGGTGATTGACGGGCTCGGCGCCGAGCACCTCGAGGGACAGGAGTCAGCGCCGTTCCTGCGCGGCCAGATGGCGCGCCGGCTGATCACTCCGTTTCCGTCGACGACTGCCGTGGCGCTCACCTCGCTGGCGACCGGCGAGTGGCCCGCACGTCATTCGGTCACGGGCTGGTGGACGTACCTCCCGGGTATCGAGGCGTCCGTGACGGCGCTCCCCTTCACGCGTCGGGGTGATGACGTCGCCCTGGAGTCGCTGGGCGTGACGCCCGAGGAAGCCTTCCCCGTTCCCTCGATGTGGGCCGAGTGCCCTCGCGACGTGCTATGCGTGCAGCCGTCCCGGATCGCGGGGACGACGTACTCCACGTACCAGACGGGCGGCCACCCCTCGAAGGGTTACGGGCCGCTGCAGGATGCGTTCGAGGCCGTGGTCCAGCACGTGCTCGGGGCGAGCGGTCCAACCTTTACCTACCTCTACTTCCCGCAGTTCGACACGGCGGCCCACGATCGCTCGGTGCTCTCGGCCGAGGCGAGGCACGCGCTCGTGGGCATCGACAGCGGCCTCGCGGCGCTGGCGGCGCGGCTCGAGGGACGTGCGCGGCTCGTGATCACCTCGGATCACGGTCACGCGTTCGTCCCCGACGAGCGCCGGTACCGCCTGCGGGCGACGGATGCACTGGCGCTGATGCTGCGCGCCCTGCCCTCGGGGGATATGCGCGCGCCATCGTTCCACGTGCTCCCCCAGCGCGTCGAGGAATTCGAAGGGGCGTTCCGGACTCGCTTTGGCGAGAAGTTCGCGCTGCTGACGCCGAACGAGGTCGACGAGCTGCGCCTCCTGGGTCCGGAGCCGATGGTCGAGGAGACGCGCCGTCGCCTGGGAGACTTCCTCGCGGTGTCGCTCGACGTCGATGTGCTGGGGTACGTGTCTGCCGATGGGAACCGGCGCGCGCTGCAGCAGCCGTCGCACCACTCGGGACTGACGCCGGCGGAGATGCTGATTCCGCTGATCCTCGCGTAGGTCTCGCGAGGTGGCGTGGCCGCTCGTGATCTCGCATCGGACGAACATGGGGACGCGTCCCGAGAACTCGCTCGAGGGCATCGCCGCGGCACTCGAGGACGGCGTGGACGCCATCGAGGTGGACGTGCGCGCCTCGCGCGACGGCGTGGCGATGCTGCTCCACGACGCCAGCCTCGCGCGGACCCACGGCGACGCGCATGCACTCGCGGCACTGACGGCTGGTGAGGCTCGCGCGCTCGGCGTGCCCACGCTCGCCGACGCGCTCGCGGCGGTGGCCGGACGCGCGACGCTCTGCATCGAGCTGAAGGAGCGGGGACTCGAGGTTGCCGTCGCGCGTGACGTGCGGTCGGCCTCCGCAGCCGCGTGGTGCTGGACATGGGCGTTCGACCCCTCGGTGGCCAGCGCCTGCCGCGAGGTGCTGCCCGAGGCGCCCGCCGCGCTCAACGTCAGCGCGAGATCGATGGTCGAGTTGGATTCGACGCGCCTGTCGCCGCCGCCGTCGAGGCGGAACTGGCCGGGATCAGCTCGATCACCGCCTCGTCACGCGCGAGCTCGTCGAGGTGGCACACGCGGCAGGACTGCAGGTGTTCGCGTGGACGGCCGACGACGACTCGGAGATCCGGGCTGTCCTCGAGGCGGGCGTTGTCGATGGGATCTGCGGGAACTACCCGCGCCGGATCACGGCAGCCATCGAGGGGAAGCGCGCGGGCTGAGGGACTCCTCACCGAGGGTTACGCGTCGAGGCTGACGCCGAGCGCCTTCGCGACCGTGCCCATGTCCTTGTCTCCGCGGCCGCTCACGTTCACGACGACGAGGTCGTCGGAGCTGAGCGTTGGGGCGATCTTCACGAGGTGGGCGATTGCGTGCGCCGACTCGAGCGCGGGGATGATGCCCTCGTTGCGGCTCAGCAGCTGCAGCGCCGCGAGCGCCTCGAGGTCGGTGACCGCGCCGTACTCGGCGCGCTCGGTCACCTTGAGCCACGAGTGCTCCGGGCCGACGCCGGGGTAGTCGAGGCCCGCGGAGATCGAGTGGGCCTCGAGGACCTGGCCGAACTGATCCTGCAACAGATAGGACTTTGCGCCGTGCAGCACGCCGGGCCGCCCGGCGTTGAGGGGTGCGGCGTGGCGGCCATCGAGGTCTCCTCGCTGGCCGCCTCCACCCCGATCAGCCGGACCGCCTCGTCGAGCATGGGTGGTGAACAGGCCGATTTGCGTTCGACCCGCCGCCGACGCACGCGATGGCGATCGGAGCGCGGCCCTCGACGCCGCGCAGCTGCTCGAGCGTCTCACTGCCGATCACACCTGGAAGTCGCGCACCATCGCCGGATATGGATGCGGGCCGACGGCGCTGCCGATGAGGTAGTACGTGTCGCGCACGTTCGTGACCCAGTCGCGATCACCTCGCTGGTGGGCGTCCTTCAGGTGCGCGAGCCCGACTCGACAGGGCGGACCTCGGCGCCGAGGAGCCATCCGGAAGACGTTGAGCGACTGGCGCTGGATATCCTCGGCGCCCATGTACACCACTGCATCGAGGCCGAGGAGCGCGCAGACGGTGGCGGTGGCGACGCCGTGCTGGCCCGCACCTGTCTCGGCGACGATGCGGCGCTTGCCCATGCGCCTCGCGAGGAGGCCCTGCGCGATGGCGGCATTGATCTTGTGCGCGCCGGTGTGCGCGAGGTCTTCGCGCTTGAGGTAAATGCGCGCGCGCGTGCCGACGGCGGTCTCGAGGCGATGCGCCCTCGTCAGCGGCGTGGGACGTCCGACGTAGGTCTCGAGCAGGTGGTCGAGCTCGGTGCGGAAGGCTGGGTCCGCCTGTACCTCGGCGTACGCGGCTTCGAGCTCCCCGAGCGCGGGCATGACCGTCTCAGGGACAAACCTGCCGCCGAACTCGCCGAAGTGCCCCGCAGCATCGGGAAGCGTCGAGGTGGGCGTGGTCATCGTGTGGCCCGACCGGACTGGTGGAGAGGGCGTCACGCGCGGCGGACCGCATCGATGAAGCGTCGGACGCGCTCGTGGTCCTTGCGCCCATCGGTCTCGGTGCCCGAGGAGACATCGACGGCCCACGGGTGACCTCGGGCGATTGCTTCGCCCACGTTCTCCGGAGTGAGCCCGCCGGCGAGCATCAGCGGTATTCGAAGGTTATCTTCGCGGCGACGTCCCAGTCGAAGGCTCAGCCGGAGCCGCCTCGATATGCCGTGCGCCGAATCGAGGTGCAGCGCGAGCGCGAAGCCCGGCTCGACGCGCTCCAGGGCGTCCGAGGGAGCGTCGAGCGGCGAGACGTGCACCGTCTGATCACCGGGCGCGCGATCAGCAGGCATTGTCTCCACGATCGTCGCCGGACAGCTGTACGAGGTCCACGCCCTGCCTCGAGGCGAGCCGCTGATCTCCTCGACGGCCTGGTCAGCGAAGACCCTGATGGTCATGGGCGTTGATGCGAGGTGCGACTCGATGACGCGCGCCGGGCAATCAGCGTCCGCGACACGCCTACCGGCATGGGCAGGCGGGATGTCCATCTCACCGTCCAGTGCTTGCCGAGGGCGCGACCATCGTCGCGCCTCGGCGACGTCGATGCGTCATCGCGCGAACACCATGCCGACGAAAAGCCTGCGCCTGCCCGGCGGCCGCGAGGACGTCCTTCGGGGTGCGATTGCCGCAGATCTCGACGAGCGTCGAAATGGACGGCCCATGGTCATGACGGCCTGGAGCCGGCGGGACGAGCATCAACCTGCGCGCCTTCGCGGTCAAGCATCGAGAGCACGAGCGCCTCGCCGACGAGGACGTGCGCTCGGCCTGGCCGCATGCGGTGGCGGCATCGGCGGCGTATTCCTGATCTACAGGAGATGCTCCGCGACGAGGTCACCTCGGTGCGCGAGCGCGAGGGTGTTCGAAGAAGGCCGAGGTTGTCCTCCGGCAACGTGGAGGTCGCGGTTGAACATGCCGGCACCGCGCGCCTGCATCCAGGGCGACGCGGTCATCTGCTCAGTGGTATCTGATTAGCATCCGAGGCCGCACGCGCGCCTGCCTCGAGGAGAGAGCAGCGGCGGCTCATACCATCACGATCAGAGGAGGGCATCGAGCGCGCGCGCGCCCCGAGCACCAGGCTGGGCCTGAAGAGGAAGTCCGTGCGGAGCGCGCCGGGCGGCCTGTGGTCTGAGGCCGAACGCCTGCGCGGCACAGCAGGTCCCGAGGCTCACCCAGAAGAACGCGGCCCGAGAGGACCGAGACCGCGGCCGCGCCTGCCCTCGGCGGGCTCGGGCCCCGAGGCCGGCGGTCGAGGCGGAGGTCGAACACGCCTGAGGGCGAGGCGCGCCGATCCGGCAACCAGGCGCCTGGAGGGCGCGCCCGGGCGGGACTCGACCGAGAGCCTCGAGGCCGCGACGCGGCCGATGGCCGAGCTCACCGCGGCGCGCGCCCGCGCAACGATCGCGCCAGGTGACGAGGGCAGAGCCATGCCGCGCCGCCACGATGGTCGAGCATCGTCCCAGCCTGCGCATGCCCGGCGGTTGCACCGTCGTCATCGAGGGCTACCTGCCGAGGCGCGATGTCGTCGACGAACGCCCTGACCTGATGGGCGGCGGCCGGCCAGGCCGATGGCGCGCCTGCGAGGGCCTGATGCCCGGCGGTGGCCCGACGCGAGTCGGCATGGAGCCCTGCACGTGCTCCGCGAGGATGGCGAGGTCGCGGACGCGGCGGCCCTCGGTGCCGAGGACAGCAGCAGCTTCGTGGCTTCAGCCTGGCGTCCCGGCCTGATGGTCTCGAACGGGGAGTCTGGGGCAGCCCATCTCTGCCGGGGTGATCAAAAGAAGTCACCTGGCGCTGCATTCCCGGCGGCGGCGGTCATCCTGTCATGCATCATGTCGTCGAGGAAGCGAAGCTGCTGCCTGCGACCACGACGGCGTGGCATCCCGAGGCGGCCAGGACGAGCGAGGAGGCTCCGCGACCTCGGACTGGCGCGCCCATGATGTGGTAGCCTGCGCCCGCCGTCTGTCAGGGGTTCCGAGAATGTTGAAGACCGTGTGATGCTGATCCTGGGGTTTACAGCGGCCCTGGCATAAACTTCATTCATGATGGAACTGCTGGGCGAATATGAAGCTCATGCCCATCTGTTCGATGATGATTTATCCGAAGTCCGCGCCTGACCGCAATGACCTGCGCCCAGCGGCCTCATGAGCCGGCGGCGCCGACCTGGTGAGGGTCACCAGGCGGCTGCTGCGCCGGCGACAGGTAATCCCGCCGCCGCCGCGACGAACACCGCGGCCGTCGCCCGAGGGCACAGATCTCCTCGAGGAGCCGGCCGGTCCCGCAAGGTCGAGGAGAGACGCCTGTCGACGCGGACACAAGGCCTCGCGGTACGACCCTGCCGGCGTCCGTGGATCCCGCCCGACGCCCGCCGCGCGAGGGCGGAGGGCCTGGTCACCGCGAACGCGCCGAACGAGTCCTCGAGTCGCCAGGTCTACGACTTCGGCGCGATCACCCCGGCGGCCCCGCCTCGCCGAGGTGCTGGTCTACCTCGACGAGGGCGAGATGGCCTCGCGACCTGCGCGTATCCTCCTGGTCGATCCCGAAGGGCAGTAGTCGGCGATGGACCGACCTGCCCGAGCGGTCGATGGCCCGAAGTGGTCCCTCCGACACCTGGTCACCGGCACGAGCGAGGCGGCGCCCGGCAGCCAGGTCTCGACCATCGACCCTGCGATGAACACCGGCCGCGCGAGGTCGCAACCAGATGAGCCCTGATGGACGGCCGACGAATGGCCGGTGATTGGCGGCAATGCCGAGTTCCTCGAACGGATGCCGAGGTCTCGAGGGCGCAGGTAGCAGCGCGGCCTGGTGCCGAACCCATCGAGTGCCCACGGCCCAGTCCCCGGCGCCCGCGGCGACTTCGATGGCGGTGGAACGTGCCCATCGTCAACGGCTCGCCGGCCTGCTGCGCCTCGGCACACGCATCCCGAGGTGGCCGCGAGATCGTACCTGAACTGGTCGCGATCGACCCTGGTGGAACTGCATGTACCCTCGATCGAGGTTCGATGGCCGCACGCCCACGACATTACCTGACCAGCGACAACCAGTTGATCGGCGGCAACGGTCTGGTGTTGGCTAAGAAGAATGGTACCGAATCGCTGAACGGTCTGGAGCCTGGTGAAGACGCCCTTCCGTCGTGCCCAATCATCGAGGTCTTGCCGTGGCTGATCCGCTGGTTGGCCGCACCACGCCGCCGAACGCCTCACCGATGCTCTGGTGCCCCAGGCACACGCCGAGGAGCGGCGCGGTGCCGGCGGAGGCAGCGGATGAGGTCCACCGAGATGTACCGCCTGGGCGGAGAGCAGGGACCGGTGATCACGATGTGATCCGCCGCATCGCGAGGTGCAGTCCTCGACGCTGATCTGGTCGTTGCGGTGGACCTCGACGCCATCCGCGCCCAGCTCGGCCAGTACTGGTAGAGGTTGACCGTAAACGAGTCGAAGTTGTCGATGAGCAGCAGCACGGGATTCTCCGTCCTCGCGCCGCGTAGTAGTCAGGGTTCGCGGTCAAGCAGCGGTGATGTCGAGGCTTGGCGAGGCGCGCGTTGCCGCGCATCCGGCCCAGCCGCCTCGACGTGCGCGCGCTCGTTGCGGGCGACCTCTTCGATGCTGTCGGCGACTGTTGCTACCCCTCGATCCGGATGGTTGCCGAAGGTCGCGGAGTTGCTCCGGGAGGCGCCGGCGGAGCCACTGAGGGTGACGAAGCGGTTTCAAGGCGTGCACGCACCGACGAGGGTCCTCGGCGGGGCGCGGTGCGGAGGTCGGCCTCCCACTGGTCCGAGGCTGAAGTCGCGCCAGGTGGCCGGCGCGGAGCAGCTCGGAGCGCCTCGAGGATCGTGTACGCCTCGAACGAAGCGGCGTGCGCAAGCACGTCGAGGGGTGACCACCTCCTCGAGCCGGGCGGATGCGCCACTCCGCCGGGATCGAGTTGTAGGCGTAGACCAGCTCGAGGCGAGCGGCTGTGAGCGCGTCCTCGGCGTCCTCGTTGCTACGACCTCGACTGCGCTGGCGTCCTCCTCGCCCGCGAACGCGCCGAAGAGGAACGCGCGGACATCGGGCTGCACGGCCAGCTCGCCGGGCGCGCCAGGTTGGGCCCACGCCGCATCCGAGTAGAGGCGCTCGGCGTAGCGGGGGTCACCGGCCCACTCGACGCAGGTGAAGACGTTGACGATGTAGTTCGCGCCATTGCCGCTGACGTAGACCGTCTCCGCGAACTCGTAGGGGCCGGGCTGGACGTGCAGGACCTCGCGGAGCAGCCGCTCGAGGGCTTCCTCGGCGACTCTCCTGCGAATAGCATGCATCGGCAGGGACCAGGTGCCGCCGAACTCCGCGTGCGCCTCGGTGCTGCACGAGCAGGACCTGTCCGTCCTCGCGGACGAGGAGCGCGGCGGCGGCGATCTCGGGGCCCGGCATCTCAGTACCCCAGACCGCCGATGGGGGCGCCGCCTCTGCCGCGCTCCGCATCGTCAATCGCGCGCAGGAGCGCGCGGCCTTGTGCTCGGTCTCCTCGAACTTCCTTGACGGGGTCCGAGTCGTACACGATCCCGCCGCCGGCCCGCAATGTGCGCCCAGCCGTCCTTCATCACCAACGTCCGAATCGTGATGCAGGTCCTTGAGGTTGCCGGACATATCGAAGAAGCCGACTGCGCCCGCGTAGGGGCCTTCGGCGATCCGGTTCCAGCGCGGCGATGATCTCCATCGCGCGGATCTTTGGTGCGCCCGAGACGGTGCCCGGTGGGAAGCTCGCGCGCAGCGCCTCGTACGGCGATACGTCGTCGCGCAGGCGGCCCTCGACGTGACTGACGAGTGTGCATGACGTGCGAGTAGAACTCCGGCGTCGAACTGTTGGTGCGTGACCTTCACGCTCCCCGGTTGGAGACGCGCCCCACGTCATGTTGCGGCCGAGGTCCAGCAGCATCACGTGTTCGGCGAGCTCCTTGGGATCGTGGCGCCCTCGGCGAGCCGTTGGTCATCGAGGGGTGTGCCGTCCGGCCGCGTGCCGAAGTGATCGGGTGGTTCTCGACACGCCCCCTCCTCGACCTTTACGAGGAGCTCGGGCGAGGCGCCCGGCTGATGAAGGTGTGCTTGCTCGAGCTGGAGGTAGTACATGTACGGCGAGGGGTTGATCGTGCGCAGGCTGCGGTAGACCTCGAAGTGGGTAAGCCGGTCTCGCGCGAGAAGCGCTGGAGAGCACCACCTCGATGATGTCGCCATCGAAGATGTACTGCTTGCAGCGCTCGACGGTGCGGAGGTACTGGCGCGATCCCAGTTCGAGATCACGGCGCGACCGCTCGGCCCCTTGTGCGGCTGGTAGGGCAGGCCGCCAGCGGCTGCGAGAGGCGGCCGCCGATCAGCTGCTCGACCTTCCAGCGCGCCTGCTCGTACGAGGAGTCGATGTCGCCATCGAGGCGCACGTGGGTGACGACCTTGATCGTGTGCATCAGGTGTCGAACACCAGCAGGGTGTCCGCGAACATCAGCCACGACTCGGCACACCGAGGGAGTCGCGCTCGGGGGCGCCGACCCGCGGTTCGAAGTGGCTGACCGCCTCGTAACCGGCGTAGCCGACGGCGCCTGGTGGAATCCCTCGGCAGGCTTCGGCACGGGCACCGCGCGCGTACCGAGAGCTCCGCCCTCGATCTCGAGGAGGGTCGCCGTCCAGGATCCGGCCGCGAGCACGCGCGGAAGGGCTCGGTGCCGATGAACGAGTAGCGCCTGACGTTGCTCACCGCCCTCGACGGACTGGAGGAGGAAACGAGTACGGACTGCGCGCGACCTTCAGGAACGGGCTGACACGGGGGTCTCGAGGTCGGCGCGTACTTCGCGGTAGATCGGGACGATCGTGCCGCTGCCGATCGGCGGCGTACCTCGGACAGTGGCGGGGTGGTATCGGCGAGGGTGGAGGTGAACCCGCTCCGGAACGCATCGAGATGTGGGTGTGGAGGCGCGCACGTCCGTCCGAGGACGGAGTGCGCCAGCGCCACGCACGACCGGCCCATGATGTGCCCGCAGGGAAGCCCATCGAGGAGTGCGTCGTCGCCATTCGTGTCCTTCCCCCGTCCCTGGCTCCCACCGGGATCCAGTGTGACACCGAACCTGCAAGGCCGATCAAAAAGGACCATCGCCTGACGGGGCGATGGTCCCCGCGGTGCCACCCGTGTTCCGCGCCCGCCAACATCGAGAAGCCCTCGGCAGGTGGGTGCGCGCTCAGCAAGCACGGCCGCCGATCGTGCCCCTCGGACCTGCCGAGCGCGCGCGGGCGATGCCTCGGCCTCGATAACGGCGCCCGCACCGTCGGCGTCTACTGGGCAATCCGCGATGGACTGCCGTTCGGGCCGAGACTCCCGGGTCCATTCGGTCGCTGCTGTCGGGCGCCGGGCTCTCAGCGTCCCCGGCTCTCTGTGGCCCCGCCTCGCGACGTACTAGTCCCGTTCGACGTCACATCTGTATCGATGTCCGCGCGGCAGAAGCCGTGCGCGAGGATCATAGAGCATTTCCGAGGCGCCCCACGGACGCGGCATTGAGACGCGGTCTCACACCACCACAGGCGCGCGTCCGGGGCGCCTCGCTCCGCCTCGATGAGGGTGAGCGCGGCGTCCACGGTCAGCCCCGAGGGCGCCCTCGCGGTTCACGATGACGTGATCGAAGCGGTCCTGCGCGGCGCGCTCGGCGGGGCGGTCGGCGCGGCGCTTCGCGATGCTGGCCTCGTCCATGCCCTGACGGCGCAAGTGCTCCTCGAGGATGGCGTCGCTCTCGGGGGGCGATGTAGAGGAAGAGCGCGCCGGGGACGAGTTTGCGCAGCGCGAGCGAGCCCTGCACGTCGACCTGCAGGAGCACGTCGTGACCGCCCTCGAGGAGGGCGCACGCCAGCGCGCGGGAGATCCGTACTGATTCGTGCACGCCGGCGTGCTCGAAGAAGTCGACCGCGGGCAACGTGCCAGGCGAACCGTTCCTCGGATACGAACAGGTAGTCGACGCCGCTCTCCTCCATGACGCCTCCATTCTCGCGGAGGGCGCGCGTCGTTACCGTGAGCGAGCGGCGGAGCCGCGTGTCGCGCTCGGGAGGAGGCGCGACATCACGCCAAGCCCTGCCCACGCCCGAGGGGCCGGGAGATCACGACGAGGAGTGGGACCGGTTGGCTCATTCCCCGGAGGATAGGGCCTCGTTGCCAGAGGGACCCTCACCCCGTCCCTCTCCCAGGGGAGAGGGCTCTGAGTCTCACCCTCCGCGCCTCCCATGGGGAGAGGGCTCTGAGTTCACTCGGCGCCCTCTCCCATGGGGAGAGGGCTCTGAGTCTCTCCTCCTTCCCTCTCCCGGGTGGGAGAGGGGTCAGGGGGTGAGGCTGTCGGACCCGCGAGGGCCAGCGATCGCGGCGGAGGCGGCGGTCGCGCTCGCGCTCGGCGAGGCGCTCCTCGGAGCGCTGGTTGGAGTCCTTGATTCCTCTCGGAGAAGTAGCTGCCGAAGATTTAGTCGCTCAGCGGGGAGTCCGGGAGGTCGCTGTTGTTCTTCGCGTCCACCTCGACGCGCGGCCGACCTTGCCTGCCATGAACGCGCCGTGCTCGATGCTGGTGTTGGCGAGGAGTTTGCAGAGCTCCTCCTCGCCCTCGACGTCCGCGATCCGCTCCCGGAGCTCGCGCAGCGCCTCGCGATAGCGCTCGATCCAGTGGACGAGCTGGGTGCGGTTCGACCGCGATGTCGTGCGCCATGTCGGGATGCACCCGCGACGCGAGTCGTGTCGCGGAAGCCGCCCGCTGCGAGGAGGGAGAGCTCGGCCACGCCCTCGGAGTCCCGCGCGAGGCGGAACATGCCGTGGCCGCCGCGAGTGGGAGGTGCGAGATCGCGGCCAATACTGCAGGCGTCGTGCTCCTCGGCGTCCATGAATCGAGGCGTGGCCCTGAGGGCTGTTGCGAGGCCGGTGACCGCTTGCACCGCCCCGTCGCTCGCGTTCACCGAGGGCACCACGACCCACCGCGCGCCCCTGAACAGCTCCGCCGAGGCGGTCTCGGGCTGCTCGCCGTGGTGCCCGCCATCGGATGGCCGCCCACGAACGAGACCGTCGAGGGGAGGATTGCGCGGGCCCAGCGGAGCACCTCGGCCTTGGTGGAGCCCGTGTCGGTGACGACGGCGCCCTCCTCGACGTGGTCGGCGATGGCGCGCAGCACATCCTCGATGCCGAGGACCGGCACCGCGACGATCACCATCGCGGCGCCGCGCACCGCCTCGGCGGGGTCCGCCGTCGACGCATCGACGGCGCCGATGCGTCGCGCCGTGGCGAGGTGATCGCGGTTGCGATCGCAGCCCACGATCTCGAGGTCGGGGAGCTTCTTCGAGGCCTTCAGCCCCAGCGCCACAGACGCGCCGAGGAGGCCCGTCCCGATGATCGCCACGCGTGTCATACCTGCTCCAGGATTGGGCCCCCGGCATAGGTGCGCCCGCTGCCAACGATTGTAGATGCCGGCCGAGCGGACTCGGCGGCCCGAGCAGTTAGCGCGCCTACGACGCGCGGTCCGCCTCGATCAGGCGGGTGAGCTCCGGATCCGAGGTGGCTCCGTCCAGCGTGTGGCCCTCGACGAGCGCGACGACGCGAAGTGACGTGCCGCCCTCGCGCAGGCGGGCGGCGCCGAGGGCGGCGTGATGGCGCAGCCGCCAGAGGGCGCGCCGGCAGGCCAGCCCTCGGGGCGCGGCCAGCACATCGACGAGGCGTGGGGAGAGCGCCATCAGCAGCACGAACCCCACGCGGTCCCACAGTTCGAGCGGCCCTTTGCCCACGTCGTGGAGGAGCGCCGCCGCCGCGAGCTCGTGCGAGGGGCGCACGGAACCCGAGGTGACCTCGAGCCAGCGCAGCACCTCGAAGGAGTGGCGGCGATCGCGAGGGCGCATCGCGGCGAACATCGCGAGCTCGACGGGCGAGAGCAGTTCGCGGATGCGCTGGACCTCGGACGGGCCGAGCGTGGTGTGCAAGCCCCGCGTGACCTGGCCGACGCGATAGCGCACCCGAGCGACCGCGCGCCGGAGGATTCGAGGCGGGCGCATGCCCTCAGATCCCGCCGCCGCCCAGGAAGGTCCCGAGGAGGAACCGGACGGGCGGTCCCATCACCGCCGAGAGGGGGTCGAAGGCGCCGCGGGTCAGCCAGGGGAGCGCGATCAGCATCAGCAGCACGCCCGGACCCCAGACCTCGAGGCGCGCGAACTCGCGACCGAGGTCGGGCGGCAGGAGCCCCTGCACGGCCTTCGAGCCATCGAGCGGGGCGAGCGGCAGGAAGTTGAACACCGCCAGCAGCACGTTGAGCTGGATCACCGTCTCGAGGAAGAACACGACCGCGTCTGCCCTCGGCAGGAAGTCGATTGCACCCGTCGTCAGCAGTGCCGAGGCGATCCCCGCGATCACGAGGTTGGAGGCTGGTCCCGCGAGGGAGACGAGCACCAGCGCGAGCCTCGGACGGCCCGTGGCCATCACGTTGACGGGCGTGGGCTTCGCCCAGCCGAACCCGGCGAACAGGATCATCAGCGACCCCATCGGATCGAGGTGCGCCCGCGGGTTCAGCGTGAGGCGTCCGGCGCGCTCGGCCGTGCGATCGCCGAGCGCGCGCGCTGTGGCCGCGTGCGAGAACTCGTGGAACGACAGCCCGATCACCATCGAGAAGATGAACGCGCCGAGCAGCATGGCGAAGGCAACCGGGTCCTGGTACGCAAGGTCGAGATATCGAAGCAGCATCAATTCAGCGTAGCAGCGGGCCGTCGTTGACCGCCCTCGGCGCCCTCCCTATGGTGGATTCGCCGTCGTCCAGGCGGTTGCTGCGCTGAGCCTGGCGGGACTCGGAACAGCGGACTCGACGAAGGTTGAGCATGTCGCTGTTGGTCTCTCGCCGCGCGCTGGCGCTGCTCGCCGGCCCCCTTGCGGTTCTCGTGGTTGGCATCGCGGCCTGGTTCACACTGGGCCCTGGATTCGCGCGCCCCGGCGTTGGCGGGCCGGGTGAACTCGCGTTCGCCGAGTTCGGCGCGGTGGCGGACCGTGTGTACGTCGCGCCGGCGTCGAACCTGGCGACCCGGCGCCTCGTGGCCACGATCGATCACGTCGAGGGCTGGGGCATCAACCCGGCGTTCTCGCTCTCGGGTTCGCGCGCGGCCTACACGGTGCTGCCTCCCGACAGCCTGCCGAGGCGCGACTCGCCGGCCGAGCTCTGGCTACTCGACCTTGCGACCGGAGAATCCTCGCGGCTGACGCGCGACGCGGACCTGCTCGCTCCGCCGGCCTTCGATGCAGCGGGCCGACAACTCGTGTACCGCAGCACCCAGCACGACGGCCGACAGCAGATCGTCGCGATCGACCTCGCGACGCGGGTGCGACGACCGGTGCACACCTACGACGGCGGCTTCGGCGTCTACCCGGCGGGCTTCGCGGCGGACGGCGCCGTGGTCTTCGCCTCGCTGTCCGCGACGGGTACGGACCTCTACCGGACGACCGGTGATGGCCGCGCGGAGCTGATCGCGCACGCCTCGGACCAGATCGCGCGGGACTGGCGGATCGCGCCGGACGGCCAGGCGATCTCGTACCTCGCGCCCGAGCTGCGCTCCGAGCGCTGGGTGTATCGCCTCCACGTGGTCGACATGTCGACGCGCCAGGCCGAGGCGACGCCGTCGGTGGGTGCGCCGGAAGTCGAGCAGTTCGGGCCGGTGTGGACGCCGGATGGCGCGGGCCTCACGCTCGGTCGGGAACCTCGAGGCGACTCGAGCGGGGCCGCGATGACGCTCCGCCTCGATAGCGGGGACGCGAGCGCGCTGCCCGCACCCGCGGTCGGCTTCGATGTCCCCGTGGCATGGAGCCCGGATGGCCGTCACCTCGTGGCGCGCTCCTTCGACGGCGTCTCGTCCTACGAGCCGGGACGGGAGTCGGTGGTCGTGATCTCAGATGACGGCACGCGACGCCCGGTGAGCAGCGGCACGGAGCTGATCGTGCTGGGGTGGCTGCGCAGTGGGTAGAGCGTGGGGCGCGCGGGCGCTGCTCGCCGCCGCAGTCCTCGCGCTCCTGTTCGGCGTCGCCGACGTTTCGACGCCGCAGCGGGCGGAGGCCTGCGCGTTCCTGCGCACGCCATACGTCTACGAGGCAGAGCAGTCGCGCGCAACGTACCTCGCGACGATCGACGCCGCCTCGGTCAACCAGCTGTACCCGGGCAACCCGTTCTTCGGCTTGCCCGCCATCGAGAGCGGCGGGCGAGCATCGAGGACCCCGGGCGTGGCGCGAGTGCCGACCACGCTGCTCAAGTCGATCGCCTGGATCGAATCGACGATGACGATGGCGCATCGCAACGTCACGTTCGAGTCGACGGGCCCCGCCCTGGTCTCGTTCGACTGCGGTCACGGGATCATGCAGGTGACGACGGGTATGACGGTCCCCCTCGGCAGCAACGACCGCCCGAGCACGAACCAGGCGCTGATCGCGACGCACTACGCCTACAACATCGCACGCGGCACCGAGATCCTCGCCGAGAAGTGGAACGAGGCGCCGGAGCGTCGACCGATCGTGGGCGTCGACACGAACTCGGACCCGACGCTCGTCGAGAACTGGTACTACGCGACGTGGGCCTACAACGGCTTCACCGGGCCGGGTGCGAACGTCTCGAACCATCCGCTCGACCCCTCGTTCGGCGCGTTTCCGAGGGCGACGTACCAGTGCGAGGGCAACCAGTCGCGCACGCGGTATCCGTACCAGGAGCTGGTGTGGGGGTGCATGAGCACGCCGCCCTCGAGGAATGGAACGCAGCTCTGGACGCCGCTGGCGGCGACGCTCCCGAACACAACGTTGCCGCAGTGGTTCGGCCCGCTCCAGCTGGCGAACTTTGGGTTCCCGTACGCCTCGATGGACATGCCCACGCCGCAGCCGCCGCATGTCGATGCGGTGCCCGCGCTCCGCCCGACCTGCTCAGGCGAGGTGCTGGCGCACCCGTCCTCGGCGTCAACACCGAACGCGCCTCGGTCAGCGCGAAGGGACGTCCCGAGGACGCCCGCGCGACGATCCGAGTCCAGAACAGCGGTTCGGGGCTCCTCGCGTGGTCGGCGATCTCGGACGACAAGTGGCTGGTGGTAGACCCCCCGGCCGGGGTGGCCCTCGGGTCCGATTTGCCGTGCAAGCAGGAGTGCGCGGGCGGGTCGACGGTCACGGTCTCGGTCAACCCCACGCTGCTCTCGAGCGCGAGCGCTGTCGGCACGCTCCGTATCACGTCGCCCAACGGCGGCGGCGAGCGGGTCGTGCGCGTCGAGGTGGACGCCAGCTTCGAGGTGGGCGCGCCGGGTGTCAGCCGCGCCCAGTAGCGCGCCGCCCGAGGACCGCGGCCTACACTCGAACGAACCGCTCGGACGCAGGATGTCGAGGTGAGTCGTGACCATCCCCATCGTTGGCTCCTGGCTCGACGCCGTTCGTCGCAATCACGCGCTCGAGCACGCGACCGCCACCGTCCTGATGTCGAGGCTGGGACCGCGTCGCATGGCCGGGCGCGCGGCGGGCAACGGCTTCTTCCTCTTCGGCGACGTCACGCGCGAGGAGATCGAGGACGGTGCGCGCGAGGCCCTCGCGAGGTTGCAGGCGGGTGAGTCGACGCTGGCGGTGTCGCCCTACTGCGGGACGAACATCGCGGTCGCGGGCCTGCTCGCGGCGGGGGCCGCCTCGCTGTCGCTCTCTCGAGGGCGTGATGGGTTCGGGAATGCCTTCCTCGGCGCCATGGCCGGCATCGTGCTGTCGCAGCCGCTGGGACGGCTGCTGCAGCGTCACGTGACCACTCGCGCGGATCTCGAGCACGTCGAGCTGGCGGGGGCAGACACGTACTTCGGCGCCCTCCATCGCATCCGGACCCGCGCGTCCTGAGTCACGCCGATGAGGAGCCCACAGCCGGACGACGCTCTACGATGCGAGGACGATCGTGCGATGGATCTGTCACGGGCGTCGTGACCGGCGATCGAGGCTACTGAGCGCTTGTCTCGGCGGGTGAGCGCCACGCGGGATGCGGAGGCTGGGTTGGACACGCCGGGATCACCACCCCTCGAGGCGGTGCGCGAGACTGCCGCGTCGCCCTCCGAGCGCCTCAGCCTGGTCCTCTATGCCGCGACGATCTTCGTGGGCGCGTTCCTCCTCTTCCAGGTGCAGCCGCTCATCGGGAAGTACGTGCTGCCGTGGTTCGGCGGCAGCGCGGGCGTCTGGGCGGCGTCGCTGCTGTTCTTCCAGCTGTTCCTGCTGCTCGGGTACCTCTACTCGCACGTGGTCGCGACATGGCTGTCGCCGCGTGCGCAGACGATCGTCCACGTCGTGCTCCTGGCTGCGACGCTGATAGCGCTGCCGATCATCCCGTCGAACTCGCTCAAGCCGAGCGGCACCGAGAACCCCGTCGCAGGCATCCTCGTCCTCCTCGCGCTCACGATCGGCGCGCCGTACCTCGCTCTCTCGGCGAACGGCCCGCTGCTGCAGCACTGGTTCTCGAGGCAGCATCCCGGGCGCTCGCCGTACCGCCTCTACGCGCTCTCGAACGTCGCCTCCTTCCTGGCGCTGTTCAGTTACCCGCTCTGGGTGGAGAGCACGTTCGCTCTCGGCATGCAGGCGTGGCTGTGGTCCGCGACCTACGTGGTGTTCGCGGCGCTCTGCGTCGTGGTGGCGACCCGCGCGATGCTCGCGCTTCGAGGCGGGGTCGCACCTGCACCGCTGCCCGCAGCGGGCGACGCCTCGGTGGCCGCATCCATCGAATCGCGTCCGGCCGCCTGGCGGGTGCTGCTCTGGGTGCTGCTCCCCGCGGTCGCCTCGGCGATGTTGCTGGCGACCACGACCAGCCTGACGCAGGACATCGCGCCCGTGCCGATGCTGTGGGTGCTGCCGCTCGGGGTGTACCTCGTGACGTTCATCCTCACCTTCGATAGCGACCGCTGGTATTACCGACCGCTGTACGCGGTGCTCCTCGGGGTGTGCCTGGCGGCGACGACGCTCAACGTGGGCGGCTGGCACCTGTCGCTCGTCCAGGAGGTGTCGCTCCGCCTCGCGACGCTCTACTTCATCGGCATGGTCTGCCACGGTGAGCTCGTGGCGATGCGGCCGGGATTCCGCCACCTCACGCTCTTCTACCTGGCGGTGTCGGCCGGCGGCGCCCTGGGCGGGGTGCTGGTTGCGCTGGTCGCGCCGGTGGTGTTCAACGGGCTGTGGGAGTTCCACGTCGGCATCTTCGTGGCGTCCATCGTGGCGGCGTCCGCGATGGGTCGCGAGTGGCTCAGCACCAAGAAGCAGCCCGCGAGCCTCGAGCTCGCCTTCGGCTGACCCTCCTCGCGGGTCTCGCCGTCGGCATCGGCACCACGCTGTACCGCGCGGACCGCGCCGACGTGAATGGCGTCATCCTCGAGACGCGCGGCTTCTACAGGGCGCTGCGACTCAACGAGATCGCACCAAAGGACCCGGAGTTCGCGCGGATCCAGCTGGTGCATGGCCAGACCCACTGCGGCACCCAGTTTGAGGCACCCGAGAAGCGACGCTGGCGCACCTCGTACTACGGGGCGACGAGCGGGATCGGGCTCGCCCTCGAGCACCGCGAAGCGGGTCTCGGGGCAGACGATGCGCGTCGGGCTCGTGGGCCTCGGCACCGGCACCCTCGCGACCTACCTCGAAGGCGTGGAACACGGGCGGTTCTACGAGATCAACCCGCAGGTGCTCGATATCGACCCGGTTCACCCACCTCACAGATGCGCGCGAGGCAGGGGCGCAGGTCGAGGTGTCGCTCGGGGATGCGCGCATCGTCCTCGAGCGGCAACTCGCGGCGGGCGACGCGCAGCGCTTCGATGTCCTCGCGGTCGACGCCTTCAGCAGCGACTCGATTCCGATCCACCTGCTGACGAGCCAGGCGCTCGATATCTACCAGCAGCACATGGCCCCCGGCGGCGTGATCGCGATTCACATCAGCAACCGCTACCTCGACCTCGGCGCGGTCGTTCGGGCGGTCGCGGCGGAGCACGGGTACGAGGCCAACCTGTTCGTGAATGACAACGACGGCGCGACCGCCGTGAACCGCTCGGAGTGGGTGCTGCTCACCGACAATCGCGATTTCCTCGCGAACCCGAAAGTGCACGACGCCGAGGTTGCGTGGCCTGCCGACGCGCGCCCGCCGGTGCTCTGGACCGACGACTACAGCGCCCTGATCCCGGTGCTTCGCTTCTAGTCTGGGTTCCCACGCTTGCACGGGCCCCTTCGAGGACTACCATCCGCCCGTCGAGGCGACGATGGGAGGCCACATGGGCGGCGCACTCGAGGGCGTGCGGGTGATCGATTTCGGGCAGTACGTTGCCGGACCCCTCGCCGGCATGCTGCTCGGCGACCAGGGAGCCGACGTCATCAGGGTCGATCCGCCCTCGGGCCCGGCGTGGGAGACGCCGGCGAACGCGGCATGGAATCGTGGGAAGCGCAGCATCGCGCTCGACCTCAAGACCGAGGCCGGTCGAGGCGTTGCGCGATCGCTCATCGACTCCGCGGACGTGGTCATCGAGAACTTCCGGCCCGGCGTGATGGACCGCCTCGGGCTGGGCGCCGAGGCGATGACGGCGGCGAACCCGCGCCTCATCTACCTGTCGCTCCCCGGGTTCGCTCCCGACGACCCGCGCGCCCACACGCATGCCTACGAGGGCGTCGTGAGCGCGGCGGCTGCGCTGTATCGGCGCAACCGCACGTCAAAGGTGTCGGGCAAGCCGCTGTACACGGCGATCCCGCTTGCCTCGACGTACGCCGCGATCCAGGGCGCGCTCGCGGTCGGCATGGCGCTGGTGGCGCGCGAGCGCGACGGACGCGGGCAATCGATCACGGTTCCGCTCTTCGATGCGATGTTCGGGGCGGTGGGCTACAACGGCCTCACTCAGCACCAGTCGTCTGCGCCGCCGCCGGGTGCGGGTGTCACACTGACGACGCAGTTCCAGTGTGCCGACGGCCGCTGGGTGATGTTCCACACCGGAAACGGCCGTACCGCCGACGTGCTGCGCGCCGCCGGTGTCGAATCGTGGATCGACGAGGGCATCCTCGACCGCGCGCGCCTCGCCTCGGACCCGGCGCTCGCGCAGGAGTTCGTATCGAGGGCGGCAGCGCTGTTCCGGACTCGGACGGCGGCCGAGTGGGAGGAGCTGGTCTCGAGCGCGGGCGGCGAATGCGCCGTCTGCCGGGACACCGAGGAATGGACCGCGCACCCACACGCGCTCGACTCCCAGACCGTCGTCGAGATCGACGATCCGCAGCTCGGACCGATGCGGCAGGGAGGGATCGCCGCGCGGCTGACCGCGACGCCGGGCGCCATCAAGGGGCCGCGGGCGACGCTCGACGCCGATCGCGCCTCGGTGCTGGCGGACGTCGGGACCGCGCGTCCAGCTGCGGCGTTCGCGGACCGCGAGGTGCGTGCCGCCCTGGAGGGCGTGCGCGTACTCGACCTCTGCATGGTCCTCGCCGGTCCGACGTGCGGCCGGGCGCTCGCCGAGTACGGCGCCGACGTGGTCAAGATCGAACCGCCGATGCGCCCGCCCAACGACACGTTCCACCTCGACGTGAACCGCGGCAAGCGGAACATCGTGCTGCACCTCGGGACGCCCGAGGGGCTGGAGGTCTTCTGGCGGCTCGTCGATCGGGCCGACGTGGTGGTACAGAACTTCCGCAAGGGCGTCGCGGAGCGCCTCGGGATTGGATACGAGCAGGTGCGCGCGCGCCGACCCGACATCGTCTACGCCTCGATCAATACGTACGGGCAGGTCGGACCCTTTGCGGGACGTCCGGGGCACGAGCAGATCGCGCAGGCGGCGACCGGGATGCAGGCGCGATTCGGGGGCGAGGGCCAGCCTCGACTGCAGAACTACGCCGTCAACGACTACGGCACGGGCTACCTTGGCGCGTACGCGGTCGCGCTCGCCATGCTGCACCGCCAGCGCACGGGCGAGGGACAGCACGTCGACGCCGCCCTCGCGTACACCGCCACGCTGATCCAGTCGCCCTTCATGGTCGCCTACGAGGGCAAGCGATGGGATGAGCCGCGCGGCCTCGACGTGGTGGGGAGCGGACCGCTCCACCGCGCCTACGAGGCGAGCGATGGCTGGTTCTTCCTCGGCGCACGCAGCTCGGACCTCGAGGCGCTGCAACGCGTCGCGGGACTCGAGGGCATCGCTGCGCTCGAGGGGTCGGCACTCGAGCAGGCGCTGGAAGCGCGCTTCCTCGCGCGGCCGGTCGACGACTGGGTGGCGGCGCTGACAGGGGCCGGCGCGGGCGCGCATCGAGTGCTTACGGACACCGAGGAGTTGATGACGGATCCCTGGGTTGTGGCGCACGGACTGAGCCTCACGCGCGAGCACGTGGGGCCGGGCCTCGTGACGACCACGGGGCCGGCGCCGCGGCTGTCGCGGACGCCCGTGGTGCCCGGACGCCCGGCGCCGCCGGTGGGCGGGGACGCCCTCGATGTGCTGACGGAGATCGGCATGGCGGACCGCCTTCCCGCGCTGTCACAGGCGCAGGGGGCGATGTAGGGACCGCAGGGCGCGATCCCCCTAGACCGGTGCGTACGGCCAGATCGTGCGTCGCTCCAGGATGTCCATGAGATGCGCCTCGCAGAACCAGGCCGGGGCCTCGTGGACCACGACTGCGGCGTGCCCGAAGGCGACGCAGCCGTAGAGCGCGCACTCCGGCGCCCTCGAGATGATGCCCGGCGCGATCAGGACGTGCTCGTCGCGCCCGATCAGGGAGACGATGTCGAAGTCGATCGTGTCGATGACGCCCGGGCTCTCGTCGTGTGGTGTGTCCATGCGGGAATCTTCCCGAGTCCGGCCTGCGGACAGCATCTCAGGACGCCGCGCCGATGCGCCGCCGGCATGGCAGGGGATTCGCGGGTCGGGGCCTTCAACGCCGGTGTGAGATCCAGCACGACCCGCGCGCGCGAACGCCATCAGCGTGAGGCACCGGCGGAATCGACTCGTACGGGTGGAGGCTCGGGAATGACGAAATTGAAAGCTCGCCGATCCTGGCTCGCAGATGTTGTCGCTCAGCAGCGACGCGTGCCCTGGCAGGCCTCGGGGGGTTGAGGTGGCGTCGGCGCGGGCGGCTCGGGTGTGGGACCGCTGAGCGGCCGGGCCTCGATGCGGCACAAGCTGATCTCGATCTTGTCTGGGTTCGCGCGTTCGGCGGAATCACGAGTCGAGAAGAACGTCCCGCCAACGAGGAGCGAGGTATCCTCGAAGTGGCAGATCAGACGGGCGGCACCATCGTTCGAACTTCCGTATTCCCGGCTTCGCATCTGTAACCGCAGGGCGTTGACTCTGAGCTCTTTCCGAACGCCTGCCCGGCGGCGGCCGTGTTCTGCAGGCCCTGGCCCGCGATCAGTCGGTAGCGACCGCCCTCGCCACTAACGCTCTCGCTGCGGACCGAGCCGAACGCCGCAACCAGCGATGCCGGGATACCAGCTTCGCGCAGGATGGAAGCGAGTTCCGTATCGCCGAGGTTCCCCGCGGCGTGCCCCGGGAACGCCACACGAGGACCGCGGCGATGAGCAGCAGGCAGATCGCAGCCGGCCCGATCGCCAGCAGCCATCGACGCAATATCACGCGCCGACTCTCCACGCGTGCCGGCAGAACCTCGCGTCACGGACGTTCGGGCGCCCGAAAATGCCCTGACACCGCGCTCACCATCTGCGAGACACACCAGCGCGCGTAGGCCCCCGCGAGCAGCACCCCGATCCACCGGTGCCGTGGCGGCAGGTCATAGTCGATGAACATGGTGAATCGTGAGCTTGAGGCCTCTTCAAGGAGTCGGAAACCCATCCGGTACGCGCCGATCACGAGCAGGCGCGGCGTTCCGACCGTCTCCCATGTCTTGCTCCGGGACGGCACGCGCTCGGTCACTACCTCGTCCAGGAAGAGCGAGATGCCAAGAACGCGTCCCACCATGGTGATGTGCGATCCCGGGACCTGCCCGCGCCCCTCATCGATGGACGTTGTCATCGTTCCGCCGCCCATCATCCAGGAGGATGAGGCCATGTGACCGGCGAGCCAGGCGTGGTCATCGGCTTTCTCGAAGACGGCCTCGGGAGGGGCCGGGATGACGACGCTCTGTTCGTGGTGACGGTCGAAGGCGTGATGCGGGGCCGTCATGAGCGCGCCTGCCTGCGGCGGGTGGATGCGGAAGCGTCTGAGACGATTCTAGTTCGTGACGACGGACGGCGACGGGCGTGCCATCGCGGCGACGGCGATCGACGGGCTCAGGAGATGGCCGGTGAACGGATAGAGCACTCCCGTCATCGAACTGATCGAGGCGGACCTGTCTGTCCGCGCGATGGGGTCATGGTCCAGTACGGCGCGTCGGTGGGTGAACCTGCCGGGGTCCTCAGAGGAACGGAACCTCGGACCTGCGGATGAGAAGCCTCCCGAGACAACTCGAGGTCGAGTTGATCCTCGCATACCCGACAGGGGATTTCAGACTGCAGGGCAGTTCCACGAGTCCTGCGGTCCTGCCCGGACGACAACGGATCCGATTACCGCACTCAGGACGGCATCTCCTCGCGCGACGCTCCCCCAGGCTTCACGCGGGCTCCAGGTGCATCGGCACGTCCACCACGATGGTGTTCGGACGGCCGAACAGGTGCCCCTTCAAGCGAAGGGCTGCCTGGTTGTGCAGCACGTTCTGCCAGAGGTGCTCGGGCACAAATTCGGCAAGCACAACCACCACCGGCTCGTCCGCAACGGCGCGTGCGGCATCGATGTACGCGAGCAGCGGCGGAATCAGCGAGCGGTACGGTGACTCGATGATGGTCAGCTCGAGTCCCGTCTCGAGGGCCTCCCAGTCGCGCCGCATCTGGGCTGCGGCTGCTCGATCGTCGCTCACATGAACGGCACGCACGTCGGGTCCGAGCGCGAACGCGAATTCGAGTGCGCGCAGGGTCGGGCGGTTCAGTCGACTGACGGGCACGATCACTGTCGATGGTCCGCGCGTGGGCCTCAGCAGCGTGCCGGGAGCCAGCGCGAGCAGCGCTCGCACTCGTTCGTAGTGGCCATGGATCAGCAGCATCAGCCCCATCAGGATGGGTACCAGCACCAGCACCATCCACGCGCCGAGGGCGAACTTCGAGACTCCGACGACCAGCGCCACGACGCCCGTGGCCGTCGCACCGATGGCGTTCACAGCCGCGCGACGCCACCACTCGCGCAGTTCGCCACGCAGCCGCCACCAGTGGCGCACCATTCCGGACTGGCTGAGGCTGAAGGCCACGAACACGCCGACCGTGTACAGGGGAATCAGCGCCGTCACGCTGGCGTCGAAGGCATACAGCAACACCGTCGAGAGGACCGTGAGCACGATGATCCCCGTACTGAAGGCGAGGCGATCGCCGCGGTACTGGAACTGCCGAGGCCAGAATCCATCCTTCGCGAGGATGCTCGAGAGCCGCGGGAAGTCCGCAAAGGCGGTGTTTGCGGCCAGAACGAGCAGGAGCGCCGTCGAGAGCTGCACGAAGTAGTGGTACGGCGTTTCCGCGCCAACCAGGGCAGCAGCTATCTGGCTGACCACCGTCGTGGCCTCAGTGGGGTCCGGGGTCACGCCGATCCGGCCGGCGAGAAAACTCATCCCGATGAAGATCACCGCGAAGGAACTCCCCATGAGCAGCAGCACCTGCTGGGCGTGCCGCGTCTCCGGAGCGCGAAACGCCGGGATTCCGTTCGACACGGCCTCAACGCCGGTAAGCGCGACCGCACCCGACGAGAACGCCCGCAGCAGGAGCAGCAGTCCCAGCGGAGCGACGCTTGTCGTGCTTTCCTCGGCAACCGTGGGCACATAGACGGGCAGGGTGCCGGTCGCCGTTCGAAACAGTCCGTATGCGAGCAGACCAAAGACCGCAAGCAGGTAGAGGTACGCGGGTGCAGCGAAGATCGTCCCGCTCTCGCGGATGCCACGCAGGTTTCCCAGGCAGATGATCCAGACAAACAGGAGGGCCAGCGGCACGCGCTCGTCGAGAAGCGACGGGAACAACGAAGTGAGCGCCGCGACGCCGGCCGCAACGGAGACCGCGACCGTCAGAACGTAGTCGCTGAGCAGCGACGCCCCCGCCACAAGCCCGGCCACGTGTCCGAGGTTGTCGCTGGCGACGATGTAAGAGCCGCCCCCATTCGGGTACGCGTTGATCGTCTGGCGGTAGCTCGTGACCACGATCGCGAGGACAGCCACGATCGCGAGGGTGATCGGCATGGTCAGTGTGAGCGCGCCGGCACCGGCGAGGATCAGCACCCGCATGATCTCCTCCGTCGCGTAGGCGGAGGACGAGATGTTGTCCGAGGCGAAAACCGCGAGGCCCTTGACCGTCCCAAGTCGCTCGTGCGCTTCCATCTCCGTCGGAAGGCGCGACCCCACGAGGAACCGCCACGCGCGATCGATCCATCGCAGGACCCGGGACTCGCGCACGAACACTGCCTCGGTGGCGACGAGCGCGCCGGGCTCCGACCTCACGAACCGGCCCGAGAAGGGGCGCAGAATCTGGACGTAGCGTGCGCCCGGGAGCGACCCGCGCCTGGCACGCTTCGGAGTCGCGGGCTGGGGGCCGCCGCCCGGTTGCTGGGTCACTGGGGGATCATCCGCAGCCAGGGGCCTCGGGAGCTCGACGCGGCTGCAGGCGTACCCGGATCGACGGTTCCCTCGTGCGCAGCTGGTTCCACGATGGAGCCAGCTCGAATGGTGAACCGTTCGACCGCGCCTGCGATGTGTGCATCGACGAGGTACCCATTCCGCCGGAGAGTCGCGTGGGCCCCCTGCCGCAGCGCGGCCGCCTCCGCGCGGTTCGTGGCGACCGAGATGTGCACGACAAGCGCGGGCCCCGTCGCGAGGGCCGACCGCGCCGCGTCCAGCGTCCGACGAGCCCACTCTTGTGACGAGGAGTCGGCGGCGGAAGTCGGGCTCGTTCCCCGCGAGCGGTCGCGATGGCCGGAGTGCGCCACTCTCGAGCTGCGCTGCTGAGCCATCGTGCCCTCGGAACTGCTGCGTCCAGCGACGGACATCATTTCCGAGTCTCGGTCCCGAGGGCTCAACGTCTCCCGAACAGGGCGCAGCCTTGCCTCAATAGAACATCAACACGCGCCGGGAATTACGAGACGAGTCGGTATCCGACGCCCGGCTCGGTCACGAGGTGCCGCGGAGCGCGGGGATCGACCTCGAGCTTGCGCCGAAGCCGTGCGACGTAGACGTGCAGGTAGTGGTCCTCCGTGCCGTACTCGGGCCCCCACACGGCCTGGAGCAGCATGCGGTCGGTCAGCACCTTGTCGCGATGCGCCACGAAGACCCGCAGCAGTTCGTATTCGGTAGGCGTGAGGTGGACGGGCACCCCGCCTGCGGTGACGGCTCTCCGCTCGAGATCGACGCTCAGATCACCGAACTCGAGCGGGCCGGTCGTGCCCGATTGCGCGCTCACGCCGTGCCGAACGGCGACGCGAACGCGTGCCAGCAGCTCCTCGATCCCAAACGGCTTCGAAACGTAGTCATCGCCGCCGGCGTCGAGCGCAGCCACCTTGTCCCGTTCCGCCTCGCGCGCCGATAGCACGATGATCGGTGTCTGGGCCTGCTGGCGGATGAGCGAGATGACCTCGACACCGTCCATGTCCGGCAGCCCGAGGTCGAGGATGACCACGTCCGGACGCTGCCGCCGGAACGCCTCGAGCGCGGCCGACCCGGTGTCCGCCGAATCGACCGCGAAGCCCCGGCGAGCGAGGTTGGCCGCAACGACTCGCAGGATCGGCGGATCATCATCAACAACCAGGATGCGGGGGCCGCTTTCGTTCATAGCGCGGGTTCCTCGCGACGGTCGCTCGAAGCGGCCTGGCTCCGCACGGGCAACGAGATCCTGAACCGAGCCCCACCCCCTGGATCGTTCTCGCCCGAGATCGTGCCCCCGTGGGCCTCGACGAGTCCGCGTGCGACCGCCAGACCCACGCCGCTCCCCCTCGGCCGGCTGCGATCGCCGGCACCCGGCGCGAACGGTTCGAACAGGTGCCCCAGGGCACTCGAGGGGATACCCGACCCATGGTCACGCACGTCGATCGTGACGGCGCCCTCGCCGGCACATGCGGACACCTCGATCGCGGTGCCCGGAGATGTGTGCCGATCGGCGTTTTCGATGAGGTTGGCGAGCGCCTCGCCGAGCGCCACCTCGTCAAACTGGAGTGGCGGGAGCGTCTCCGGAATGCTCACGGAAACGCAGCGGCCGGCCGTCTGAGGCCCGAGGCGGGCCACCGTGTCGACGATGAAATCTGCGAGGTCACGCCACTGCGGGTCGATCCGCCACGCGCCGGCCTCGATCCGCGAGAGGTCGAGCAGGTGACCCACGAGCTGGTTCATGCGCCGCGCTTCGGTCGCGATCGATCGGGCGAACTCATCTCGTTCTTCATCAGTCCACTCGATGTCACGCGCCCGCAGGCTGTCGGCAGCGGCGATGATCGAGGCCAGCGGCGTGCGGAGGTCGTGAGAGACGGTGTTCACCATCGCGGAACGGAGTTCGTCGGTCCGGCGCAGCACGTCGGCTTCGGTCGCTGTCCGCCGGAGCGCCTGGTGTTCGGCGGACCGTCCGAGCTGCGAAGCGGCTGCCAGGAGCAGCCTTTCCTCGGCGACCTCGAACCCGCCCGCGCCTCGACGCTGCGCGACCACGATTCGACCGAGATCCCTTCCCTCGCTCCGGATCCGAACGGCGGCCATATCGAATTCCGTGCCCTGGACGCGTGGTACCGGCCATCGGATCGTTACCCAGCGACTCACCCCGCCGTGCTCTCCGCCAAGGATGCGCAACGACCCGGGCGCGGCACGACGCGCGGCCGCGATCGCACTCGGGTCTCCCGAGGCCCCCGTGACCGGCTCGCTCTCGTCATCGATTCGGATCAACGCGGCCTCGGCATCGAGGGCGGTCCGCAGCCGCTCCGCGAGTTGGGCAAGGGCATCTCGCAGGTCGAGCTCGTTCACCAGTCGAACCACCTCGAACAGGACCACGGCCTCGCGCTCCCTCGCGGCAGCCTCAGCAGAACGATGCCGCGCGAGCCCTGCGAGCTGCCCCGTCACGACGCCCGCCATGAGCAGGAGCAGGAGCGCCACCCACTCCTCGGGATTCCGGACGGTGAGGCTGTACAGGGGTTCGACGAAGAAGAAGTTGAACGCGACGAAAGACCCCAGTGCGGCAAAGACCGATGCGCGACTGCCGGCGGCGACTGCCACCGCCAGCACTGCGACGAGGTACACCATCGCGAAGTTCGGGAGCCAGATGAACGGCCGAACGCTGAGCAGCACCGCCGTCGTCACAGCGACGGCGACGATGCTCAGGGCTACCTCGTGCGTGAGACGCGCGGCGCCTCGAGGCAACACGGTTCCTCCTCGTACTGGCCTTGCCTGTAGTGTCGCCCTTTTCGCCTCAACGTGATCTGAACGACCGTGCTCGCGGGTGGGCCAGTGCGATGCGGCCTGCCGGGGCAAGCATCGGATTCGGAAGACGGCAGTTCGCGGGTGGCGGAGGCGCGGAGCAGTGGGAATTGCCAGGCTCGTCCAGACTCGCGGGCGCCATCGGCGAGTCTGCGCCGCATTTCGGGTTCCCAGGGCTCGCCGCTCAGAGGTGGCCATGCTCAGACTCGCTGGCGTCCCCGGGAGGATTCGAACCTCCGACCTGCGGACCAGGAGTCTTGCCGAGGCAACTCGAGCTCGAATCGCACGTTGAGTTGCCGAGCCGAATCTGATGAGGCAACCTGCCTGGAGGCAGGTGAGGGAGTCCTCTGGTCATGCCCGAACAACAGCTGTCCGGAGGATTCTACGTCGCTCACGCGGCAACCCGGTGCCGACTCCGCCATCCGGGTGCTTCCCGGTCTAAGGCCGCGCTACCGCAGTCGCGAGCGGAACGAAGTCGTTCCGTGGGCCCTTTACGGGTCGACCGTCGTGCCACCTCAGGGGCCCGAGGTCGAGGTAGCACCGCTCGTAGTAGCCGGGCTGGTCCGGACCATCGATGCGTGTCCCGTTCTCCCACTCACCCCCGATGTAGTGACCGCCGTTCTCGAGGTCGACGTCGTAGAACTGGCACGCGATGCTCACCTCGCGGCCGTCGGGGGTGTTCGCGAAGCAGGGAGAGAAGCCACTCTCGCTGCGCAAGATAATCGCGCTGCCGCTCCCTGCCTCCGCGCGTGTCTCGACTTCCACCCGAACGGTGACGGGAACGAAGCCGCGGAGCGACACGGTGCACGTCCGCCCCTCCGAGTCGGTAACCGTCCCCTGTTCGTCGTACGAGCCGCTTCCGGTGCCGGTGAATCTCATGTCGGGGACAGTAATGTCCTTGCCTGATGCATCCTTGACGGGCGCCCCGGAGCGATCCCTGACTACGATCAGATTCGTCAGGTCGTCAACGACTGCGCTGTACTGGATGTGGTGATCCAGGCCGTCCCATTTGTGCAGTTCGTCCACTCGTATGACCGCGGTGTTCGGCTTCCGCGGCACGATTGGCGTCGGAGTGATGATTCGGGAAGGCCCGGGTGTCGGGTTGCCCTGGCCGGTCTGAGCGGTGGACGACGCTGTCGATGTGGCGGAGGGTGTACCAGTGGGGGGAGTGGAACCGGTGCCTGCCGTGCCGCCTTTGCTCGAGGCGCTGCTTCCTCCGCCGCCTGTCGAGGTGTCGCAGGGCGTGACCCCGGCCACCGCCTGCTGGGTGCGCTGCTGCTGCAGCTGACGGAGCGTTGCATTGCTGCCGCCCGACGCGACCCCAATGGCCATGCCGGCTGCACCCGGAATCGCCGAGCTTGCGGCACCGTTCGCAGTGTTCAGCACTCGGACGCCGGTGTCCCAGCTGTTCTCGGACCTGGCCTCGTGTATCTGCTCGCGCGCGCGGTTGTAGTTCGTCGGATCGTTCTTCTGGGCGTTCTGCGCGACGGGGTTGGTCGGGTTGTTCAGGCAGTCTTCGGCGGCCTGGAGCGCAGCGTCGTTCTCGAAGAAGTCGAGCGCCTGTTGCATCCACTCGCCGATAGCCTGCAGGCCTGCGAGGGCGGCACCGAACCGACTGGTCGCACGTTGACTGCTCTCGGCCAGCTTGCGCTCCGCCTCGGCGGCCAACTCACGTTCGACATCGGCTGCCATGGCTTCAGCACGCGCCCACTCCGCGTTTGGATGGCGGCCCTGTTCCATCAGCATTTCGTTCGTTCGCCGGTTGTACTCCTTCACTTCGGCGGATTCCAGCCACGCACGCGCCTCCGGCGATGGCTCGATGAAGTCCTCGAGGATCGTGTCCTCCGTGCCGTCGAGGATAGTCACGGCCGCGTGCGGGTCTGGTGCACTGCTACCGGCGCTGGTCGTCGTAGAGACGCTCGATACCTGAACTCCTCGAATGAACGTTGGTTCGATGCGAGAAGCGATGAGGTGATCGGATGGCGGCACACCGCCCCGGCGATTCAGCCCTAGACCCTCGCGAGTCTCAGGGCGCATCCCCTCGTAGGGAAGGAAGAAGCTCTGCACGAGGTGGTACCCGCCGTCGAAGGGCCGCACATCCACGAGGAGCGGATACAGGACATCGCCACCAGCGGCTGAGATCATCCTCGCGCCTCGGACGTCATACTCGCGATCGGCGCGAACTGACACGATCAGATCCCGCTGGAGCTTCAACGCCGGGGCGCGCTGGACGTAGTGATACCGCCCGTTGTCCGTGTCGAGGTATTCGGTCGTGGTGGTGCAGGCGACTTCGACGAGCAGATCACTGAATCCAGCAGCCCGCAGGCGTTCACCCGATGCGCATGCCCCAGCCTTCGTGACCGGATCGGATTGGACCAGGACAAACGTAGCAATGCCTGCCACTGTCACACCGGCCGCGAGTGCGCCTGCAAGCAAAGCCTTCACCGGTTCAACCATCCCAATCGCGACGCCGCGAAACGGCGACATAGTGTGGCTCTGCGATCGCAACCGGTAAGGCGCGACTCTGGTCGAGCCCGGGAGGAATATAACCGGCGCTGAGCGGCCGGGGGAGTCGTCTTCGCCGAGCCGAGTCGCGGAGGAGGGACGGGAGGCTCGGTTGAGCAGCCCCCGCCCCGGGGCAATGAGGTGTTCGATGGGTTGCGATTCGCTGGCGCCCCCGGGAGGATTCGAACCTCCGACCTGCGGATTAGAAGTCCGTTGCTCTGTCCACTGAGCTACGGGGGCGAGCGGAACCACTCCGCGAGGCGAGTTCGGGCCCCCGCGGCGAGTTCGATCCTATCGGCTGTAGGTCCGAGGCACCGCAGGATCGTCGGGTGCGGACCGGCTTGACGCACCGATCCACAGCCACCTGCGCCATACTCGATCGGTACCGGCGGAGGTGTTGCGCGCTGCTGCCATTCCGCTGCGCGTTTACGGGATGGCAATGGCGGCGAGCGCCGCCGAAACGCGGATGATCCGATATCCGCGCGAACCTCCGCTTGCACCGAGATGACGGAGGCACGTGATGAGGATCGCGCAGGTCGCGCCGCTCTACGAATCGGTACCGCCGAGCCTGTACGGCGGTACGGAGCGAGTCGTCCACTTCCTGACTGAGGAGCTCGTTCGACAGGGCCACGAGGTCACGCTCTTTGCGAGCGGGGACTCGGTGACGAGCGCGCGGCTGGTCTCGCCTCGCGCCACCTCCCTGCGCCTCGACAGGGCGGACGCGGTGGAGGCGACCGGCTTCCATGCCCTCCAGGCCGAGATGGTGGCGAGGGGCGCCGAGCGCGGCGACTTCGATATCGTGCACGTGCACGGCGATCAGTCGATCTGGTCCGTGTTGCGCCGGGTGGGCGTGCCGCACGTCACCACCCTGCACGGCCGCCTCGATCTCCCGTCCGTCACGTCGCTGTTGCGGCTGTTCGATGACGAACCACTGGTATCCATCTCGGACTCACATCGCACTCCGGTCTCCGACGCGAACTGGATGTCGACCGTGCATCACGGTCTCCCGAAGCGCCTGTTCTCGCAGGGGACCGGTGACGGTGGATACCTCGCGTTCCTCGGGCGCATGTCCCCCGAGAAGCGTCCCGACCTTGCCATCGAGATCGCCGATCGCACCGGCATCCCGCTCAAGCTCGCGGCCAAGGTCGACGGCAGCGACATCGAATACTTCGACAGGGTGGTGAAGCCGAGGCTCGACGCGAGTCCGTACGCAGAGTTCGTGGGAGAGGTGAACGACCTCGCCAAGAACGACTTCCTGGGTGGCGCCATGGCCATGGTCTTCCCCATCGATTGGCCCGAGCCCTTCGGACTGGCGATGATTGAGGCGCTCGCGTGCGGCACTCCTGTGCTCGCCTTCAATCGCGGGTCGGTTCCCGAGGTGATTCGGCACGGCATCTCCGGCTACATCGTTGACGGCGTGGACGAGGCGGTGCGGGCTGTCGAGTGCCTGCCGATGATCTCGCGGTCCGACTGCCGCCGCGACTTCGAAACTCGCTTCAGTGCCGAGCGGATGGCGCGCGACTACCTCGACGTGTACGCGCGAGTCATCGGCGACACGCAGGGACGTGGCACGGACCCGCGGGTCCGACTCGCAGTCGCTTGACCGGCTCGCCTCGGGCGACGACCGCCCCCGGTGCCGACCACGACCTGCCCTCGGTGGGCGGTTCGCTCCGCATCCCCGAGGATCCGCAGGGGCCTCAGGACCTGGTCGAGCTGGAGGGGCAGTGGTTCGTCCGCACGCGCTCCGCGCTCGCCGACGACCGCACCCACGTGCTCAAAGATGGAGAGACGTTCGCCGTCTTCGATCGCTACGGCGACATCCAGCCGGTGGGTCTTGGCGAGCAGGGCCTGTACCACGAGGGCACACGGCATCTGTCGCATTTCGACCTGAGGATCGCGCACAAGCGCCCACTGCTCCTGAGTTCCGACGTCTCGACAGACGACGCAATGCTGATCGTCGACCTCGCGAATCCCGAGTACCTCGTCGGAAACGGGGACACCGTGCCGGCCGAGACCGTTCACGTGTTTCGCAGGGTCTTCCTCTGGCAGGGGATCTGTCATCAGCGCATCGAGGCCCGCAACTACGGTCAGCACAGGATTCCGGTCAGCCTCTCGGTTCGATTCGAGGCGGACTTTCGAGATCTGTTCGAGGTGCGTGGGAGCGAGCGTCCGAACCGCGGCAGGCTGATGCCACTCGAGCAGCGGCGCTCCGGCGCTGTCCTTGCATACGAGGGACTCGACGGTGTGACGCGCAAGAGCGTCTTCGCGTGGTCAGGACGTCCGGTGTCCCGCGCGGGCCAGTCCGCAGTATTCGAGTTCGAGCTGGCGCCGGGCGAGACGCGATCGCTCGATATCCGCGTCGAGTGCGCGTCGCCTCGACAGAGCGTGCCCCGGCACGGAGCGCCCTCGAGCCAGCGCACGCTGCGCGCGCGGCGCTACGACGTGGCGCTCCACTCACTCGAGGAGCAGCGCGCGGAAGCGCTGCGGCAGGGCTGCGCGATTCGCACCTCGGACAACGACGTCAACGCATGGCTCCGTCGCTCACGCACAGACATGGTGATGCTGGAGACGCAGAGCTCGCTGGGGAGCTTCCCCTATGCCGGCATCCCGTGGTTCAGCACCCCGTTCGGGCGTGACGGGATCATCGCCGCACTCGAGATGCTGTGGGTGCGTCCCGCCCTCGCAGCAGGCGTGCTGCGCTACCTCGCGGCGACGCAGGCGCGGGAGGTGGATCCGGCCCGTGATGCCGAGCCGGGAAAGATCCTGCACGAGTCGCGCCTCGGCGAGATGGCGGCACTGCGTGAAGTGCCATTCGGGCGCTACTACGGCAGCGTGGATGCGACACCGCTCTACCTCATCCTCGCGGCTGCATACTTCGAGACGACCGGCGACCTTGGCCTGATCACGGAGCTCTGGCCCTCGATCCTCGCGGGGCTGGAGTGGCTGCACGGCGCCGGGGACAGCAACGGCGACGGCTTCGTCGACTACGTGTCGAACCCGGACGCCCTCACGAACCAGGGTTGGAAGGACTCCTCGACCTCGGTGTTCCACGCCGACGGCTCGCTTGCGGAGGGCGCGATCGCGCTCTGCGAGGTGCAGGCCTACACGTATGCCGCATTTCGAGGAGTGGCTTCGCTGTCCGCCAACCTCGGGCAGAACGAACTCGCGATCTCGCTGCGCGAGGCGGCCGCGCAACTGCGCGACCGGTTCGAGGACGCGTTCTGGATCGAGGAGCTGGGTACATACGCGATCGCGCTCGATGGCAAGGGCGTGCCGTGTGCCGTCACCACCTCGAACGCCGGCCACGCACTGTTCGGCGAGATTGCCGACCCGGCACGCGCTGCGCGCGTCGCCAGGATGCTCATGTCGGACCGCATGTACTCGGGATGGGGCGTGCGCACGCTTTCCTCGGACTCTCCACGGTTCAATCCGATGTCCTACCACAACGGGTCCGTGTGGCCGCACGACAACGCGATGATCGCGGACGGCCTCTCGAGGTACGGCTACAAGGAGGAGGCGCTTCGTATGTTCGAGGGGATGCTCGCGGCCTCTCGCCGGATGCCGCACACTCGCATGCCCGAGCTGTTCTGCGGGTTTCCGCGTCGGGAGCAGGGCGGGCCGACCTCGTACCCGGTGGCGAACTCGCCCCAGGCGTGGGCTGCCGGCGCGCCCTTCCTCCTGCTGCGCGCCTGCCTCGGACTCAGCGTCGACGGTGTGCGCAACGAGGTGCGCCTCGACCGACCGGTGTTGCCGCAGGGCCTCGATCACGTGCGCCTCGAACGGCTTGCGGTCGGCTCCCTCGAGGTCGATCTCGAACTGCACCGCTACCCGGAGGGCGTCGCCGCGGTGGCGACGCGCCGCACGGGTGACGTGCGCGTCATCTCGGTGAAGTGACGCCCAGTCGCTAGCGCAGCGGCCGTCGGTGGATGGTCGTCCGGGTGGGATTCGCCGTGCGCAGTGCGCGGTCCACGGGCGACGGAGCCACGCGCTCGGGAACCGGCGCTCGACGTGCCTCGGCGATCCGCCGGATAAGCTCGCGAACCTCGCGATCGCCCGGAACCTCGAATCGAGCGCCCGATGCCATCGGCCCGACGTGGACCGTGAGGGCGTCCTGCGGGAGCGCAGCAAAGAGGTCCTCGTCGGTGCGATCGTCGCCGACCGCGAGGATGAGCGGATCCCCCTCGACGTTCGCGAGCACACGGTCGGCGGCCGCCCCCTTGCTCACGCTGGCGGGCCGGACCTCGAGGACCATGTCGCCCTCGAGGATCGCTGCGCTCGGCGGAAGGACGTCGATCAGGGCGCGGCGCAGGTCATCGAGGCGGCTCAGCGCCAGCCAGTGATCGGCATTCCGGTAGTGCCACGCGAGGGCCGTGCGCTTCTCCTCGACGAGTGAGCCGGGGGTCGTCTCGGCGTACTCCCTGAACAGTGCCAGGACGGCCGTGCGCCACATGAGGTCGAACGGCGCGTACCGCGTCCACGTGCCGCCCTGCTTCGTCCACCCGCCGTGCTCGGCATGCAGCGAGACAGGGAGTGCGCCCAGCCAGCGATCGATCTCCTCGGGGCTGCGCCCCGTGACGATGTGGACCTCGGTACCGGGGGCCGTCGCGAGGGTCCGGATCAGGCCGGGCAGCTCCGGCGGCGGACTTGCGAGGGCCGGGTCGTTAACGATCGGCACGAGCGTGCCGTCGTAGTCGAGGAACACGACCAGCCGTGGCGCTCGAGATGCCTCGCCGATCACCGCATCGATGCGCGACATGGTGGGCACCGGAGCAGGTCGTGGCGCGCGCGTCTCGACGGCCTGGGTCAGGGCATCCGACAGGCCGTGCACCCAGCGCTCCGTCGTGTTCTGCATCACGCGCGTGCGCATGCGTCGCATCCGGTTGCGCCGTTCCTCGGGTGCCATCGTCAGCGCGAGGTAGAACGCCTCGGCGAGCGCGGGTACGTCAAACGGATTCACCTGGATCGCCTCGGGCAGCTCGGCAGCCGCCCCCGCCAGCTCGCTGAGCACGAGCGTGCCCTCGAGGTCCGGGCGTGACGCGACGAACTCCTTGGCGACGAGGTTCATGCCGTCGCGCAGCGGCGTGACGGCCATCACGTCCGCCGAGGCGTACACGCTCACGATCTCCTCGCGCGGAATCGCCCTCGCGACCCAGTGCACGGGCGTCCAGTCCCAGGTACCGAATTCACCGTTGATCTTGCCGACGAGCTCCTCGATGTCGCGGCGGTGGGCTGGATAGTCGGGCACCTGCTCGCGCGAGGGCACACCGATCTGCAGCAGACGCACTCGTTCGTGCAGCTCGGGATGTGTCTGCAGGAGCAACCTGAACGCATGGAGGCGATGCAGGAGGCCCTTGGAGTAGTCGATGCGGTCAATGCCCGCGATCGTGCGCACCGCGGTCTCACGGCGCGCCGACGTGGCCGCTCTCACCTCGGGCGAGCGCGCCATCCCATCGAACGCGTCCGCGTCGATCCCAATGGGAAACGCGCCCAGCCGCACCGCGCGACCGCCCACCCTGAGGCTGTGGGTGTCCGCCTCGATGCCGAGTGTCTGCTGCACCGCATTCGCGAAATGGCGCTGGTACTCGGCGGTGTGGAACGCGAGCAGGTCGGCGCCGAGAACCCCCTGCAGGAGGAGCTTCCGTTGCGGGATGACCTGGAAGACATCCGGAGACGGGAACGGGATATGGAGGAAGAAGCCGATGCCGAGGTCAGGGGCGAGCTGGCGGAGCAGCGCCGGCAGGCGCAAGAGCTGGTAATCGTGCACCCAGACAGTGTCACCCGGGCGCACCACACGAGCCACCGCCTCTGCAAAGAGGCGGTTTACTGCCTCGTAGGCGGCCCAGCCGGGATCCTCGATGGGGAGGCGGTCCTGGAAGTAGTGGAACGCCGGCCAGAGCACGCGATTCGCGTACGCGACGTAACGCGCCGCCAGCTCGGCGGGCACAACGACCGGCACCAGCCGCCGCGCATCGAGATGCTCATCGACCTGGATCCTGGTCTCGGGCGAGAGCGCATCGAGGTCGCCGGGCCATCCAATCCAGACGCTGTCTCCCGCAGCGTGATAGCCGTTGAGCCCCGTGGCGAGCCCGCCGGCGCTTGGCTGCAGCAGGCTCGCGCCGCCGGCAGGCAGCGTGACGGGTAGTCGATGAGAGACCAGCACCGCTCGTCCCATGCCGCGACCTCCTTCAGTCCGTCCGGAGCCCGATCCGGTGCAGACCGATCGCGAGCACTGTGCGCCGGCGATCCGTCGGAGCGTTTACGCTGCAAGGTCGTAGCCCTCGATGTGTCGGTGTGGGTTCAAGGGTGGTGGCCCGCACCGTTCGGAGGGCGGATGGGTGACTCGAGGCGGGCATCACGCGACCTCGCTCACCAGCACAGGCGGCGCGACCGTGCCTCGCGATCGTGACAGGACGCCCTGGATCAGTGCCTCGGCACGCATCCACGAGCGGTCCCAGCGTCGGTCCGAGGTCGATCCGGTGCCTCGCCGGTTCGTTCGTCCCGCCTCATCGGCGGCTCGTCCGCCGCCGGGCACCCGGTACGTCGCGTAATGAGACAGGCGTCGACGTTCGAGGAGCGTGGGGCTCGATGTGAAGACAAGGTCGGCGCGTGCCAGCAGCTCGCGCTCCGACGCGGGGAGCGGCATCGAGACAGGCGCGCCGTCGGCTCGGTCATACACGACGACGGGCGCCGTGAGGTCTCGGCTGGACTCCAGCGCGGCCGGTGTGTCGTACCAGAGGACCTCGGGCTCCACGCCCAGCGTGTCGAACGCGATGTGCAGCCAGCGCCGCTGCTGAGCCAGTGCCGAGTGGCTGTCTACGTGCGATTCGAGGTGTGGCGTGATGACCCAGATGTTGCCGGCCACGCCTTCGATGGCGAGATGCGACGAGGGGTCACCGATTTCCGGCTCCTCGACGTAGACGACGCGCCACCGTCGAGCCGCGTGCAACATCCACTGCCGGGGGCGCTGGGCGGCTGACCGCCAGCGATGGTGCGAGAAGCAGACAAGGTCCACGGGAGTCCTTTCGAGCGCTGAGCCAGTATTGGCTGCGCTCAAGTGCCATCTCGTGGCGGCGGCTGGTGTCGGTGTTGCGGATTCGTCGCGACTCGTTCACGACGGGTGGCTACGCGCCTCGACGCATCCAGCAACGCGCCGATCGAGTGAAGCACATCGCCACGCGCCCATGGGCATTGATGAGCCCAGTTATCGGGACGGGTCCGAGGCCCGTGGGAGTCGAGGCTTCATCCTCGAGTTGCTGCGCGGGCGGTCTCCCCGCCGAACCGGGTGCCGATGGAAGTCAACGCGTGGTGGGAATCGAGAGAGGCGTGCACCAGGAAGCCCCGGGAATCCCCGGGGCTCCCGGTGCGCGCGGCTGACTGTGTGCTAGCGACAGCGCACGAAGAATCCAGTCCGATCTCCGAGTGTGAGCGGGAACCGGGCGTTGACGATCAGCGGGGCGCCGTTGACGTACATGAACCAGGTCCCGCCGACGATCGTGCCCAGCGTGTCGACTGTGCATCCCGAGCTTGCGAGCAGAGTGATCACGGACTGCGGAGTGCCGCCGCCGACGAGCACGAGCAGCCCGATCGAGCCGCTTGTCGGAACCGATCCGCTGATGCTTGTCACGGGGGCCGAGATCGGGGTAGCCGTGGCCGTCGGCGTGGTCGTCGCAGTCGCGGTGGTGGTCGCGGTGCTGGTACTCGTCGCGGTTGTGGTCGCCGTCGATGTAGGTGTGGCGGTCTGCGCGTAGCCCATGGTGACCAGCGCGCTCGTCAAACCGACGGCCAATACGGCGGCCGCTGCAACTCTCGATCCCGACTGCCAGTGACGCAACGTGACTCTCCCTCGTTCACTCGGGCGCTCCGCCCGATTCCGGAAACGTAGACGGCGCCCCGTCGACTCCTCGCAGCACTCACTCGATGCCGGCTTGCAGTTGTGCGCGGACCGAGCCGTCGCCAGCCGGCGTCGGGACGTCGAACACGAAACAGGGGAGGTACTGCCTCCCCTGTTTCGTGTCACTCGCGCCGGTCGGCGGGAGTCAGGCGGAACGGCGTGCGTTCATGTCGTCCTCCAACGACGTCCTCGGGGTGTCCGAGATGGGATTTCGTCGGTAGCCCGAGGTGAGGGAATCGATCTCGCGCTCCAGCTCGGCCCGGGGCATCGAGACGTACGAGCCGATCGCCTCGACGAGGCCCTCGTGCGACCGCTCGGCGCCGTCGAAGGCGGCGGGTGGCACATCGGGCCAGTGGGCGGAGACCGCGCCGCGAAGGACGGCCCAGTCGTCGTCGCTCCAGTTGGCACGACGGTTGCTCAGTGTCGCATCCGAGCTGATGCGCGCCTCACCGGCTGCGCTCGAGCGCGGGGCGTCGGAGAGAGCAGACTGTGGTAGTCCGGCCGCATCCGCGATCTCGCGCTCCTGCTCGTCGATCGTTTGACCTCGCATCCCGGCATTCGCCTCGAGGCGGTCACGGGTGATGTTCCTGCCGCCGCTCTGAGTGGGAGGTGCGAGCGACGCCTCGGGGACATCGCCGTCGTCGGGCGGAGTCAACGCGCGGGAGAAGGCGGTGCCACCGCCCGCCGGGGTCGTCACATCGGGGCTGTTCATCTCGGGACGGCCCGCGGTGTGTCCGCCCACAAGACGGTCGTTCGCGATCTCGCCTCGCCAGGCGCCGGTGGAGAGCCCGCGCTCCTCCATGAAGTCGCGGAAACGCTCGAGGTCGCCCTCGATGCGGCGCTCCGGCAGGCCCAGGGCGTCCCCGACGCCCTCGACGAGGCCCTCCGTCTCGTAGCTGAGCTCGAGGTGGACCTGGGTGTGCTCCGCATCGACCGGATGGAACGTGACGACGCCCGCGTTTGGTGCGCCGTCGACGCTGCGCCAGACGATCCGTTCATCCGGCACCTGCTCAACGATGTCCGCGACCCATTCCTTCTCGCGGCCGCCGATGTTGGCGCGCCAGTGCATGCGGCTGTCCGAGATCTGGCGGACCTGTTCTACGCCCGACATGAACTCGGGGAATGATTCGAACTGCGTCCACTGGTTGTACACCGCTCGAAGCGGCGCTCGGACCTCGATGGTGCTTTCGACTCGAGACACAGTGCCTCCTCTGGTGCCGGTACGCGTGATGCGCCCACCTGGGCTGGAGTCTCATGACTCCGCACGAAGGTAGAGACCTCACGAGAAGGGACTGATCCTCGATGCAGCCACTGGACTTGCGGCTGTGTCTCAGCCCGACGACAGGTCTGCGATGCCACCTACCCGCGCCTTCGCCCCGTCGTGACGGTTCGTTGCGTCGCGCCACCGACGATGAGCTCTACGGTGAACGAAGGTCTCAAGCACCGACGACCGGAGGAGGCGTGCCGGTGACATCGAGCGGTGTAAAGCAGTGGTTCGGCGCATTCTCGCGGAAGGTCGCGGAGTGGTCGGCGCACCCGGTGGGATTCGCGCTCGCCGTCGGATTGATCCTCGCGTGGGCGGCGTCCGGGCCGGTGTTCGGCTTCAGCGACACCTGGCAGCTGGTGATCAACACATCGACGACCGTGATCACGTTCCTGATGGTCTTCGTCATCCAGAACACCCAGAACCGTGACGCGATCGCGATGCAGCTCAAGCTCGACGAGATCATCCGCGCAGTGGACCGAGCCCAGAACTCGCTGATCGACCTCGAGGATGTCGAGGAGGGCGACCTCGCGACGATTCGCGAGCGGTACACGACCATCGGCGCCGAGGCGAGAGCCGAGGTCGCGGATGCCGACGAGCCCCCATCGATTCCGCGCCGAGGCCGGACCGGCGTGTCGAAATCGAACCGCAACAGGCGGAGCTAGCCTGCAACGGACCTGCCCGCCCCGAAGAGCTACGTTCCCGTTGAGGGCGTCGCGGGAGGCGGCGCGGGCGGGTGACGGAAGGAGAAGGTGACATGGCGCTCGGAAGTAGCCTGTTGCTCCTCGCGCTGGGCGCGATCCTGGCATTTGGGGTGACCGTTCGCGTGAGCGGGTTGGACCTCGCGATCATCGGCCGGGTCCTGATGGCTGTTGGCGGCCTGGGACTCATCATTTCGCTGATCTCGCTGTCCTCGGTTGGGACCGTCTTCTACCGCGACCGTCACGGTCGAGTGGTGGACGGCGAGGTCCGCGAGGTGATCGACTAGCGCGAGCTCGACGCCCGGTCGACCGGCGCACCGCGCGATGAAAGAGCGAGGGGGAAGGCAGCGCCTTCCCCCTTCGCTCGTGAGGACTCTGGACGTGTGACCAGCTCGCGCGACGCTGCCGCTCGCGTCGGTCCTCCATGTCGGAGCCTGCACGCGCCTCGCGCTCCATGCCCATGAACTCATCAACCGTCGATTCCGACTATTCCGGTGACGGCGGGGGCATCCATGCCTCCGCGTTCCTTCGTTCAGCGCCGGGAATCGCCAGGAGGGCTACACGTTCCCCGTCTCGCGAGACGGACCGCGACCCGGGTTGCCGGGCCGCGGCTCAGGTGGCTGCGGAATCGCGAGCGGCTCCGGTCCGCTCCCTGGTTCCTTCTGCGTACCCGGTGGCGCGGGTGCTGGTGTCGAGTTCGGGTTCCGCTCGTCCATGCACTCCCTCTTTCGTTTCTTCGTGTTTCGCAATTGCCGGCGCGTGTCAGTGTCGAGGGGCACCGCGTGCAGCGTCGTGAACAACTCGGGGGCAACATGACCGGGGCATCGCGAAGCACGATCCGCGCCGCGGGCGGCAAGGTGCGTGAGGGCCGCGGTCGTCCCTCCTGCGTGTGGCCGCCCCGAGTGCGGCCTCGTGGTGCGGGTTGAGAGCGGGCGCGTTCGAAGCGCAAGCCTCGCGATAGACAGCGACAACTCGTCGTCGCGTGGTCGCGATTTGACCGCGCTACGCTTCGATCGCGGTACATCGGGGAACGCTCGAGTTCTGCCGAAGCGCTGGGGCCCCCTCCCCCCGGGGGCCCCGCCTTCGTGGGGTCGCGCTACGAGGCGACTCGCCCGCCTTCCCCCTCGAACCGGTCGATCGCCTCCTCCATCAGTTCATCCTCGATCTTCATGTTCCGCCGGCTGCGCGCGATCACCGCGCCCGCCAGCAGCAGCATGACCAGGACAAGTCCGAGCACACGCAACGTCATCGTGGAACCTCCCCATAGAGCAGCACTCGTATCCACTCTGGCGTCCCCGGCGAAGTGATTGCGCCTACCCGCCCTCGGCTCGAGTGACAAACGCATCTCCGATGACATCAAGGTGGCGCGATCGGAGGGGATGGTCATCCGGCGATAGCCGTGCAATCCCCGCCGGCATTACTCGATGTGGATGGAAGGACCGGCCTCGTACGGTACCCGTCCGCAGCACGCGGAGGATGGAGTACCGATGACTGTGCCACCGGACTGCGTACATCACTGGCAAATCGAGCCCGCATCGAACGAGCTGAGTGCGGGCATGTGCCGCCACTGCGGCGCCGAGCGGATGTTTCGGAACGCGTTCACGCAGAGCCGTGAAGACTGGCGCGTCATCGGCGGAGCGTCGGCACGCCCGTTCCTGCGAGGACTTGCGTCGTCCCGGCGGCCTCACGCGCCGGCCGCCAATGACCACCGACTGAGCGCGTAGCGCCGGAGGTGTTCCATGGTCACGGGTAGACCCCATGTCGATTGCGGCTGGGCGGAGCTGGTGCGGGCGGAAGATGGCCAGGTCCTCGGTCGCGGCCGGCTGATGATCTACCGCGACGCCGCCACGAGCGCCGCGGTAGCGCACGTCGAGCGGCAGGGTGCCGCGGGCGATGATCTCTGGCGGGGCCAGCTCGACGACACGCACCTCGGCGATGCGGTCGGCGACGATCTCGACGACCTCCTCGGTCAGCGTCGGTTGCGCGTCGAGTTCCCGGATGCGCGCTCGGCCGATGGACCGCGTGCCGCGGGGCAGGAACTGACGATCGAGGTGGTTCGTGTTCACGGCCTGGCTTCCAGGCAGGCCGTCCTGGACGTGAGGAGCACGGACGGAGTCCTCCCCGCGATGCTCACCGAGCTGGGAGGCAACTGAGTCACGATCCCTGGCGGGACGGAAAGGACGAACCGTGATCCGCATCGAACTGAGTGGCGACTACGGCGCCGTGTATCCGCTGGTCATCAGCCGCGGCGTGGAGCTCTCAAACGACCGCGCAGCAGGCGACGACGTGCTGAACGTCCACGACGTGGGCGGTCATGTGATCGCGCGCCTGCTCTGGAAGTCCGTGCTCAGCGCGGCGGTGGAGGACGTCGAAGGAGTCCGGCGCGAGCTGACGCTCGAGCAGGCCTCGTGATCCCCGACAAATCCGTCGGTTTCGAGGGGGGAGCCGTGGCGGGCGCGTAACGAATGGCGCTCCGGGCCGGGCTGGGCCGACCGCTCGCTGCGCCGGCGCTAGACTCGCGATATGGACCATGTTGATAACACGGCTGTGAACGAACTCGACACGCTCCGGCTTCGGCTTTCCGAGGCGCAGGACCGCAACGAGCGGCTGGAGCGAGAGCTCGAGCGCTATCGTCCTGCCGGAGCCGTGATCGGCAGCGCGAGCGTGCCGACGCCCGTGCTGGTTCATCAGATTGCCGACCGCGCGCTCGCGGAGGGCGACGGCGATCGAGCAGCCTGGACGGCGCTCGTTCAGACAGCCTGTGCGGTCCAGTCCGATCTTGCGGGTCTGTTCACGCCACCCGTCGAGGGCGGCAGACTGCTCTCCCTCAAGGAGTTGATCGGGTTCGATGCGCCGGGAGGTGTGGCGGAGTCACTGCCCATCTCCGCAGAGATCGTGATCACCTCGGATCCGCGCCCCGTCCGGATTCTCCCGCTCCGACCTGACAGTGAGGAAGAGACGGACTGGCTCAGGTGCGGCGGAATCACTGATCTGTGCGTCCAGGCGTACCTTGCGGTGCCCGTCATCTCGAGGTCGGGAACGGTCGTTGGACGGATGATCTTCGCGCGCCGGGCGGCCGAGCCGTTCACGGAGCACGACGAGCTGCTCGCCCGTGGTGTTGCGGATCGCCTGGCGACGGTACTCGAGAATGCGTCGCTCCTCCGGCGGGCGCAGGACGCGATTCGCGTCCGGGACGAGTTCCTGAACATCGCGTCGCATGAGCTCAAGACGCCGCTGACCGTGCTCAAGGGGTACTCGATCCTCTTCGCACGGCGTCTTCGCCGAGGCGACCTCGCGGCCGAGGATGCCGCCCAGGCGGCCGACGAGCTGGCCCGTGCGTCGGAACGTCTCGATGCTCTGGTGAACGACTTGCTCGACACCTCGAGGATTCGCGTGGGCCGACTCCACCTCCAGCCGGCGATGGTCGATGGATGCAACCTGGTTCGCGCGGTGGTCGCTCGGTTCAAGGACGAGGCTGCGCACGAGTTCGTGCTCGACCTGTCGGAACCGGTCGTTGGCCTGTGGGACGAGGCGCGGCTCGACCAGGTGCTCACCAACCTCGTGAGCAATGCGGTGCGCTACTCACCCGGCGGTGGGTCGGTGCACGTCTCGGCGCGGCAAATCGAGGGGTACGCCGAGTTCTGCGTGCTCGACGAAGGGATTGGCGTCCCTCCGGAGCGCATCGACGAGCTGTTTCAGCCGTTCTCACGCCTGCACGCCGACCCTCGCATCGTGCACGGTACGGGGCTGGGACTCTACCTGAGCCAGCAGATCGTGCAGCGACACGAGGGCACGCTCACCGTCGTCAGCGAGCTCAACCGGGGGTCGGCGTTCACCGTCAGACTGCCGGTGAATCCGTCGGGGGAGGCGGGGGCTGATGGAAGCTCCGCACCGACGTCCTAGGCAGCGCGCAGCTCGCGATGCGCGAGCGAGTGGCCCTCCAGCCGGTAGCCCAGGCAGCGCGTGCACCACTCGACACCCTGGGGGTCAGGGACTGCCTCGCCCATCCTTGCGAGGACGAGCTTGACGCCGCACTCGCGGCAGCGGCCGTTCGGCCCGGTCACGTCAGAACCAAGCCAGTCCACGGTAGTCGAGGCGCTGGGTACCGCATCACAGTAGGGACAATTCCACGTCTCGGCACGCACCCAGACCGTGAGTTGATCGCGGGGAAGTAGCAGATCTTCGACGGGACGAAGTTCGCGCATTGAGGCCTTCCTTACCATCGCCGGAGTCGGCGCGCTGAGGCGGCGACTTCCGGGTGCGATACGACCGTACCCGCGGCATGGTTGCGCCTCGCACTGCGCTCGGTGGGGAGTCGTTTCGGTGAGGTTGCCCCACGGGCTCTGTTACGGATCCGCAAGCCGGTCCGGAGGGGCCGGAACGGAGCGACAACCCGCTCCTCGTAGCATGACCGTGCCATCGACGAACTATCGTTGATCACCAGGGCGCTGCCAGGGCGCTAGCTTCGGAGGACCTCGATGACAACCGAACAGCTCATCCTCGCCGTCGACGACGAGCCCGCGATCGTGCGATTCGTGAAACTGGCGCTATCGGGGGAGGGCTTCCGAGTGCTGGGCGCCTCGAGCGCGGAGGAGGCCCTCGGCCTCTCCGAGGCATACCGCCCGGACCTCGCGCTGATCGACATCATGATGCCCGACATGGACGGCCTCGAGCTGATGCGAGCCCTCCGCGAGCGCGTGAACATCCCGATCATCCTGCTGACGGCCAAGCGGCGTGACGGCGACAAGGTGATGGGGCTCGAGCTGGGCGCCGACGACTACATCGTGAAGCCGTTCAACCCGGACGAGCTCGTGGCGCGCGTGCGAGCGGTCCTCCGGCGGCCGTATCGAACGGATGTGATTCCTGGCGTCGTGCGCTGGCGCAACATCGAGATCGACCTCGAGCGCCGGATCGTCCGCCAGGACGGCCAGATCGTGATCCTGACGCGGACGGAGTGGATGCTCCTCCAGCACCTCGCTTCCAACCCCGGCAAGATCATGCTCAACGCCGAGCTGCTGGCGAAGGTGTGGGGGCCCGAGTACCGCGATGACCTGCAGTACCTGCGCGTGTGGGTCTCGAGGGTGCGGCGCAAGCTCGGCGCGTCGCTCATCCGCACCTTCCAGGGCATCGGCTACATGCTGGCGACCGAGGACGAGGATGAGAACGCAGCGGAGACGGATCTGATCGCGACAGCGGAACTCGAGACAGACGACGACCTGGCGGACGCCGAGGTCGAAGATCGCGAGATCATCGACGACGTCGAGGAGGATGAGTCCACCACGGCCGAGCTCCGCGTCGGCTAGTCCGAGGACTCACCGCCGCTGCTGGACGAGAAGAGAGCCGGCTCCAGGAATGGGCCGGCTCTCGTGCATGCACTCCGCCAGTTGACTACGCCGGGCGCGCCCGGGGCCGATCCGGAGTCCGCATCGATCCGTCCGCGTTCGGGCTGGTCGAGGACTGGTCCGACGGTTCCATCGAGTCCATGAGGTCGTTCGCCTGGTCGGCGACCTGGCTTACGCGCTCGCCGACCTGCTGGGCAATGGCGGATCGAGCGTCGCCGAGCAGCGACTGCTCCCGCTCCGTCGAGGGCAGCAGCATGCCGGCCGCCACGCCCGCTGCAAGCGCGGCCGCGCCGATGGCAATCGGGTTGTCGCTCAGCATCTGACGGAACTGACCGCCCGCCTGCTGGACGCTATTCCGTGCCTGGCCACCGAACTCCGTGATCTGATCTCGCGCATCGGTGGCCAATTGCTGAGCGCGATCGGTCATCCCCTCGGCGGCGCCGTTCGACATCGTGTCCATCGAGGAGCCGGACGGATCGCCGTATGAGCCATCGCCGAAGTACTGGGTGCCTCGGCGGCCGGTCATATCGCCGGAATCTCCGCGATACGTTGAGGAGTGGCCGTTCTGCCCATTGCGCGCCTTCATGGCGAACCACGCGATGCCTGCGCCGGCGGCGAGGGCAGGAACGGGATTCTCGCGGATCATCGACATCAGGCCGCGACCGGCCTGCTGCGTCGTCTGCACAATTGCCTCCTGTACGCGCGCCCCGGCCTCGGAGGCCGAGGACACCATCGCATCCATCACCTCGTCGCGAATCGTGGCCGGGGAGAGCCGCTCCTGTATGGCGTCCACCGTCTGGCTCATCGAGGCCCGCGTCTCCTCGATCTCATCCCTCAGCTCACCTGGCTCTTGAGCCACTCGGCGTCCTCCTTCACTGACTCGACCGCTTGCGTCGGCTGCAGCGAGCGGTGGCGCAGCCGGTTGATGCCCGTGAGGATCACGAGGACGCTGGGGACGATGACCGCGATTCCGACCAGCAGCGCCGCCCCCCAGAGCGGAATCGCCTGCCCGAGGAGCAGCGTCACGCCGGCGAGCACGACCAGCACGCCGGCGTACGCCATTGCCCCGCCGATCGCCACATACCGGAGGTCCGCGAGGACGTCCGACGCCTTCTCCGACAGCTCAGCTCGCGCGAGGGCGACCTCCTGGCGCAGCAACCTCGCGCTGTCGCGTGAGAAGTCGCTGAACAACTCCCCGAGCGACCGGTCGTCCTGCAGGGTCATCCCATGCCCTCGGTCCGGTTGGCGGAGCGCCGATTGAGCTCATCGGCGGCGTCGTTCGCAGCGCCCCAGGCTCGATGCTGCGGATGGCTCATCTGCGAGGTCGTGCCGTTCGCCATCGATGGGCTGTCGCCACCGCCGCTCCGCATCAGGCGTGCGCCCATCATCCCGACGGCGAATGCGCCCGCCAGCGCGAGCAAGGGGCGTTCGCGAATCGTGCGTTCGGCCTGCTGCCGGATGCTCGCCACATCTGCGGCGTCGAGACTCTGGGCGAGCCCTCGCAACTGGTGAGCCGCTGCGTTGCCGTAGCCCGCGAGTTCCGAGTGGTCCTGCTCGATGAGACGCTGGCCGCCCTCGGTGATGGCATCGGAGAGCACCTCGAGACTGTCCGCGAGGCGTCCCATCTGCCCTTCGACCTGCTGCGTGAGTTGACCTCGGGCGCGCTGCATCACGTGCTGGACGTCGTCCTGGGCCCTCGCGATCCCGTCGCCCATCGGCGTCGAGTGCGTGTCGTTGCCTGTTCGATCGACCGTTCGTCGTGGGAACTCCTGGCCGACATCTCCCGGTCGGGATCGTGGCTGGTTCAAGCGGTCGTTCATGTGCGTCCTCCTCCAATGCGCTGGAAACGCTACGCGAGGCGCGGTACCGCTCGTGCATTCGGACGCGGTGGTTGTGTTGCACGCTGGGCCTTGCCTTCCAGTTGCCTGGCCTCGCCCTTTGCCTCCATCTCCTCGTCGTCCATGACGTCGCCGGCCTTCTCCTGGACCTTCCCCGCCATCTCCTTCATCGAGCCCTTGGCCTTGTCGGCCATGCCGTTGTCCTTGTCCTCGGTCATGCGACCTCCCTGCAATGGCCTTGCTGGTCGCGCTCAGGATCCCCCGATCGCACGCCGCCTCGAATACAACACGCGGACGGATGATTGCGTCGCTCTGACGATCCCGCGACGTACGCGACACCTGCCACCGCGACGGACGCGCACGGGCGACACGAGCAACTGCCTAGAGTCGGGGACCGAAAGGAGCTGCTCATGCTCAGCTGGGTGTTCGGACTCCTGGTACTTGCGGTGGTGGCGGCACTGCTCGGGTTCGGGGGAATCGCGGGTGTCGCCTCGGATATCGCGAAGATCCTTGCGCTCGTGTTCCTCGTGATGTTCGTGATCGGATTCTTCACGTCGAGGAGCGGCACGAGGATCTGACCGCGTTGCGCGTCGTGGATGCGACGTGGCCCGCGCGAGCGGGCCACGTTCGTGCCGCAGACTGGCTTTTTCCCGAAGGCGCGCGCATATCGATGAGGCGCCGGTTCGCGCCCGGGCTGCCCGCCGCCAATCAGCCTCGGACCTCGCGGAGGTCGCGCGCCTCGATGGCGCTCCGGTCGTCCTCGGCGCGACCGAGGGGCAGGGTGAACGTGAACGTGCTGCCCTCTCCGGGCATGGACTGGACCCCGATGACCCCGCCGTGCGCCTCGACGAGTGCCTGCGAGACGCTGAGGCCCAGCCCGAGTCCCTCCACCCGCGCGCCGTGCTGTCGCACACGCATACCGAAGTCGAAGACGAACGGCTGCTCTTCCAGCGGGATGCCCAGCCCTCGATCTCGGACGGAGACCACGGCATTGCCGGACCGGACCTCGATGCGAACGCCGATCTCACCACCGGCAGGTGAGTACTTGATCGCATTCGAGAGGAGGTTGCGGAGCACCTGGCGCACGCGGTCGCCGTCCCACATCCCGAGCAACTCGGAGGGCGCCTCGAGCAGCTCGATGCGATGGATCGAGGTGGTGCGCCCGGCTTCCTCGACCGCGCGACGAGCGATGGCGACGACGTCGGTCTGCGCCCTGCTCAGGCGGAACTGGCCGGAGGTCGCGGCGGTGATGTCGAGGAGGTCACGAAACCAGCCGCTCGAGGTGCGCCGCCTGCTCCTCGATGGCGATCGCGGCGTTCTCGTCGTAGCGTCCGCGGCGCCGAATCAGCCCCGCGTAGCCCTTCAAAGCCGCCAGCGGGTTGCGCAGCTCATGGGCGGCCATCGCGAGGAAGTCTCGCCGCGCCTGCTCGAACACTTTGCTGGCGGTGATATCGCGGACGGTCATCAGCGAACGCAGGGGCTTCCGATGGACGCCTTCCCCCTCGAAGAAGGCGCGCTTGCGACGGTGCACCCAGCGCACCTCGCCCGACGGCCGCACGACGCGGTACTCGGATTCGAACGCATCCACGGGATCCGCAGGGTCCAGGAGCGGCGCACCTCCTCGCCGACGCGTTCCCTGTCCTCGATGTGGACTCGATCGAGGTACTGCTGGAGTGTCGTGGTTGCTGTCGGGATGCCGAAGATCTCGCGAGCGGTCTCGTCCCAGGTGACGACATGACGCTCAGGGTCGTACTCGAACGTGCCGAGCTGGCCCACGGTGAGCGCCTGGCGGAGCCGCTCCTCTGCGTTGCGCTGGCTCTCCTCGGCTGCCTTGCGATTCGTGATGTCCTGCACGGTGACGAGCGTGCGCCGCGCGGCGAGCACTCCCGAGCCATCGAACAGCGTCCGCCCGCGGCCATATACCCAGGCCCACGACCCATCGCGGCGTTGCACGCGGTATTCCATCGTGTAGTCGCGAGGCGCGTCCGAGGCACCCGGATCGCGACCGGCACGCATCACCCTGAGGATCATCGGCATGTCGTCCGGGTGGATGCGAGCGCCCCATTCGTCCAGCCGCACCTCCGGAGCGATGTCCAGGATGCGCGCGGCGCGGGCATCGAAGCGCACACGCCCGCTCGGGACGTCGATCTGGACCACTCCCGTGAGCGCAACCTCCTGTGCGAGGCGCAGCCACTCGGCGTTTTCACGGAGTTGTTCCTCCGCCAGCCTGCGCTCGTGCACGTCGAGGGTGATTCCCACCCACGAGGTGACCGTGCCCGCAGCGTCGCGAAGGGGGACCGCTCGGATGTCCATCCAGCGATATTCGCCGTCGTGCCGACGGGTGCGTACCTCCACGGCGAGCTTCCCGGACGCCGTCGCCTCATCCCACGCCTCGATGCAGCGGACGCGGTCGTCAGGGTGGACGACGAAGGCATCCCAACGCCTGTTGTCCTCGAGGGACAGGCCCGTGTACTCGAGCCAGCTGTCGCCGGCGAATTGCAGCGTCCCGTTCGGGTCTGCCGACCAGACGTACGCCGGTCCGAGGTTGGCGATCGTCCGGAATCGTTCCTCGCTCGCGCGAAGGTCAGCAAGTGCGCGTTGCTCGACAGTCACGTCGCGATCGATGCCGATCACCCGCAGCGGCGTCCCCTCGGGGCCGAACTCGGCTCGCTCCATGCTGTGGATCCACCGCAGCTCGCCGTTGCGCCGCACGACGCGGAACGTCGTCTCCGCGCGCCCGATGGCCGGATCCCACAGCGGGGCCAACTGCTCCCGCGTCGGACGGTCCGCCGGCACGATGCTCGCGAGGAGCTCGGCCACGGTCGGCTTCCGATCGGCAGGGAGGTCGAACATCTGGAGGACACGGCGGTCGCAGTTCAATTCGTCCGCCACCAGGTCGTATTCCCAGGTGGCCAGGCCACCGGCGTCCAGGGCCTCCTGCAGCGTCGCATCGTGCGCGGCGATCAGGCGCCGCCCTTCCTCGCGTGGAGTGACATCGGCGATCACCGCGACCAGGCGGTCGGGCTCACCATCGGCGCCCTTGAGGAGCCGGCGGACATCTTCGACGTAGCGCCAGCCACCGTCGGCGGCACGCACTCGGTAGACCGCGCGCTCGCCCGGGCGAAACTCGAGGAGGTGGTGGAGTCGTTCGAGGTGCGCGGGCAGGTCCTCGGGATGCACGAGCGAGCGCCACCATTCGCACCAAGGCGTGAGCGGAAGGGGCCCGTACCCGAGCACCTCCTGCAGACCGTGAACGAAGGTAACGTCGTCCTGGTCCAGCACGACGTCGTAGACCAGTGCGTTCGCGGCTTCCGAGGCCAGGCGGTACCGCTCGAGCTCGCCCACCGTGGCGGCCTGCGCCGCGATGCGGTGCGAGACATCGATGACCGTGCCTGCGAACCCTCGAGGCGTCCCGTCGTCGTCCATGATCAGCGTGCTGAAGTCATCGACGTGGACCCACGTCCCGTCGAATCGATGTAGCCGGTAGCTGATTACCGCCTCCCGCTCGCGGGCGAGCGCCTGCTCGGCGCGGCGCGCAGTGACGCGCGCGGCATCCTCGGGATGTATCCGCGCCGCCCAGCCCTCGGGCCCCGGGTCGCCGCGCAGGAATAGCCTGCCGGCGTCGGAGGGTGCCGTGCTCTCGCCGTCGGGGGAATCGGAGATCGCGCCCAGGCCGAACTCGTACGTGAAGGCGCGCGCGAACGCCGACTCCATCGCATGGTCGTTCGTTGGGTGCCTCGTGTCTTTCTCGGTGACGATGGGCCGCGCCCGTTCGTGCCGTGTGCGGGGAAACCCCCTCAGCGGAGAGAAGGGTACAGGGGCCGGATCCGGGACAGATGTCTGTCGCCTCCCCAGCACCGCATCCAGCGTAACGGATTCATTACGAGGCACGCGTCACAGACACCCTCGCGACCCGAATCGAATCGCCGTCGCAGGGTGGGTTAGCCTGCGGTCTTCGTCGGGAGCGTGCGCTGCTGGAGCGGATGCACGGCCGGGCATCGGAGTACCGCTCCGTCGATGTCGAAGCACGAGCCATGACAGCCGCAGTCCCACGTCTGCATCGGGCCATTCCAGGCCACCTCGCATCCGAGGTGGGTGCAGGTCGCCGTGACCGCGTGCACTGCGCCGGCGTCGTCGCGGGCAATCGCGAGTTGTTCGCCCTCGATGGTGGCGATGGTGCCGGCCCCGCGCTCGAGTTGCGCCTGATCGAACGTCCCTGCAGGGATGACCCGTCGAACGAGGTTGACGGCCACTGCCGCGTTGTCGGTGACCACCCGGACCGCGCTGCGCACCGGTGATTCGCCCACGTTCCCCCAGGTGCGCGTGGAATCGAACAGCGGCGCCCAGCGGTGCATCAATCCACGCGCGCGATCGGCGAGGATGTGGCCGGCGATCACGCCATTGGTGAGTCCCCATCCTCCGAAGCCGGTCGCGATGAGCACGCGCTCGCGACCCTTCTCGACCGGCCCCACGAACGGGAGATGGTCGACGGAGTAGTAGTCCTCGTTCCACCATCGATGTGTCACCGCGGCGCCGGGGAAGTGCGTGCTCACGAACCCCTCGAGTTCGGCGAGCTCTGTGGGGGGGTCGTGCTCACCTGCCTTGAAGCCCCGCCCCACCGACACGAGCCAGTGCTCGTCGCCTCGATGCGCCGAGCGCAGGGAGCGCGACGGGTCGTCGATGCTGATGAACATGCCGGCGACCGGCTCGGCGGGCATGCGCGCCGCGATCACGAAGTGTGCTCGGGGGGTAGCCCGAAGGAAGTACTTCCCGTCATCGAGGACGGGAAGGTTGGTCGCGACGACCACGCGGCTCGCGCGGACATCGCCCCGCCCGGTGGACAGGCGCACGTCCGAGCCGCTGTCGTCGATGGCTTCGACGCGCACACCTTCGAGGAGCCGCCCGCCGAGGGCACGGAAGGCCCGCACGAGGCCGGCGACGTACGCATACGGATCGAACTGCGCCTGGTCCTCGAACACGACCGCGCCCTGGGTGGGGAACGGCAGTGGCACGTCGGTGGTGAAACGCGCCGGCAGCCCGAGTCGCGCCGCGAGCCGCGCGTCCTCCTCCAGGGACTGCACGCGGTCCGGGTCGATCGTGTAGACGTAGGACGGACGACGCTCGAAGTCGCACGAGATCTCGAGTTCGCTCGCGAGGCCCTCGATCCGGCGGATCGCCCACTCGTTGGCGCTCCCGTACTCGGCGGCAACCACTTCGTTGAACGTGGACGTCAGCTCCGAGTAGCGAAGGGCGTGGTGCGACGTGACCTTCGCGCTCGACCCTCCGGTCGCCTGCTCGCCAACGCGCCGTGCTTCCACCAGTGCGACGTCGACACCCGCGCGTCGCAGCAGAAGCGCGGTCGTTGCACCCACGATCCCCGCCCCCAGGACGACGACGTCTGCGGCGAACGGCGGCACGATGTCCTGCGACAGTTCGGCCCGCGGGGGCACCCAGAGCGAGCGCGGGGGACTCGTCATCTGGTCCTCCTCCCCACACATGGTGGGGTTCCGGACGTACGCCGCTGTTGACGCCCGGGTCCCTGAGTTGGCGGTCGCGTTGCAGCAGCCAGGCTGCGAGTTCGAGCGGCGGCGGCGCGTGTGCCCTCGTTCTACGATCGGTGTCTGCCGCCCCCGATCGCGCGCTCCGGGTTTTCCCACTTTCCCCGAAGAGTCGCGATTGAAGTGGTTTGCCGGGGGCGGCCACGCGCTCGAGTTGGCTCAAGCACTTCGGTTAACTGAACTTGGCGCTCGCTACATGGGAGAGATTGACACCGGCATCCGATGGATGGAATCGCAAGGTGCATGACCTCGTCGGGCCCCTAGGGTGTGGCTGCACAAGGAGGACCGATGCCCGACCTCGACCTCGACGCAATGCGGGTGCTGGTAGTTGAGGACGAGCCCGCGATCCGGATGGTCCTGACCGAGGTCCTCAGTGACGAGGGATACGAGGTGCGCGGCGCGGGCGACGGGCAGACCGCGCTCGGTCTGCTGGAGGAGTGGGTCCCCCGGGTGATCCTGCTCGACTTCACTCTTCCCGGGATGGACGGCAGCGAGTTCCGCGCTCGACAGCGGGCGCTCGCAGACGCAGGACGCGTGCCCGTGATTCTCGTGACGGGCGCCTATTTGCAGGACGACGCGATTGCGGGCTTTGAGGCCGACGCGATCATCGCCAAGCCGTTCGACCTCGATGAGCTGGTCGCAGTGGTCGCGCGAGTGATCGCCTCCAACGGTTCGTGAGGGTCCGACTCGGCCGCGCGTCCGGCCGGAGCGAAGCGCGTCGTCAGGCAGACGGGACGGCGGCCTCTTCCGGCAGGGCCTGGGGGTCGGTTGCCTGCGGCACCTCGAGGTCTGCCGGCAGCCAGATCTGCATCGTCGTGCCCTGGCCGAGCCCGGCGCTCCGAGCGACGAGCGTGCCTCCCTGCAACTCGATGAGCTGGTGCGAGAGGTAGAGGCCAAGCCCGAGACCCTGCACGCCATCGCTGTTCGAGCCGCGGGCGAAGGGCTCAAATAGCGCTTTCAGGTCCTGCGGCGAGATGCCGATGCCCCGGTCGACCACCTCGACGAGCACACCGTCGCGGTCACGACGCGCCCCCAGCACGACCGCCTCACCCGCTCCCGAGTACTTGAGCGCATTCGCGAGCAGCTTCGACACCACCTGCCGCATCGCCCCTGCATCGGCGAGGACCGGCGGGAGATCGAGTTCCAGTTGCAGCGTGACCTGGCGAGGCTGCCAGTCGTCAGAGTCTGCGAGCGATTGAAGCAGCGCATCCAGCCGCAGTCGCTGGTTTCTGACGCGCACTGAGCCGCGGCGGAGCTTCGAAACGTCCATCAGATCGGCCGTCAGCCGCGAGAGGTGAGCGGTGCTCGCGACCAGCTCCTCTGTGAAGGTCTCCTGGCGTGCCTGGGTCAGCGATCCACGGAGATGCAGACGGCGCATCAACTGGGTGAGACCGTGGATGGCCGCCACCGGGTTGCGCAGCTCGTGCGAGGCGAGCGCGATGAACTGGTCCTTGAGCTCGCTGACCGTCTTGAGCTCGTGGATGTCCGTGGACGTGCCGTACCAGAACGTGCGACCCGGCATCGACACGGGCTCCGCGCGGCTGAGATGCCAGCGGTACGCCCCGTCCGCCATCTCCAGTCGGTGCTCGTGCTCGAAGGTGGCCCGATGCGCGATCGCCGTCATCCACGCTCGGCGTGTCGCCTCGGCGTCATCGGGGTGGACGAGGGTGCTGACCGCGAGCGTGTGCACCTCGAGGGCGTTCACCCTGAGCCCCCCCTCGGCGGTCGAGACGCCGCCATAGAGGCTGCCCCGCCTGTTGAAGGACAGCAGCCGCCCGTGTCCGTCCGCCGTCCAGACGAGCTGGGGCATGGAGTCCGCCAGTTCTCGCAGGCCCCGTTCCACTTCCTCGCGGTCGCTGAGGTCGTGGACCACGGCGGTGAGGATGAGGGTCGTGGAGGCGCTGATCGCGGTGAACATCTGCAGGAGGACTCTGGCCTCGGCAGGCGACGCCGCGAAGTCGTAGAACGGGCCGTACCCGAGGGACAGGGCGACGTTCACGATCAACGCGAACAGGAACACCAGGCGCGCAGTCGACCGGATGCCGAGTCGCAGCGCGCCCCACGTCAGCAGTGGGATCGCCAGGTACGGGGCGAGGAACTCGACCGCACCCCGCCAGCGGACCATCTCGAGGAGCGACACGACGACGACGCCGGCGGTCAGACCGAGCATCTCGTACCGCCGCTCCCTCAGCGGCCGCTCGTGGCGCGTGAGCAGCAGCGGGGCGATGACGAGCACACCGAGGCCGTCACCGACGAACCACCGCAACCACCCGTCGAGCCATGGTCGACCCTGCGCGATGACACCACCGACGGACCCCACTGCGGCTCCGAGCGCCGGTCCGGCCACGGTGCAACACGCGACGAAGGTGAGCAGGCTTCGCAACGGCAGCAGGCGCCTCGATCCGCCGTTGAACCAGAGGAAGAGGGAGGCGCCCGTGACCTGCTCGAGGAGGTTGCCGGCCGTCCAGAACGGCGCCCCCGCAAGGGGATAGCCACCAATCCAGCTGCCCAGGCCCTCGGCAGCACCGATGCCGGCGAGGACCCACGGCCAACGACGGCGCGGCACGGCGATGAGCATCGCCACGCCGACCCCTGCGGGCGGCCAGAACCCGCCGTCGGAGAGCCAGATCCAGACCTGGCCGGGAATGAAGTACGCGAAGCCGGCGAGGAGCAGGAGACCAACGCCGGCAGCGAGCGTCTGAGTCGGCGTGGCGTCCTCGGTGGTGTCCAGGAGTCGGAAGGCCGATCGCGACGTGTCAGTCAGTCCGGGGCCTCGACTGCCGGGCATCCACGACTCGCTCATCGCCGCCGAACTACCGATCACGCACCCGCGCCAATCCGCACGGTATTCGGAGTCGAATGCAGCACCGTCAGCGGACGGTGCCGAGGGATGTCGATCTCGTTGCATGTGATCTGCGACCGCGGCGGAGCCGACAACCACCGCAACCCCGAGGGGCGGGCGTTGAGCGCACCGACGGAGGGGCTGAGGCCGGTCGCGTACGCCGCGACGTCGTCATGACGTCAGCGGACTATGGCGGCTCGGCCGAAGCTCGGCTGGCCCTCCGTCGCGTGCGCCGGGATCTCGAGGGTGCGTGGATGAGGAAGGGTCAGGGGGAGCGGTCACACTCCCCCTGACCGTCGATTGCGCCGGCTAACGCGTGCCGACGCGGATCGTCTGGTCCACCTGCGAGATCTTGCGCGACGGCAGGATGACCGTCGCCCGGCCGTCCGGAATCATCACGTCGCCCCAGTGATCCTCCATCGTGATCTTGAGGTCCACGAGGTGGTCGTCGCCATCGACGTACTTGTTGATCACCTCGCCCCGGCAGATCGCGAGCGATCCGCGCCAGAGCGAGCGGCGCACCTGCTCGTTGATGCTCTTGAGGAAGCCCGCGTCGCCCATCCAGTTCGACACGAGGTTGGTCATCCAGCAGTGGAGCTGGACGCCGGCCGCGTTCGCCTTCGGAAGTCCGTGACGCAGGCCGCCAATGTCGGTCATGTGGATGTTCGAGAAGTCCGGCAGGTGGCTCTCGGGATCGAGGGCACGGCGCCAGTCGGCGAGCGGGTTCTCGGTGTTGTTGATGCGGGAGCGCATGGCGTGGCGCCAGCTCCCCTGCCCGCCGCCGATGCCCGATGTGAACGCGATGTTCTCCATCATCGTCCACACGTGGTGCGTCGGCGGGAGCTGCTCGCCCACCTCCGTGTCCTCCCAGAAGCGCATCTCCGCGCCGCGAATGGGCTCCGCCTCCATCAGGTTGTACCAGTCCTCGATCTCCTGGATGGAGAACTGGCGGGGCTTGGGAGCCTTCACGCTCGCGAGCGTGTCCGGGAACGCGGCGTCGTCGGTCTGAGGGGCCTTCGTGAGGATGATCGAGGCGCTGGTGCCGGTCAGGATCCCGGCGACCTCGTTGCGCTGGTTGCGGTAGACGCGCTTGCCGATCGTGAGGAACTGGAGCGCCGTGTTCTCGCGGGTGATGTCCTTCACCTCGACGGGGATGTCGACGCAGGTGAACTCATCGCCCTCGCGGATCGTCTTGAACCACTCCACCTGCACGCCGGCCTCGAAGGAGCGGATCGCGATGTCGATGTCGCTGATCTTGCGGGTGATGGCGATCTGCCACCACCAGGCGATGGCCGCGAGGAAGCTCGGCGGCGCGATCAGCCCACCGTGGATGCTGCCGCGAGCGTAGGCAGGGTTCGTGTAGAGGGGGTTCACATCGCCGAGGCCGGCGGCGTAGCTGAGGATGGCCCGCTCTGTGGCCACCTTGTTGTCCGTGGGGAGGACGAAGGGCTTGCCGAGCTCCATCGCGTCCTCGATGTCCGCCTTGAGGCGAGCGCGGATGCCCGCGTCGGCCTTTGCGCGGTCGACCTCCTCGAGCGTGTAGAACCGTTTCGGCGTCTGAGTCATAGCTTGTGCGTTCCTTTCCGCTGGCTATCTGCACGATTGACGCGTCGAGTGCGGAAGCACATCCCGTCGCGCCGGTTCCGAGTCTGTGAGCGTCATCGCAGGGTCCGAACCGTGGGCACCAGCACCGCGAGGGCGAGCATGGCAGCCCCAAGGGCGAGACCCGCGAGCACGGTGGTCGCCGGCACGCCAATCATCGTGGCCATTGCGCCGTGGCCGAGCGTGGCGATGGGGAGGACGCCGATCGCGAGCACCTGCACTCCCATGACCCGGCCTCGCACGGCTTCGGGGGCGAGCAGCAAGAGCAGCGTGCTCTGCATCACGCCGAAGCCGGAGCTGGCGATGCCGGCAAGGAGCATGATCGGCAGTGCGAACCCGATCCAGTGCTGAACGGCAAAGAGCGCGAACAGCACACCGAACGCGCCCGTGGACGCGACAAAGTAGAGGCCCTTCCGGCGGAAGTCGCCAAGTGAGGCGATGAAGAGCGAGCCGATCAACGAGCCCGCGCCCGCCGCGGTGTACAGCGCGCCCAGGCCTCCCGGACCCACGTGCAGTGACTCGCGGGCGAACACCGGTAGGAAGGCCTGGTACACGGGCCAGACGCAGATGTTCGCGGCGAACGAGACGAAGACGACGCTCGCCATCCCCGGGTCGCGAAGCGCGATCCGGAACCCGTCGAGCGCCTCGCCGACCACGCTCAACGAGGCACCGCCACGCGGCGGACTCGGCAGGCGCAGGAGCGGCAGAAGCGCCAGCGCCGCGAGGACGTACCAGCTCGCCGAGAACCAGAGCGCGCGTCCGGGGCCCAGGGCGTTGATCAGCAGCCCGCCGATCGCGGGTCCGAACACGCCCGTGCCCGTCAGCGCAACCGTGTTGAGGGCGTTGGCGTTGCTGAGCGCCTCGCGAGGTACCAGCTCGGTAATCAGGGTGAAACCGAGTGGGCTGAACCGGCGCCTGCGTCGCGCCGAGGAGGAACCCGAGGACGAGTAACTGCCAGTAGGTGATCGCGCCGAGGCTGGTCAGGAGCGCGGCGACGCAGACGACGGCGAGCGTGAAGACCTGCGCGGCCAGGAGAAAGCGGACCCGGTTCAAGCCGATCGGCGATGACCCCTCCGAAGGGACCGAACAACATCGGAGCCAGTGCGTGCCGTGGTGAACAGGGCGAGCAGGTACACGGAGCCGGTCAGATCGAACACCAGCCATCCGAGGACGAGCGTCTGCGTCCAGACACCGCCGAAGAGCAGGTTGCTCAGCCAGAGCGAGCGGAACGACGGGTAGCGGACAAGCGCGTCGAATGTGGAGCTGCGGCGGCGTGACGCCGCCGGGGCAGCCACATCCAGCGAGCTGGACACGGACTAGCGCGCCCTCGGGGATGCGGGCTGCAGAGGCAATCGCGCGTTCATCCGCGCGGGAGCCGAGGCCGCGCGTGGCGATGATGTTCCGCTGGATCTCGCTGGTTCCCGCGAGGATCGAGCGCGATGGCGCCCACAGGTAGAGCTGGCAGAACATGCCCGCCTCGACGGCATGCCGGGACCGCGGCTTCAGGGCACCGTACTGTCCGAGCACCACCATCGCGCGCTGGGCGTCGCGCTGGATCATCTCGGAGCCGAAGACCTTGGCCATCGAGGCCTCCGAGTTGGGAACCGCTCCCGAGGCCTGCATCCACGTGACGCGATAGCCGACGTAGCGCGCGACCTCCCCCTCGAGGGCGATGTCCGCGAGGAGGTGGCGCTTCGTGCTCGTGGGCTGCGCGAACGGCGTGTCGGCCCGGACCAGCGCGAGCAACCGGTCGAACGCCGGCCGGAAGCCGGCCGTGCGGTCAACGCCCGAACGTTCGAAGTCGAGGGTGGTCGCGGCCACGTACCAGCCGCGGTTCTCCTCGCCGATCATGTTCGCGGCCGGGACGCGCACCTCCTCGAAGAACGTCTCGTTGAACTCGCTGGCGCCGGTCATCTGCACGAGCGGGCGCACGCTGATCCCCGGCGTGGAGGTGGGGATCATGAAGTAGGAGATGCCTCGATGCTTGGGCGCGTCCGGGTCGGAGCGCGTGAGGACATGCAACCAGTCCGAGTGCTGGGCGCCCGAGGTCCAGATTTTCTGGCCGTTGATGATGAAGACATCGCCATCGCGCGTGGCGCGTGTCTGGAGCGAGGCGAGGTCGGAGCCCGCGCCGGGTTCGGAGTAGCCCTGGGCCCAGCGGACCTCGTTGCGCGCGATGCGCGGCAGGTGTTCGCGCTTCTGCTCCTCGGTGCCGAAGATGATCAGCGTGGGGCCGACCATGCCGACCCCCTGGCCCCCGCGCGGCGAACCGTGGAGGACGCTCTCCTCGTTGAAGATCATCTGCTGCATGTAGGAGGCGCCGAGGCCGCCGTACTCCTGCGGCCAGGCCATGGTGAGCCAGCCCCGCTCCGCGAGGGCGGCCCGGTAGCGGTCCTCGCTGCCAGGCTCGCCACCTTCTTCCCAGTCGAATCCGCCGGAACCACTCGGCCAGTGCTGCTCGATGAAGGTGCGGACCTCCTCGCGAAAGCTCGCGTCGGCGTCGGACCATCCGAACTCCATGGCGCCCCTCCTCGGAAATCGGCCGATCTGGCCCCTTATAGCACGGGGTCGGGCCCATAGCGCAATGGACGAACAGGCACAACCCGTCGGCCTTGCGATTCACGATGTTCGCGATTACGATGCCGCGGCCTGAGCGCATGAGCACGCCAGTTGCTGCACAACTGTGTTGGTGCATGTTCGGATGTAGTACGCGGTGCGAGTCGAAGGGGGTGTCGTGGAATTCGAGAACATCCAATTGGAAAAGCGCGGCGGCATCGCGCGAATCACGCTCAACCGACCCGAGAAGCTGAACGCTCTGAGCGCCGAGTTGCTCGCGGAGCTCGAGGCCGCGTGCGATGACATCGAGAAGGACTACGACACGCGCGTGGTCATTCTGACGGGCTCCGGCCGGGCGTTCTCGTCCGGGTTCGATATCGCACCCCGGGAGCGCCACGACATTCCGTCAGTGGAGCGGTGGGACAACACTCACCAGGCGCCGAAGCGGCTGCTGCGCTTCCACTACCTGCGCCAGCCGACGATCGCCGCCGTGAACGGGTACGCGATCGCCGCCGGCAACGTCCTCGCGATGTCCTGCGACATCGTCCTCGCTTCCGAGGCGGCACAGTTCGGCGAGCCGGAGATCCGGCACGTGGCGCACTCGCCGTTCACGTTCCTCCCGTACATCATGCCGCTCAAGCACGCCAACTGGCTCTACCTGACCGGCGAGACCATCGATGCGCGCACCGCCGAGCGCTTCGGCATGGTCAACAAGGTGCTCGCTCCCGACGCCCTCGAGGCCGAGGCGTGGCGCGCAGCCGAGTCAATCGCGCGCGTCGGCGCATTCTCGACGCAGCTGATGAAGCGCTCGGTGAACCAGACGCTGGACAAGATGGGCTACTCCGAGGCCTTCGAGCACCACCTCGTGCTCAGGGCCTGGGAGGGTCTCGTCCCGCTGGTGCCCGAGAAGGACAAGCTCAACAAGATTCGCGACGAGAGCGGCCTGAAGGCGTTCCTGGAGGAGCGCGACACGTTCTTCGCGGACCGGCTGCTGTACCAGGGCTAGGCCAGCGTCAGGATTACCGATGTCGGCAGCAGCGCTGTCCGGGCTGCGCGTCGTCGAGTACGCGCAGGGTATCGCCGCCCCGTACGCCGCGAAGATGGTTGCGGGGCTGGGTGCGGACGTGCTCAAGATCGAGCCTCCGTCGGGGGACTGGGTCCGCCGGCGGAGGCCGTTTGTGAGCGGCGAGGCGGGGAACGAGCGCAGCGGCCTCTTCGCGTACCTCAACGCCGGCAAGCGACTCGCCACGCTCGATCTCGAGGTGGAGGCGGGTCGCGACGCGCTCCGCCGCGCGCTCCGCGACGCCGACGTCTTCATCGAGGACACGCGGCCGGACACCCTGGAGGGCTACGGCCTCGGCTACGCCGCGTTGCAGGCGCTGAACCCGCGGCTGGTGATGACTCGGATCACGCCGTTCGGACAGACGGGGCCGCACCGGCGGTACCTCGCGGGCGAGCTCACCGCGTGGAACGCGGCGGGCTACGCCTACCTTGCCCCGGCCAGCGCCGAATCGTCGGAGGTGCCGCCCCTCAAGCTCGGGGGGAACCAGGCGCTGTTCATGGCGGGCATCAGCGGTGCGGTCGGAACGATGGCTGCGCTCGCCCGCCGCGAGGCCTCCGGCGCCGGCCAGGAGGTGGACGTCTCGATCCAGGAGTCCGTGCTCGTGGGGAACGACTCCATCTGGTCGCAGTGGCTCGCGTGGCACGACATCATCCCCACGCGCGCCGTGCGCGGGTCGTTCTCCTACTTCCCATGCAAGGACGGTTACCTGAGCCTGCTGTTCGTGCGCGACGACCAGTGGGAGCGGATGGTCGAGCTCATGGGCAGTCCCGCGTGGGCATCGCCCGAGCTGTTCGCCACGGGCTACCTCCGTCGCCAGAACTGGGATGTGCTGTTCGGCCTCTTGTCCGAGTGGTTCATGCAATACACCAAGGCCGAGGTGGTCGAACGCGCGCAGGCGCTGCGCATCCCGGTCGCCGCGGTGCACACGCCGGCCGAGGTGTTCAACCACGCCCAGTTGCGAAGTCGCGACTACTTCGTCGATGTGCCCGCGCCGTCGGGTCCCGTGACGGTGCCGGGGGCTCCGTTCCTCGCCTCCGCCACGCCGTGGCAACCGGGCCGCGTGGCCGCATCGAACGAGCACGCGGCCGCAGTCCAGGGCGATCCGTGGTCCCCTCGAGTGGAGCTGTCGCCCCCAGCGCGCGCCCCGCGGCCCGCCGTGCTGCAGGTCGCCGGCACGCCTCGTCCGCTGGAGGGGATGCGTGTCATCGACTTCACGTGGGTGTGGGCAGGCCCGCAGTGCGCGCGACTGCTCGCGGACTACGGCGCCGAGGTGATCAAGGTCGAGTCCGAGCGTCGCCCCGACAACTACCGGCTGAGCGCGCGGCGCGACGGCACCATGGGCACGCTCAACGAACCTCCGGGCTTCAACGCCCTGAATCGAAACAAGCTGAGCGTCCGCCTCAACCTCGAGCGGCCGGAGGGCGCTGCCCTCGCGCGCCGCCTGACCGCGATCAGCGACATCTCGATCAACAACTTCGCCCCTCGAGTGATGCCGAAGTTCGGCCTCGACTGGGAGTCGGTGCGTGCCGACATGCCCTCGCTGGTGATGCTGTCGATGTCGGCGGTTGGCGCGACGGGGCCGGCGCGAGACTGGGTCCTGTACGGGAACTCGCAGCTCGCGCTCGCCGGTCTGGGGGAGATGAGCGGCTACCCCGACGGTGAGCCGGCGAACATCGGGACGGCGCACGGCGATCCGGTTGCTGCCTTCACCGGCGCGTACGCGGTGATCGCGGCGTACTACCACGCGCAGCGCACCGGGCAGGGCCAGCACATCGACATGTCCCAGTGGGAAGCATTTGTCGCCACAGTGCCGGAGGGTCCCATCGAGTTCGGACTGAACGGCACGAGCTGGCCTCGACAGGGGAACCATGACGAGTCGTTCTGTCCCCACAACGTGTATCGGTGCCTCGATGCGCCGGGCGCGACGGGCGTCCCCGGTTCCGGTGACGACGAGTGGGTCGCCATCGAGGTGCACGACGACGCGCAATGGCGCGCCCTGTGCGACCTGATGGGACGCGATGACCTCGCGAGGGACGAGCGGCTCGCCTCGAGCGCGGGGCGCAAGGCCCACGAGGCAGACATCGACGACGCGGTGGGGGCCTGGGCCCTCGACCACCGGGCATTCGAGGCGATGCACCTGCTCCAGAACGCCGGCGTGCCCGCCTCGAAGGCCTACACGGTCGCGGACCTCGAGGACGATTCGCACCTCGCCGCCCGTGAGTTCTTCTTCGAGTTCGACCACCCCGAGTTCGGCCGCCGCAAGTACTCGGGGGTGCTCAACCGGCTTTCCGAGTCCCCGGCGCGAATGTATCGCCACGCACCCCTGTTCGGTGGCGACAACGAGTATGTTCTCGGCAGCCTGCTCGGCCTGGACACCGGGGAGATCGAGCGGCTCGTGGCGGCCGGAGTCGTGTCATGAGGGTTCACGCCCGCTGAGGATCGGACTCCCGAGATGCGCGACCGGGGATCGGGAACGGAGCACCGGTGACGAAATACGTGCTGCGGCGGCTGCTCTCGACGATCCCGGTGCTCTTCGGCGTGGCGACGGCCACGTTCTTCATCGTCAACATCCTGCCCGGCGACCCGATTCGCGCGCTCTTCGGCAGTGACGAGAACGCGGACCCGGTCCGCATCGAGAAGTTGCGCACGGAGCTTGGACTCAACGACCCGCTGCCGGTGCGCTACGTGAAGTACATCGGACAGGTGGCGCGGGGCAACCTCGGGCGCTCGGTGCTGACCAACCGTCCGGTGATCGACTCGATCGTTGAGCAGTTCCCGTCGACCGTGTACCTCGCGCTGTTCGCGCTCCTGCTGTCCATGGTGGTGGGAGTCACGCTCGGCGTCGTTGCGGCCGTCAGACACCGCACCTGGATCGACACGGCGGCGATGGTCGGGGCGGTGGTGGGCGTCGGACTGCCGAACTTCTTCCTCGCGATCCTCCTGATCCTGCTCTTCTCCGTGTACCTCGGCTGGCTTCCCGCGACGAGCCAGGGTGGGTTCACCTCGATCATCCTGCCGGGGGTGTCGCTCGGCGTGGCCTCGGCGGCGATCCTCGCGCGCCTCACCCGTTCGAGCATGCTCGAGGTGCTGCGCTCCGAGTACATCACGACCGCCCGCGCGAAAGGCCTGGCGGAGCAGGCCGTGGTGGTGAAGCACGCCCTCAGGAACTCGCTGATCCCGGTCGTGACGACACTCGGCGTCGAACTCGGACGTCTGCTCGCCGGGGCGATCATCATCGAGACGGTGTTTGCGCGCCCGGGGATCGGCAGGCTGCTGCTCGGGGCAATCTCGGCCAAGGATGCACCGGTGGTGCAGGGGACCATCATCTTCTCCGCCGTGATCTTTGTGCTGATCAACCTGCTGGTTGACCTCTCCTACGGATTCCTCGACCCCCGGATTCGGTACTCCTAGTCGGCACGGAAGCGAGGCGACACGTGGCCGCATCCCAGGAGCTCACCGTCAATGCGCCTCGATTCGAGTCGCAGGAGCGCGGCCGGTTCACCGAGTTCGCCGGTCGTTTCGCGGCCAACCGTGCCGCGCTCATCGGCCTCGCGGTGCTCGTGCTGATGGCGACCTCGGCCATCCTTGCGCCCGTGCTCGCGCCCTACGACCCGCTCGTCGCGGACCGCCTCGCAGCACGCGAGGCGCCCTCGGCGGCACACTGGTTCGGGACCGACGAGATCGGCCGCGACGTCCTCAGCCGGCTGATGTGGGGGGGGCGATACTCGCTGCCCACGGGGTTCGTTCCCGTGCTGATCGCGGGCCTCATCGGCACGCTCGTGGGCCTGGTCGCCGGCTACTTTGGCGGGCTGCTCGACAACGTGCTGATGCGGATCGTCGACGTGATGATGGCGTTCCCGGGCCTCCTGCTCGCGATCGCGATCGTGGCGGTACTGGGGCCCAGCCTGACGAATCTCATGATCGCGATCGGCGCATTCTCGGTGCCGCTGTACGCGCGCCTGATTCGAGGCTCGACGATCGCGGCTCGGCACCTGACGTACGTGGAGGCCGCGAGGGCGCTCGGCGCGAGGGATTCGCGCATCATCCTCGTGCACATCCTGCCGAACGTCGTGGCCCCACTCATTGTCGTGACCACGCTGCGCGTGGCGACAGCGATCCTGGCGGCGGCGTCGTTGTCGTTCCTCGGCCTTGGCGCGCAGCCGCCCAACCCCGAGTGGGGGGCCATGCTCAACTCCGCGCGACGATTCATCCGCGAGTACTGGTGGATGTCCGTCTTTCCCGGACTGGCGATCACGGTGGTGGCGCTCGGGATGAACCTGGTGGGAGACGCGCTGCGCGACGTCCTCGATCCGAGATTGCGCGAATGAACTCGGGCGGCCCGCACCGAGGCATGTCAGGAGGGAACTGATGTCGGACTTCGAATCCCGCTACTGGCGAAGGCGTGTCTCGCGCCGCGGGCTGATCCGCGGTGGGCTGATGCTCGGTGGTGGCCTGGCGAGCGCCGCCCTCTTCGGCTGCGGTCCCGCGAGTTCCGGGGGCGGTGAATCCGCTGCCACGAAGACGCCCGTGACCTCGGCGGGCGGCTCCGCCGGCACCACCGCGGTGAAACAGGGTGGCAAGCTGCGGGTGGGACTCCCGGGCGGACCGACGCTCGACTCGCTCGACTCGAGCCGCACCACCGGGACGTGGACGCACCTCGAGTCGATGACGATCTTCGACACGCTCCTGGTGGAATCCGAGGACAAGAAGCTCGTCGGCAGCCTGGCTGAATCGTGGGAGTCCGCTCCGGACAACCTGAGCGTCGTGATGAAGCTGCGCAAGGGCGTGAAATTCGCCGACGGTAACGACTTCAAGTCTGCCGACGTGAAGTACCTCATGGATCGCGTGCGCGCTCCCGACAACTCGCGAGCGCTTGCTTTCGGCTACATCGGCCCCACGTACACGGGCACCGAACTGATCGACGACTACACCGCCAAGATCAACCTCAGCGCACCCAACTTCACGATGCTGCGCAGGCTGACCCGCGCGTACCTCGGCGTGCCATCCAGGGCGGCGGCAGAGAAGGCGGGGAACGACGAGTTCGCGCGGAAGCCGATCGGATCCGGTCCGTTCACCCTCACCGAGTGGGTGAACAAGGACCGTGTCGTCGTGAAGAAGCACGCTCAATACAACTGGGCCCCTTCGATCTTCGCGCACCAGGGCGCGGCGTACCTCGACGAGATCGATTTCATTGAGGTTCCGGACCAGGAGTCGCGCGCGAGTGCACTGGAGGCGGGCGACATCGACGTGATGGAAGAGGTCCCGCCCGTCGCGGTGGATCGCCTCCTGAAGGACAGCCGGTTCCGCGCGTTCAACGCGGTCCCGCAGGGCCAGACGTACCTGCTGCGCATCAACACGAAGAAGGCGCCAACCGACGACGTGCGGGTGCGGCAGGCGATCAACCACGCCGTCAACAAGACCGAGATCCTCAAACTCGTCTACTTCAACCTCCACAAGCCCTCGAATACGGTCCTGACGTCGTCGTCGTTCGGATTCGATGGCAGTCTCAACAAGTACCCGAACGACAAGGCGAAGGCGGCCGCTCTCCTCGATGCGGCCGGCTGGAAGGTCGGCGCCGGAGGCCTTCGCGAGAAGGACGGCCAGAAGCTCGAGCTGTCGTACTACTCGACGTTCAAGGACGTTGCCGAGGTCGTGCAGATCCAGCTCAAGGAAATCGGCGTCGGTGTGAACATCGTCATCGTCGCGGCAGGAACGGACTCCGACAACCGCGGTCGCCAGGCAATCGATCACCTGAACGACGGCGGCACGCAGCAGGCGGGCTTCCTCAACGAGGATCCCGATGTCATGCGCGCGGACTTCCACAGCTCCGGCATCAAGGGCGGCCGATCCGGCACGGTCTTCATGGGCTACGAGGACGCGAAGCTTGACGATGTGCTCACGAAGTCGCAGCAGCTGCCGGACCGTTCAGAGGAACGCGCGAAGCTGCTCCGCGATGCACAGTCCATGATCATGGACGCGGCTATCGTGGTGCCCATCTTCGACGGGGTGAAGTACCTCATCGCGAAGAAGAACGTCAACGATCTCAAGATGTGGCCGGTGAACTTCTACACCCACTTCTACGACGCAAACCTCGTCTAGGGCGGGCCTGCGACAGGGAGCGATGGCGACTCGTGGCGAACCAGCACCTACCGGTCCAGCGGCCGGCACGAGCCGCCATCGTCACAGCGACGGCCGCGGGCGGAAACCTCTGCTCGCGCGCGATTTCCGAGCGTTAGGCGCCTGCGCTCGTGGCAGCTCCCCTTCAGCATCTTCGCGTCCTCGACCTGACGGATGAACGCGGCTCGCTCGCCGGTCGGCTCCTCGCCGAGCTCGGGGCGGACGTGCTCCTCGTCGAACCACCCGGCGGCAGTCCGGCACGCCGGCGTCCGCCGTACAAAGACGGGACGCCACATGTCGAGGGCAGCCTGCACTTCCTCTATTTCAACGCCGGGAAGCGCAGCGCCGTTGTCGACATCGTCCGCGAGCGCGACACGTTCGAGCACCTCCTGCGTGACGCCGACGCGGTGCTCCTCAGTGGAAACGCCGCCGACCTCGACGACGCCGGGCTCACCTATGAGGCGCTGAGCGCGGTCAACCCATCTCTCGTGGTGACGTCGGTCACCGCGTTCGGCCGGACGGGGCCGCGTGCGCACTGGCGGGGCGACGACCTCGTCGCTAACGCGGTTGGCGGGATGACCTACATCGTCGGAGAGCCCGACCGGGCTCCCGTGACGCCACCCGAGGAGCAGGCATACCAGATGGCGGGCGTCCACGCGGCCTGGGGCACGCTCCTCGCGCTCTACGACCGCTGGGATCCGGAGACCGGCGCGGTAGCCCGCGGGCAACACGTCGACGTCTCGCTTCAGGAGATCGCCGCCCACCAGTTCTTCGTGCTCGCGCGTTACAGCGCGCCGGACGCGGTCATCATCGGGCGGACGGGAGGCGCGAGCGGGATCGTGCCCAACACCGTCTACCCATGCCGCGACGGCCTTGTGCGCATCTCGATCTTCGAGGCACGGCAGTATCGCTGGCTCGTCGAATGGATGGATGACGCCGAGATCGCCTCTCCCGAGTTCGACCTGCGCGAGGTTCGCGCTGCGGCCGCTGACCTGATCAACGAGCGGATCGCGACCTGGACTCGACAACACATGGTCGGCGAGCTGCTGACGGAGGCGCTGGCGCGTCGCATCCCCATGGCGCCGATGAACACGCCCGCGGACTTCCTCGAGAGCGCCTATGCGGTGCATCGAAAGCTGTTTGCCCGCCGCGAGCACCCGTACGTCGGGCGATACCAGGTGCCGCAGGCGAACCTTGCGTTCAGCGCAACACCGCCGAACGCGCCGGGTGTCGCACCGCTCCTCGACGAGCACGGCCCGGCGATTCGAGGCGAGCTCGCCTCGGCCGCCCCGCGCGCGCCGCGGCCGGCGATGCACCTCCGCGTCCACGCGCCGAGGCCATTCGAGGGCATCCGCGTGCTCGACTTCACACGCGTGTGGTCCGGCCCCTACGGCACCCGTTTCCTCGCCGACCATGGGGCCGAGGTGATCAAGGTCGAGTCCCGCAAGCGCCCGGACAACCGTCCGCAGCCCGGCCTGCCCGAGGAGATGGCGGTCCAGGCAAACTCGTACTTCGCCGAGAACAACCGGAACAAGCACGGCATCGCGGTCGACCTGACGACGCCGCGGGGCATCGAGATCATTCGCGAACTTGCGGCGCACTGCGACGTGGTGACGGAGAACAACTCGCCCGGGGTGATGGATCGCCTCGGAATCGGCTACGGGGATCTGCGGAAGGTGCGCCCCGACATCGTGTTCGTGTCGATGCCCGGATTTGGCGCGGGCACGCCCGATTCCGGGTTCGTGGCGTATGGCGGCACGCTGATGTGCTACACGGGCATGAGCTACCTCTGGGGCCTCGAGGACAGTCCCCTCGAGGCTCGCTGCCAGCTCGCCTATCCCGACTACATCACCGCCGCGCACGTCCCGCTGGTCACGCTGGCGGCGCTGCACCACCGCGCCCTGACCGGCGAAGGCCAGGCCATCGAGATCCCGCAGATTGATAGTGCCGCCGCGTTCACGGGGGTGGCATACCTCGACCACCTCGTGAATGGCACCCGTCCAGAGCCGCTCGGCAACCATGGCCGAGCCGGCGCACCACGAGGCGTCTACCCCTGCCGGGGCGCCGACCGCTGGGTGGCGATTTCCGTCGAGACCGACGCCGAGTGGCACGCGTTCTGCCGTGCTGCTCTCCGCCCGGACTGGTCAGTCGATCCACGATTTGCCTCGGCGGAGGCGCGTCGCTCGAATCGGGCTGCCCTCGATGCCGCCGTGGAGGAGTGGACGCTGGGTTTGACGCCGCTCCAGGTGGCACGCGTCCTGCAATACCACGGGGTATCGGCGGGCGCCGTGCAGACAGGCGAGGATCTCTACACCGATTCTCACCTGCGGGCCCGCAACTACGTGCTTCCGATCACGCATCCCGGCATCGGGGCCTTCGAGCACCCGGGCTATACAGTGCAGTTGTCCGCGACACCCGGCACGTTGAGGAGGCCCGCACCCCAGCTCGGTGCCGACACCGTGGACGTGGTCACCCGCGTGCTCGGCATGGGCACCGACGAGGCGCGCCGACTGGTGGACGAGGGCGTGCTGGCCTGAATCGACAATCGCGGCACGCGAACACCGGGCGCCTTCGAGGCGCCCGCGAGAGAGGACGACATCGTGCCCTATGAGCACCTGATCTACGAGACGGATGGCCCCGTGGCCCTGCTCACGCTGAATCGACCCGAAGCGCTGAACGCGCTGTCGCCCGACCTCGAACGCGAGCTGCACGAGGCGCTCGACGAGGCCGACCGCGACCCGGCCGTCCGGTCCATCGTGATGACGGCGCCGGGCGCGCATTCAGCGCGGGCTACGACATGGCGGCGCGCGGCGGGCGCAACACCTCGATCCCGCGGGTATGCCCGTCGGTGAGTACATCCGCTGGTGGGAGCGCAACGACGCGACGAACGTCGATAAGCTGCTGCACCTCTGGAAGCTGACCAAGCCCGTGATCGCTGCCGTCAACGGCTACGCGATGGGTGGGGGCTTCTGGTACGTCACCGCCTCGGACATCACCATCGCGTCGGAGGCGGCGGTGTTCGCCCAGCCGGAGGTGCGCCACATCTCGAACACCACCTTCCTCTTCACAGCGCTCGTCGGCTGGAAGGTGGCGAACCGCTACGCGCTGACGGGGGACCACATGAGCGCCCAGGAGGCGCTGCGCATCGGTCTCGTCAACGAGGTGGTGCCGGCCGATCAGTTGCTTCCTCGTGCCATGGAGCTCGCGAGGCGGATCGCGAAAGTCCCCGAGCCGTCGGTTCGGCTCAACAAGCACATCGCGATGCAGGGACTGCTCGCATCCGGGGTGCAGGCGGGGATGCTGCTGAACGGCGCGCTCTCGGCACTCGTGCACACGTCGCATCTGCCCGAACGGGATGAGATGTTCGAGGCGCAGCGCCTCGGGGGCATGCGCGGCTTCCTGCAGGTCCGCGACGACAAGTTCCACCCCGAGCCGTTCGGACCGAAGTCACAGGCGTAGCCGCGGGACACTCGGTGCGGGCTACCCCTCGATGACAGGCACGCGGTCGACGCGCACGCCGCTCGCGGGGTCCAGCTCGATCAGGTTGACCGACTTCGCAAAGGCAGGCGAGCCCGAGTAGTACGCGGGGACCGTGCCGTCTCCTGCGGGTGCCCACTTATCCCAGTGGCCCAGCGCGAGGTAGTCCGCGTCGATGCTGCGGATCTCATGATCGTGGATGAGATACGCCCGGCGCGCATCGTGCGGACCGGTCACCCAGTGACCGTGCGCTGCGGCGATATGCCAGCGCGTGCGGCGTTTCGGCGGATCGCGGAGCGGCACCATATCGAACAGGTCAAAGTGTGCGCGTCCCCAGACCTCGAGGTCGAGCTCGGGGAAGTGCACGGTCTCGTCCGAGGTCAGCCCGATGACGTGCACGCCCTCGACGCTCGCAAAGTCGCCACGACGGTAGACGGAGCCGTCCGCGAGCGAGTCGTGATTCCCGGGGAGGATGACTGTGGGGCGACCCGCAGCCGCGAGGAGCTTCGTCGTGGCGTCGAGCAACTCGGGGCGGACACGATTGTGGTCGAACACGTCTCCCACGAGAAGGATGACGTCGGCGGCCGTCGCCCGGGCGGCGCCGAGCACGGCCTCGAGCAGGTGCACGCTGTGTTTCGCCTCGTCGATCCCGAGATGGAGATCGGAGCTGTGGATGACCCGGGTCGGCCGGACCGGTGCGGCGCTCGCCTGCTGCTCGATTCGAGCGCTCCCATCGACCGTGCCCTGCTCGCGTCCGAGTTCCTGCGTATCCTGGATTATGGCCGTACGCCAACCGCTCGTCCATGCCGGACAGTGATCGGCGACGGTTTCCGGCTCGTACGTGGCTGGAGTCTGGTACCCCCGGCAGGACTCGAACCTGCGCACACGGTTTAGGAAACCGATGCTCTATCCTCTGAGCTACGGGGGCACGCGCCATCGAGGCGTTCGCGGGCCGTCGGTGTCCCTGGTGGCGGGTCGCCTGCCGACTCCCACAAGGCTACCGCGAGGCGGCGCGTAGCGTCCTGCCTGGCTACGCGAACGCCGCCTCGGGCGAGGGATTCGGTAGCGACTCGGACACCGCTCGTATCAGGGCATCGAGTTCGAACGGTTTCTCGAGGTAGCCCGCCGCGCCCAGGCGCTCGGCGCGCTCCTGCACGCCGTGCGCGGCGGAGATGACGAGGATTGGCAACCCCTCTCGCAGTCCGAGGTGCGCCAAATCCAGTGCCAGTCGCTCACCGGTCGTATCCGGGAGCATCAGGTCGAGCAGCAGCAGGTCGAACCGATGCTGTTCGAGGGCACGTGTGGCCTCGGCGCCCGTCGCCGCTGTTTCGACGGCAATCCCTTCGGTCGCGAGCGCGTCGCGAATGAGCTCGCGCAGCAGGCGGTCGTCATCCACAACGAGCACCCGACCACTCCCACGACGAGCCTCGCGAAGCACCTCGGAGGGTGGCTCGCGGGCCGTCACGAGGCCGGGACTCCAGGGGAGCGTGAACCAGAACCGGCTGCCCTGTCCGGGGACCGAGTCCACCCCGATCGCGCCTCCGTGCGCCTCGACGAGCACCCGGGTCACGTAGAGCCCAAGCCCCAGCCCCTCGGCCGCGCCCGGATAGGTTCGATAGAACCGTTCGAAGATGCGCGCCTGCTCCGCAGAGGAAACGCCGACGCCGCGATCCTCGACGCAGACGCGGCACTCCCCCGGCTCGGTGCTCACGTCGACCACGATCTCGCTGCCCGCCCTCGAGTACTTCACTGCATTCGAGAGCAGGTTGTCGAGGATCTGTGCGACACGGTCCGCATCCCAGTTTCCCACCACGGATGGCAGGCGGTTGCGAATCGAGAACCTGTGCTCCGGCGCCGCAAGCGAGCGCTCGGCCACCACCTGCCTCGTGATCTCCATCAGGTCGGCAGGCGCTCGCATGAGCGAGAAGCGTCCGGTGGTGGCTACGGTGATATCGAGGAGGTCCCTGACCAGGCGCTCGAGCCGACGTGTCTGCTCCACAATCGCCTGCGTCCGATCCCGATCGAACGCCTGTCGCCGGAGCATCAGCTGAGCGTTGCCTCGCAGTGCCGCCAGCGGGTTCTTCAGCTCGTGGCTGGCCATCGCGATGAAGCCCTGCTGAGCCTCCTCGAACCGACGACGCGCCGTCACGTCCCGCAGTGTGACGAGCACCTCGGAGGATCGCGACCCATCGAGGGGCACCACACTGGTCGACCGTCGGTGCAGCCAGCGGAGCTGGCCATCGGGCAGAACGACCCGGAACTCCCCTTCCGAGGCGAGCCACTCCGCCAGCGAGCTGCCCCCGGAGATGTGCCTGTCCTCGGGAGCGTCCTCGGACGGCACGCGCTCCCTCAGCGTGGCGCCGTCGATCCGCCCGGCGGCGAGTCCCAGCATCGACGCGGCTCGCTCGTCGAGGTCGGCCTCGTCCGCCGCCGTGTCGTAGGCGCAGATACCCACCTCGCCCACGTCCAGGGCGAGACGCAGCCGGTTCTCGATGTCCCGCAGCGACTCCTCGAGCGTGCGCTGCTGGGTGATGTCCTGGATCGTCACCAGTGCCAGCACGGCACGGCGTTGCGCCCCCTCTCCTCCATCGACCAGCGGACGGCGTCGCAGCCACTTCTCGTGCCATCGCGTCACGGGATCCGGAGGTCAGAGCCGTGTGCGGGTCTGGGCTCGGGCGCCTGCCACGCCGCCTCTATCTCAGCCACCTGCTCGGCGCGGTGGTCCGGATGGATGAGGTTGTGGTACGCCTCGCGCGTGATCACGGGCGCGTCAATCCCGAGGATCCGGCGGGCCTCGGCGTCGAGCTCCATCGTGTTCAGCGCATGGTTGCTGACCATGGCGCCGATGCCGCTCAGCTCCTTTGCTTCCAGGAGGGCGGCCTCGCCGGCCTCGGCGCGGAGGATCTCGCTGTCCAGCCGGTCGGTCATTCTTTCGACGGCCCGCGCGAGCGTGTGGATCTCGGAGAAGCCGCTTGCTGGTTGGAAGGTGGGGCGACGATGCCCCGCCGCTCGTTCGAGCACCGCGTCCAGCAGCGCGCTGAACGGTCGCGTCAACCAGCGCGCGAGCAGGAAGCCGCCGAAGGCGATGACGAGTTGCACCGGCAGCACCATCGCCGCGATGAGCGCCCGCAGCGGAGGACCGACCGTACTTCCCAGCGCCGCCGCCAGGCCCAGTACGAGTGGCACGAAGGTCGCGAGGGTGAGCGTCCCCACGAGTCCGAACAGAACGACGAGGCGCGTCTGGAGGGAGAACCGGTCGAGACGCACCAGCCGGAGCTCCAGCCACGGCAGCGTGGCCAACACCAGGGCGCGCAGGAGTGTGGGAACGGAGAGCCCGAGGGCGGAAGGCCCGTTGTGCGCCGCCACGATCAGGCCGACTACCCCGAGCAGCCCACCAGCAGCGAGATGGACGGGCCAGCGGATCCTGCGGCTCCTCCGGAGCACTGTCGTGAGCATCACCGCGACGCCGGTGACCACGAACGCGCCACCGATCACCCAGGCGGGCAGCCCCACTGCGTTGATGTAGGTGGCGGCGAACACGGAGTCGCCGAGAATGCGCGCTCCTACCGCGCAGTGGACGAATCCGAGTACGAGCCCGAGCGCATCAGGGATCGGAGCGTGTTCGTCCTCGACTCGCCACAGTGCGGCGACTCCCCCGAGCGCGAGGAGGCCGACGACGGCGGTACCCGTCGCGTTCCCCGCGTTCAGGAGGAGCCCTGCGATCCAGACCTGCGGCAGCATGCCCATCGTCGCGAGGAGGCGCGTCTGGATCGTGGTCAGGTTCGCGATGAGACAGATGAAGAGGGCGGTCCCTCCGATCAGCGTGAGCGCGCCGCGGGCCGTGGGATCAACCGGAGAGTCGGGCGCGCCGACGATCAGCAGCGACGTTCCGAGCTGCAGGAAGTACGCAGCGGCGAACCAGACCAGTACGGTCGTGCCCAGTTTCGGCGGGTGACCCAGCGATGCCGTCATGACTCGTACTCGTCCATCCCGGTCGTGGGCGGAGCAGGGCAGTCGCGGACGTGTGCTTCGAACGACAGTCAGAAGCTAACACCTGCGATTGCAATGCAATCAGCATGCCGGTCGTGCATGACGGAACGCTCGGTGACGTGTCGAAATCATCGCAGAAGGGGCCAATGCCGAATCGTGCGCGTTTCCGAGGCGGCGCCCGCACATCCGGGAATCGCGGCGCCGCCTCTCGCTGCCTAGGCGCGCTGCTGGATGCGCAGCAGGTTGCCCGCGGGGTCACGGACGGCGCAGTCTCGAACGCCGTACGGCTGCTGGGTCGGCTCCTGGACGACCTCGGCGCCGCATGCCTGCACTCGCTCGAACGTGCCGTCGAGGTCGGACGTCGCCAGCAGCAGCATCGCGTACGTGCCCTTGGCCATCATCTCCGCGATGGTCTGGCGCTCGGCCTCGGTGACGCCGGGTGCGACGCCGGCCGGCGCGAGGACGATCGATGTGCCGGGCTGGTCGACCGGGCCGACCGTGATCCAGCGCATGCCCTCGTAGCCGACGTTGTTGCGGACCTCGAATCCCAGCGTGTCGCGATAAAACGCGATCGTGGCATCGGGGTCCGTGTGGGGAAGGAAGGAGGCGTGAATAGTGATGTCCATGAGGGAATGCTAGCCCTCACCTCACGGGGACCACTTCTCGATTCCTGACCGGTCTGGTCACCTGCTTTGCCACGCACGCCGGGATGCCGACCGTGCTCGCCGCTGCCCGTCGGTAGGCGCCGGGTGGCATGCCCACGAGCTCGGCGAATCGAGTGCTGAATGTGCCGAGCGATGAGCAGCCGACGGCGAAGCACACCTCTGTCACGCTGAGGTCCCCGCGACGCAACAGCGCCATCGCGCGCTCGATCCGTCGAGTCATGAGGTAGCTGTACGGGGATTCACCGAAGGCGGACCGGAACTCGCGGCTGAGGTGGCCCGCGGACATGTGGACGCCGCGGGCCAGTGCCTCGACGTCGAGCGGCTCGGCGAACTCGCGGTCGATGCGGTCACGCACTCGACGTAATCGCGCGAGCTCGCGTAGCTGTTCGCTGCGGGCTGCTGCCGTCTGCATCCTCGAATCTTGCCACTTCCGACGAAGGCTGCCCAGCGCTGACCGTGTGAGCTGCGAGGCTGGTTCGGTATCGCTGGGATGCGACCAACCGCGTCGGATTCGAGCGCGCCCCCACCTCGAGACCGACGCTCCGCCTCTACCGATGGGGGTTTTCGCGCCGATTACTCAGGGAGAACGCTGTTGGGGATGCGCCGGGCAACGGCCGGGGTGGATGAGACTCGTGACGCTGCTCGCCGTGTTCATCGTGCTGTGGGAACTCGTCGCAGGGCAGATCTCGGTGATCAGCACGCCCGGCGCGGTGCAATTCACAGACCTCTACGGGTCCGAACGCCAGGCAGAGGCAGCACTCGAGTGTCGCGCGGGCGGGAGTCCCGTGCTCTACCTCAGCCCCACCGCCGATATCGAGACGATCGTGCACGAGCTCGCCCACGCGTACGATTGCCTCGATGACGGCCGCATGAACGCGAGTCCGATGGGCGCGCCGCGTCCCGACCAGCGACCCGCCTGGGTGTCTGACTACTGCTGGAACACCGACGCCGAGTGGTACGCGTGCTCCGTGGTGCGCACGCGCAGCGCGCACCCTGCGGCGCCCTCGGGACCCGCGCGGCCGGGCTAGCGCCCGCCTGCAACCGCCTCCGGCGCCACATCTCTGGCACATGTCCGTACCGCTTGACCCGCTATCGTCGACGTAGCATTCGGCCGCGCTGCATCGGCTGAGGCTGCTCCAGCGGAGGGCTGTATGGAGTCACCCATCCCGGCACGGACGCCGGGAAGCACCGTCACGGGTTGGACGCGCCGGCACGCCGGGCTTGCGCTCATCGCCTTTGCGACACTCGCGCTCGTCGCCACAGGTGGCCTCGAGGGCCGGCCTGCTTCGGCGGATGTCCACGAGAAGCTGGACCCACTGCTCAGACGCGTCGCCGTCGGTCCCGCGCGGTTGGACGCGGAGGCGAGAGCTCCGGCGGGCGCGCTCGTCCCGAGGGGTGGCGGCGCCTCGGCGCGGCGGCTCGCGGCGGCCGGGCTGCTCGCGGTGACCAGCGCGCCCGACGAACCCGACGAGTCCGACGCTCGCGTCCGCGTGCTCATCGACGCCACCGACTCCACGCCCGACCTCGAGGCGGCAGGGGTGCACGTCAACGCTCGCGTTGGCGACATCGTTGCGGCCGAGGTCCCCGCGTCGTCGCTCTCGGGCGTCGCCCTCCGAGAGAGCGTGCGCCGCGTCGAGGCTGCATCCGAGCGCTTCCAGAACAACGATCTCGCCAACGCGGCGAGCAACGTGCTGCAGGCGCGCACCCAGCTCGGCCTCGATGGGACGGGCACCGTCCTCGGCTTCATCGACTCCGGCCTCGACCTCTGTCACCAGGACTTCCGCACGGCGGGTGGCAAGACTCGCGTGCGCGCACTCCTCGACGCGTCCAGTGGACCGCCCGGCGTCGCGTACTCGCAGGCCCAGATCGACGGCCTCCTTGCGAGTTGCGGGCCGAGCGTCGCACCGACCGACACGCTCGGCCACGGTACGCACGTCGCCGGCATCGCGGCCGGTGATGGTTCGGCTGCTGGAGGCGGTAGCGCTCCCGCGGGCACCTACGCGGGCGTCGCGCCGAACGCCGACATCGTGATCGTGAAGACCGACTTCCGCGACGACACCTTCGTCGCCGGCCTCGACTTCATCAACTCTCAGGCTGCTGCACTGGGCAGGCCGTGGGTGGCCAACTTCAGCGCCGGGAGCCACTTCGGTGCGCACGATGGCACCTCGCTGGCCGAGCAGGCGATCGACAGCCTCGTGGGGCCCGGACGACCGGGCAAGGCGGTGGTGGTCGCCGCGGGCAACGAGGGCAACTCGAACGTCCACGCGAGCGCGCAGGTGGCGCAGGTCGCCCTCGGCGGGACGTCGCAGGACTTCACCGTGAACGTCCCCGCGGGGACGACGCTCGCCGCGTTCGACTTCTGGTACAAGGGCTCCGACAGCTTCCGCGTCGGGTTTGTCTCTCCCGATGGCCAGTCGCTCGCCGCGGCCAGTCCCCTGTTCGGCAACTTGCTTCCGGGTAACCCCACCTATCCCTGCTGGCAGACCGGCATCGCGCACTACAACTGCTTCGAACTGGTCCACACGCTGCCGCAGGCGGCGAACGGCGATCACGAGGTGCACGTTGTGCTGGCGGCCTATGACTCGCTGGCCGCGACTGCCAGCTTGATTCCCGGCGGCGCACCCGCGGGAACGTGGACCTTCGAGTTCGAGGGGCAGGCCGTGACGAACGGTCGCCTCGATGGGTGGGCGTATGCCTGCCAGTCGCCGAGCGGCTCGTGCTCGGCGCCGTTTACGAACCACATCGATCCCTCCATGCGTGTGAGCGTGCCGGGGACGGCGCGCAACGTGATCACCGTGGGCGCCTACAGCACACGCGACCTCGGTACGCAGGTGGGTGCGCTCGCCGGCTTCTCGAGCGACGGTCCCACGCGTGACGGCCGCCAGAAGCCCGACATCGCGGCTCCCGGTACCGCGATCATCTCGTCGCTGACGTCGGCCGGGAATCCCACCGGGGATGTGCCCCAGCCGGGCGGCTTCCATACAGCGATGCAGGGCACGAGCATGGCGTCACCGCACGTCGCCGGCGCCATCGCGCTCCTCTTCGAGGCGGCGCCGGGCCTCGATGCGCAGGCGGCGAAGACGGCGCTCACCTCGACGACGAAGCCCGCCGATGGCTTCACCGGGTCCCTCCCGAACGCACGGTGGGGCGCGGGCAAGGTCGACGTTCTCAAGGCGCTCTGCTCGGGCCTGCCGACGCCGCCCGCAGGCTGCGGCCAGGCCCCATCGATCAGCGGCACGCCCCCGAGTCCGGCGGTGGTGGGTACGGCGTACAGCTTCGCGTTCACCACGACGGGCACGCCCGCGCCGACGGTGACCCTGAACTCCGGCACGCTGCCGCCGGGCCTCACGGTGTCGACCGCGGGGCTGCTCTCGGGCACGCCGACGAGCGCCGGCAGCTACAGCTTCACGCTGCGCGCCGCGAACGGCGCGAGCTCCGATGCGATCACGCCCACGAGGACGATCGTCGTGAATGCGGCGGTCGCGTCGACACCGCCGTCGATCAGCGGCTCGCCCTCGACGCCGGCGACCACGGGCGCGTCGTACAGCTACGCGTTCAGCCTCGGCGGAGTGCCGGCTCCGACGACGACCCTCAACAGCGGCACCCTGCCGCCCGGCATTGGCCTCTCGACTTCCGGCGTGCTTTCCGGCATCCCGACGACCGTCGGCACGTACTCGTTCAGCGTGCGCGCCTCGAACGGGGTGGGGGCCGATGCGGTGACGGGATCGCTGACGATCGTCGTGGCGGCTCCGACCGGGAACGGCTCGATCGTCGTGCTGCTCGATGTCGAACCGGACGCGCCGGGCGCCTTCGTCTTCGTCGGGGATGGCCCCTCGAGCTTCACATTCGAGGGAGGATTCTCTCTCGATGACGACCCCGCCAGCACCACGCTCCTGAGCTCGAGGTCATTTGTCGGGCTGGGCGCCGGGACCTACCACCTGACCGAGCTCGCGCCCTCCGGGTTCGCGCTGACCTTGATTGCCTGCGCGGATCCGACCAGCGACAGCACCATTGACTCGCAGACGGCCACGATCACGCTCGCAGCTGGTGAGACCGTTACCTGCACCTTCACGAACGGCGTGGTGACGGCCGGCGGGGGCGGCGGTGGGGGCGGCGTAGCGATCATCCCGACGCCGACGCCGAGTCCCACGCCCACGCCGCCCGTGGCCGCAGGTCCGCCCCCGCTGGCGTTCTTCGGCGTCGCGCCCGGTCGAGGGCTGGTCGCGCTGCTGGTCGTCGGGACCGATGAGGACCTCGGGGTCCTGGCGGACGCCCTCGCGAGCAGCGGCTGCGACGTGGGCACGCTCGCGGTCATCCCCTCGGGTCGATGGCTGGTCTACATCCCGGGTGCCCCGGCGGCGGTGAACGCGGCGTTCCCGCCTCGGCTGTCGGCGCTGACGCCGTTCTTCGTGCGCTGCGCCGGATGATGAGCCTGTCGATGGTGGCGCAACTCGCGGACATCACCGCCCTACGGGTCGACGCCATCGTGAACGCGGCGAACTCCAGCCTCCTTGGTGGGGGCGGCGTCGATGGTGCGATTCATCGCGCGGCGGGCCCAGAGCTGCTCGCGGAGTGTCGCTCCCTCGGCGGCTGCCCGACCGGCGAGGCGCGCGTAACCTCGGGCTATCGACTGCCCGCGCGCTGGGTGATTCACACCGTGGGCCCGGTCTGGGGCGCGCACGCGGCAGCCGAGGCCGATCGATTGCTCGCGGCCTGCTACCACAGCTCGCTCGGCATCGCGCACGAGCTGGGAGTCTCAAGCGTGGCGTTCCCGGCGATCAGCACCGGCGTCTATCGCTTTCCGCGCGAACGCGCGGCGCGCATCGCAGTGGCGACGGTGACCGAGCACCTGCTGGCTGCAGACGCGCGCCTCGATGTCACGTTCGCCTGCTTTAGCCGGGCGATGCTCGACCTCTACGAGGCGGCACTCGGCGACTCCACCCTCGGGAGGACCCCCGCGGGAGAGTGAACGGCGCGCCGGGACAGGTGACGCTCGCGCGCATCGATGTCACCATGCGCAGCGGGCGCGACCCTCGTCGCTGCGTGCGTGCAATGCCCACGAGGCTGGTATCGGAGGCCGTCATGATGACGCTGGAGGGCGTGCGCGTCCTCGACCTCTCCCGGCTGGCGCCGGGTCCCTTCTGCACGATGCTGTTGGCCGACCTCGGCGCCGACGTGCTGATGATCGAGGGCCCCGCGGAGATCGTCTCGAGGGGCGCGCAGCCTGCGGCAACGGCGGGTCGCCGCACGGGCAACGAGTGGCGGCGCGGCTACAACGCGCTGCGTCGTAACAAGCGCTCGATGATCCTCAACCTGCGCGAGCAGGAGGGACGCGACATCTTCTACCGCCTCTGCGAGGACTTCGACGTCATCATCGAGGGGTTCCGGCCCGGCGTCGTTCAGCGCCTGGGCGTCGATTACGACACCGTCGCGAAGATCAATCCGAAGCTCGTGTACTGCTCGCTCTCCGGCTACGGCCAGACCGGGCCGTACCGCGACATGGTCGGCCACGACATCAACTACATCTCGATAGGCGGCGCGCTCGGCCTCATCGGGCGTCCCGGCGTCCCGCCCGCCATCCCCCAGAACATCCTCGGCGACTTCGCCGGCGGCGGGTTGATGGCTGCCTTCAGCATCGTCGCGGCGCTGCTCGCCAGGGAGCGCACCGGCCGAGGACAGTTCGTCGACATCTCGATGTCCGATGGCGTCCTGTACATGCTCGCCTCGGCGGCATCGGGCCTGTTCGGTGGCGGTGACGCTCCCCGGCCCGGTGAGACCGGGCTTTCGGGCGCCCGTCCGCAGTACGACGTCTACGAGTGCCTCGATGGCAAGTGGATCTCGATCGGGTCGCTCGAGCCGCACTTCTGGACGGCGCTCTGCGAGGCCCTCGGACGGCCGGACTTCGTTCCGCTGCAGAACGACCGCGCGCGCGAGGAGGAGATTCGCGACTACTTCCGCAAGACGTTCCTGCTGCGCACGCGCGATGAGTGGTTCGACGACCTGAAGGACCTCGACGTGTGCGTGTCGCCGGTGCTCGGGCTGGAGGAGGCGCTGCGGAACCCGCACCACCTCGCGCGCGAGATGGTGGTCAACGTCGTCGACCACCGCCACGGTACGTTCCCGCAGGTGGGTGTCGCGCCCAAGTTCTCGGACACACCGGCGGCGTGTACAGACCGCGCCGCTGCCCGGGCAGGACACGGGCCACGTGCTGGGACTGCTGGGTTTGGCTGGGACGAGGTGCTCGACATGAAGAACCGGGGCATCGTCGGGCTACCGTAGCGCTCCTTGGCTCCCGGCCCCCTCTCCCGTGGGGAGGAGGGAGGTCCGAACCGTTCGGAAGTTCGTGAACCCTCGCCCGCTGGGAGAGGGGCAGGGGTGCGAGGGTATACGCGAGGCCTCTCATCCCCCGATCACGGCACGCGCCGCGTCGAACGTCACGACGGCGGTCCTAGAGTACCTGGCGAATGGCCCTGGCGCGAACGTCTGCTGCGCCGTCGACAGCACCATCACCCGGCCCACGCCTCGAATCCCGCGAGGTTCGCCACCAGCGCAACGCCCGAGGGCGCACCGGCTGCGCGCTCGATCGCCGATTGCGTCAGCGCGACCCACGCGACGATGGCGAACACACCCACGCCAAACGAGACGACCGGCACGATCATGAGCAGCCCCAGCGCCAGCGGCACGGCCGCGAGCGCAACACGCCCGCGCCAGCGCGTCGATGTGTGGGCGACCGCAGGAAGGCGTGTCCGATCACCGCGAACGCCACCAGCAACCAGAGCAGCCAGAGTGCGAGGCTGAACACCGTGCCCACCAGCACGCTGCTTATGAGGACGCCTCTACCACCCGGGAGCCCCGAGCGGACCCACCACAGCCATCCGCCCAGCCCGAGGAGCGCCATCGAGATGGCGACCACAACGCTCGGGATCGGCGCCGCGGGCATCGCGCTGCCCGTCGAGCGCGCTGAAATCGAGGCGCAGCAGGCGCTGCACGCGCCTGACGGTATTCACGCAGGGGCATCCTTGCCGGGGGGAGGCGCGTCTAGCTGGGGAGGCTCGTCGGAACTCGATCGTAGCACCCCGCCCTCGGGTGCCTCAGAGCGGGTGCTTCGACGGCACCCCGGCGCGCCTCGGATAGCGCGTGTCCAGCCCCGGATGCGGCGCACGAGCAGCACTAGCTGCGCCGGGGCGCCTCGGCGAGCGGTAACATCACCGGTTCCTCGGGGCGCGCTCCGAGCGCCTGGATGGCCGCCGCGGCCCCGGAGAGCTCATCGAGCGCGCGCGAGCCCTTCGGCGCCGCCAGCAGTCCGCCCGGGCGCAGGAACGGCACTCCGAGCTCCACGAGCACGCGCAGCGCCGCCAGCGCGCGCGCGATCGCAACATCGAAGTGCTCGCGCAGAGCCGGATCGCGCGCCGCGTCCTCGGCGCGCGCGTGCACCACCTCGACGTTCGCCAGGCCGAGCTCGCTCGCGACCGCGCGCAGGAACTCGGCTCGTCGCGTGTGCGTCTCGACGAGCGTCACGGACATCGAGGGCGCCGCGATCGCGATCGGTAGGCCCGGGAATCCGGCGCCGGACCCGAGGTCGACCACGCGCGCCATGACGGAGACTTCCAGCTCTCGACGTAACACGATCAGCAGCGCCAGCGACTCGCCGAAGTGTCGCCGCGCCACCTCGTCGGGTGCGGTGACGGTCGTGAGTCCCGCGCGTTCGTTCCATTCGAGCAGCAGGTCGAGGTAGCGCCCGAACCGGTCGAGGGCAGGCTCGTCGAGGGGAAGCCCGGCGCGTGCGAGGTCGAGTCGTTCGACCTCCAGACGCAGCGTGGCGAGTGCCGATCGGGCGGCTTCGGAGGGACCGTTCTGCATTGACACGCGGGTAACGTCTCCAAGAGACTCGAGGAGCGCAGGGACGGCGCCCGGCGCGCCACTGACAGTATGCGTGAGACGTCCCGTCTACCAATGGACGGCGAACCTGACGGGAGGCCGCCCATGGCGGACCGGATGACCGCTGGCGAGGCTGTCGCTCACTTTGTCCAGAGCATCGACCCCGAGAAGGCCCGCGAGGAGCGCCCGCAGATCGACGCGTTCGTCGACTCGTTCGGGGCCGACCGCCCGATCGCGGAGCTGACGTCGGCGGATGTCGCACGTTACGCCGAGCGCTTCGCCGGCGACAACATCGAGGATGCGACGCAGCTCGAGCCGGTGCGCGCGTTCCTCGCGTATGCCTCGCGACTGGCGTTCACCGTCGAGAACCTCGTGCCGGCGCTGCGGCTCGGGCCCAGCGCCGGAGGAGCTCGGGGCGAGGGCGCCGCTGCCGAGCTCGGCGGCGAGGCCTACCAGATGACCGTCGAGGGCCTCGCCGCGCTCGAGCGGGAGCTCGAGGACCTGAAGGGGCAGCGCCCGCGGATCGCAGATGAGCTCCGCGCCGCCATGGCCGACAAGGACTTCCGCGAGAACGCCCCCCTCGATGCGGCGCGCGACGCACAGGCCCACCTCGAGGCGCGCATTCGCGACATCGAAGCGCGGCTGCGGCACGCGGTGATCATCGACCCCTCGCAGAAGCGCGGCCGCGCGAACGTCGGCTCGACCGTGAAGCTCCTGAACGTGAGCTCCTCGAAGGAGCAGACGTTCCACCTCGTGTCGCCCAACGAAGTGGACCTCGAAGGGCAAGATCTCGATCGAGTCACCCGTCGGCACGCCGTCAGCAACAGGCGCATGGCGAGGACGTTCGTCGAGGCGCCGTCGGGTCGCATCCACTTCAAGGTGCTCGAGGTATTCGATACCAGTACCCGGACCTTGCTCTCGCGCTGTCGGGACGCAGGACTCGGTCCCACGGGTCATACTGGTTGTGGGCGATCGAGGACCGGGGTGATGGTGTTGGCTGACGAGGCTGGCGATGGCGGCTCGAGCCTGTTCTCGCGGGCGCGGTTCATCGCGTTGCTGGTGGGTGTGGCGGGCGTCGGGGTGTGCTCGGCACTCGCGCCCTCGGCTCCGTCGGTGGCTGGCGGTACAACACGGTCGAGCGCCCGGTGCCGCCGTTCGACTTCCGCGCTCACCGCCCGACGATAGACGGCCTGCCGCTGGGCCGCTCGCTCACCTACGACGAACTGCGTGCGCTCCCGCGGTGCGACAGATCAGCGACTTCCACTGCGTCGAGGGCTGGGGCGTCGATGATGTGCGCTGATGGCGTGCGCCTCCAGACCATCATCGACATGGTGCGCCCCGCCTCGAAGGTCAGGTACGTCTTCCACTCGCTCGGCGCCATCTACCGTGACTCGGCTCAGCCTCGAGCAGGCCTGCCCGACGCAATGATCGCCTACGACATGGATGGCGCGCCGCTCTCCCCCGACCACGGTCTGCCGTTGCGGCTCGTGATGCCGAGGATGTTCGGCTACAAGGGCCCGAAGTGGCTCACGCGCATCGAGTTCCGCGACCTGCAGGACATCGGGTACTGGGAGCAGCGCAACTGGAAGGTCGATGGCTTCGGATCTCGACGTAGCCGCGGAGGAGCGGTCGCGGAGCAGACGCGACGTCGTCCGGTTCGGCGCAGCGACGCGAGTGGCGCACTGGGCGTCGGCAGGTCCGTTCGTTGTCCTCCTCCTGAGCGGGCTGACCAACTTCCTTCCGAGTGTGAAGGCGGATCCAGTTCGGTGGAGAGCGGCTCTTCGCGACGCTACGTGGATCAGCGGCTGGGCGCGCCTGCCGCGGTCGTCGTCGTTGTGTTGCCACAGCTGGTGGTGACGGGTGCGCGCCGACCTCCTCGAGCTCGCGCGGTTCCGCCTCGATGACGACTTCGGCTGCAGCACCAGGTAACTGGACGAGCGCCGGACTGCGATCGGTGCCGCCGCCCGTCGGCAAGTTCAACGCTGGCCAGCGCGAACGCGGCGCTGTCCTTCGGCGGTCACGGCGGTGCTCCTCGGGACCTGGGCTGATCCTCGGCGCCAACTTCGTTTCGAAGCGCTTCTTCACGGCCGCGTTTGTGGAGTCGGTCTTCCCGTGGCACACCCGCGGCGCTGGCGTTCATCCCGGTCCTGCTCGGGCACCTGTACCTCGCGATCGTGAACCCCTCGACGCGCGAGTCGCTGCGCGCGATCACGACCGGCAACGTGCGCCGCGCATGGGCCGCGCGCCACCACGGCGCCTGGCTGGCCCGCCTCGAGGCGGGACGCGTACCGGGGCCGGAACGCCGGTGATTTTGCCGCCCCCCTCGGCGCGTGCGAACATCGAGGGCGTGACGCAGCACTCGAATCCTCGCCGATGACGCAGGCCCCCCAACCCGAGGTGGCGATCCGCGTGCGTGGGCTGCGACGGCGCTACGGCGACCTGGAGGCGGTGCGCGGACTCGACCTCGAGATCCACCGCGGCGAGGTGTTCGCGCTGCTCGGCCCGAATGGCGCGGGCAAGACCACGACCGTCGAGATCCTCGAGGGGTACCGCCCACGCACCGACGGCGAGGTATCCGTCCTTGGCTTCGATCCAGCGCGCGGCGAGCGAGCGTTGCGCGAACGCGTCGGCATCGTGCTGCAGGAGACGGTCGCCGACCAGTACCTGACCGTGCGCGAGATGGTCGAGATGTACCGGGGGTACTTCCCTCACCCGGGCGGCGTCGACGAGACGCTTGCCCTCGTGGGGCTGATCGAGCAGGCGGACACGAGGGTGCGCCGCCTCTCCGGTGGACAGCGCCGCCGTCTCGATGTGGCGCTCGGGATCATCGGGGACCCCGACCTGCTGTTCCTCGATGAGCCCACGACGGGGTTCGACCCGAGCGCGCGCCGCGAGGCGTGGGAGATGGTGCGCGGCCTCCGCGCGCTCGGAAAGACCGTTCTCCTGACCACGCACTACCTCGACGAGGCACAGCAACTGGCCGACCGCGTCGGGATCATGGCCCGTGGACGGCTGATCGCCCTCGGTACACCCGACCAGCTGATCCGAGCCGGCGGTGAGGCGGCCATCGAGTTCGACTACGGCGCCGAACTCGGCCCGCTACCCGATCTGCCCGCGCCAGTTTCGAGGGCAGATGGCCGCGTGAGCATCGTCACCGCCGAGCCGACGCGCGTGCTGCAACCGCTGACCGCGTGGGCGCTCGCGGCGGGACGCGAGCTCGGCAACCTCGAGGTGACGCACCCCACGCTCGAGGATGTCTACCTGGACCTGGTGCAGCGCGCCGAGGAGGCCACGCCGTGAACGGACTCAGCCTCGCGATTCGCCAGGTCGCCTACGAAAACCGCTCGATGCGGCGCAATCCGGCCTCGTCGTTCTTCACTGTGATGTTCCCGCTCATCTTCCTCGTGGTGTTCACGACGGTCTTCGGCAACCGACCCCTCGACGTGCCGGGCGGACGTACGACGCTCGCGACCTACTACGTCGCCTCGATCGCGGCGTACTCGGTGATCAATGCCTGCTA
>JAXLWY010000039.1:0-8163 GCA_046328255.1 Dehalococcoidia bacterium | reverse complement strand
ATCCCTCGTCGAGGTGGGGTCACTCCTCGGCCTCTCGCCCGTGGCCTCGAGGTAGGCGCGATGCAGTCTGAGACCCTCGAGGTGATCGAGAGCGCGCGGCTCTACGGGGAGACGCACGTGCTCTGGTTCCCGCTGCCGGCCTCGTTCAATGGCGCGCAGCCGGGGCAGTTCGTGATGGCGTACTGCGGCGAGGGCTACGACCCCCTCCTCGGGCGCGCGCTGTCGTTCCACCGCACGCGCGAGGGCGCCCGCGGCACCGAGTTCGCGCTGCTCTTCGACGTGGTGGGGCGCGGCACGGCCTGGCTCGCGAGCCGCGAACGCGGCGACGAGGTGCGGCTCGTGGGGCCGCTCGGCCGGGGCTTCGAGCCGAGGGCGAACGTGCAGCGGATGCTGCTCGTCGGCGGCGGGATCGGGGTCGCGCCCCTCGTGGGGCTCGCCGACCGCCTCGTCGAGGAGGGCCGCGAGGTGACGCTCGTGCTCGGCGCGCGCTCCGAGGCCGGCGTGTTCCCCGCCTCGCTGCTCCCGCCCGCCGTGGAGCTCATTGTCACCACCGAGGACGGTTCGGCGGGCGAGCGCGGCCGCGTCACGGCCCCCTTCCAGCGCCTCCTCGGCTGGTGCGACCAGGCATTCGCCTGCGGACCCAACCCGATGTTCGAGGCGATGCACGGGGTCGTGCGCGCCTCGCAGACCGCGAAGCCCGTGCAGGCCCTCCTCGAGGCGACGATGGCCTGTGGCATGGGGATCTGTTACTCGTGCGCGGTCTTCCCTCGGCGGGGCGGCGTCAAGCTCGTCTGCCACGACGGCCCGATGTTCGACCTCCGCGACCTCTACGCCTGACGGACATGCCCCCTCGCCCACCTGGGAGAGGCCGGGATGAGGAGCCAGGTAACACGATTGCGAAGCCCAGTCGCTAGGCTGGTAGGGTGCGCTCGCCAACGCCCAACGCCGGCCCGGACGGGGAGGCAGCCATGGACCGATCGATCGTCGCAACGGCTGTGGTTGTGGTCGGCTGCACGCTGGCGGGGTTCATCCTGACGGTCTTCATCTTCCACAGCGCCAATCCGATCACCGCGGGGCTCCTCGGTACCGGCGGCGGCGCGATGATTGGTTCGTTCATCGCCGCGATCGCGACCAACGAGCCCCTCCTCGGCGGCCGTACCGATATGGAAGCGAAGCGAGGTCCCTCATCGCGACGCCCCCCGCCTCCGGAGGACGGACGCGACCCCTCGAAGGCGCTCTAAAGCGCGGAACGCGGCTCGATTCGCCCTGGCGGATCAGGGCGGGCCCTTCGACAGACTCAGGGCGAACGGTTGAGGGCGGGACTATGGCGCGAGTCGTCGCCATGGGGGGCGCGTCGAACCGCGGCGCCCTCATGGGTTCGTGGTGAGCCTGTCGAACCACACTGCCGCTATCCGAGGGATCGAATCGTGCTGCCTCCGAGCGGACGCCCTGCCGGCGCCATCGAGGGCCGCCTCTCATCGCAGCCGATCGACGACGGACGACAGCTCGATGTAGTGGTCGGCGATCGCGCGCAGCTCGGCGGACGTGCTGTTCTCGAAGGCGATCACCTCGACGCGCACGCCGCGGCCCTGCAGCACTTCGACGACGCGCGCGAAGTCGGCGTCCCCGGACACGAGCGCGATCACGTCGAGGCGCTCCGCCATCGTCACCATGTCGACGGCCATCTCGACGTCGAAGTTGCCCTTGATCGAGCCGTCGGCGAAGCGCTTGAGCGGCTTCGTGACGATGCGGTACTCGTGCGGGACGAACGGTGCGACGAACTTCTGGCGCTCAATCGGCTCACCGGGGTCATCCGAGACCGGCGAGTACGCCGTCGCGCGCACGAGGTCGCGGCCCTCGGACAGCATGTCGAGGAGGCGGCCCATGTTGATCATGCGCTCACCGCGCTCGGCGCCGTAGATCACGTTCGGCACATCGACGAACACGCCCAGCCGCTGGCGCCGCTCGAGGCGCGCCATCCGCCGGTCGAGGTCCTGCAGCACCGTCTGCACCGAGCGCCGCGCCTCGGAGAGCGAACCGGGATCGAGGCCACGGGCTCGCCAGCGACCGCGCGTGCTTGCGCCTCGCCGGTGCACGCGCCGCGACCACCGTCGCGACTGCGGTCTCGGGTTCCGGTATGGAGGCGCTGGCCTCGACGGCCCCGGCTGCCGCCGAGGCGGCCCCGCCCCGACCGCGTCCGCCGCGCAGGCCGCGCCGCGTCCGAGGTCGTGCCTCGTCCTCGGCCGCAGCGGCAGCAGGAGCGGATGCGGATGCCGAGGCTCCTCGGCGGCCGGGGTCGCTGCGGGTCGACTGGCCGGTCGGCGCCCGACGATCCGAGGCGTCACCACCTCGGCTCGCGGCGCCCTCGGCGCTTCATGTCGTGGTCTGTGGTCATGCCACCCTTGCCTCACCAGCGTATTGGAGCGCACTGAGCACCGGGCGGCCACCTGCTCGGCGAGGTGGATGAACGCGCGCCTGTGGGCCGTCGGGGTCCGCCACGACCACCGGAACGCCCTCGTCGCCGCCCTTGCGGATCGCAATGTCGAAGGCGGGATCTCGGCCAGGAACTCGATGCCGAGCTCATCGGCGATCCGCCGCCACGGTGCCCGTGCCGGGCACCTCGGAGCTCATGTTCTCGACCATCCCGAAGATGGGGACGCCCATGCGGTGGAGCATCGAGACGGCCTTCGTGGCGTCTTCGAGCGACACGCGCTGCGGCGTCGACGTCCGCGACGCCTGCAGGCGCGTCCTGCGCCAGCGACATCGAGGCGTCGGACGTGCCGGGCAGGTCGACGACCAGATGAATCGAGCTGACCCCAGGGGTGATGTCGCGCATCAGCTGGCGCACGCCCAGGCCGATCATCGGGCCGCGCGCCACACCACGGGCGTGCCCGGCAGCGGCAGCACGAACCCGATCGAGGCCGCGCGCACGCCGTGCGCTCGATGGTGTGCAGGCCCTGCTGTCCCGAGGCGAGCGCGCCGGCCAGGATCCCGAGCATCATCGGAATGTTGGGTCCGGTGATGTCGGCGTCGAGGATGCCCACGCGCGCCCCCAGCTTCGCGAGGGCCACCGCGAGGTTCACGGACACCGTCGACTTCCCCACGCCGCCCTTGTTGGACGCGACGGCGATGAGGTTCTTCACTTCGATCGGGGCCGGGCCCGCCCTCGCGGAACGAGGCGCGGACGTTGGCGTCCCACCGATGGCGATCTCCTCGATGCCGGGGAGGGCCCCGAGCGCCTTGCGCACGTCGCCATCGATGGTCTCGCGGAGCGAGCACGCGGGCGTCGTCGGGACGACCGTGAAGGCGACGCGGCCGCCGTCGACGGTGACGTCGCGAACCATGTCGAGGGACACGTGTCGATGCAGTTCGGGGTCGCGTACCTAGCGCAGTGCGTCGAGCACCTGGGCGGGATCGGGCGATGGTCCTCGCAGTCCGGGCTAGCGCCTCGAAGGTTGGGGCGACGAAGCGAGCGGCGAAAATCGGCGAGGTCTGGCCGCTTTCAGGAACCGTTGGGAAACTCGTACGGTTCCTTAACAGGCCGTTCCTAATCTGACCCGCAACGGACACCTCTCGAACCCAAGTATGGGGTCGAACCGCAGGAGGCACGTCCGGCGGCGGTGGGAGAGCGACTCGTTTCTAGTGTTTTCTTCGTTTATTTGAAGGAATGCTTGACGCAGTACTTTCTCCTGCACTACAGTCCGGACCGATGGTAGCGGTGTGTAGACCCACCATCGGACAGCTCGCATGGCTCGCGGGCGGTCATCGAGCGGCGGCGCGAGCACACCCGGCGAGGTGTGCCGCTCTCAGGAACGAGGATGCCAACCATGGAGCAGACCACCACCATCGCTAGGCCGTCACGGGCGCCTGCGTTCACCCGCACAAGGTGATCCAGGTCGCCCAACGGCGCGAGTCCCGCGGCAAGTGCAAGATCTGCGGCAAGGCCAAGGTGCCTGTCAGCTCCACCGAGAACGTGATGTGAACAGACCAACACGCTCCGCAATGACCTCGGCCGCTCGATCCGAGTGCCGCGCCCAGGGGCCAACCTCTCCGACGAGCAGTAGCACCATGGACCACTCTCCCCCGTCGCGCCGAACGCGCGGCAAAACGGCACCCATCGGGTGCCGTTCTTCCATCGATTTCAACACCGCCTATCGAGGCCGACCACGTGATCCGAGGCATGGTCGGCCTCCTTGCTCTCCATCGGCGCGGCGCCGAGCAGGAGCTGCGCCTGCACCAATCGTGACCCGCCTCGGGCACCTTCTCAACGGACTCGAGTTCGCTAAGCGCTACGACCTCGATGCCCTGGGCGCCATCGTCTCGAAGGGAACGACGCTGCGACCTCGCAGGGGCAACCCGCCGCAGCGCACCGTCGAGACCGCCGCCGGCATGATCAACTCGATTGGCTTCCAGAACATCGGGGTGGGCTCGCTCATCCGCGATGTCGCACCAACGTGGGCGCGCTGGGGCGTGCCCGTCGTGGTCAACATCATGGGCGACACCGTGGACGAGTTCGGCCAGCTCGCCGAGCGCCTCGAGGGCGTCCCCGGCGTCGCGGGCCTCGAGGTCAACATCTCGTGCCCCAACGTCGAGGTCGGCGGGATGGAGTTCGGCCAGGACCCGGTGATTGCGGCCCGCGTGGTCCGCCTCGTGCGGCGCTCGACCGGCCTGCCGTTCACGGTGAAGATGACGCCAAGCCTCACCGATATGCGCCCGATCGCGGTCGCGGCCACCGAGGCCGGCGCCGACGCGATCACGATCATGAACACCATCCCCGCGATGGCGATCGACATCGAGCGGCGCAGGCCCGTGATCGGCAACGTCTTCGGGGGACTCTCGGGACCCGCGATCAAGCCGGTCGCGTTACGTCACGTGTACCTCTGCAGCGCCGTGACCGACCTTCCGATCATTGCGGCCGGTGGCGTCACCACCGCCACCGATGCGCTCGAGTTCATCATGGCGGGAGCGTCGGCGGTGCAGGTCGGCACCGCGACCTTCCGCGACCCTGCCGCGCCATGGCGCATCCTCGAGGGGATGCGCGCCTGGTGCGACGAACACCAGGTGGGCGCGATCGGCGAGCTCGTCGGCGCCGCGCGCCGCCTCGATTGAAGCGAACATGCGTCGCCCGCTCCTCGAGGGCGCGTCGTGGGCCGGGTGGGCGCTCTTCATCGCCCTCGCCGCATTCGCCTGGTACCTCACGGGCCGAGGGCTCGCGTTCCGACTCGGCCTGGGCGACGCCGCGAGTGGGGTGGGCTCGGTGGTCGCGCTCCTGGTGGCGGTCACCCTCGTGCGTTGGTCCCGAGGTGATGCCGAGAGCGACGCGCTCGCTTCGCTGCGCTGTCCGGCCTGCGGTCTACCCGTCGAGACCCGTCACGAGCACGCCTCGGGCACCATGCCGGGTCGCCAGCTCTGGTCCTGCGCCGCCTGTGGATTCGCCACTATCGCGCCGTTGACGTGCGAGGGGTGTGCCGCCTAGTTTCGAAGTCGGACGCGCTCAAGCTGGCGCGAACCGTCGTCGGGGTGTAGCTCAGCCTGGCAGAGCGCTGCGTTTGGGACGCAGAGGCCCGCAGTTCGAATCTGCGCTCCCCGACCACCTCCAACGCTCCCCGGACAGCCCTCGAGAGGGACCCGCGTGCTCGACAGCCTCCCCCCGTACGTCCTCGTGGCGCGCATCGGGTCCATCATCGGGATGTCGTTCGCGCTGTCGATCGGCCTGTTGCTGCTCATCGGCGGATGGGTGTTGCCCTCGTTGCTGGCGTTCGCGCTGTTCCTTCCGTCGTTCGGCCTGATGGCGTACGTCGAGCGCAAGGCGGCCGCGGACCGTGCTCGCGCCACCCGAGGCGAGGCCTAGCGCCGCTCGAGGCGCCGGCATCCTCAGGACGGCGAGCGCCGACTCCAGGATCCGCGTCCGATGAGCAGCCAGCCGAGGCCGAGCGCCGCGAGCGCGGCCGGCAGCGGGTGCGCGCGGATCATCGTGATCAGCCCCGCGCGCGCTCCCGACGAGGGCCGCACGCCTTCCCGCTTGTCGTCCTCGTAGCGTTCCGCCCGCAACCGTTGCTGCAGCGCGTCGACCGTGTCCACGGGCCTCGCCAGCGGCTCCTCAACGGCGGGTCTCACCTCGCGAGGGTCGGCAACCACTTCCCGTGGATCGCCACGCACGTTGTGCGGTCCGTTCACCATCGTGAGTCCTCCATCCGGTGTTTTTCCTTCGGCGTGTGCCGAGCGTCCAACGAGATCTCACCGCCCACCTCGTGCGAACCGCCTCCAGCGGACCCGCCGACTGCGCCGGCATGCCGATGCAGCCAGTGCGAGACCTCCGTAGCCCGCGCGCCGCGCTGTTGAACGCGACGGTTGCGCTCGCGATGAGACGGTTCGTCCTCGAACTCGGCGCGAAAGGAGCAGCCCGTGGACGTCGGACGCGTCTCTGCCCGGGACACTGCAACATCGCTCTGGAAAGAAGTCCAGGACGACGACGTGACGACCATTGCCCAGTCCCTCGCGTACCAGTTCCTGCTGGCGATCTTCCCGTTCCTGATCTTCGTGGTCGCGCTCGGCGGACTGGTGGCGCAGGTGAGCGGCATCGTGAACCCGACGCAGCGGCTGCTCGACGCGCTGAAGGGCACGCTTCCCCCCGACGCGTACAACCTGCTCGCAACCCAGCTCGATTCGCTGGTCGCGACGCACTCCGGCGGGCTGCTGTCAATCGGCGTCCTCGGTGCGATCTGGGCCGCCTCGGGAGGTGTGCGCTCGGTATCCGGCGCGATGAACCGGGCCTATGACGTCGAGGAGACGCGCCCCCTCTGGAGGCGTTACCTCCTCTCGATCGTGCTCGTGCTTGCGTCGGGCGCCGGGCTCTTCCTGTCGTTCATCGTGCTCATCGGCGGCCAGGTGCTGGGCCGTGACCTCATCGAGGCCCTGGGCGCCGGGCGCGACGCCGCCGGCTGGATCAACCTCGCAAGGCTGCCCGTGATCCTGGGCCTGGCCATGCTCGCCATCGCGATCCTCTACTGGGCCGCGCCCAACATCGATATCCCGTTCCGCTGGGTCAGTCCCGGGGCGGTGCTGTTCGTCCTCGCCTGGTTCGCAGCGACCATCGCGTTCGGCTTCTACGTCCAGAACTTCGGGTCGTACAACGCCACGTACGGCGCCCTCGGAGGCGTGGTCGTTCTCCTCCTGTGGGCCTACCTGTCCGCGTTCCTGCTCGTCGCAGGGGCCGAGTTGAATGCGATCCTCCACAAACAGGCGGCGCCAGCGCGCCTGTCCGCACAGGGTGCCGAGACGCACCTGCCTGCCGAGGTGGAACGCGAGCGCCATCGGCGCGCCGGCTGAACGTGCGTTCGGCCGCTCCTTCCGAGGCGCATTCGACAGGCCTCGCGCGCGGACTCCGAACTCGACTCGTAGCGTCGAGGTTGCCGCTCAGTCCGACAGGAACCACTCGAGGATGCGTGCGTTCTCCTCGCGCGGGTACGTGTGACCGAGGTCGGCGATCTCGCGGTACACGAGGCGCACGCCCGCTCGAGTCAGCGCGTCGCGAGCGGCTCGAGCAACGCTCACCGGGAACATCCAGTCGTGTTCGCCATGCACGAGGTAGAACGGCAGTCCCTGCAAGCGGGCCGGCGACACATGCTCGAGCAGTCGAGGGTTGAAGGACGAGGAGATCGGCGCGACGTGCGTGGCGGGCAGCACCTCGAAAAGTCCACACAGCGTGGAGAACGTGCCCCCGTCCGACATCCCGGTGAGCAGCACTCGCGACCGGTCGATCGGATAGCGGATCGCCACGGCCTCGATCATCCGGCGGATGTTCGGAGTGTCGTGGTCCTCACTGTTGAGAGGCCACGTGCGATTGATCGACGTCGGACTGAGCACGATGACGCCTGCCGCCCGCGCCGCCTTCAGCCACGCCCATACGAAGTCGTGACCATGGCCGGAGCCGCCGTGCAGCGCGATCACGAGGGGGGAGCGCTCCCCGAGGCGTGCGTACTCGGGAATGTAGAGCGAGAAGCCCCCGCGTTCGTCGCGGTCGTTCGCGAGGTGCATCACCCCGACGCGACTCGGGTCCGGCTCCGTCGAGAGTCGGCGCAGCAACTCCTCGTCATCGCGCCGCTCGGGAGGCAGGTAGAACCGGTTGATGGACCGATGCGCCCACGCAATTGGGTAGAGCAC
>JAXLWY010000038.1:0-9649 GCA_046328255.1 Dehalococcoidia bacterium | reverse complement strand
GTGCTGGCTCGGACAGCGGGTGGGCGTCCGGCCCCGGCGTCCACCGAACCTCGCAGGACGCTCTGGGCCTCATCGTGACCGATGGCTCCGACGCCCGTCTGGCCACACGAGATTGGCAAACCGGGCGTCGTCAGTCGGCGGGAACGAGTCGGGTTAGAGCGTGCGGATCACGCCGTCCTTCTCGATCTTGATGTCGCCGTTGGACATCCTCATGGCGCGGGGCGCGCCCTCGTCGAGCCAGATCGATCTCGACTTGGCATCGGCGTAGCAGTTCAGCGAGGAGCCGATGCCGTGCGGGCGCATGTTAATCACGTAGTTGTGGTAGAAGATGCGCTGGAACGCCGCGACCGGGTAGTAGACGCTCCACACCTGGTCGAGAATGCGCGCCTCGCACTGCAGCCAGAGTTCCTTCTGGCGCTCCGGGTTCTGCTCTCGCCGCTGTGCCGTGACGAGCCGGTCCATCTCGGGATCGTTGACGTTGTTGTGGTTCAGGCCCGCCGTCGAGTGGTAGAAGGGGTAGAGCGCCTGGTCCGGCGTGTAGACCGGAGGACCGAACGTCGTGTTCATCGTGTCCTCGAACGCTCGGTCGTTCAGCATCTGGACGGCGGTCGGGTTGTCGACCTGGCGCGGCTTGAAGTCCATCTCCGGGAGCTTGTCCAGCATCGGCTTGATGAGCTCGCGGTACTCCACGCGTCCGTACCAGACCGGCGCGTCGACCGACAGCTTGCTCGTGGCTGAGTAGCCCGCTGCCTGGAGCAGCTTCGATGCTTCCGCGGGATTGTGCTGGTACCACGGCCCCATCGAGGCGAGGTCGGGCCGCGTCGCGTGCACGTAGGGCCACGGGACGGGCAGCACCGAGTAGCCGCCGCCCTCACCCGCGTAGCGAGCCGCATCGAACTCGACCCGGTCGATACCCATCGACAGCGCGCGCCGCACCCGGATGTCCTGGAACCGCTGGTTCTTCATCTGGAAGTCGATGCCGCTGGTGTTGGTGCCGACCACCGATGGGGACTTGTGGTAGACGGAGTCCTTCGGACCGTTCGCGAGCATCTCCTGCGCATCCGGCTCGTCGCGTGGTCCCCAGTAGAACCAGTTGTCGGTGATATAGCCGGCGCGCACGACTGCGGTGTCGTCCTGCACGTTGGTGATGATCGAGTCGATGAAGGGGAGGCCCTTCTCGAAGTAGTCGGGGTGCTTCGTGAAGACGGACCGTTCCTTTGGCCTCCACTCTGCCTGCAGGAAGGGGCCGGTGCCGATGGCGCGGGACTTGAGCAGGTCCGCGTCGGCGATGATCTCGCGCGCATCCATGTGCGACCAGGCGGCGACATTCGTGGCGAAGTCGGCCTGCGGCTGGTTGAGCTTGAAGACTGCGGTGTACTTGTCGGGGAACTCGGCGGATGCGACCACGGCCCACACGTCCTTCTGCACGCCGCCCGCGTTGTACCGCTCGAAGCTCGCCTTGACGTCGTCCGAGGTGAACTCGCGGCCGTTGACGGGCGCGACGTTGTGGAACTTCACGCCCTTGCGCAGGTGGAAGGTGAACTGGGTCGCGTCCGCATTCACCTCCCAGCTCTCGGCGAGGTCGGGCTCGATGGTCACCCGGTACGGCTCGGCGTAGGGACCGAACGCGGCGCGGGTGAGCTTGTTCTTCGTGTAGTCCATCGAGCCGTTGACAGTGCACGACAGGGTGCGGTTGAAGTCCATGCTCGGTGGATCGAGATAGCGCGCGAGCACGGTGCCGCCGTGTCGGGCATTCGCGAGGATGTCGCGCTCGGCGGGCGTGGGCGGGACGGGCCCCTCGTAGGCGCCCGGCTTCAGGCGGACCTGGTCGGCCGGGACCTTCCCGAGCGAGGGGTACTGCTCCCGGGTGAACAGCGCCGAGCCTCGGCTGGGTGGTGGTGTAATCGCGACGGGCGCGGTCCTGTCCGAGGTGGCGGAGCCGCACCCCAGGACGGCGGCGCCGGCCAGCCCGGCAAGCCCGATGGCGGTGCCTCGAATCACCGCTCTTCGATCGACGCGTCGAGTCCAGTAGTTGGTGTCTGCCATGGTGCCAGCTCCCTCGAGAGGTTCTCATCGGTCCAGCCACGAACGACTGTTATGAGACCATTCGGTGGAACGCCTGTCAATACGGACGTGGATTCCTCTTGTAAAGTACGAGCGGCATGACTATGCTGGCGGTCCAGTTCCCTCTGGAAAACGGGGGCCGCACGAGCGGCCCCCGTTTTGATTGGGGCAGTCGCGGCCTCGTCGACGAGACGACCCCCTGGCGAGGTCGGAAGCACCGACTGGTGCACGTCGCCGCACCGAGGCGCGGACTTCGTCGCCGGGCCGGAGGCCCATGGTGAGGTCTTCGGACCGCCCGGATGGGGCGCGGAGACCGATGCGTTGCGACGAGGCTGGGCGCGGGGCGCGTGCCCGATGGGTCGAGGCCGGAGTGCTACTCCGGGAGGCGCGTGGTCTGGAGCGCGGCGAGCACCCAGTTGTCGCCGTGGGGCACGAGTGTGGCGGTCAAGCGCACGTTGAGCGGTGTCGCCTCGGGACGGCCGCCGAGGAGATGACCGACGCCATTGAGGACGGCGCATCCCGGGTAGCGACGCTCCGTCAGATCCTCGATCTCCCAGCCGCGGTACCGGCGGCCGTTGACGAGGAACGCCTCGATGAGCTGTGACCTGGTCTCGAGGTTCGCGCTGCTGTGGACGTAGGTGAAGTCGTCGGCGACGAGCTTCCAGGTGTCCATATCGGCAGCGAGGGTCGCCGCCGCCCACGCGCGGAAGGTGTCGGATGGCGTTGCGGGCACGACGGACTCCTCTCCAGCGGAGCGAGTCTAGCCTCCCGACGTTCGGGGCGGCAGGTCGCTGAAACGAGGCGGTCATGCGGACAGCGGCGACGCGCCAGCCAGTGTTGACTTCAGCGCGCCCCGCGAGCCGCGTCAGGACGTGGACCAGATCGGAGGACCGACGCTCGTTCGCTCCGGCGGGACGCCTGCCGCTACCAGAACTTCCAGCACCGCGGCCCCCGCCGCGCCGGTCTTCGAGGCGCGTGCCGGCAGGTCGGTCCGGCCTCCGCTGCTGCGGTGCGCTACCGACTGCATGAGAGCCGGCACCATTCCTCCAGGGCAGCGACCTCGTCATCCTGCAGGTCGGTGCGTGGGCGACCGTCTGTACCACGGCGGCACGGCGCATTGCGAGTTCGCCCGGCACCCGTCGAAAGACCTGGTCGTATGCACGCGCGAGGGCCGATGCCTGGCCTGGATCGTGTGCGCGCAGCTGGATCCACGCGCGCAGTCGACTCAGCGTGAAGCTGTACAGCTCGGCGTCGGCGAGTTGGTACTCGGCGCGCACCATTCCCTCGCTGAGTTCGGAGTTGCGACTCGTCCGCGGAGACGAGGTGGCGATAGCGTTCGGTGATCGCGGCCCGACGGCCTCCTCGTCGAGTGCGCTCAGGCCGGACCAGCTGGCGTCGGGACCGATCGGATTGGCCGTCGTCATGAACCTCCCCCTCCGTCACGATGCTTCGATGGCAACGAGCATCCTCATTGTGATATTACACCCTGCCGCGCAACGCCCGGCCTCGGCGACAGCGCTCGACGACGACGCCAGATCAGGTCGCGCCGTCGCACCCGACGGCCCCGGGGGAACAACCTCGACGGTGTCGAAGGCCCTCGGGATGCTGACCCATGCGAGAACCCCCGCTGCCATCAGGCCCGCGGTTTCATCCGCGCTGAGGCCGGGCGACGCCGGTGGCGATCTCGAAGGTGTGCTCGCCCAGCGTCGGTGCGGCGCGCCTGGAGTGCGGCCGGCGTCCGCGAGAGACGGAACGGCGGCCCGTCGTAGGCGCGGCGCCCTGCCTCGGTGTGGTCGAGGTAGACGAAGTAACCGCGCTCGGCGAGGTGAGGGTCCGCCAGCACCGCTGACGCCCGCTGCACCACTCCGGCCGGAACGCCCGCCGACTGGAGGAGAGTCATGGCCTCGGCGCCGTCGCGCGTCGAGGTCCACGCGCCGACGAGGGAATCGAGCGCATCCTCGTTCGCTTTGCGCGCCCCGAGGGTGGCGAAACGCGGGTCGGCCAACCACTCGTCGTGTCCGGACGACCGCGCGAGGGCGTTCCACTGCCGGTCGTCGACGCAGGCGATGGCCAGCCACTCGTCGGTTCCTGCGACCGGGTAGGCGCCGTGGGGTGCGGCGTAGAGCACGCGGTTCCCGGAGCGCTCGAACCGGTAGTCCGAGTTCATGGTAGCGAAGAGCGGCCCCGCCATTGCCGCGGTGGAAGATTCGAGCTGGGACATGTCGATGAGCTGCCCCTCACCGGTGCGCCGTCGATGGCGGAGGGCGGCGAGCAGCGCGGTGACTCCCTGGAGCGGATTCACGACGTAGTCCGGGTAGTTCGAGCCCACACCCGCCGGCGGGTTTGCCTGGAACCCCGCGAGGTGGTTCACGCCGCAGATGGTCGAGAGAATCGCGCCGAAGCCCTGGAACTCGGCGTGCGGACCAGTGAGACCCTGCATCGGCTGGTAGAGGCCGATGATCGATGGGTTCGCCGCCGAAACCGTCGCCCAGTCCATGCCGATCTTGGCGACGGCCCGATTCGTCATGTTGGTCATGAAGATATCGGCCCAGCGCACGAGATCGAGGCCCAGCTCGTGCCCTCGCCAGGTGGTCAGGTCGAGCGCGATCGAGCGCTTGTCGGAGTTGTAGTTGTTGTAGTAGCCGGACACGTTGAGACTCGTCGCACCGGGCGGTCTTGGTGCGGCGACCCGGAGGCCATCGGGGCGCTTGCCCGTCTCGACGCGAATCACGTCCGCGCCGAGGCTCGCGAGCGCGCGCGTGGCGATCGGTCCGGCGCCGAACCAGGTGAGGTCGAGCACACGGACGCCATCGAGAGGGCGCGCGTCCTCCGCGCTCGCGGTTCGCGCGACGATTCGATGGGCACGCTCCTCGCGAAGGACCTCGTCGTCGTGCTCGCCCAGCGTGGGCGCGGGTCTGCGAAGCGCCGCCGGTGTCCCGTGCAGGTTCCATGGCAGCCCCGGATAGCGGAGCGTGCGACCTCGAGCGGGGTCGGCCAGCGTCTGCCACCACTGGCGCGCTGCCAGCTGCGGGCTGCTCGCGATGTCCTCGGGCGTGCTCACCATCCCGATGAGCACTCGGCGTGCCTGGCCCTCCTCGTACAGCCATTGCTTCGGTCTCGCCGCGACGAACCGGTGCACCACCGCCCGGACGTGCGAGAGGCGCTCGTCGGTCTCCGCGCGCGTCGCCTCGGAAGCGAGGAGCGCGAGCAGCGTCGCGCGCTCCATCGAGTGCGCGATGAAGGAGGCGTACGGCTCGCGGTGGAGGTCCTCGTCGGCGCGCTCGTGGGTCATCCACTCGAGCAGTCCGGCGAAGCCGCTGCCCGCTGTGCCCGACGCCATCATGTAGACGTGGCCATCGGCGGCCTGGTGGAGGCCAAGCCCGGGCATGTCCAGTCCGAGCGCGGCGCGGGTCCCTGTGCGTTCGCGGTCGGTGCCCAGGATGTCCCGGGTCATCATCGCGGTCTCCTGCGCCATCGAGAGCGCCTCCTGCATGGAGACCTCGACGAGCTGACCCTCGCCCGTTGCCTCGCGATGCAGGATGGCCGCCGCGATGCCGGCCGCCGCCGCGATCGACGCGCAGTGGTACCCCTGCGCGTCGGGAAGTTGCTCGGGGGGGCCATCCGGAAAGCCCGCGAGTCGCATCACCCCGGACATCGCACATCCCACGATGTCGGCGTAGGCCCAGTCGGCGTGCGGCCCCGCCAGGCCCCAGCCGGTGATCGAGCAGCGGATGAGGGTCGGCGCCTCTGCCTCGAGCCGGCCGGCGTCGAGGCCCATGCGCGCGAGGTCGTGCGGCTGCCAGTCGTCGATGAGCACATCGGCGTCGCGGATGAAGTGGAGCAACCGCGTGCGCCCGTCCTCGGTCTCGAGGTCGAGCGTGACCCCTCGCTTGTTCGCGTTGGCGAGGAGGAACGGCAGCGACGCCTCGAGGCGAGGCACGCCCTGGAGGAACGGAGGATACTGACGGCCGGGATCGCCCTGTGGCGGTTCAACCTTCACGACATCGGCGCCCAGGTCGGCAAGGAGGCGCCCGGCGTAGTGACCGATTGGTCCGCAGACCTCGATGACGCGGATACCCTCGAGCGGCGCAGGCATCGTGGCCTCCCCAGTCCGCGAGCCACCGTGGGCGCCGACCCTAGTGATCCTGCGGGTCCACCGCAATGGCCGCGCATCGGAGCGTCCGCTTCTGGGGCGCGAGTCGGTGCTGTGGCTGTAGCATCCGACGGAACGCGCGCACGGGTGGCGGACCTCGCAGGGAACGGAGTGCCCAGGTGGTCGACTTCTTCGACAACGCAGAGGAGGCGGCGTTCCGCGAGGTGGTCCGCGGTTTCATCGCAGAGCATGGCGAGAAGGGACGTGTCGCCGGTGACCTCGAGGGGTCGACGCGGGAGCGCCTCAGGCCGTGGCGCGAGGCGCTGGTGTCGCGGGGCTGGATCGCCCCTGCGTGGCCCGTCGAGATCGGGGGAGCGGGACTGTCCCTTCGTCAGCAGTTCATCCTCAACCAGGAGCTCGCCGAGCACGGGCTCTCGAATGTCGGTGGTCTCGGCGTCAACTTCTTCGGGCCGGCGCTGCTGGTGCACGGGACCGAGGAGCAGAAGCGCGAGCACCTCGGCGCGCTGCTGCGGGGGGAGACGGTGTGGGCGCAGGGCTGGTCCGAGCCGAGCGCAGGGTCCGATCTCGCCTCGCTGCAGACGCGTGCGATCCGCCAGGGCGATGAGTACGTCGTGAACGGGCAGAAGATCTGGACCTCGGGCGCGCAGTACGCCGACATGATGTACATGCTCGCGCGCACCGATCCCGACGCTCCCAAGCATCGAGGCATCTCGTTGCTCACGTTCAGCCTGCGTCAGCCGGGCGTGTCGGTGCGTCCGCTCACGACGATGGACGACCGGCAACCGTTCAACGAGGTGTTCTTCGAGGACGTGCACGTCCCCGCCAGTGACCGCGTCGGTGACGAGAACCGCGGCTGGTACGTGGGGATGACCGTCACCGACTTCGAGCGCTCGAGCATCGGCAGCAACGTGGGCGCGGCGCGGCGTCTGCGGGAGATCGTGCAGATCGCCCGGGAGCAGCCACCGCAGCAGGTGCCGGGCGCCGCCAACTCGCAGTGGCGCGCGCAGCTCGCGGACCGCTGGGTTGAGGCCGACGTCTCGAAGCTGTTCGCGCTGCGCATCGTCTCGATGCAGAGCGCCGGGCTCATTCCCAACTACGAGGGCTCGATGGCCAAGGTCTACCTGTCCGAGCTGAACCAGCGGATCGCACGCACGGCCCTGGGTCTCTACGGGTTGTACGGCCAGCTCTGGGACGCAGATCGGCCGGAGGCCGAGGCGGGGGCCGCCGTCCGCGGCTACCTCGGTGCGGTGTCCTCGACGATCGCGGGCGGCACCTCCGAGATCCAGCGCAACATCGTGGCCACGCGCGGGCTTGGGCTGCCCCGCGGGTAGCGCGAGCGCGCGACCCACGACGCGAGCATCCCGATTCCCTCGGACCGCGTGTCCGACCGGGCGCTCGTTCGCACGTCACCACCTCGCGTTACGGGGACGCGATGAGGTAGGACTCGGTGGCGGACGAGGGTGTGCTCGGCCACGGCTGCGGCACCTGCCACCGCGGGATGGACGAGGCAGGGGCAGGCGCCCTCGCCCGCCGGGCCTCCAGCTGCTGCGATACAAGTCCGATGGTGAGGGCGACGATCGCCACCATGGTGCTGATGGCCTGGTAAATGGAGAGGTGCACTGGCGGCTCCGCACTCCTCGAGCCTGCGGACTGGTTGCCTGTTCGAGCTGAACCCTGCGAATCACCGTCGAGGGCATCGGCCCCGTCGGCCGATGATGTTGCGGCCGTGGGTGGACGACCGGCCGTTGCGCTTCCGCACTCGAGTGGCTCCGGCCTGCCTGGAGGGAGGCCCCGCCATCGGGCAGGGCCCCCCTCAACGGTCCGGGAGGAGACCGAGAATCACGCCATGCCGAGGACCTCGCGCACATCGTCGTACTCGGGCATTGCGAGGGCGTTCGGGGCGCCTTCGTCGAGCCACACGGCTCGCGACTGCGCGTTGGCGTAGCAGGTGTATGCGCCGATGCCGTGCGGTCGGAAGTTGATCATGTAGTTGTGCCAGAAGGCCCGAGCAACGACGTTGATCGGGAACCAGACCTGCCACACCTCGTCGAAGTACTTCCGCTCGATCTTCTTCCAGAGTTCCTTCTGGGCCTCGGGGTTGGTCTCCTTGCGCTGTGCGACGAGGAGGGAGTCCATCTCGGGGTCGTTCACGTTGGCGTGGTTGACACCGCCCTTCGAATGGAACCAGGGGTACACGACCTGGTCGACGGAGTACGAGGGCGGCCCCCATGTCACGTTCATCGTGTCCTCGTAGGCGCGGTCGTTCAGCATCTGGACGGCCGTGGGGTTGTCGACGACACGGGGCTTGAAGGAGATCTCGGGGATCTTGTCGTACATCGGCTGGAGCAGGGACTGGTACTCGACACGCATGTACCAGACGGGCGCATCGACGACGATCTTCTTGTCGGCGCTGTAGCCTGCCGCCTGTAGGAGCTGGCTCGCCTGCTTCGGGTCGAACGCGAGCCACGGACCCTCCGATTCGAGGGTGGGCAGCTTGTCGTAGAGGACCTGCCAGGGAATCGGGCCCTTGGAGTAGCCGCCGCCTTCGCCGAGGAAGCGCGCAAGGTCGTACTCCTTGCGGTCGAGGGCGATGCTGAAGGCACGGCGCACGCGGACGTCGGCGAACTTCGGGTTCTTCATGTTGAAGTGGAACCCGGAGGTGTTGACGCCCTGCGCGGTGGTGTAGGTGAGCTGCGCGAGGTCGCTGCCGTTCTTGGTCAGCATGTCCTTGGCGTCGTCGGCGTCGCGTGCGGACCACTCGCTGAAGTTGTTGGTGATGAAGCCTGCGCGCCAGACGGCGGTGTCGTCCTGGACGTTCGAGACGATCGTGTCCAGGAAGGGATAGCCCTTCTCGAAGTAGTCCGGGTGCTTCTTGAAGACCGAGCGCTCTTTGCGGGTCCACTCCTGCTGGATGAAGGGCCCGGTCCCGATCGCCTTGTCCTTCAGCAGGTCGGGGTTCTCGACGACCTCCTTCGCATCCATGTGCGACCACGCCGCGATGTTGCGGGGGAAGTCGGCCAGCGGCTGAGTCAGCGTGATCTTGACGGTGTAGTTGTCGGGCGTCTCGATGTTGGCGACGGGCTCCCAGACGTCCTTCTGGACGCCGCCGGCCTTGTAGCGCTCGATCGATGCGCGCACGTCGGCGGAGGTGAACTCGCGGCCGTTCACGGGAGCGACGTTGTGGAACTTCACGCCCTTGCGCAGGTGGAACGTGAAGGTCGTCTGGTCCGGGCTCACCTCCCAGTTCTCGGCGAGGTCGGGCTCGACGTTGATCAACGAGGGGTTGGCGCGCGGACCGAACACCCCTCGAACGAGCTTGTTCTTCGTGTAGTCCATCGTGGTGTTGATGGTGCACGACAGGGTGCGATTGAAGTCCATGCTGGGCGGGTCGAGGTAGCGGTTCAACAGGGTGCCGCCGTAGCGGCCGTTGGCGAGCGGGTCGGTCTCCGCGGGCGTCATGGGTGCGCGGCC
>JAXLWY010000037.1:0-9774 GCA_046328255.1 Dehalococcoidia bacterium | reverse complement strand
GCGAGGATCCGGCGAAGGCGCACTCGGAGTGCCTGGCGTGCCGCGATCGCGATGTCAACCTCCTCGATGTGCCGTCGCACGACCGACGCGAGGTCGCCGGCCGTCGAGTCCAGGGTCGCCGCCACCTCGTCGAGGCTGAGGCCCAGCTTCCGCAACCCCAGGATCCGATAGAGCCGAGTGACGTCCTGGGCGCTGTACGCCCGACGCCCCGCGGCTGTCCTGGTTGGAACAAGGAGGCCGATCTGCTCGTAGTGCCGCAACGTCCGCGCGGTGATGCCCGCGGCCCGTGCGAGCTGGCCGGTGCTCCAGGTCCTCGTCACGACGTTCGTCCCATGCCGGGAGGCTAGGGTGTGACGTAGCGTCACCTGCAAGCGCACAGCAGCGGCGTGCGAGGCCTCTGGATGAAGCCCGGTCCGCCTTGAGATGCGTTGCGGACTACATGCGTAGTCATCGATGAATGCACCGCGCGGGACGACGACGCCGGTGTGCGCCATCCGACTCCTCCCGACGATGATCTCGATGAGCGTCTGTCGCGGATACCATCGAGGCGCGGGGCGGAGGGTCCAGTGTTCGGAACCATCGAGCAGACGATGAGCCTCATCGGGATGAGCTGGAGCGTCCTCCGCCGCGACCGCGAGCTGCTCGCGTTCCCCGTGATGGCATTCCTGGCGGTCGCGGCCGTCGTCGGCGTATTCGCCGGCATCGCGTACGAGACCGGCACGCTGGAGCGCCTGCTCGCCGCCGCGAGGCGTGACGGCTCCCACACCGAGCTTCCTCTCGGCGACTGGGTACTGCTCGGCGTGTTCTACGTGTCGGTCACCTTCACGGGGATCTTCTTCAACGCCGCGCTCGTGGCTGCAGCACTGGAGCGGCTCCGCGGCGGCGACCCCACGATCGCCTCGGGGTTGGCCGTCGCCGCGTCGCGCTGGCGGGCCATTCTCGGGTGGGCGATCATCGCGACCACCGTCGGGCTCATCCTGCAGTCGATCCGCGAGCGCTCGGGCTTCCTCGGGCGAATCGCGATGGCCGTCGTCGAGGGCGTGTGGGCCTACGTGACGTTCATGGTGGTGCCCGTCCTCGTCGCCGAGGGCATCGGCCCCGTCGAGGCGATCCAGCGTTCGGGCTCGCTCCTGCGCCGGACGTGGGGTCAGCAGATCACGGCCGGATTCGGCTTCGGGGTCGTGTACGTTCTCGCGATGCTCGCAGCCCTCGCGGCCAGCGTGCTGGCCTTCCGAGTCAGCCCCGTCCTCGGCGTGCCGGTCGCCGCGCTCGCGTTCACGCTCGCCCTCAGCACGGTGGCGGCCCTCGAGGGCATCTTCAAGGCCGCGCTCTATGAGTTCGCCTCGGGTGGCAGTCCGGCGGGGTTCGACCGCAGCACGCTCGCCCAGGCGTACCGCGCGCTCTAGGCCGCGTCTCGGTCAGCGCACGCTGAGCGCCTCGGTCAGCGCACCTCGATCGGGCCGTTCGAGGTGCGCAGGACGAGCCGGCCGAGGCCGTCACCGACCCTCCCGGTGAGCTTCCCCTGGGCCTTCGTCCCCTCGAGGACGGCGAACCGCGAGCCGACGCTGCCGTTCGAGGTGCTCGCGTCGAGGATGAATGACGGCGTCCCCCGCACGGCCACCTCGATGGCCGCGTTCGATGTCTCGAACGTGTTGTCGCCACCCTCGATCGCGCCGTCGAAGCGGATGGCGCCGTTGCTCGTCTCGAGCCTGAGCGCACCGCCCCGCTGATCCACCACCTCGATCGCTCCGTTGCTGGTGAGAATGGCCAGGTCGCCCGTGTGGCGCTCCACGCCGACGCGCCCGTTGCTCACCTCGATGGTGGTGGCGCCGGTCGCGCCCGCGACGCGCACGGCGCCGTTGCTCGCCTTGATGCGCGACACCTCGAACGTGCCCGCGATGTCGACGCCACCGTTCGAGGAGTCGACGTTCACCGAGGAGCCCCGCGGGACTTGCACCTCGATATGTGCGCCGCGCTGTCCGATCCCCAGGTCAAGTCCGCGGCGTCGCCGCAGTTCGATGCGTGCTTCGCCCGCGGCCACGCTGCCGGCGTACTGGTGCACGTCTCGAGGATGTTCGCCGCTCACGATGACGGCGCCCTCCGGCGCCTCGGTCACCGTCACGCTGCCATCGTCGACGACCAGCACAAGGCGGACGGTGGACGGGGTGGCAAAGCGATCCGAGAACGCAACCATCGGTCGCGGCGCGCATCCGGCGCCAATGGCTGCCAGGATCGTGGCGAGCAGGGCCCTCGCGAGGACGACGGACACCCGTCGATGGGCGAGCGACACCAGAGGCGCGCGATGCACCCGGCGATCCTGCTGCAATCAGACCGCTCCTCACCTGGCTGGGGCGCCGCGAGAATAGCGCCGGTTCAGGTAAGGTGCGCGTCAGGCCTCGAGCGCGCGAGCGGTCGCGGTCAGGTCCTCGGGCGTGTTGACGTTTGCGAACGACCGTCCGGTCGGGTCGACTGCCGCGTAGGCCTCAGGCGGGAGGCGCAGCGCGTCGAGGTCCTCCGCCACGGACATCACTGCGCGGTCGCCTGCCTCGAGGTGTGCGCGCACGACAGCGACCGCGTCCGAGCGCCACGCGCTGCACAGGCCCTCGGGGCGCCCGTTGTGGAGCGGGACCACGAGCCTTCGGCCGTCCAGCGCGCGATTCGCGAGGAGTGCGAGCAGCCCTGGTTCGAGGTAGGGCATGTCGCAGCCGACCACGAGCGCCACGGGCGACGGCGTGGACTCGAGGCCCGCCAGGATGCCCTGCAGCGGTCCCTGGCCTTCTACGGGGTCGTGCGTGATGAGGACAGGCACCGGCACCTCGACGGATGGGAGTGCCCTCCCGGGCGCGCCCACCAGCACGAGCTCGCGGGCGCCTGCTGCGACCAGTGCGTCGGCGGCCCGCTGGAGGAGCGTACGGCCATCGAGGACCAGCGCCGCCTTGTCGCGCCCCATGCGCCTCGAGCGCCCGCCCGCGAGGACAATCCCGGTGACGGCCCCTGCAATACCCAAGCCTCGAGGCCCTTCCGTGCGCTCTCGATGATATGTGCCTCGCGGCCGAGCCTTCGCACGACGCCCGGCGGCGGGCTCGGGGCGGTACGCTCAAGACCACTCCCGCGCAGCCCGAACCCGGAGGCCAGCATGTCCCACCTCGACGAGTTTCGCGCGGGCAAGGACGAGTTCTTCCGAGACTCCCCGGACGCGCCGCTGACCGCGAGCCAGCGACGGCACTTCACCGGGCTCGCCTACTACGAGGAAAACCCAGCGCTCGCCCTCGAGGTGGAGGCGGTGCCGTTCGAGCAGCGCGAGCTCGTCTCGATGCAGACCAGCACCGGCGGCGAGGCCACCTACGAGCGCTGGGCGCGCGTCACGTTCCGGGTCGATGATGCCGAGGCGTCGCTGACGCTCTACCGCGAGCCCGGGTCCGGGCACATCTTCCTGCCGTTCCAGGACTCCAACGCGGGGGGCGAGACGTACGGCGCGGGGCGCTACCTCGAGGTCCTGCCGCTCGAGGCCAACCGTGTGCTCCTCGATTTCAACTACGCGTACAACCCGTACTGCGCATACAACGACGGCTGGTCGTGCCCCGTGCCGCCAGCGGAGAATCGACTCCAGGTGCCGATTCGAGCGGGAGAGCGCACGTTCACGGGCGCGCACTAGCGAGGGGAGCCTGGGTCGGCTCGGCGTCGACCTCGCGCACGAGCTGCATCAGCCGCGCGAGGTGGCCCAGTCTCTCATCGATGTCTTCGCCTCGGAGGCCCACCCGTAACGAGGTGATCCCGGCGTCCCGGTAGGCGCGCAGGCGCGCCTTGACCGTCTCCGCGGTGCCGAGCAGGTTCGTCTTCTCGCCGATCTCGATCGGGACTGCGCGTTCGGCCTCGTCGCGTCTGCCGGCCAGCCACAGCCGTTCGACCTCGCGCACCTCCTCGAATCCCTGGCGTGCGTACGCCTCGACGTAGAAGTTGCCCTGCGCCGCACCCATCGCCCCGAACGTGAACGCGTAGCGCGCGCGTGCCTCGTGATCAGCTCCTCGAGGTCGTCGCCGAACTCGAGGGTGACCGGGACCTGCAGCTCGAGGTCCTCGAGGGTGCGTCCCGCCGACTCCGCACCCGCGCGCAGGTGATCGAGGTAGAAGTGTGCGCGCTCGGGGAGGAAGCAGTTGCCGATCCAGCCCTCGGCGACCGCGCCGGTCAGCCGCAGCATCTGCGGCCCGACGGAGGCGATGTAGATCGGCACGTGGCGTCCCGGCACCGCCGCGCGCATCGTGCGCGCGCCATTCGCAGGCAGGTCATGGATGCGGCCGTGGTATTCGAGGCGTTCGCGCGCCGTGATCAGCCGCACGATCTCAATGAGCTCGCGTGTGCGCGTCAGCGGGTGATCGAAGGACGTGCCGTGCCAGCCCTCGAGGACCTGCGGGTTCGTGACGCCGAGGCCGAGCACGAACCGGTCCCCGGTCATCGAGGCCATCGCCAGCGCGGTCATCGCGGTGAGCGCCGGGCTGCGCGCGCCGATCTGGAGAATGCTCGTGCCGAGCCTCACTTGCGAGGTGTGTGACGCGACGTACGCCAGCGGCGTCGCGCCATCGAATCCCCACGTCTCGGCCGACCAGATCGAGTCGACGCCCAACCGCTCCGCCTCCACCGCGAAGTGGATCGCGCTCGGCCAGTCATCCGGGGCGTTCCTCGAGAGTCCCACACCGATCTTCATCACGACCTCCTCGTGACCGCGATCCGCGGTTGGAAGTGCTACAACGACTGCCACGTTCGCGCACAGGCGTGGACGGCCTCGGGGCAGCGTAGCCCACGCCGAGCGGCCTCGAATGGAGGGCCTTCCCGATGACGAGCACACCGACCCCAGCAGAGATCCGCGCCGACCTGGTCGAGAAGTTGCAGGCGCACCACGACGAGATGATCGCGACGGTGCGTCAGCGCTCGGACGCCGAATGGCGACGGCCACCCGAGCCGGGCGAGTGGTCTGCCCTCCAGCAGCTCGAGCACCAGCTGCTCGCGGATGACGTGTGGATGTCGATGGCGGCGAAGACCGCGGCCGCCTCGGACGAGCCCGACCTGGCCGCCGAGTGGGCGAAGTACCGCATCATCGAGGAGTCGAACCCGTTCCCGCCTCCGGGTGACCCGCGCACGCTGGATGAGCTGATCGGGCTCCTCGAGGAGCGCCACCGCAAGAACCTCGAGATCGTCGCCTCGATCCCGGACGAGGCGTTCGGGAAGCGCGGGCTGAACACCGGCTGGGGCAACCTGACCGTGATCCAGATGCTGCGCGGTGTGTACCGCCACTACCGGATGCACATCGATCAGATCGAGCAGAAGGAACAGAGCTTCACGCCCCAGCGCGTGCAGTAGCCTCTACCTCGCTCGGGAGGCAGCGACTGCACGCAGAGCTGATGTCGGCCGTCCGGGCCGGAGGACCCGCCCGCTCACCCCTTCTTGCGAGGGGCTGCGCCCCTCGCGCACCCTTACAGAAGCGCGGGGGCAACATGTGCAGAATGCGTGCGCACATCGCCTACTGCCGGCGGGTCCTCGGATGGCACGGCCTGCCGGCCAGGTGACTTGCCGGTGGGGCCGTGTCGGGTGAACTCCGAAACCCGACGCAGCCGTTGCCGTCATTGCGTACGGATCGCCGAGGGGCGCTCAACCACGGGCGCCCCTCGATGTGTGACGGACTGTCTCGAGGGCGGCTGGCCTATGCCGCGACGGGCGTGTGTGCCCGGCAGAACTCGAGGATCTGGTCGTAGACCTCGGGGTGCTCGCCGGCGACGCCGTGCTCGGCGCCCTCGATGGGCGCGTACGTGTAGTTCGGCAGGCCTTTGACGAGGTCGCCCCACGGCACGTTCGGGTACACCGTGTCGCCGGTGCCGTAGATCAGCAGCACGGGGGCCTTGATCTCAGCCAGTCTCGAGGAGGCGTCGAAGTCGAGGTGCGCCTCGTAAGTGCGCAGCTCGGCGCCGTACTTGGAGATGCGCTCCTCCCTCGGCACCTGCGCGAGCTGCGCCTGGATCGCCGCGCGACGTGCAGCGCGCTGCTCCTCCTCCTCCTTCGACTGCGCGGGACGCGCGGCGGCGAAGAGATTGAGGCCGACCGTGCCGCCCTCGCGACGCGCCTCGTAGGCCGCGTCGACGCCCTTCGTCTTCAGGATCTCGATGCGCTCGCGCAGCTTGTCGAGCAGGTCCTGGTCCTTCGAGAGCCAGGGCGCGGTGTCGGTGATGATCAGCGACGCCGTTGCCTCGGGGTATTCGAGGCCGAACTGCAGCGCCGTGGGGCCTCCCGCCGAGGTGCAGTAGATGTGCGCCTTCTCGTGCCCCAGCTGACGCAGCAGCTCGCGGATGTCGCTCGCGAAGAGCGAGTGCGTGTGCGGCGTGTCGGGGAATCCGGAGCGCCCCGAGGAGCGGCGGTCCGGCAGGATCACCTGGAAGTGCTCCGCGAACTTCGTTACCCACGCGGGCACGTTGCCACCCGCACCCGTCCCCAGGCCGCCGAAGCCCCCGTGGACGAAGACGACCGGGAACCCGCTGCCGTACGTCTCGTAGTAGATGTCCGTGCCATTGATCGATGCGGTGGGCATCGTGCCTCCTTCACCACGCTCGTGTGTGCGACGTGCGCCAGCGATTATCCCTCGGGCATGCAAGTGCCGAGTTGCCGCGTGCTAGCCTCGCGAGCCATGACGGCGCCTGAGACCGATACCGCCCGCCTTTCGACCCGGCCGAGCGCATCCACATCCCCCTCGGCGCGCGGTCCGATCGCGCTGCAGCCCTCACTCGTACGGCCGTGGATGCACCGGTGGTCGTCATGGTCGGCGGTGGCGACGGGGGCCTCGATGGACCCGTGGGCCTCTACTCGGCGCTCGCGCTCGACCTCGCGGCGGCGGGCATCGCGACGCTGCGCGTGGACTTCCGTATCCACAGGTTCCCCGGTCCCGTCGAGGACGGCGTCCACGATGTACGCGTGGCCATCGAGTGGTTGGACGCGGGCGGGAGCGGCTCGATCGGGCTGCTCGGCCATTCGTTCGGCGGCGCCGTCGTGATCGAGGCTGCGGCCCGGGGGCCCGCACGTGTCGCCTCGGTGGCCACGCTGGCGACGCAGACCGCGGGAGCGCAGCGCGTTGGCGAGCTGGCGCCGCGCCCATTGCTGCTCGTGCACGGCCTCGATGACGCGCGCCTGTCGCCCGACTGCTCGCGACTGCTGTACTCGATGGCGGGCGAGCCTCGGGAGATAGTGCTCCTCGAGGGCGCGACGCACGGCCTCCGCCAGCGCCATCCCGGGTGCGCGCCATGCTCGTCGACTGGTTCGTGCGCACGCTGGGCACCGGCGCTCCCACCGAGGGCGCCTCGTGACAGCGGGCTACTCGGGCACGCCGCTGGCGAAGAAGCTGGGCATCAAGGCGGGACTCCGCGTCGTCCTCGATGGTGCGCCCGTCGACTTCCAGACAGCTCCTCCAGCCGTTACCCGAAGCGGTGTCGATTCGCACTCGCCGGGGCGGCGCGGCGGATCCTTGTGTATTTCACGAAAGAGGCCGCCGCGCTCGCTGCGAACATCGAGCGGCTGGGTGCGGCCATCGAGGTGGACGGCGCGCTCTGGATCGCGTGGCCGAAGCGCGCCTCGAAGGTGCCGACCGACATGACCGAGAACGTGGTCCGCGACGTGGCGCTGCCGCTCGGACTCGTCGACAACAAAGTCGCCGCGATCGACGAGACGTGGTCCGGCCTGCGCCTCGCGTGGCGTCGAGAGCTACGTGCGGCTCTGCGGGCCGCGCGGGGAGTGACCTGAGTCTCGTCCCGCTCTTGCGATGTAGCGAGTTCGCGAGGTGCTGAGGACGGCCCTCCGGGCCGACTGCCCGCCCACCCACCCATCTCATCCGAAGGGCTCGGCCCCTCGCGCTCCCCTCGCTTTCCCCCGTGACGGTCGGCACTCGGGCGAGCCGGCCCAGTAGTTGCGTGGCGTCGCGAGCTCCGTGCAGCTCTGCGGGCCATGCGCACCCTGGGATGAGCCTGCCTGTCGGCTCTCAGATCGGGCGCCGGTATCCGTTCGTGCTGAGGCTCCCGTGACCTTGCGAAGGGCCGGCCGAACCACTGCGCAGTCCGGGGCGAGTTCGAATCGAGCCGCCGCCCGTTGCGCCCTCGGTGGCGTGCCGCGACCTAGCCTCGAGGGTGGCGCAGCCCGAGGAGCCCGCGGTTCCCGAGGAGGTACCCGCCGAACCCCACCTGCCAGAGCATCACCGGATACGCCACCCAGCGCTCGATTCCGCCCGACCCCAGCCACTGGCGTCCAAACGAGTTGCCGCCGAACACCGCGAGGTCGAGGGCGACGAGAACGATCACGCCGAGCGTTCCCGAGATCATGCTGAACGGCCTCGGCGTGACCTGCGCGACGAGGATGGCGCCGACGCCGCCCGAGACGAACGTCGTGCCCGCCGCGATCCGATGGAGCGTGGGGTAGTACTCGGGAAAGACGCCGACGCCGAGCGTGCCCGCTCCGAGCAACGCGACGGCGCGTGTGACGCGCTCGGCGGTTGCCGCATGGTGGAGTGCGTACGCAGAGACGAGGAGCATCCCACCCGAGAGCACCATTGCCAGGTTGAAGATCGTCGCGGATGGCTGGACGAGATCGCCCTCGGCAGTACGCGTTGCGAGGTGGCTGATGGTGTCGAGGTTCGTCGAGTAGCCCTCGCCGTAGGTCGCCTCGGCGGTGAGGATCCCCATCACCGAGAGCATGCCCGCGAGGACCAGCGTGCTCCCCGCAAGGGCGCGCGCGGCCTCGGCGGTGCCCGCGACCGAATCGCGCACCGAGTCGAGCGCAGCCTGGAGTCGGGCGGTGGTCACGCGGGCAAGCGTAGTCGCACGACGAGCATCGGCGGGATGCCGGTCATGTTGCCCCAGTGCGGCCCGCGCCGCTCGTCGCGCTTCGCGGGGCCGAATGCGGGCTCGCGCAGGCCATCGAGGACGAACCCAGCCTCGAAGGCGGGAGCGATCAGGTCGGTGAGCGATCGGTGGAAGTACGGCTGCGGTCGCGGCTGCCCGTTGATCGCCAGTCCGAAGCGCGTGTTCGCTTCGAGGTAGCCACGGACCCGCACGGAGTACTCGGTCACGAGCTCGCCCTCGCGATCCTCCACCTCCGCCAGCATCGTGGCGGACGCATGGTTGAAGGCCGGGTGCATCGCCGAGGCGACGAAGGGCGCGCCGGGTCGCAGCAGGCGCGCCAGGCCTCGGAACAGCGGGGCGATCTCGGCCATATCCATCAGCACCATGTTCGACACCGCGCCGTCGAAGCCACGGTCCCCGAGGGCGAGCAGCGCCGGCTCGTCGGTGGCGTCGATCCGGCGGTAGTCGATGGGCGGGCCGTCCGAAGCGTACGCGCGTGCTCGAGCGAGCATCGCCTCGGAGAAGTCGAACGCGACGACGTGGCAGCCGAGGGCGGCGAGCCGGCGCGCGATGAGTCCGTTGCCCGTGCCGACATCGAGGAGTCGCTGACCCTCGCGAGGTTCGAGCAGCGTCGCGAGGTTGGGCCAGCCCAGCTCCTCGACGAAGTCGTTGCCGTCGCCCATGCGCTCGTCCCAGAACGCTGCGTTGGAGTCCCACGCGGCGCGGGAGGCAGCGTTGCCCTCGGCGGGTGTGAGCTGCCGCATGACGCCTCCTCCTCGGAGTGTGGCCCACGAGGTTATACGACGAACCGGTGACCGTTCCCCCGGCCCACCACAACGAACGAGGCCCGGCATCGCCGGGCCTCGCGTTTCGCCTCGAACGTGTGCGCCTCGAGGGGTGCCTCAGC
>JAXLWY010000036.1:0-10226 GCA_046328255.1 Dehalococcoidia bacterium | reverse complement strand
CCGACTACTCGTTCAGCGAGACTCGGCGGGTGCAACGCGCGGTTCGCCTTGCCATCGGGGAGCTGCTGCATCGGAACGTCTCCGTTGTCCTCGACGCGCCGAACCTGACCGAGTGGGAACGACAGCCGCTGTACAGCATCGCCGAGTTGCACCGAGCGCGCCTCGTCCTCGTCGAGGTCACGGCGCCGACCGAGATCGTGATGGAACGGCTCGCGGGGTCCTTCGTGCCCGCCGGTGCGGCGGTGTCGGCCGGAGGCGTGCCCCAGTCACCTCGCGACGTGCACCTGCAGCAGGCGCAGCGGCAGGAGCCCATCACCCGCGAGCACATGCAGGTGGACACCTCAGGTGCGGCGTTCGAGCAGTTCGTGACTGCACTCGCGCTCGATCTCGAAGAGGGCTAGCCAGAGCTCCTGGCGATGGTCGAGCGCCGCGGTCGCGAGTGGGCGTAGCGGGCAGCGACCCAGCGGACCGAGGGGTACCCGCGCTCCTGGAGCACCACCGCGGTCTGCCACGCGATGATGCACAGGACCAGCCCCACGAGGCCGTCGAAGATGAAGTGGTTCCCCGTTACGACCACAGCCACGGCCTGCAACCCCACGAGCACGACGCCCGCCGACCGCAGGAGCAGCCTCGAACTCACCCGAAACGACGTGAGGCTGAGCAGCACGGCCCAGCCGACGTGAAGCGACGGCACGGCCGCATACGGGTTCACGAACGGTCGCATCGACTGCGCCTGGTACGAGAGGTGGTCGAACTGCTCGAGGGTGTCGACGAACCCGAGCTCTCGCAGGTACCTCGGCGGTGCGACCGGATAGGCGTAGTAGCAGACGAGCGCCATGCCGCCGGAGATCAGCAGGGCATCACGCAGGAGGATGTAGTGCGTCGGTCGCTTCCAGAAGAGCGCCACGCCGACCGCGACGATCAGTGGGAAATCCAGCCAGAAGTACACGAAGTTCATCGCGCGGACGAGGGGGTGCACCTCCATCGCCAGCGCCTGCAGGCGCGGTTCGACCCAGAGCCCGAGCGACATCTGCAGCGCCACGATTTCCCGTGCGTGCGTGATCGCGAGGGTCGGGTGGTCGACCACCGCACCGCGAACGAGGAAGTACGCGACGAATCCCGCGGCGGCGAGGCCAAGCTCGGTGAGATCCCACCACGCTGGACGTTGGCGCCCGGGTCGACTCTGCCGAAGCACGTACCGAAGGACGGCGCGAGCACTCACGGCCACCTCCGCCGACGATTGTAACCCCGCGCCTTGCCGTTCCTCATCACAGGTCCATATGCTCGGGCCCATTCGCGTTCGAAATCGGCTACTTGCGCGAACGCCGGCGAGAGGACAGCAACGATGAGCGCGCCCGAAGTGAGCGTCTCCGGCGGCACGATCACGCAAGTCGACGCGGACACGCTGGTGTGCTGGGTGCCGGAGGGCTCCTCGCGGCTGAGCGGACAGGCGGCGCAGATTGATCGAGCGACGAACGGCGCGATCGCGAGGATGATCCGGGACGGGCTCATCACCGGCCGTTCCGGCGAGACAACCGTGGTGCACGGGGGCCGACTCAAGGCCCACCGGGTGGTCGTTGTTGGTGCCGGTAAGAGCGAGCCCTTCGACGCAAACGCCGAGCGTCGCGCGTCGGGCAACCTCGCGAGGACGCTGCGCGGTATGGACGCGGGCCGCGTCGCCTGGTCGACGCAGAGCTACGCGAGCGGCAGCGTCGACACCGAGCTCGCCTCGGCCGCGCGCGTCGAGGGCGTGTTGATGGGCCTGTACCGGTTCGATCGCCACCACACGAAGGAGGCCGACCGCCCTCGAGGGAACGTCTCGAGCGTCGTCTTCGTCGAGGCAAGCGCGCGGGCCGCAGCGGCGGCCCAGCGCGGCCTCGCGCAGGGCGTCGCGCTCGCCGAGGCGACGAACTTCGCGCGCGACCTCGCGAACGAGCCCGCCAACCTGATGACGCCCACGGTGATGGCCACGCGCGCGCAGGAGATGGCGGCGCGCGAGGGCCTCGAATGCACCGTGATCGAACGCGCCGAGGCGGAGCGCCTGGGGATGGGGTCGTACCTCAGCGTCGCGAACGGGTCGCACCAGCCACCGAAGTTCATCGTGCTCCGCTATCGGGGCGCCAACGACGCGCAGCCGGTTGCGCTCATCGGCAAGGGGATCACCTTCGACACGGGCGGCACGTCGATCAAGCCGGCGGCGGGCATGGAGCGCATGAAAGGCGACATGTCGGGCGCGGCTTCGGTGCTCGGCGCGATGATGGCGATCGCGCGTCTGAAGCCGCCGGCGAGCGTGCTCGGTGTGGCGCCCTGTACCGAGAACATGCCCGGCGGCGGTGCGACGAAGCCAGGGGACGTCGTGTACGCGATGGACGGACAGTCCATCGAGGTGATCAACACGGACGCCGAGGGACGCCTCATTCTCGCCGATGGCGTCGCATACGCGAAGTCGCAGGGCGCCACCCCACTGATCGACATCGCAACGCTCACCGGAGCGATCAACGTCGCGCTCGGGGGCGTCCGATTCGGGGTGCACACGAACAACGACGCGCTGATGGCGGACCTCGAGCGCGCGTCTGAGCGGTCAGGCGAGAAGCTCTGGCGCATGCCCATGGACCGCGAGTACTTCGAGCAGATCAAGTCGGACGTGGCCGACGTCAAGAACACCGGCGGTGCGCCGGCAGGGTCCATCACGGGCGCAAAGCTGATCGAGATGTTCGCAGGCGACACGCCGTGGGCGCACCTCGACATCGCCGGGGTGATGGACGTCTCGCGCGACCGTGGGGAGTGGGTGAAGGGGATGTCCGGTCAGCCGGTCCGCACCCTCGTGCACCTCGTCCTGAATCGAGCGCGCTGACCGCTCTTCCGCCGTTCTTCGTGGTCCGGATGAGGCGCGGAGCGGGTGCGCTCCGGCCGCGTCGGCACGTATCATCGATGTATAAGCCCTCCCCTCGGATGGCGCAGTTTCGGAGCGAGTGATGTCTCGACAGCTCAACGTGGCAGTGATCGGCGCCTCGGGCGCCGTGGGCGAGGTGTTCCTGCGGGTCGCCGCGGAGCGCAAGTTCCCCATCGGCCAGCTGAAGCTGCTCGCGACGAAGCGCTCGGCCGGCAGGCAGATGGAGTTCGCAGGGGCCCGGCACACTGTCCAGGAGACCTCGCTGGACGCCCTCAAGGGCGCCGACCTCGTCTTCTGTTCCGCCACGGCCGACGCCTCGAGGCTGTGGGGTCCACAGGTCGTCGAGGCCGGCGGCGTGATGATCGACGACGGCTCGGCGTACCGCATGCAGGAGAACGTCCCGCTCGTGGTCCCCGAGGTGAACGGTGCCGATGTCGACTGGCACGAGGGGATCCTCTCGATCCCGAACTGCACCACGACGCCACTGGCGATGGCGCTGCACGCGCTCCGGCAGGTGGGGACGCTCTCCCGCGTGACTGCCTCGACGTACCAGGCGGTGTCGGGGACCGGCGCGCAGGCCGTCGCCGAGCTCAAGTCGCAGCTCGCCGCCTTTGGTCGTGGCGAGGCGATCCCGGCGCCCGAGGTCTACCCTCACCAGATCGCGATGAACGTGATCCCGCAGGTCGATTCGTTCGGCGAGGACATGTACACCGGCGAGGAACTGAAGATGCGCAACGAGACGCGCAAGATCCTCCACCTGCCGGACCTGCCGTTCGCCGCAACCTGCGTGCGCGTGCCGACGATCATCGGGCACGCCGAGTCGGTCCACGTCCAGTTCGACGGCCCCGTCGCAGTCGATGACGCGCGCGCCGCCCTCGCGCAGTTGCCCGGCCTCGCCGTGATGGACGACCCGGCCGCCTCGGTCTATCCGACGCCCCTCAACACGGAGGGCGACGACCGCGCGTTCGTCGGCAGGCTGCGACGCGACCAGTCCGTCGAGCACGGGCTTGTGTTCTGGGTCGTCTCGGACAACCTCGCAAGGGTGCAGCGACGAACGCGATCCAGATCGCTGAGGAGATGCTCCGCCGCAAGGAAAGATCTAACCGCGACACGTGAGATGGGGCCCGCGGTCAACCCTGCGGGCTCCGAGGCTCAGCCACCAGCTCACGAGCGTAGGCATCGAGGCGGGCGTAGTTCGTGTAGTCACGGTCGCCGCTCGTCGGCAAACCGTGCTGCCTCGCGATCAGCTTCATCACCTGGCGTACGAAGAACGGGTACTGCGAGAAGACGAACGCCCCCGCCACGTGCTCGACCGTCGCAGGCGTCCAACCGCTTGCGGCAGCGAACTTGTCGATACATGCGGCCAGGTTCGCGCGATCCTCGTCGTCATCGCCGATCGCCGACAGGCTGACGGAGACGAACGCGGCCCCGGTCTCGCGTAACCAGCCTGCCTGCGTGCGCGCGAAGTCGATGAGCGCATCGGGGTATGCGCCCATGTGGACGGGCGCGCAGAGAACGGCGCCGTCATAGTTCGAGGGCTCAAAGCGCGTGAGTGCAATGACGTCAAACTCGTCGACCGCGGCGCGCGCGACGCATCGAGTCGCGGGCCAGCGCGACTCTGGCCGTGTGACCTTCCTTCGTCGCGTAGATGACCGCCCAGCGAGCCACTGCGAACCCTCCTTGGCGCGACGTACTCGGACAGGGTACGAGGACGAAGAACGAGAGGAGCGAAGCAAGCGGACGGTCAGCGGACTCATCCGGTTGCGGCCGACCCGACCGACGTCAGCCCCGCCGGCCGCCACGCGTCGCGGCCGTAGGCGGAGTCGCCCACCTCACGGACCGTGCCGAGGACGCCGAGCAGGCCCTGGATGAGCCGGACCACATCCTCGGAGAGCGTCACCGAGCTGAGACGCAGTCGTTGCACCGCGCCGCCTCGAGTGCGCACGTGCAGCTCCACGGGAGCAGGGCCCGGGAGCCGAGGCCAGCACCGCCACGATCTTGCGTACGCGGCGCCGGAATCGCGGGCTGATCGTCGTCCTCGTCGGGCTCGATCTGCAGGCGCCGAGGGCCGACTGTCTCCTCGGGCCGGCGCTGCGGCACCGTGGGCGTTGCCGGCGCGGCATCTGAGAAGGCAACAAGCGCAGATGCCCGCGTCCCACTGTCGGACCTCCGGCGGCAGGCACTTCGGGCGCGCCGCCTCGGCTTGCAGCGAGTGCGGGTTCGGTGCGTCGCCTCGACTTCGCGCCCAGGAAGCGAGCAGGATCGAAGCCCACGAGTGCGCCGGTATCGAGGTGGTACGCGCACAGCTCCTCGACGGCGTACGTCACGCGATCCGTCCGCTGGCGGACGCTGACGCGCGCCATCAGCACGTTGCCCTCGACGAGGATCTCGCGGTAGCGCTCGTAGCCGTCGGGCCAGAGCGTCAGCTCGGCCGAGCCCCCGAGGTCCTCGAGGCCGAACGCGGCGAAGGTCTTGCCCTGCCGCGTGCTCAGGCGCCGGATCGTGGTGACGGTCCCGGCGACGATCGCCTCGGAGCCCACGAGGTCGGAGTCCGAGCTCGGACAGTTGCCGCCAGTCAGGTGCTCCGCGAGGTCGGCGCCGGCCTGCTTGAACCGGTGATCCGACATGTACGCGCCGAGCAGTTCGCTTCTCCCAGCCGAGCATCTCCTGCTTCGGCGTGACGAGCACCGGCAGCTCGAGGGCGGGGAGCGGCGTGTCGACGGCGGTCCCGAACATGTCGAACATCGAGGTCTGACCGGTTTCGCGGAGGCGCGTCTCCTGCTGCGCGAGCCCGAGGATGCGGTCAAGTCCGCGACGATGCTCCCCCGGTCGGCGAGCAGATCGAGCGCGCCCGCCTTCGCGAGGGACTCGAGCACGCCTTGCCGGTATGTCGCGCGGGGTGATCCGGCGCGCGAAGTCCTCGATGGTGCGGAACTCGCCTCAGAGGCGCGTTCGGCGAGCAACGTCTCGATTGCGCCCTGGCCCACGTTCTTGATCTGCGCGAGCCCGCGCGGATCGCCCTCGAGCCATCGGCCTGCGTCTCGACATCGAAGTTCGACTGCGAACGGTTGACGTCGGGCAGCAGCGTCGCGATCAGCGTCGCGCTGCCTCGGCGGTGGCGGCAGCGATCCAGTCCTGGCTCCCATGGGCGGCCATCATCACCGCGGTCATGTACTCGACCGTGTAGTGCTTGAGGTAGGCCGTCTGGTAGGCGATGACGCCGTACGAGAACGTGCGCCTTGTTAAAGGCGTAGCCGGCAAGCAGCTCGATCAGGTCGAACAGGCCCTCGGCGAGGCGCCGTTCGTAGCCCTGCTCGCTGACCGCGCCGTCGACGAAAAACGCCCGCGCTCGGCGAGCATGACCGAGGCGACCTTCTTGCCCATCGCCTTGCGCATCACGTCGGCCTGGCCGAGCAGGTAGCCACCGCTTGGCCACCTCGAGGACCTGGTCCTGGTAGACGATGACGCCGTACGTCTCGTCGAGAGGATGCCGGCGAGGTCCTCGTGTGGGTACGCCGGAGCCAGGCGGCCGTGCTTCACATCGATGTAGCGCGGGATGTGCTCGGGCCCGGACGGTAGAGCGCGACCATGGCCGCGACCTCCCGGATGCCCTGCGGCTGCAGCTCCTGGACGTAGCGGCGCATCCCGGCCGACTCACCAGCTGGAACACCCCGAACGTCCTGCCCCCTCGGCGAGGCGCCGCCGTCTCGAGATCGCCATCGGGCAGCGCCATCAGGTCGAGCTGCTCGCCGCGCTGCCCAGCGGATCAGCTCGACGGCGCGCCCGAGGATGGTGAGGTTCGTGAGCCCGAGGAAGTCCATCTTGAGCAGGCCGTCTTCTCGACGATGCCCATCGGGTACTGGGTGGTGGGCAGCGCTTCGGCGTCGTCGCCGTTCGCACCCGTCGAGGTGGCACGCTGCAGCGGCGCGACGTCGGTGAGCGGCTCACGCGTGATCCACCACGCCCGCTGCGTGCGTGCTCAGTGGCGGGCCACACCTTCGAGTTCGCGCGCGGTGTCCACCAGCTCGCGCACCGGCTGTCGGCCTCGTACTCGCGCTTGAGGTCCTCCGACTGTCAGGGCGGTATCGTTCGGTGATGTGCAGCGTGTCCGGGATCAGGCGCGCGACGCGATCGGTGTCGCCGTACGTCATGCCGAGGCCGCGCCCGGTGTCCGGATTGCCGCCTTCGCACCGAGGGTGCCGAACGCGTGACGATCTGCGCCACGCGGTCGCCTTGTAGCGCTCGGCGGCGTAGCGCATCACCTCGTCACGGCGGTCGTCGGCGAAGTCGAAGTCGACGTCGGGCATCGAGATGCGCTCGGGGTTGAGGAAGCGCTCGAAGACCAGGCGGTACTGCGTCGGCTCGATGTCCGTGACATCGAGGCAGTAGAGGACGATCGACGCGGCCGCGGAGCCGCGCACCCCCATCGGGATTGCCTGGCTGCGCGCGAATCCCGCGATATCGCGCACGATCAGCATGTACTCGGCGAAGCCGGTTTGCTCAATGACGGACAGCTCGTAGCGCAGCCGCTCGCGGTGGGCGTCGGTCACGTCCGCGTACCGCCGCGCGAGCCCCTCCTCGCAGAGCCGCTGGAGGTGCTGCATCGCGGTCACGCCCGCAGGCAGCCCGGGATCGGGCAGCTGGGTGCGACCGAAGTCGAGCTTGATGTCCACCATCTCGGCGACGCGCGCCGTGTTGTCGGCGACCTCCGGCAGCTCGGGGAAGAGCCCGCGCATCTCCTCCTCGGAGCGGAGGTAGAACGTGTTGCCGTCGAGCCTGAAGCGGTTCGGGTCCTGCATCGTGGCGTTGGTGCCGATGCAGAGCAGCACCTCGTGCGGGTGGTGCTGCTCCGGGCGCGTGTAGTGCGAGTCATTGGTGACGACGACCGGCAGCCCCATCCGCTTGCCGAGGTCGACCACGGGCCGGTTCAGGCGCGAGAACTGCTCCTGGCCGTGCTCCTGCACCTCGAGGAAATAACGCCCCGGGAACACCTCGGCGTACCAGCGCGCGACGGCCTCGGCATCTTCGTCGCGGCCCTCGCCGAGGGCGCTCATGAGCTCCCCCGAGGGGCATCCGGAGAGCGCGATGATTCCCTCGGAGTGCGCGGCGAGGAGGTCGTGGTCCATCCGGGGCTTGTAGTAGAAGCCCTCGAGGTGCGACGCGGAGGAGAGCTTGATCAGGTTGCGGTACCCGGTCGCGTTCTGCGCGAGCAGTGTGAGGTGGTGCTGGGCGCGCTCGGCGGGATTGCGCACGAAGCGGCTCCCCGCGGCCATGTAACCCTCGAGGCCGATGATCGGCTTCACACCCTGTTTGCGAGCCTCCTCGTACAGCTCGATCGCGCCGTAGAGCGCCCCGTGATCCGTGACCGCGAGGGCGTCCATCCCCAACTCGCGCGCGCGCGTGACGAGGTCCGGGATCCGCGACAGCCCGTCCAGCAGGCTGTATTCGGAGTGCACGTGGAGATGAGTGAACGGCACGCGAACAGGCCTCGAATGAGCGAATTACCGCTTATCTGCTTACCCGGTTACGCGAACGGGCGTGCTGGGCCAGCCTCCGCACTCTAGCACCGGCCCGCCCACGAACGGAAGCATTGAGGCGTCGTCATCCCGCCTGGTCGAGGGCGAACGCGTCATGCAGCGCTCGCACGGCGTCGCCCACGCGCCCCGATGCCACGATGCAGGTGATCCGAATCTCCGAGGTCGAGATCAACTCGATGTTGATGCCGGCCTCGTACAGCGTCTTGAACATGCGCGCCGCGTAGCCAGGCGTGGTAGCCATCCCCGTCCCGACGATCGACACCGCGCCGAGGTCGGGGTCCGAGACCACGTCGCGTGCCCCCAGCGTCGGGAGCAGCTCCCGAACCGTACCGAGCGCGGCCTCGAGGTCCGCCTGCGCGATGGTGAACGTCATGTCGGTGAGGTCCTCGACGCTGGCGTTCTGCACGATCGTGTCGACGGACACGCCCGCCGTCGCGAGGGGCTCGAAGAGCTGCGCCGCGATGCCCGGCCGGTCCGGGACCGCGCGGACCGTCACTTTCGCGATGTGATCCTGGTGCGCGATCCCGCGGACCTTGTTTGCCTGCTCCATGGTCGCCTCCCGCCGGATGATCGTGCCGGGTGCTGCAGCGTCGAACGAACTCGCGACGAGGATCTCGACGCCGTAGATCGCGCCCACCTCAACCGCTCGCGCGTGCATCACGCGAGCACCCGTCGTCGCCAGTTCGAGCATCTCCTCGTAGCTCACGTCGCGCAGCGGCCGCGCGCTCGGGCAGATGCGGGGGTCGGCTGTGTAGACCCCGGCGACATCCGTGTAGATCTCGCAGGTGTCCGCTCTGAGCGCGGCGGCGAGCGCGACCGCGGTCGTGTCGCTGCCTCCTCGTCCGATCGTGGTGACGTCGAAGTCTTCCGACATTCCCTGGAACCCTGCCACGATGACGACGCGACCGCCGGCCAGCTCACGCTCGAGGCGCTCCGTGTCGATGCCGGTGATCCGCGCGCGGCCGTAGACCGCGTCGGTGCGGATGCCCGCCTGTGCCCCCGTGAGGCTGATGGTGTCGCGCCCCAGCTCGTGGAGCGCCATCGAAAGCAGCGCCGAAGACACGATCTCGCCCGTCGAGAGCAACACGTCCATCTCGCGCGCCGGTGGTGACGAGCTGAGGTCACGTGCCAGCTCGATCAGTTCGTCGGTCTTGTCCCCCATCGCCGACACCACGGCGACGACGCGGTCTCCCGCCTCGGCGCGACCGGCGATGCGACGCGCGACGTTGCGAATGCGGTCCGCGTCGCCGACGGACGAACCGCCGTACTTTTGCACTATCAGGGCCATGGTCCTGCTCCGTGAGTCGCTGCTGACGAGGAGTGGGCGGGGCTACGCGGACGCGACGACCGTCGCACCGTGCCCTCCGAGGGTGCACACTCGCGTGATTGCGTTGTGGCCGTGGGCCGCGGCGACCTCGCGCATGGCGCCCGCGATCTCCTCGAAGCGATCGGTCGCAAAGGCGGCGATCGCGGACCCACCGCCCGAGAGATACACGCCGTGTGCGCCGGCCGCGCGAGCAGCCCGGAAGATCTCGTACATCGGCGTGAAGATCCCGGCGCGCGCGGGCTGATGGATCAGGTCCTCGGTAGCCACGCCGAGGTGCTCGTACGTGCGAGTCGCGATGGCGCCCACGAGCATCGCCGCGCGCGCCACGTTGTGCACCGCCTGGTTGCGATTGAATCGGTCGGGAAGCGCCTTCCGGGACTCGTTCGTGGGCATGGAGAATTCAGGAACGAGGATCACGAGTCGAAGGTCGTCGTGCGGGTCGATGCGAAGGTACGAGTACTCGTCCTCG
>JAXLWY010000035.1:0-10385 GCA_046328255.1 Dehalococcoidia bacterium | reverse complement strand
TGGCGGTGGGTGTTCTTCGTCAACCTGCCAATCGGGCTGCTCGCGTTCGCGATCGTCGGGATCGGGATGCCGTGGACGCGGCCGGTGCACGGAGCACGACCGCGCCTCGATCTGCTGGGCGCGGCGCTGCTCGCACTGACGCTGGTGCCGCTGCTGCTCGCGCTGACCTGGGGCGGCCACCAGTACGCGTGGGACTCGCCGCCGATCCTCGCGATGCTCGGGGCCGCAGCGGTCGGCGTGCCGCTGTTCATCCTCGTGGAGTCGCGCGCGGCGGAGCCGATCCTGCCGCCGTCCCTCTTTCGCAACCGCACGTTCTCGGTGTCGGCGGTGGTGCTCTTCGCCCTCGGCGCGGGCCTGTTCGGCGGGATCACGATGGTGCCCACATTCCTGCAGGGCGTGAAGGGCATCGCAGCCTCCGGTTCCGGCACGCTCATGACGCCGATGTCGATCACGCTCTCCGCGTCGGCGGGCGTGGGCGGCCAGGTCATGACGAGGACGGGGCGCTACAAGGTGCTCTCGCTCGTCGGCGTGGGACTGGTGGTGGTCGGCCTCGCGCTGTTCTCCCTCCTGCGGGTCGACTCGCCGATGCTCGCCGTCGAGGCGGTGATGGTCCTCATCGGGTTCGGGGGCGGCATCACCTTCCCCGTCTTCACCGTGGTGGTGCAGAACGCGCTGCCGTTCCAGCTCATCGGCGTGGCGACGGCCAGCGCGACCTTCTTTCGACAGATCGGCGCGACGGTCGGCGTGGCGCTGCTGACCGGCCTGATGATCGGTCGCTTCCGCGAGGGCGTGGCCTCGGTCGCCGGCAACTACCCGGCGATCACACAGAACACGGACTCGCTGCTGAACGAGCGCAGCGTCGCGGTCGTGCGCCGTGCCTACGAGGCGACAGCGACTCAGGGACAACCCGCGTTCGATGTGCTGCTCGCACAGACTAGGATTGAGCTGGCGAGCGCCATCGCGCTCGTATTCGTGGTGGCGGCGGTGCTGGTGGGAATCGGCTGGGTGACCCTCCTCGCGATTCCCGAGCTACCGCTGAACTCCGTGTCGCCCGCCGAGCTGGCGCGACGCCACCGCGAGGCAAGCGCTCCGCTGGAAGCGCAGCATGCGCCATGATCCGACCATACTGGCCTCGAGGAGGCTGTGATGCATGAGGCGCTCCGACTGACCGCCGAGCTGAAACCGCTTCAGCGGCCCGTGCTGATCGCGGCGTTCTCGGGCTGGAACGACAATGGCGGCGCGGCCATCCACGCGATTGAATACCTGATCGAGCAGTGGGCTGCGACGCCGCTCGGGTCCATCGACCCCGAGCCGTTCTACGACTTCACAGTCCAGCGTCCTCGCGTGCACCTCGAGGGCAACGAGCGCGTCCTCGACTGGCCGGAGAACCGACTGCTGATCGCGCGCCCGCCCGGCGCCGAGCGCGACTTCGTCCTCGTGCAGGGCGTGGAGCCGCACCTCCGCTGGCGCACGTTCATGGAGATCGTCGCCGAGGTCATGCGCGCGGTCGACTGCACCACCAGCGTCACCCTTGGTGCACAGCCCGCAGGGGTCCCGCACACGCGCCCGCTCCCCCTCAACCTCTCGGCGTCGCACCCGGACTTCGAGGAGCTGTTCGGGCTGCAGTCGCCCGCCTCGCGGTACCAGGGCCCGACGGGCATTGTGGGCGTGATGAACCTCCATCACCGCTCCCTCGGCTGGCGCAACGCGAGCCTCTGGGCGCTGATCCCGCACTACCTCACGGTGGGTCCGAACCCGAACGCGGCGATCTCGCTCACGCGCGCCCTCGATGCAGCGTACGGCTCGCGGACGCCGATCGCGGCGCTGGAGGTGCAGGCCGAGGAGTTCGCGCGGCAGGTGCGCGGCGCGATGGCACAGTCTCCCGACGCCGACGCCTACGTGCGCCAGCTCGAGGAGCAGTACGACTCGAACCGGCCCGCCGTGCCGCGCGCCCTGCAACCGCCGCGTAACGAGGAGCTCCCGGCCACCGAGGACATCCTCAGCGACCTCGAGAACTTCCTGCGCGAGAGCCGCGGCAACGACTCCTAGCGCGGACCGCCGGGTGCCGGTGCGCCAGCGGACCTGAGGACGGCCCTCCGGGCCGGTCACCGGGCCCACCCGTCCTGTTCCAGCGGGGGGTGAACGGGCGCCGCGAAGTGCGCGCCTCGCGCTCCGCGCATTGGTGGCGCGGACGCGGCGAGGATCTGGTCATGCTGCGGCTCGACTGGTCCCGATTGCGAGAGGGCTTCGCCCGACCTCGGAGACGGTCGTCGCAGCCCGCTCCAGCTCCCGTCGAGGGCTACTTCAGCGGCGAGTAGTCCGTGGGACGCAGGATGTCGCTGCGGATGCGTGCCGCGAGAGCGCCGTCGCGCTGGGTCTCCTGCACCACCTTCTGCCACTCGGGATCGCCCTGGAAGGCTGCCCACTTGCGGTCACGGTCCGCCATGTCGTCGAACGACATCAGGTAGACGAGCTGGTCGGTCCAGCCGCCGTGCGCGTAGGTCCAGAAGCCGTTGACCGTCATCCCGTGCTTCGCAAAGAGCGCCATCGTGTAGTCGCGGAAGCGAGCGTGAAGCGCCGCCATCTTGCCGGGGGCGGCCTCGTACGTGCGCAGTTCGTAGATCACGGGATCCTCCTCGCGGGGTGCGGTGTGTGTCGGGGGAACAACGGGCGCAGTGTAGCGACCCGCAGGAGGGGGAGCGCGCGCTCCGAGGCGTCGCGAGGACGTGCGACGCCTTCTCCGAGCGTGCCGGTGTTGCTAGACTCGGGATCGCGCACGAGTGTAGCTCAGCTGGTAGAGCAGCGGCCTCCAAATCCGCCGGTCGGGGGTTCGAGTCCCTCCACTCGTGCCAGCTTCTACAGTGCCCAGGTGGTGGAACTGGCAGACACGCTGTCTTGAGGGGGCAGTGCTCGTAAGGGCGTATGAGTTCGAGTCTCATCCTGGGCACCAGTCGTTTCGCTTCGTCTCGCATCCCCGGTCCCGCTCGCACCTCGCACGCACGGCGGCGAGGTGCGACACGCCTCGGGGCCCTCGATCCCCTTCCTGCCATCCGGTCCTTGTCATCGCGCGACCGCGGGTGCACGCTGACCCGAGGGCGGCCGCCGACTGGGACCGGGCGTGCCGCAGGAGGCCGGCCATGATCTCAACGCGGATGGTCTTCGGTGCGTTGCTCGTCACCCTCGGGACGCTGTTGCTCTTCGACCAGCTCGGCCGCATCGATGCGGGGTATGTGATCTCGCGATGGTGGCCCGTGATCATCATCGCGCTCGGCCTCGGCGCCATGTTCGAGGGGCGGCGGGCGAGCCTCGGGCCCGCGGTCGTCGTTGCGGTCGGGGTGCTGTTGCTCCTCGGACAGCTGGAGATCGTGCCGGGGGGCGTCTGGCGCTACGTCTGGCCGTTGCTCCTCATCGCAGCGGGCCTGCAGCTGGTGCTCCGTCGGACCGCCCTCCCTGCCGGACAACCGGACGAGGTGGTGAACGCCTCGGCATTCTTCAGCGGCAACGAGGTGCTCAGCACCTCGCAGTCCTTCCGAGGGGCAACGCTGACTGCCGCCTTCGGCGGCGTCACGCTCGACCTCCGCCAGGCGGCGCTCGCGCCCGAGGGGGCGACGGTATCCCTGGTGGCGGCGTTCGGCGGTGCGGAGCTGATCGTCCCTCGCGGCTGGCGCGTGCAGGTCAACGGCACGCCGATCCTCGGCGGCATCGGCAACAAGACCGAGCCACCGACCGACCCACAGAGCCCATTGCTCCGGGTGGACGCGACGGCCTTCCTGGGCGGCGCGGAGATCAGGCACGAGAAGTAGCGCCTCTCCTCGATGCCGACGCGCGCACTGCTACCCTCGCTGCTTCCGAGCACGACGGGCGGAGGCACGAGGTGCGGGTCGCGATTCTCGATGACTACCAGCAGGTGGCGCTGACCTCGGCGGACTGGAGCGCCGTGCAGGCGCGCGCGGACGTGTTCACCCTCGACCGCCACATCGCCAGCGAGGACGAGCTGGTGGTTGCGCTGCGGGACGCCGAGGTGGTGGTGCTGATGCGCGAACGGACGCGCATCCAGCGAGCGCTCATCGAGCGGCTGCCCGCGCTGCGGCTGCTCGTGACGACGGGGATGGGCAACGCCGCCGTGGACATCGAGGCGGCGCGCGAGCATGGCGTCACCGTCTGCGGCACGGGCGGCCTCGGACCGCCGACCGCCGAGCTGACGTGGGCGCTCATCCTCGCGCTGCTGCGCCACGTCCCGCAGGAGGATGCCGCCATCCGAGACGGTCGCTGGCAGACCTCGGTCGGTACGGGGCTGGCGGGGAAGACGCTGGGCGTGCTCGGCCTCGGGCGGCTGGGGTCGCAGGTCGCGACGGTGGGCCGCGCGTTCGGGATGCACGTGCTGGCGTGGAGCCAGAACCTCACACGCGAGCGCTGCGAGGATCTGGGCGCAGAGCTGGCGGCGAGCAGGGACACGCTGCTGGCAGCCTCCGACGTCGTCACGATCCACCTCGTGCTGTCCGGGCGCACCCGTGGGCTCATCGGCTCGCGCGAGCTCGGCTTGATGTGCCGACGGCGCGCCTCGTGAACACTTCGCGCGGACCGATCGTCGACGAGGGCGCGCTCGTCGAGGCGCTGCGCACGGGCACCATCGCCGGGGCCGCCCTCGATGTGTTCAGCGAAGAGCCGCTGCCCCCGGCGCACCCCTCCTCGATGCGCCGAACCTCGTGCTGACGCCGCACCTGGGTTAGCGTCACCGAGGAGAACTACCGCGTCTTCTACGGTGACGTCGTCGAGGACATCGTGGCCTACCTCGATGGCGCGCCGGTGCGCGTGATCGAGCCAGGGCCGCGCTGACCTCGGCCGCGGCCACCCGAGGCTTGGGCAAACGGCGAGGCCGGCGCACGCGAACCCTGGGAGCTGAGGTCTGCCCTTCGGGCAGGTCACGCGCCCACCCTTTCCTGTGGGCTCGCCCCCACACCCCCGCTTCACGACCGACGGCGCGCTTCGATTCGTGCCCTCGAGCAGCGGCGAGGCCTTCGACAGGCTCAGGCCGAACGGATGGCGGCGTGCAGCGCGTCCAGACCTCCGATGGACGCGCCCGTGGATGAGCTGCCCGCCCCTCACAACGCTTGACGTGCTGGCGCATGATCGAGGGCGGGCGAGCAGGAGGCGGCTATGGGACCACTCGATGGATTGCGCGTCCTCGAACTGACACGTTTCGTCGCCGGACCCTACGCCGGCAAGCTGCTCTCGGACTACGGCGCGGACGTCCTGAAGGTCGAACCGCCGGACGGTGACCCATCGAGGGACTACGGACCGTTCCCCGGCGACACGCCGGACCCCGAGGCGTCGGCGCTCTTCCTCCACCTCAACACGGGCAAGCGCTCGATCGCGCTCGACATCACCACACCCGCGGGGGCGCAACAGGCTCGCGAGCTGGCCTCGAGCGCGGACATTGTGCTCGAGGACCTCGCGCCGGAACAGGCAGCGCGGCTCGGCCTCGACTGGGAGGCGCTCTCCGATGGCCATCCGGGTCTCGTGCTCTGCTCGATCACGCCGTTCGGTCAGACGGGGCCCTATCGCGACTTCCGCGCCTCGGAGATCACGCTTCAGGCCATGGGCGGCACGATGCACCTGAACGGCCACGAGAGCCGCGAGCCGATCAAGCTCGCGGGCAACATCGCGCAGTACCACGCGGGCGTCGTGGCCACGTTCGCCATCCTCGAGACCCTGCGGCGCGTGGAGCAGGGTGGCCCCGGCGATCACCTCGACGTGGCGATGTACGAATGCCAGGCGGGCAACCGCGACCGGCGCACGATCAACCTCACGGCGACCTCCTACACCGGCATGGTCTCCCGCCGAGGAGGCACCGACACCTTTATCGGCAGCGGCGTGCGCGCCTGCGTCGACGGGCACATCAACATCTCGGGGGGTGGCCCCCGCCTCCCGCTGCTGTTGCAGATGCTCGGTCGCGAGGACCTGCTGTCGCACCCCGGCATCCGCGCTCCCCTCGGGGCCACGCCTCCCGACCTCGAACGGGAGGTCGAGGGCTCGCTCGCCGCCTACCTCGGCAGCCACACGAAGCTCGAGGCGCTCGCCGCCGCGCAGGCGCACCGCATGCCCAGCGGCGCCATCCTCACGATGGCAGACCTGCTGCGCGACCCGCACTACCGCGATCGCGGCGCCTGGGACCAGGTGGAGCATCCGCGCGCGGGCACCCTCGAGTACCCCGGGCGGCAGATGATCTTCTCGACGAGCCCGCGTCCGCCGCTGCGGCGCGCGCCGCTCCTCGACGAGCACGGCGGCATGGTGCGCGGCGGCCAGAAGTGGTGGCCCTCGTGTCGAGTCACCGCGCGACGACCAGCCTCGAACCACAGTGCGGTCCGACATGCCCTCGAGGGGATCCGCGTCGCCGACCTCACCGTGGTATGGGCGGGACCGCACGTCACGCAGATCCTCGGCGAATGGGGGGCCGAGGTGATCCGGAGCCGATCACGCGCATCCAGCCTCGACGCGCGGGGCGAGACGATCTTTCACGTGCAGGAGCAGGCGCGCGTTCCTCGGCGAGGCGGGACGCCTCGTGGGCGGGTACCCCGACTTCGATCCCGGCGACGAGCCGTGGAATCGCGCACTCCGCGTTCAACGCGCACGGCGCAACAAGCGTCGATGGCGTGCGACATCACCACCCCCGAGGGGCGAGGCGCCCTGCGTCTACTGGGCGGGTCTCCGACGTGTTCGTCGAGAACAACGTTCCGAGACCATCGAGAAGGCGCATATCACCTGGGACGACCTGCGCGAACGCAACCCTCGACTGGTGATGCTCCGATGCCCGCCTTCGGCCTGAGCGGCCCCTACAAGAACTACCGCGCCTTCGGGCACCAGGCCGAGGAACATCGACCACTACCTGCGCGGATACCGGGACCTGGGTCCGAGTACACCGGCGCGGCGCTGACCTCTGATGGGTTCGCGGGCGTCCTCGGCGCGGTCGCGGTGCTGATGGGGCCGCGTCACCGCGAGCGCACCGGCGAGGGCCAGCAGATCGAGATGCCGCTCGCCGAGTCGTTCATCCCGGCCCTCGGCGAGTTCGTGCTCGACTACGGATGAACGGTCGCGTGGCGCCGCCCCAGGGGAACCTCCATGCGCACCACGCGCCGCACGGCCTCTTCTCCCCACGCGGGGCCACGACCAGTGGATCGCCATCGATGTGGACAGCGACGGCGGCTCGACGCGCTGTGCGAAGTGCTGGGGGATCCTGCGCTCGCACACGCGCCCGAGTACGCCTCGATGGCCGGGCGGCGCGCGCACCGGGACGCCCTCGAGGCGCGGATCGCAACGCTGACGGCCGGGTGCGATAAGGAGATGCTCTTCCGCGGGCTGCAGGCCCGAGGGGTGATCGCGGCGCTGGTGCACGACGAACTCGAGGCATCCTCGCGGACGAGCAGTTGAACGCCCGCAACTGGTTCAAGAGCTGGACACGCCGGCGGTGGGCCATCGCTATCCCGGCTACCAGTTCAAGATGCGCGGCACGCGCGACGACGCGCGCCTGCCGCCGGCACGCCTCGGCGAGCACAACGAGGAGATCTACCTCGACCTGCTCGGCTACGACCGCGCCGAGTACGACGCGCTGGTCGAGCGCGGCCTCGTGGGCACGCGCTACTCACCGGAGGTGCTCGCGAGGCGGTAGGGGCAACGACCTCGGCGAATCTGTGGACGGCCCTGCGGGCCGGCAGAACCCGCCCGCCCACTCCTCTTCTTGCGAGGGGCTGCGCCCCTCGCGCCTCCCCAGCAGCATCGAAGACCGGACACCCTGGTGCGGCTCTCCCCGCACAGCGAATAGCCGCGCGCGCCGTTTGCGTCGGCGCTCGAGGGAGCCGGGTTCACCTCGTGCAGGTGCTTACGAGAGCAAATGGATCCCGGATGCCAGGCGCACCCGGCGGCAGCCCCGCGAGCTGCCTGGCGAGGCGGATGATCGCGCCCGCGGCGCCACCACGCCGCGGCGACTGGTCGATGGCGCGTCCCATCTCGGCGTTGCGATGCAGGTTCGAGTCGCGGATCGTCCAGTAGACGGACGTGCCCACCACCTCCTCGATGCGCTCGGCGGGAACGCGGTCGGGCGCGATGTAGTTGACCACCACCCGCGTCTGTTCTGCCCCGATGCCGAGCGCCTCCATCGCCGCGGCGGCGCGGACGGCCCCCCGCATCGAGACCAGCGTGGGCGTGACGAGATGGAGAACGACCGTGGCCTGCCTCAGCGCCGCCAGCGTGACCGCGTCGAGCGAGCCGCCGAGGTCGACCACGACGAAGTCGTAGCTCCGGCGCAGCGACTCGAGCGCGCACGCGAATCCGGCGGGGTCAATCGAGGCGCCCTCAAGCGCTCCGGGGGCAGGCGCCAGCACCTCGACGCCGCTCACGTGCTGAGCCATGAACGGTCGCGGGTCGATGCGCGGGTCTTCGGCGAGCGCACCCATCAGTGTACGCAGCGTCCAGACGGAGTCGAGCTCGAGCATGGTCGGCAGGTCACCGGGGTCGCTCGGCGCGGCCACGAGCGCGACCGGCCGCTTCGAGGCGATGCGCAGGCCCACCGCGAGGTTGAGCGCGATAGTCGTCTTCCCGGCGCCACCCTTCGAGGAGTAGACCGCGATCAGGCTCCCGAGGGGAGCCGGCGGCTCCTCGGGCAGACGTTCGCGGGACGCGGCCGATGCCTCCGCGATCGCCTCATCCACAACCGTGCGCAGCGTCCCGGCGTCCATCGGCAGGCTGACGAAGCGCCCGGCGCCCGCGCCGAGGGCCTGGCGCTCAATCTCCGGAGCAGACGCGTAGGCAACAATGGGGACGCCGGGCTGGGCGCCACGCAGCGCCTCGATCGCCTGCAGCTCGGAGCTGGCGCCCGTCCCGAGCGCGAGGAGCATCGCGTCGGGCGCGGTCACCATGACGCTGGTCAGCAGGGAGAGGTCCGGCGCGGCGGCGCCGACGAGCTCGAGGCCGGCGGCGGCAACCGCCTTCCGCACCTCGAAGCGCGCGATCTCGTCGCGATCCACGATGAAAACTCGAGCGGCCAACCGTGCCTCGGTCCTACCATTGGTGGCGAGCTGCAATCACCACGGGTGGAAGGCCGTGAGCGGCGGGCTGTCAATTGTCCGCCAGACGCCCCGGCTTGCTCGCACCCTCGAAGATATCGAGAAGGTGCTCGCGTTCGGACTGTACCGAGCCGGCGCGGACGCTGGCCTGACCTCGAACCTGCGAATCCAACAAGCGGCTGTCAAAATGCGGCGTGCATCCGAACGAAGGCCGAGCGCTCACGGCGCCCGGCTCTCGAACGCGTCGCTAGGCGGGGACGGCGGTCGCCGTCGGAGCCGTCAGCACGTAGCCGATGCCGCGTCGGGTGTGGATGTACCGAGGTGCGGCCGGGTCCGCCTCGAGCTTGCGCCGCAGCCGGGCGACGGTCGTGTGCAGCAGCGCCGCGTCGGACTCGTAGCCGGGACCCCAGACGCGCCGTAGCAGCTCCTCCTGCACCATCACCCGGCCCGCATTGGCGACGAGGCTGTGGAGCAGCTGGAACTCGGTGCGGGTCAGCTCGATGTCACGTCCGCAGACGGTGGTGCGGCGCACGAGCGGCTCGATCTGGATGTCGCCGGCCTCGAGCGTCTCGCTCTCGGGCTCGTTGCGCTGGGCGAGGCCGCGCCGCAGCACGGCGTCGATGCGCGCGAGCAGCTCGTCGGCGCTGAAGGGTTTGGTCACGTAGTCGTCCGCCCCGCTGGCGAAGGCGCGGAGCTTGTCAGCCTCCTGGCCGCGCGCGGTGAGGATGATCACCGGCACCGAGGACAGCTCGCGAATGCGCGCGCAGACCTCGAAACCGTCCATGTCCGGCAGGTCCAGGTCCATCAGGACCAGCCGCGGCTGGTAGCGCTCGAGCAGGTTGAGCCCGGTGAGGCCGTCGTGCGCCATCACCGCTCGATGCCCGCGCCGCTTCAGGTTGAGGTCGAGCAGCGTGCGGTAACGCGGCTCGTCGTCCACGACGAGGATCGTGTCGGCGGTCATACCTGGCCCCCCATGACCGAACCAATAATGCGGTCGGCAGCCCTCAGCAGTCACTACCAGTTATCCACGGTCCGTCGACGCGCACCCGACGTCTTACGAACGCCACCACCCATGTGGAGCTGGAGTTCGCTGCCTGTCAGGCGTTCGCGCGGGCCCCTCGTGACGCAGAACGCGGGCGGCGGCGCGAGGCCTGACCCGACAACGTTCGGCGTGCCGTCGGAACTGGTGTGTCTGCTGGCGCTGCGGCCGCCGCCCCCCGGTTATGCCCCCCGAGGCGGACGTTACGTCGCCTCGATGGGCATACATAATCACGGCTCTGCCCCACCGACAAGGCGCATCTTTGTCAGAACTCTGCAGGAACGTCC
>JAXLWY010000034.1:0-12902 GCA_046328255.1 Dehalococcoidia bacterium | reverse complement strand
TCGCGGTGCCCGGCGTCGTCGGCGAGCCGCTGATCACCCCCGCCGTGCTGAGGGTCAGCCCGGCCGGGAGTGATCCTGCGCTCACGGTCCAGGTGTAGGGGGCCGTGCTGCCGCTCGCACTGAGAGTCTGCGAGTACGCCACGCCCACCTGGCCACCCGGCAGCGAGGCCGGGGCGATCGCGGGCGGCGCCGCGAGGGCATCACCGCTGAGCAGCGCCAACCCGGCCATCACGACCACGGCGCTGACCAGTCCCCTGGCCAGCCGGCCCGCGCGCAGCCTCATCTCGGTCCTCCTGACAGAGCCGTGAGCACGACCCTGATCCACTGTGAAGGCGCGGGAATGGCGCCGCAACGGCCGATCGTTGTGGCATCAATGCACTCCCCCGGCAGCGCGTGTCGGCTCCGACGCAAGTTCCGGCAGCCACGCCATCGTCGCCGCGAATCCGGCCCAGCGCGCCATCACTCCCGCCGCTGCCAGGATCGTGGCTCCGAGGTCCGGCGCGAATCCGGCCGCATCCCGCAACTGGTCGAGGAGAAGCAGGCTCAGGAGCAGCGGCGGCAACGTCACCGCCAGCACCGTGGAACGACGACGCCAGCCTCGCCGGGTGAGCCACCACGCCTCGATCCCGAGCGCGCACGCCACGCCGAGGAAGAGCGGCCAGCCGACCAGCACGCGGACGGCTCCCGGCGCACCGCCCAGTTCGACATCCCATCCCTGCCCGGTCGCGCTCGACAGCGCCGTGAGCAATCCCACCACCACGTTGGCTGCCAGCAGTCCTGCCCCACCGGAGATCAGCCCACCGAGCACGAAGCCGGCGCTCGTCCTCCCCATCTCGGTCTGCGCGAGGGGAGACCGCCGGACCGCCCGCAGTCCCACCCCGAGGAAGATCAACCCCGCCAGCGACAGCACCGCGGTCACGGGGATGGTGAGCCGCTCGAACGCGGCGACTGCCGCAGGGCCGACCCAGTAGCCCAGGAGCGTGTACATGGAGAGATACAGGAACGCGCCCACCGCGAGGGCGGGAAGGAAGTCGCGAGGCGGCAGCTGGATTGTGCCCGCCGTGATCACCGTCAGGATGCGCGCTCCGGGGAACAGCCGTCCGATGATGACCGTGCGCCGCCCGTGCGCGCGGAGGCGTCCCTCGGCGGCCTCGAGGCGCCCCTCGGTCACGCCGATGTAGCGCCCGTACCGCAGCACGAGCGGCCGTCCCACGCGCCGGCTGCCGAGGTACAGCAGCGTTGCGCCCGCAAGTGTCACCGCCTCCTCGATCAGCAGGATCGTCGCCAGCGAGGTCGTTCCGCGCGCCGCCTCGATGCCGCCCAGCATCATCATCACGTCGCCGGGCAACGGCAGCGGCACCCCGAGCTCCTCGAAGAACAGCACCAGCGCGATGTTGAGCACGGGATGGGCGCTGAGCAGCGCACGCATGCGGTCGCCCTCGAGCACGTCGCGCCCTATTCGCGCGCGCCGCCCGACTCGGAACGTATCCCATGCTAGGGCGTCACCTCGCTGCCCGCGTCGCGCAGTTCGATAGCAGCGTGCGCACACGCTCGTCGCGCAGCAACTCCTCGAGGGCTGGGTACCGCCGACGCCAGTCGGGTGCTCGCGCGTCGTCCCTGGCAGGTTCTGCCGCTCCCCCCTGCCGAGGAGGTCGTCGACGCTCACGAGCACGAGTCCGGCGTCGCTGCGCCCCAGGAACTCGAGGCACGCCCGCAGCAGGGCCTCCTCGTCACCGGGCGTCGTCTTGAGGAACCGCGCGAGCGCACCCACCGCGGAAGCGCGCGCGGTGAAGCCTCCGGCGAGGTCATCCGCCGTCATCAGCCCCAGCTCAGCCAGCGGTTCGAGGTCGCTCCCGCGCGCCCAGCTCGCGAACGGCGGCATGTCGTGGGTGTTGAGCGCGGCCACGCTCCCTCGAGGCGGCGCGGGCAACGCTCTTCCTCGGGCGTGCGCTCGAACCTCGTACTCCACCACGTACGACCGCCCGACGCCGTGGCGCCGCATCGCCCGTCGCACCTCGGGCGGCACGGTGCCCAGGTCCTCCCCCACGAGGACGGCGCGCGCGCGCTGGGACTCGAGGCAGAGGATCGCCCACGCCTCGTCCGGCTGGTAGCGCAGGTACGTCCCCTCGAGCCGCCGCGCCGCGAGGGATCACGTACCGCCGATGCAACCCATGACGTGATCGATCCGCAGCACGCTCGCGTGCGCGATGTGCGCGCGCAGGCTCGCTCGGAGGTACTCGTACCCCGTCGCGCGCTCACCCCCGGGACTCGGCGGCGCGAATCGCCAGTTCTGGCCGCCGGCGAAGATCCGATCTGGCGGCGCTCCGGTGTCGAGGCCGTCCGCGAACGACCCCGGAAAGCGCCACGCATCGAACCCCTCCCGGTGCGTCCCGAGCGGGAGGTCGAGGTACAGTCCGCCCCTCTCGGCGCTCGCCGCCAGCTCGCCGAGTTGCGCATCGAGCGCGAACTGCGCGTAGAGGTGCGTGCGCCGCACCGTCTCGCCGATCTCCTCCGCCTCGAGCTGTCCGCCGCGAGCGCGCTCAGGCCAGCGTGACCACGCGGGCCCGAGGACGGCACGCGCGCCCCGGTAGGCGGCGTACGCGTCCAGCTCAGGATGCGCGAGGCGCCAGTGCTCGATCTCGCCTCGGCGCGCCGCAGATTCGAACGCGGCACGCGCGCACGCCTCGAGGACGGGCGCGAGCGCGCCGTCGACGCCCGCGTAGTCCACCAGGGGCGCGGCCCCCAGCGTCTCGAGGGCGGGTCGCGCCGCCTCGAGTGCCTGTCGCGCCTCGGGGCCCGCGCCCTCCGGCACGCCCCGCAGGTCGAGGTACAGCTCGTCCCATGCGAGGCGGCTCAGCGGCGAGTATGGACTCACGCCGGCCGGGTCGTCGTGCCACGTCGCCAGGAGGGGCAGCGTGCCCACGATCCCGCCGTTCGCGTCCCACTCCAGCAGCCGGCGCAGCTCCCCGAGGTTGCCGATTCCGCCGTGCGAGGCCGACCGCAGCGAGTACACCGGCGCGAACACGCCGAACGCGCGCCGCAGGTCCTCGGACCGGTAGGCCGTCCGCGGCGCCGCGATCACGAGCGTGCTCCCATCGAGGACGCGCCCGCCACTCTCGACGCGCACGCGCGCGCTGTAGTAGCCGTGCGCGAGGCGCGGCAGCCGCACGCGGCGAATGCCCTCGACACTGGCGGCCCTCGAGGCGCGCGCGGGTACCTCGAGGCGTCGACCGGCCTCATCCTCGAGCTCCACCTCGATCCGCGCATTCCTCGTGGACACCCGCACGTCGAGGGCGCCCCGCCCGTCCCACGCCACCACGACCGGTTCGATCACGCGCTCCGAGGCCGCGCGGTCCGCCTCGGCGCTCGCGGCATCGAGGTCGCGCGTGTCAACGCCGAGCGCTTCGAGCACGCCTCGCAGCACCGCAGGCTCGGTGGATGTTGGCACGCCCTCGGCGTTGACGTACGCGCTCTCGACGCCGAACAACGCCGCCAGTTGCGCCAGTGCGTCCGCGCGTGCTGTCATCGAGGCGCCACGCATCGGGGAGTGCGCCGTCGCGAGCACCCCGTCGAGGGTGGCACAATCACCCGATGGAACCGCTGGGCCAACTCGATCGCTGGCTCCTCAACGAGGGCCGCCACGCCGAGCTCTACCGCGTCCTCGGCGCACATCCCACCGAGGAAGGCACGGGCTTTCGCGTCTGGGCGCCCACCGCGCGCGAGGTGCGCGTGATCGGCGACTTCGACGGATGGGGCGCGGGCGCACAGTCCGGAACGACCCGTCTCGAGCCAAGCGACTCCGGTGTCTGGTCGGGCGTCGTTCCGGAGGCGGGCACGGGGCATCGATACAAGTTCCGCCTCGTCGATGCCGCGGGCAACCCGCTCCCCGACAAGCTCGATCCGCTCGCCTTCCGCACCGAGCTGCCGCCCGCGACCGCGGGCATCATCGCGAACCTCGACTACGCCTGGGCGGACGAGGCGTGGATGGCGGATCGTGCGAGGCGAAACGCCCTCGACGCCCCCATCTCCATCTACGAGTTGCACCTCGGCTCGTGGCGCTCCCCCGCCTCCTACCGTGACCTTGCCGAACCGCTCGCCGATCATGCGCGACGTCTCGGGTTCACGCACGTCGAGCTCCTCCCGATCATGGAGCACCCGTTCTACGGCTCGTGGGGCTACCAGACCACCGGCTACTTCGCGCCCACCGCCCGCTACGGCGAGCCCGCCGACCTCATGTACCTGGTCGACACGCTCCACCGTCGAGGCATCGGCGTCATCCTCGACTGGACGCCCGCGCACTTTCCCGATGACCCCCACGGACTCGCGAGGTTCGACGGCACCCACCTCTACGAGCACGCCGACCCGCGCCGAGGGCGTCACCCCGACTGGGACACGCTCATCTTCAACTACGACCGCCACGAGGTGCGCTCGTTCCTGCTCTCCAGCGCGTGCTTCTGGCTCGACCGCTACCACGTCGATGGCCTGCGGGTCGATGCCGTCGCCTCCATGCTCTACCTCGACTACTCGCGCGCCGAGGGCGAATGGCTGCCCGAACGAGACGGGCGGACGCGGAACACCGGCGCCGTCCGCTTCCTGCGCGACCTCAACGCCACCATCTACGAGCGCTTCCCCGGCGTCCAGACCTACGCCGAGGAGTCCACGGCCTGGCCAATGGTGAGCCGCCCCACGTCGATGGGCGGCCTCGGCTTTGGCCTCAAGTGGGACATGGGCTGGATGCACGACACACTCGAGTACTTCGCGCGCGACCCGGTCCATCGCGCCCACCACCACAACGAGCTCACCTTTCGAGGCGTCTACGCGTTCACCGAGAGCTTTGTGCTCCCGCTCTCACATGACGAGGTGGTGCACGGCAAGGGTCCGCTGCTTTCGAAGCTGCCCGGCGACGAGTGGCAGCGCTTCGCCAACCTGCGTGCGCTCCTCGGATACCAGTTCGCCGCGCCGGGCAAGAAGCTGCTGTTCATGGGCACCGAGTTCGCCCCGCTCGCCGAGTGGAATCACGACGAGCTCCTCGACTGGTCGCTCCTCGATCAGGACGCCCACGCCGGGATCTCGAGGTGGGTCACCGCCCTCAACGACCTCTACGCGCGCACGCCCGCGCTCCACGAAGGGGATTGCACATCCGAGGGCTTCGAGTGGGTCATCGGCGACGACAGCGCAAACTCGGTCCTCGCCTTCCTCCGCCGCGGCACGGGGTCCGAGGGCGCCCCCGTGCTCGTCGTCGCCAACCTCACGCCCGTCATCCGCGATGGGTACCGTGTCGGCGTGCCTGTGCGCGGCCCCTGGCGCCCTCCTCAACGGCGACGGACACGAGTTCGGCGGCAGCGGCGTCGACGTCGGCACATCGCTCACCGCCCGCCGCCGAGCCGCGCACGGCCGTCCGTACTCCCTCGATCTGCGCCTCCCCCCGCTCGCCGTCGTCTTCCTCGCGCCGGCCGAAGTGCCCGACTAGCGACCTCGCCTCATTCCTTCGAGGGGGATCCCGCCGTCATTCGTCCGAGGTGATTGCTCCCCTTCATCCGTTCGTGGTGATTACTTGAGGTGATTGCTCGCCTTCATCCGTTCGTGGTGATTGCTCGCCTTCATCCGTTCGTGGTGAGCCCGTCGAACCACCCGCCGTCCCCGTCCCGGCCCGGTCGAGCACCACCTCGGAGGGGAGGCCTCGCCGCCCCCGTTCGCCCTGAGCCTGGCGAAGGGCGCACGTCCGCCTCGGCGCCCACGAAACGCCTACCTCCGACGTTGGACGCGAGGCCCTGCGCACATGCGCGGCAGCGCGTGCCTCCTGCGCCATGTGCGCTCCTCGAGGCGGCGGCCACGCCCCTTCCGAGGCCCGTTGCGGAGCGTGGCGGCGTTCCCCGCGGCCTCCGCGCACCACCCCAGATAAGCGGGGGTGGGTGAGGGCGCGTCCCGTGGCACACCTGCCCGGAGTGCAGTCTTCAGCCTCGGGTGTGCGGTCGCACCATTCACTTCGAACCTGGGAAGCGCGAACGGACTCGCTTCAGCGACGACGATCGCTACCCGCGTCGCACTGCTTCGTACAGCCGCAGGTACTCGCGCGCCGGCTCGCGCCAGGACCAGTCGTGTTGCATCCCACGCAACTGGAGCGCGTGCCGGCGTCGTGGCTCGCGCCACGCACGCACCGCTCGAGTCAGCGCGTCGAGCACCGAGGGCGCATCCACCCGCGCCGCGACAAAACCGTTGCCGGGCCTCGGGTGGTCGCGGTCCGATCCCGCCAGCGAGCTCGTGAGGCGGCTCCAGCGCGCCCGGTCGTCATCGCTCACCGTGTCGAGGAGGCCCCCGACCGGCGTCACCACCGGGATCGCGCCGTACGCCATCGCCTGCATCTGCGTCAGACCGCACGGCTCGAACCGGCTCGGCATCAGCAGCAGGTCGCAGCCCGCGAACATCCGGTGCGCCAGCCCCTCGTTGAAGTCCTCGGTGAACCGCATCGACTCGGGAAACGCGGCCGCGAGGCTGCGTGCCCGCTCCGCCAGCACGCGGTCGCCGGATCCGAGGAGCAACAGCCGCGCCCCCATCCGGGCCAGCGACGGCACCGCGTCGAGGGCAAAGTCGACCCCCTTCTGCTCGGCGAGCCGCGTCACCATCATGATCAGCGGGCCGTCCCACTCGGCCCAGCCCATCTCCTGCAGCAGGATCCCCCGACTGACCGCGCGCGCCCCGAGGTGGCTCGCGTCGTAGCGGGATACCAGGTGCGGGTCGCGCCTCGGATCCCACGCCGCCGTATCGATGCCGTTCAGGATCCCGACGAGGGCGTCACCGCGCTCGCGCAGCACCTCGTCGAGGCCGAACCCGTCCTCGGGCCGCACGATCTCGCGCGCGTAGCTCGGACTCACCGCCACCACCCGCGAGGCCGACCGGATGCCGCCCGCCAGCGGGTTGCAGTCGTCGCCGAACCAGCGGAACGCCTCCATCGAGGCGGGCACGCGCGGCAGCCAGCTCCCATCCGTGATCCCCTGGTACGCGAGGTTGTGGATCGTCAGCACCGCGGGCGGCGGCGACGCCAGCATTCCCAGCACCATCGAGGTATGCCAGTCGTTCAGGTGCAGCACGTCCGGCTGCCGCGCCTCGACGAGCGCGCTCACCGCCGCCGAGAAGGCAAAGAACCGCTGGACATTGTCGGCCCACCCCACCCCCGAGGCGGGGTCGTTGTACGGGTGCGGCTTCGCGATCCCCGGCGCCTCGATCAGCGTCACCTCGCCCGCGAGCTCGCTCAGCCCGCTCCGCGCGCGCGCCGGGCCCGCCCAGCCCGGCACATCGAGGTCGAGCACGCGCTCCCCCTCGAGAGGTGTCGTGGAGTAGTCCGGAAGCACCACCTCCACCTCGACATCCATCGCCCGCAACGCCCGCACGAGGCCCGCCGACGCCTCGCCGAGCCCGCCGACGTGCGTCAATGGCACCAGCTCGGCCGTCGCGAACAGGACACGCATCGGGCGCCGGTTCATGGCGCGCCCAGGACCACCACGGACCAGCCGCCCACCTCGATCGCGTCGAAGCTGAGCTTCGGCGCTCCGCCCGTCGGATGCGCGCTGTCGAGGGCGGCGCTCCATGGCAGCGACGCCAGCTTCGAGGCGACCGTGAACCGCCGCGGCTCCTCGCCCGCGTTGAACAGGCAGAGGAAGCGCCGTCCCATCGACTCCCCGGTCTCGCCGGGATCGACCGCGCCCCGCATGTACATCGCCAGCCCCGCTGGCTCCGAGGCGTGCCAATCACCGGGGTGCATCGCCTCCCCGTCCGGCGTGAACCACTCGATCTCGCCCAGGTCGCGCTCGATGTCCGTGGGCTGGCCGTCCTCCTCGAACCAGTGCCGACGGTGGAACGCGTGGTGCTGCCGCCGGAACCCCGAGAGCGTCGTCACGTACTCGATGAGCGTCTCGTCGGCGTGCGCCCAGTCGAGCCACGACAGCTCGTTGTCCTGGCAGTACGCGTTGTTGTTGCCGTTCTGCGTGTGTCCCAGCTCGTCACCCGCGAGCAGCATCGGCGTGCCCTGCGACAGCAGCAGCGTTGCGAGGAGTGCCCGCGCGCGCCGCGCCCGCCGCTCGAGGATGGCCACGTCCTTGGTCGCCCCCTCAGTGCCCGAGTTCCACGATCGGTTGTCGTCGTTGCCGTCCCTGTTCTCTTCGAGGTTCGCCTCGTTGTGCTTGTGGTCGTACGCCACGAGATCGGCGAGCGTGAATCCGTCGTGCGCCGTGATGAAGTTGATGCTCGCCGACGGCCGCCGGCCCGTGTTCGCGTAGAGGTCGGCGCTGCCCGTGAGCCGCCGCCCGAAGTCCGCGAGGACGTCGCCGCCGCCGCGCCAGACGTCGCGCATCGTGTCGCGGTAGCGCCCGTTCCACTCCGACCAGAGCGGCGGGAAGTTGCCCACCTGGTACCCGCCCTCGCCGAGGTCCCACGGCTCCGCGATCAGCTTCACCCTCGAGATCACCGGGTCCTGCTGCACGATGTCGAAGAAGGCCGAGAGCTTGTCCACGTCGTGCAGCTCACGCGCCAGCGTCGCCGCGAGGTCGAACCGGAACCCATCGACGTGCATCTCGGTGATCCAGTAGCGAAGGCTGTCCATGATCAGCTGCAGCACGTGCGGGTGCCGCATGTTGAGTGTGTTCCCCGTCCCCGTGTAGTCGACGTAATGTGAGCGGTCCTCGGCGAGCCGATAGTAGGCAGCGTTGTCCAGCCCCCGGAAGCTCAGCGTCGGACCCAGCCCACCGCCCTCCGCGGTGTGGTTGTAGACCACATCGAGGATCACCTCGATGCCCGCGGCGTGCAGCGACCGCACCGCCTCCTTGAACTCGCGCACCGCATCGGCGGGCCGCCGTGTCGAGGCGTACGCCGCGTGCGGGGCGAAGTACCCGAGGGTGTTGTACCCCCAGTAGTTCGTGAGCCCGCGCGCCACATGCTCACGCTCGGGAACGAAGTGGTGGATCGGCAGCAGCTCGAGCGCGGTCACGCCGAGGCGCTGCAGGTGCTCGATGACGGCGGGATGCGCGAGGGCCGCGTACGTGCCTCGCTCCGCGGGCGGCACCGCCGGGTGACGCATCGTCAGGCCGCGCACGTGTGCCTCGTAGATCAGCGAGTGGTGCAGCGGCGTTCGCGGCGGTCGGTCGTGCCCCCAGTCGAAGAACGGCGCGGTCACCACGCTCCACGGCACGAACGGCGCGCTGTCCTCGACGTTGGCGTTGCCCGGGTCGCCCTCGTGGTGACCGAACACGGCGGGCACCCAGCGCACCACACCATCGATGGCGCGCGCGTAGGGATCGACGAGCAGCTTGGTCGGGTTCGCCCGCGTCCCCGCCGAGGGCTCCCACGGCCCGTGCACCCGGAAGCCGTAATGCCGGCCGGGCCCGACGTCGCGCACGTACCCGTGGTGCACGAACGCGGTCACCTCCGGCAGCCGCACCCGCGTCTCGCGTCCGCTCTCGTCGAACAGGCACAACTCGACGTAATCCGCGACCTCGGAGAAGACCGCGAAGTTGGTCCCCTCGCCGTCCCACGTGGCGCCGAGCGGATACGCCTCCCCCGCCTCGATCGCGATTGTCACGGCCGCCGTCTCCCCGCCATCGCGCGTGTCCCCCGGATTCCACGTCTCCGAGATCCAATGTCCGGCCCGTGCCGCGCGGGCGTCAATCGGAGAAGCTCTCGCAACTTCGGAATCCGGGCGCGCCACCTCGGTGCATCGGGCGCGCCCCGTGGCCAGCGCCCGCTCTCAGGCACTACCGTCAGCAGTGCACGGCGAACCAGCTCCCGGGACATGCGCATCGAGGAGCCACACGTGAACGCCTACGAGGAACGCGCCACCCCCAGGACGCTCGCGATGGTCCTCGCCGGCGGCGCCGGCCAGCGCCTCCATCCCCTCACCGTGGATCGCGCCAAGCCGGCGGTGCCCTTCGGCGGCCACTACCGCCTGATCGACTTCGCGCTCTCGAACCTCGTCAACGGCGGCTTCCGGCGCATCGTCGTGCTCACCCAGTACAAGAGCCACAGCCTCGGCCTGCACATCTCCCTCACCTGGCGGCTCTCGCCGCTCCTCGGCAACTTCGTCACTGCCGTCCCCGCGCAGATGCGCCAGGGCCCGAGGTGGTTCCTCGGCTCCGCCGACGCCATCTTCCAGAACCTCAACCTGATCGACGACCACCAGCCCGACTACGTCATGGTCTTCGGCGCAGACCACATCTACCGCATGGACCCGCGTCCCATGCTCGCCCAGCACATCGCGACCGGCGCGTCGGTCACCGTCGCGGCCATCCGCGTCCCCCGCGCACAGGGCAGCGCGTTCGGCATCATCGCGACCGGCGCCACCTCGCGCATCGAATCGTTCCGCGAGAAGCCCGACGACCCGGCCGGCCTGCGTGACTCCCCCGACGAGTCACTCGCCTCGATGGGCAACTACGTCTTCTCCACGGACGCGCTCATCGATCTCCTGCACGTGGACGCCGAGGACACTACGTCGCGCCACGACATCGGCGGCGACCTCATCCCGCGGCTCGTCGCCGCGGGCGACGCTCACGCCTACGACTTCTCGAGGAATCACGTGCCCGGCGAGGCGCCCGGCCCCGCCCGCTACTGGCGCGACGTCGGCACCCTCGATGCCTACTACGACGCGCACATGGACCTGGTCTCGCCGCTCCCCGCCTTCGACCTCTACAACCCGGCGTGGCCCGTCCATACCTGGTTCCCCGCCGCGCCACCCGCCAAGATCGGCGTCGACGAGGACACCGGCCCCTCGAGCGTCAACGACTCCATCCTGTGCGCCAGCGTGATCGTCTCAGTACCGACGTCCAGCAGTCGGTCCTCTCGCCAGGCGTGATCGTCGAGCCCGGCGCAGGCATCGGGGCTCCGTGCTCCTCGACGGCGTGCGCGTGGGTCGCGGCGCTCGCGTCCGCCGCGCGATCATCGACAAGAACGTCGTGGTGCCACCCGGCGCCCGCGTCGCTTCGACCACGCGCTCGACACCCGCCGAGGCCTCACCATTCCCCTGGCGGCATCACCGTCGCCCCGAAGAAGCACCGCATCGACCCCTGACCGCTGCCCGTCCCGTCCGATGTGCCGCCCGCCCTCATCCGTTCGTGGTGAGGCTCCCCTGAGCTTGACGAAGGACCTGTCGAACCACCCGCCGTCCTCCGCGGATCCGAATCGAGCGGCCTCCGAAGCAGGGCGCAGAGCCTTGCGGCCCGGGGACGGCCGCCGCAGTTCGAAGTGCGTCCGCCCCGCCCGCGTTCCTCCGAGGCGAACCCCGCGTCGGGGTCATCCGTTCGCGGTAAGGCTCTCTGAGCCTGTCGAAGGACCTGTCAGACCACACCCGCGATCAGGAATCCCGAATCGAGTCCCCTCCGATGCGGGGACGCAGGACCTTGTCCCCGTGCGGACCCGCGCCTGCAAATCACGCCGCGCCAACACGTTCTTCCGCGGCGGGACGTGGAGGCGCAGCCGCCAGCCGGAAAGGATGGGTGGGCGGGCAGCTGCCCGGAGGGCGAACCTCAACCTCCAGCGCGTACAGGCTCCACGCGGCACGCGGGTTTTATCTACTCAGGCACCCCGTAGTACGTCAGCGCGTACTCACGCACCATCCTCGAGGCCGTCACCAGCGGCCCCAGCGTGCGCCACGCGTGCCGCATCCTCGCCACCCACCCGTCCGAGGCGCCGCCGCGCCCTCCCGAGTAGAACAGCGGCACCACCTCGTGCTCGATGATGTCGAGCAGCGACGCAGCCTCCGCGTCGTTCCGCCGTTCGAGGTCGTCCCCCTCCGCCGAGGGGATCGCCCATCCGTTCTGCCCGTCGAACGCCTCGTCCCACCATCCGTCGAGCGTCGACAGGTTGAGCGAGCCGTTGAGCGCAGCCTTCATCCCGCTCGTGCCGCACGCCTCGTACGGGCGCAGCGGCGTGTTCAGCCACACATCGCAGCCCGCAACCATCACCCGCGCGAGCGCCATGTCGTAGTCCGGGATGAACACCACCCGGCCGCCGCTCGCGGCACTCGAGGTGAACTCGAGCATCTCGCGCAGCAACGCCTTCCCCGCGTCATCGTCCGGATGCGCCTTTCCCGCCACCACGAACTGCACCGGACGCCTCGAGTCGGCAAGCAGACGCTCGATGCGCGCGCGGTCGCGCAGAAACAGCGTCGCGCGCTTGTACGGCGCGAACCGCCGCGCGAACCCGATCGTCAGCGCTGCGGGATCGAGGCCGCTCGCGCCTGCCGTCTGCCGACGCGCGAACGTCACCAGCTCGCTCCGCGCCGCCGTGCGCTCAGCGCGCAGCACCTCGGTAGGCACGCTCTCGATGCGTCCCCACGCCCCCAGGTCTCCCGCCGCCCACGCCTGTCCCAGCGAGCGCTCGAACACGCCCTGCAGCGCCGGCCGCACCCAGCTCCGAGCATGCACGCCATTCGTCACCGAGCTGATCCGCTCGCCGCCCGCGACCCCCGCGAACAGCCCTCGACTCACCCCGCCGTGCAACTTCGAGACGCCGTTCGCGCCACCGGTCATGCGCAGACAGAACGCCGCGAGGTTGAACTCGTGCGGCGCATCCGAGGGCAGACGCCCGAGCTCCAGCAGCGTCGACTCGGGAATCCCGTGTCGACGCGCCCACGGCCCGAGGTAGCGGTGCACCAGGCCATCGTCGAACCGGTCGATGCCCGCGGGCACGGGCGTGTGCGTCGTGAAGCGCGCGCGTTCGCGCACGTGCGCCAGCGCCTGCTCGAACGAGTCGCCGTGGGCGAGCGCGTCGTGCAGCAGCTCCAGCAGGAGGAACGCCGAGTGCCCCTCGTTGAGGTGGTACACGGTCGGGTGGATGCCGAGCGCCTGCAGCACGCGCACCCCGCCCACTCCGAGCACCACCTCCTGGTTCAGGCGGTGCTCGCGGTCCCCCGAATACAG
>JAXLWY010000033.1:0-14047 GCA_046328255.1 Dehalococcoidia bacterium | reverse complement strand
GCTTCGCCTGCGGTCCGATGTGCTCCGCGCCAATCGAGAGGAAGTCACCATCGCCCGCCACGATCACGACGTTGATGTCGGGTCGACTCGACTTCAGCCCCCAGGCGATCGGGAGCGTGCGGCCGTGGATACCGTGGATGCCGAACGGCTGAGGCCCCTCCTGCAGGTGCACGAGGTTCCCGGAGCAGCCGATGCCCGCAACGATCGCCGTCTTCTCGACAGGCTCGCCGAGGCGCTGCATGCGATCGGCGAGCGCGAGCTCCACGCCGCGCACCACGCCGAAGTCGCCGCAGCCCGGGCACCACTTGAAGTCGTACTCGGGGTTTCGCTTGGTCATACCGCTGCCAGCCTTTCGCTCGGCGCGCCAATACGAGTGCGGATGCGCTCGGTGAGGTCCTGAACCTTGAAGGGAAGTCCGGTGTACTGCGTGATCGATTCCGCACGCACGCCGCGAGATCGCAGCACGCTCGACAGCTGCCCGAGGTAGTTGAGCTCCGGCACGATCACGAGTTCCTTCGTCAGCAGCTGCTCGAAGAGCGCGGGCGGCAGCGGGTGGATGTACATCGTGTAGAACCAGCCGATGTCGACACCGGCCGCGCGCAGGTCGCGGTACGCGGCGAGCGCCGACCCCTTCGAGCCGCCCCACGGCAGGAGCACCGTGCGCGCGGCGGCGTTGTCCGCCTCGAACGTGCCCGTCTCGAGGAGCTTCAGCTTGCCGAAGCGGCGGTGGGTCTTCTCGACGTGCACCTCGGGGAGGTGCGTCGTGTCACCCTGGTCGTCGTGCTCGGAGGCGTTCGCGACGTATGCACCGGGGCCGCCCGGGACCGGCATCGGCGTGATGGTGTCTCCGACGTAGCGACGGTTGCCGTTCTCGCCCTGCGAGACCAGGCGCCGTTCCTCGACCACCCGCGACACATCGGGCTTGGCGATGTCCTGCGTACGCTCGGCAAGCATCATCTCGGAGAGCAGGACCACGGGTCCCTGGTAGCGCTCGGCCCAGTTGGTGGCCTCGGCGCCGGCCCAGAACAGCTCCTCGACCGTGCCGGGCGCGATCACCGGAAGCGTCATGTCGCCGTGTCCCGGGTTCAGCGCCGTGAAGAGGTCGGACTGCTCCGTCTTGGTCGGCAGGCCCGTTGCCGGACCGCCGCGCTGCACATCGAGAACGACGAGGGGGATCTCGGCCATCCAGGCAAGGCCGAGACCTTCGCCCATCAGGCTGAAGCCGGGGCCGGAGGTGGAGGTCATCGTCTTCTTGCCGGAGAACCCCGCACCGACGAGCGAGTTGATCGCCTCGATCTCGGAGCTCGCCTGCCCGACGAACTTGCCCTCGCCGACGAGGTTGCTCTCCATGAACACCAGCGTCGTGGTGGCCGGAGAGATCGGGTACCCGATGAACGTATCCAGGCCAGCGGCGATCGCGCCCATCGAGACCGCCTGGAAGCCTGAGACGAGCACGCGCTCCTCGGTCTTCGGGGCCGGCGGGTCCAGCTCGTCGACCTTGTACCCGGTGCGCTCGGCCTCGGCAAATCCAAGGCTCAGCGCCTTGATGTTCGCCTCGATGATGACCGCGTCACTGGCGCGGCCACGATTGAAGCGCGCCTTGACGAAGTCCTCGAAGTATTCGACGGGGATGGACGCGAGGCTCGCCAGCGCCCCGACGAGCACCATGCTCGCCGTGATCGGGCTGCCGGTGGAACGCGCCAGCTCCTCGACCTTCAGCGGGACGACCTTGCCGCTGAACTCGCCGGGCTGGAGGTCGAACTCCTCCTGGTTGTACATGAGGATGCCGCCGGGTCGGAGTTCATCGACGTGGTGTTCGAACGCGTACCGGTTCATCGCGACGAGGACGTCGAGTTCGTCGCCCGCCGTGAGGACTTCCTGCGTCGAGACGCGGGCCTGCGCCCACACTGGCCCGCCCTTGATCTGCGAGGGGTACGTGGCAAACGTCTGCACGTGGTAGCCCACTCGCGCCGCCGCGGCCGCGAGGCTATCGGCGGACGTGACAAAGCCGCCGCCCCCCTCCCCGGCAAGGCGAACAATGAGGTTCATTCCCATGACTCAGGCCTCATTCGTGCTCAGGCATGCCCGAGGCGGCGTCTGGTGCGCCGCTTCGCTCGGACTGCCTCGCTGTTCTGGGCGCGTCCGCACGCGCCGCCACGGGCGCCTGCAGCACACGATGCTACGAGTATCGGACTCCGGAACCGATACGCTCAACATCCGCTATCGCGCCGGAATCATAACACCAGCCCTTCGAGGGTGGGACTGGACAATCCGCACCAGCCGGTAGGACGATTCCCTCGATCGGTCGGGGAGGCACACCCAATGATCAAGGCGTACGTTCTCATCGTCACGAATCCGGGCGCGACCCGCCGCGTGGCCGAGACGCTTGCAACCATCGCCGGGGTCGAGGAGATCCACGAGGTGATGGGGCCGTACGACATCGTGGTCGAACTGGTCGTCGAGAGCCTGTCCGACGTCCCGCCCATCCTGGCGGATCGCATCCGCACCCTGGAGGGCATCCAGTCGACGACATCGCTCGTCGCGTTCCCCGGCAGCGAGGGGCCGTAACCGTCGCGCGCCCCGCGATAGGGGACTGGCTCCATCAGTTGACGTAACTCCGCCAGAGGGCCGCCCGGTGGGGCGTCCGGCTACTGCGACGAGACGGCCATCGTCGCGCTGCGTCGCAACGCCGGCGCGCCCACCAGCAGCACGAGGGCGAACGCACTCACGGACAGCGCCCCGACGGCGACCGCCACCTGGACCCCGAACCATTCGGCGAGCAGGCCCGCGGGCAATCCACCGAGTGAGGACAGGACATAGGTCAGGCTCCAGACGCCCATCACGCGCCCTCGAAGCGTTCAGCACGAGCACTGCAGCGTCGTCATCCCCAGGTTGAGGTAGACCGACGACGCAAACCCGCCCGCGAACAGCAACGCGAGCGAGATCGGGAACGAGCGACTGACGGCGAAGCCCGCGATCAGTGCGCCGAACACCGCCGCTTGCGATCAACATCAAGGGGACCGCGCGCCGAACCGGCGCCCATTTTCACGATGGCGATCGTGCCGATCAGCGCGCCCGTGCCCGCCGCGATCTCCATCTGACCAGGCCGACGGCGCCCACCCAGCACCTCGCGAGCGAAGACGGGCAGCAGCACGATGTACGACGTCCCGAAGAGTGACGTAAAGAAGGACAGCCCCACGGTCGCAAAGAAGATGCGGTCGGCCATGACATAGCCGGAACCTTCGAGGAGTCCGCCCCGCGCTGGTCCGCCTCGAGCAGGCGCCGCTTCGAGGCGCAGCGTCGACAGCAGCACCGTCGAGATCCCGAAGCCCACGGCCGTCGCGAAGAGCGCCTGCCCCGTGCCGATGAAGGCGATCACGGGTACGGCTTCGCCGGCCCGACGATGCGCGCCGAGTTCCAGATCGCGCTCGTGGCTGCCACGGCCGAGGGCAGCGCGCGCATTTCGATCGGCCTCGGGAGGATGGCGTTCAGCGCCGGATTCCCCAGCGCGCCCAGCGACCCCGCCACGGCGGCCCAGACGACCACGAGCCAGACGTTCACGGTGCCCGTCAGCACGAGGACCGCGATCGCCACGTCGGCAAGCGCGCTCAGCGCCTGCGACCATACGAGGAGCTTGCGGTTGTCGTAACGATCGGCGAGCACGCCCGCGGGAGCGGACACGAGGATCGTGCTGATCGCAGTGGTCGCGGCGACCACGCCGAGCATGGCCCTCGAATCGGTGAGCTCCGTTACCAGCCAGGGACCGCCGATGAACCGGAACTGGAGGCCGTACACCCTCGCGAGGTTTGCCAGCCAGAAGCGCCGGTAATTGGGGTAGCCGAGGGCGCCCCACCTCGGGCGCATGCCCGCGTGTGCTGAGGGTTCGCGCGGCGAGGTCACGCGTGAGCTGCGATGAACGCGCGCACGACCTCGATGAACTCGTGCTCCATGTCGAAGAACGTGTTGTGTCCGGCCTTCTCGAGGGTGATCGACCGCGCAGGCTCGATCTCCATATCCATCTGCTGCAGCGTCGCAGCCTCGAGTACGGTCGACCGGCCACCGCGGAGGAGCAGCAGCGGCCTCGAGATGGTGCGCACCTCTTCCCAGAGGTCCTTCGGCTGCCAGCAGATCGAGGCGTTGGGGTCGTACCGCGGGACGAACCCGCCCTCGACAGCCCTGAGTCGGGTCTCCCCGCTGAACCGGAGGATGGGCTCGGGTGTAAACGGTTGGCCGGCGCGCTCGAGGTCCATCCAGGCGTCGACACTGGCGAACACGGGATGCCGTCCCCCGGGGAACCGTGCCGCAGTCGCGTCCGGATCCCGCTCGAGGGCCGGCGGGATGTCGTTGACGACCGCGCAGCGCACGCGCTCGGCGTGGCGCGCGGTGTACGCAAGCGTGTGGTGCCCGCCCATCGAATGCCCGATGAGGACGAACTGCCCAAGACCGAGGGCGTCGACGAAGGCTGCGAGGTCGGCGACGTAGGACTCGGTGTCGTAGTGCTCGGCGTCGACCCACCCGGACTCCCCGTGCCCCCGCTGATCGAGGGCGATCACGTGGTACGAGCCGAGGAACGCCTGCGCGACCCGGTGCCAGGCCGCTGCCGACGAACTCAGCCCGTGCACGAGGACGAGCGGTGGTGCGCTCGGACTCCCCCACTCCAGGTAGTGCAGGCGCACGCCTTGCTCCGGCAGGTCGAGGGCCTGGTGCGTCGGTTCAACCATCGCCGCGGGTGACGGGGCGTTCATCTCGATGTCCTCCCGGTCGCATCGGGGGAAGGTAGCAGAGGCAGCGGTCGCGATCCGCGAGCGCCGCGGTAGTATCGGGGCAGGCGCCGAATGACCTCGAGCCGAGGAGCGTAGCAGGAGCGTGCAGCGTGCCAATCACCCTCGAGGCAGGCGACCCCGCGCCTTCCTTTGACCTCCCGGACCAGGATGGCGTGCGGCACCGCCTGGGCGACTACGCGGGACGCGTCGTCGTCCTCTACTTCTACCCTCGCGACAACACGCCCGGCTGCACGAAGGAGGCCTGCTCGTTCCGCGACGAGTACGCCGACCTCACAGGCGCTGGCGTCGAGGTGCTGGGCGTCTCCACCGACACGGCGGCGTCTCATTCGCGGTTCCGAACGAAGTTCGAACTACCGTTCCCGCTGCTGGTCGATGAGGGCGGCGCGATGGCTTCGACCTACGGGGCGTACGGGGAGAAGACGCTCTACGGACGCAAGTCGGTCGGGATAACGCGCTCCACCTTCATCATCGGGAGCGATGGCCGGCTGCTCCGCGTCTGGAAGCGGGCGACGGCCGACGGCCACGGCGCCGTCGTGCGGCGCGCGCTCGCCGAATTGGGCGTGGTCAGGAGCTGAGCCCACTGATAGGGCAACAAACAGGCCCGAGGGCGCTGCCCCCGGGCCTGAGGATGGGCGCTGTGGACCCGGCCTCACGCAGCGATGCGCTCCAGCTGGTCGAGCACGACGCGCCCGCCGCACACCGAGCAGCGCAACCCGCGCTCAGTCTCGATCGCCTCGTAGGCACGACGCCCGTCGGTCGGCTTGATGACGTGCAGGTCGTCCTTGCCGTGGCGATCCGGGTGCGACTCGAAGTCGCCCAAGTAGCGGGAGCAGGCAAAGCAGCGGAGCTCCCCGCGCAGGATGGTCATTCGTGTCTCCTTACTGTCGTCGCGGTGGAGTCCCGTACGGGTACCCCCTAGCGGTATGTACCCTATACCCCATCCCGGTATCAGTCAAACGGGACGGTGCACATCTGGACGGGTCCGGCCGGCGTTGGGAAGCATCCGCTGAGGCGTTCGGATGGCGTGGGCCTACGGTCGTGGCACGGCGGTCGGGCCAGGAGCATGACCCTCTGCGCAAACTTCGCACTATCGCAGTTATGTGAGAGCGCGCGTTTGATTGAACGTGTGACGGGGGCGGCGTTCACGACGTATGCCGAGATCCGAAGCCGCTCCGGCAGCGTACGCTGAGAACGGCCCTACGTGGCACAGCGAAGGTGGCCCGCGTCATCCTCGATTCGCCCGACACGCCGTCTGTCGGCTCGCTGTTAAACTGAGACCTTAACTCCACAAGCACACGACGAAGGAACCTCCAGCATGGGCAGTCAGACGGTTCGTTCTGTCATGATCGGCCTGGTCTCGGCGGTCATCGGCGTGTTGCTGATCGCCATCGGCTTCATCGCGCGGATCTACACCGAGCCGCCTCCGCGCGCCGCTGTCGCTCGTGCCACCGCACCGGCCGGTGCACCCGCCGACACCGACTTTTCGACGCTGAACGAGATATTCACGATCCTGAAGCAGGATTACGTCGAGCCAGACCGCGTCGATGGCGACCAGCTCTTCGAGGCGGCCGTCAACGGCATGTTCAAGGCCCTCGGCGACCCGCACTCCACCTACATCGACCCGAACACGTACCAGATCGGCCGCGACGACTTCTCCGGCGCATTCCAGGGCATCGGTGCAACCGTGGCGCTCCAGGGCGAGTTCGTCGTGATCGTCCGCGCGATGCCGAACACGCCGGCGGAGAAGGCCGGCCTCAAGGCTGGCGACGCGATCCTCGAGGTGAACGGCGAGAACGCCGAGGGCTGGCCTGTCGACAAGGCCGTGCTCAAGATCCGAGGTCCGCGCGGCTCGAGTGTTGCCCTCAAGATCCGTCGCGTCGACGGTTCCGTGAGCGACGTCTCACTCACCCGCGAGGATATCCAGGTCGCCTCCGTGGACAACATTCCGCCGGGCGGTGTGCTGAAGGACGCGAACGGCATCGAGACTCCCGAGTTCGGCTACGCCCGCATTCGCTCCTTCACCAACCGGACGCCGAAGGAGCTCTCCGACGTCGTGAGCGCGGCCAAGGCGAAGAACATGAAGGGCCTCATCATCGACGTCCGTGGCAACCCGGGCGGTCTCCTGAACGAGACCTCGCAGGTGGCCGACATGTTCCTCGATGGCGGCATCATCGTGACCCAGGTCGATCGAGGCGGCACCGAGCGCTCGATCCAGGCGCGCGCCGGCAACGAGATTACCGGTGTCCCCATCGTGATCCTGCAGGACGAATTCTCGGCCTCGGGCTCCGAGCTGCTCGCCGCCGCGCTGCAGGAGAACGGACGCGCGACGGTCGTGGGCACGCGCTCGTTTGGCAAAGGCACCGTCAACCACGCGCGCGAGCTGTCGAACGGCGGCGCGGTCTACGTGTCGATTGCGCGCTGGCTCACACCGGCCCGACACCAGATCGAAGGACAGGGCGTCAAGCCGGACGTCGAGGTTCAGCTGAGCGCCGATGACATCCAGGCGCAGCGTGACGTCTCGGTGCAGCGCGCGATCGAGGTTCTCCGCAGCAAGACTCGGTAGCGCGCCATGGCGAAGAAGCGCGCGGCTCCGACCGGCCACACGGATGGCACCGTTGCCCAGCATCGGCGCGCGCGCTTCGATTACGAGATCCTGCAGCGTTATGACGCAGGGCTGGCCCTGCTCGGGTCCGAGATCAAGTCGATTCGCCAGGGGAAGGTGAACCTCGGCGAGGGGTACGCACGCTTCAACGACCGTGACGAGTTGTGGCTGCACAACGTCCACATCGCGGAGTACGAGCCAGCCGGACAGAACCACGTGCCGACCCGCGCCCGCAAGCTGCTGCTCCACCGGGCCGAGTTGATTCGCATCCAGCGCGCGCTCGAGGAGCAGCCGCGCTCGACGATCATCCCGCTGCGCATCTACCTCGACCGCGGCATGGCGAAGCTCGAGCTGGGCGTCGCTCGCGGCAAGCGCCAGTACGACAAGCGCCAGGCGATCGCCGAACGCGAGTCGAACCGCGCCATCGCGCGAGCGTTACGTCGCGATCAGCGTGAAGCTGCCACGGCCGGGTAGCGACGCCGGGACACGCCGTGTAGAATGCATGTACGACTCGCCTCGGCGGGTCGGCAGTTCTCGTGGGGACGACAGGATTCGACAGGAGTTGAGCGGACACGGATTGCGGGCCGAGGTTTGCCACCACCCTCGTAAATCAGGCGGCAAAAAGTAACTGGCGACACTGAACTCGCCCTCGCTGCTTAAGAAGTAGCGACGTGCCCCGGTAGCCCGGCCTGACGGCGATCGAGGGCGCGACGTATTGCCAGGCTGCTCGCGCGGAGTTGGCCCCGAGCTCCGAGCGCTAAGACCATCGAGGCTGGCCGGCCTTCCCCTCGCCAGCGGAGGGAGTCGGTGAGATGAACCCGCCGGCTACGCCCGTAGCACATCCGCGACGACGGCTCTCTGGACGGGGAGTTCAATTCTCCCCGTCTCCACCAACCCACCAATTACCGCACGTTCGACGTGCAAAACCCGTTGCCCTTCGACGGCATCGCTTCGAGCAGCCGCGTCGAAGGCGAACTCGCGGTGAATCCGTCCCGGGCCCGCTGGCGCCGGATCGACCCTGGGTGGATTCCACAGCCGACAGAGCAACGCACGCGCTCCTTCTGAAGCGTGCTTCGGTCCCTATTTCGCCCGCCACCCGCGCCGACGGTTCCGCACTACCGCTCAGGCGCCGAAGTCTCGCCGGACCGCGGAGCGGAGCTTTACGTCGACAGGGTGGATGCTGCGAGCATCACCTACCCGCATGTCGTCGGGGACCGCGATCAGTATATCCGCCGTCTCGACAATCCCCTCGGATCAGAGGTGGCGCTCGGCGGGCCACCTCTGTGCGTCCTTCGGCGTCAACGCGACCCCTGGGCTGGTTACTGCTGACAGAGCGCGTACGCGGTTACCGACATTGTGCGTCCTCCCGTCAGGTTCGCGTCGGCGACGCCGATCGCCGTCCAGCTTTCGGTCGAGTTCGGGTAGGACGAGATCAGGACGGCGCGAGCCTTCACGGGGTCGGTCGTCGTTACCTGGGCCCCGCCGCCGAGGACCAGCTTTCCGGCCGCTCAGGTCGCCGTCGACGTGACGATTGTGCCCTTGGTGGGATTCGCGGCGGATGTCACCGTCGTCCCCGCCACGAGGTTGCTGCCCAGCGGGGGGACCCGCAGGACCAGCAGGACCGGCAGGACCGACCGCGCCGGCGGGTCTACTGCGCCCGCAGGTCGATGGGGCCCGCGGGTCCGGCAGCACCGGCAGGACCGACTGCGCCCGCAGGACCGATGGGGCCCGCGGGTCCGGCAGCACCGGCAGGACCGACTGCGATCCGCAGGGTCCGATGGGGCCGCGGGTCCGGCAACACCGGCAGGACCGACTGCGCCCGCAGGTCCGATGGGGCCCGCGGGTCCGACACCGGCGGGTCCGATGGGGCCCGCGAGGTCCGATGGGGCCCGCCGGGCCCGGGGCCCCATCACTCCCCGAACCGGAACCCGCCATCGGCGCCCGCGGGCCCTCGAGGACCGGGAGGTCCCGCGGGCCCCTGCGGTCCCGGGGGGCCCGCCGGGCCGGGTACAGCCGCTGAGGCAAGCCCGGGCGGCGCCTGCGCTCAGGCCGGAGGGGACTCGCCGGCGCGGCCGCACAGCAAACGAGAGCGGCGTCCCCGCGGGGACAAAGCCGGACGGAGTAGCGCGCGAGGAAGCCGAAGTTGGCGGGCGTGAGTGTGCCGAAGATGAACGCCGAGGCCTCCGGCACCGAGGTTCGTCCGCAGCGTGATCGGCGTGCAGCCACGCTGGATGAGCCGCACCTCGAGTCCCGGACCGTCGCGCCGGCGGATACGTCGGTGACCACGAAGTTCACGATGCCGGGGTCGGCAGCTGGAGCCTGCGAGAATGCGGCAGTCGGCGCGAGGAGGAGGCCAACGATAAAGGCACCAACGAACCTGATACGCATGGGCGCACCTTTCACCGGATGAACCGGTACAGAGCGTCCATGCGATCCCGGCGACCCTCGAAGCCCCCGGTGGCGGCCCTCTATGGCCGTGTGTGAAAAGTGTCGGCGAACGCATGAGCGGTCTTGAGGGGCCGCCCCGAGGGAGGCGTTCCAGCTGGGGCTACTCGTGAGGCAGCGTGGCACGAACGTGCGCCGTTACGTCGCGGCGTTGCGCCGCCGAGCGGCGATGGAATGCCTCTGCGTCGCGACTAGTAGTCCTGGTTGGCGAAGACCCGACCGGCGATGAACAGCGGAACCGCCGTCCAGGCGATCAGCTCGCCCACGAGGAGGACGATCGTGGTCGCAACCCCGACCTCGTTGACCAGGTATGCGCCCAGCGGACCGAGGATCCGCAGGTCGGGTTGGAGGCCGATGATCGCGAGAATGCGCGCGCCCTCGACCGGGTTCACCAACACCGCGAGCAGCAGCGTGCGGCCCGAGGCGGACACTGCCATCGCGGCGCCAATGGCCGCGAGGTCGTAGAACAGGACGAGGACGAACCACAGCACGAGGGCGATCCCCAGTGCCTTCATGCGCCCGTCACTCGCAACGGAGATGAGCAGTCCGATTGCGAGCATGGTCATCGCGAGACCCGCGGACAGCAGCACGAACTCCACGTACCCGCCGATACCCGCCACGGGGTAGATCAAAGCGATCGCCAGCCCGGCCACGCCGAATCCGAGCGTGACCGCCGCCCAGATCGCGAGCGTCAGTCCGACGAACTTCCCGGCCAGCAGCTCCAGCGGCGACACCGGCTGAGCGAGGAGCGACGCGAGCGTGCCACGCTCGCGCTCCGAGACGATCGCGCTCGCGCCGAGCACCAGCGCGACGAGGGGCACCAGCAGCAGGCACAGGTTCACGAGTCCGGCTGTCGTCTTGGTGAAGCCCTGCTGACCGCCGCCACCTGCCTGCGTGAGCGACAACCCCAGCGCCACGAGGGCGAACGTCGCCGCGAAGCCGAGCAGCCAGCGACTCTTCCCCGCGTCCCGTAGCTCCTTGGCCGTCAGAGTCGAGATCACCCGAAAGGTGTCGGTCATCGCGCGCTCCCCTCAGCGGGCGCATGGTCAGCCGTGCCCTCCTCGACGCGGATGTCGACGATCGAGATGCCGGCGCCAACGACCGCTTCGACCACCCTCGCCTTCCGAGTGGCGGCGCAGGAGACGACGATCCAGTCGCCCGCTGTCGAGACGGGGTCGTCCGGGAACAGGCGCGAGATCAAGGGGATCGCCTGCGGACTGTGTCCGTTGAGGCGAAGGTAGAGCCTCGAGGTGGGCTGCCGGAGCAAATCGACCTCGGAGGCGGGGCCGTACGAGGCGACGCGCCCGCGCTCGAGCACGAGCACGCGGTCGGCGATGTATGGAACGTCCTCGAGCCAGTGGGTGGAGAGCAGCACGGCAGTCCCGCGGGCACGCTGCTCCTGGACGAGGTGGCGCAGCTCGAGGCGCGCCGATATATCGAGTCCCGCGCCCGGCTCGTCGAGCACGAGCAGAGGCGGGTCGGCGAGCAGTGCCACGGCCAGCCCGAGTCGCTGCCGCATGCCGCCCGAGAGCGCACCGACGAGCTTGTCCTCGTGCTCTGCGAGGCCGACCGCCTCGACACCGGCCCGAGCGCGCTCATGAGCCACCGATTTCAGGTCGGCGTAGAAGATCGCGGTCTCGCGTACGGTGAGGTCGAGGTGGAACGCAGGGTTCTGGGGAAGGTAGCCGGTCAGCCTGCGCGCCGCCTTCCCGTTTCGTGCTGCGTCAACGCCACCGACGTGGACCGTTCCCGAGTGCCGGATCAGTCCGAGCACGCACTTGATGAGCGTGCTCTTCCCCGCGCCGTTCGCACCCACCAGCGCCAGCACCTCTCCGCCGTCGAGGCGGAGCGATACGTCGTCGAGCACTGCGGCATCGCCGTAGCGCTTCCCGACGTGCTCGGCGACCAGCATCGTTACCATCGCGCACCTCGGCGCCGAAGCACCATCCAGCCCCCGAGTGGCAGCGAGAGCAACGCGACACCCAGGCCGGCAGAGGCAATTCGTCCCGGGACATCCCCCGCCGCCTGCACGGACATCGTTGGCCGCATCAGTGGGCCCGGGTCCACGACGCGCGGCTCGGGGCGAAACGCCGGAAACCACTCGGCGGCGAGCTCGAGTGCGGAGCGAGCGGGCGTGAACGAGAACGCGCGCACCCAGTTGTTCCGCTGCGCAAGCTGGTCGAAGGTGCCCTCGTAGCGGAATTCGATGTCACCGACGCCGTCGCCGTTCGCGTCGTAGCCCTCGTACGCGTCCCAGTAGTTGCCGCGCCCCGCGCGCGCCCACGCGTTCTTGCTGAGCGTGTCGCCGCCCGAGACCGCAACCTGCTCGAGGTTGCCGACGAAGGTGTTGTCGGTGAACGTCACCTGGGTCGTGCTGGCGAGTTCGAGCGCCGTATCGTTCCACCCCACGAGGTTGTGGCTCAGGGTCACCGTCGCACCGGGCGTGTGGGGCGCGCCCTCGAGCTGGATGCCGAGGCGGTTCCCGTACACCCGATTGTCGGTCATCTCGACGTCGTCGACGTCCTTGAAGAGGAGGCCATACCCCGAGGCCGCCGAGCGGTTGCGCGCGAACTCGTTGCCGCGGAAGGTCACATCGCGCGAGAACATGATGGCCGCGCCCGCAACGCTGTCACTGAAGACGTTGTCGAGGAAGACGTTGTGATCGGCGTACATGTAGTGGATGCCATACCGCGCGTCGCGCACGTGGTTCCGCTCGACACGATTCCGCGTCGAGAAGCCGACGAACACGCCGTCCTTGCTGCCATCGACCGTGTTGTCGGCAACGAGGTTTCCGTTGGTGTGCCAGAGGTACAGCGCGTGCCCTCGACGTTCCGGGTGGAACTCGCGGATGCTTGAGACCTGGTTACCGATCACGCGGTGGTCGTTACTGTCCTCGAGCACGATGCCGTAGAGGCACTCGCGCACGACGTTGTCCTCGATGCTCGCTCGATCGGCGCGAACGCGAATCGCCGCCGGCTCGTCGATGATGACGTCGCGTGGCCCGCCCTGGATGACGAACCCTCGCAGGGTGACGTCGGGCGCGGTCACCTTGACGACGTCACCACCTCACCCGCGTCGATGACGACCATTCGCGTCCGCAATCAGCGTCAGGGGGCGGTCGATCGTGACCTGCTCGCGATACGTACCCGCCGGCACGCGGACCGTGTCGCCCGGGGCGGCGGACGCGATGAGGGCTGCGAGGGTGGTCGTCGTCGCACCGTGGACCGGACGGGGCTGCGCAGAAGTGGACCCGAGCGCCAGTGCGAGCGCGAGCGTCGCCGCGACGAACAGATGGCCGGCGCGCCCCTCGATGAGGGCCACGCCGAGCTGTGGAATGCGGTGCCATACCCGACGCTGTCGGGAGGTGGAATCTGGGCTCACGGTCATCGCCCTCGATTGCCTGTGTCCTGTGCGCGCCCTTCGGCGCTGCGGTGGCCTATCCGGCCATGGTAGGTGCGTCCTGGGTATGTTCGCTGGTCGCGTCGCCGGTGTTCTGCCAGCTGGCGCTGACGAATCGAATCACTGCGGGACCAAACGTCACGAGGAGCCCAGCGAGCAGGATCAGCCAGAACCCGGTCGCAACCATCGTCTCACTCGTGAAGTTGACCACCTTCGTGCCGCCGAGCACTCGAGGGGTGAAGTCGTCGATGCGATAGGGCGCATCGATGTTGCGCTCGTGCCCCGAGCGGTACAGCCACCACTGGAGGTCGGCGAGGAAGCCGATCGCGAATCCCCAGACACTCAGCTGCACCACTCCGCGCAGGATCCAGTTCCGTGCCAGGAACGCGCCGCCGACGACCAGCGCGATCAGTCCACCGAGCAGGAACGGGAAGAAGTCGAGCTCGGGAATGCTCTCGGAGTGGACCGGCTCGACGCCGACGTAGTGATTGACGGTGTTCACCTCCTGCACGTCGCCCTCGATGCGCGTGCCGTAGGCGGTCAGCGTCAGGCCTCGCGGGTACTGGGGCGCGTGCAGGCGCATTGTCCACAGCGGCAGCCACGCCGTCGCCAGGAGCAGGAGCGCCGCGGCGCACGAGCACCAGAACCAGAGCGGGTCGATGTCGCGAGGTAGCCGCATTATCCCCTCCGCTCGAGACTCTCGAGGAGTCCGTTCCACGCGAACGACGCGCCACCGGCGTCGTGCGCACCTGCCGTGGCCGTCGCGTACACGCCGTAGGCCATCGGTGTCCGCACCGATGGCGAGACCACGAACGAG
>JAXLWY010000032.1:0-15090 GCA_046328255.1 Dehalococcoidia bacterium | reverse complement strand
GACGGAGGTTTGAAGGACACGGGGTCTCGTGCTCGGCGGGAGCGCGACTTACGATCGGTGTTCGTCCGATTCGATTCACACGTCCACGCACACGCACCACTCGATTCACGGGAGACCTCGATGGCTACGAACGCGCCCGCCACGTCCTCGAAGCCCGCGCTCGCGGCCGCCGACCCCGAGGTGGCGGCTGCGATCGCACAGGAGGAGGAGCGGCAGCGCACCGTCCTCGAGATGATCGCCAGCGAGAACTACGCCAGCGCGGCGGTGATCGAGGCGGTGGGCTCGGTCCTCACGAACAAGTACGCCGAGGGCTACCCGCGCAGGCGCTACTACAACGGCAACGAGTTCGTGGACATCATCGAGCAGCTGGCGATCGACCGCGCGACGGCGCTCTTCGGGATGGCGCACGCGAACGTGCAGCCGCACTCGGGCGCGCAGGCCAACATGGCCGTCTACACGGGCGTGCTCAAGCCCGGTGAGAAGCTGATGGGGATGGGGCTACCCGCGGGCGGCCACCTGACGCACGGCGCCTCGGTGAACGCGAGCGGCAAGCTCTACGACATCGTGCCGTACGGCGTCGAGCGTGAGACGGAGCTGCTCGACTACGACGTGCTGCTCGCGACCGCGAAGGAGCACCAGCCGAAGATCATCGTCGTGGGGGCGACCGCCTACCCTCGACGGTTCGACTTCGCGCGGGCGCGCGCGATCGCCGACGAGGTGGGCGCGATCCTGATGGCGGACATGGCGCACATCTCGGGGCTGGTGGCGGGCGGCGCGCACCCCTCGCCTGCGGGCCTGGCGCACATCGTCACGACGTCGACGCACAAGACCCTGCGCGGGCCTCGAGGCGGCATGATCCTCTGCGACCAGAACTTCGCGCGGCGCATCGACAGCGGCGTGTTCCCCGGGACGCAGGGCGGGCCGCTGATGCACGTGATCGCGGGGAAGGCCGTGATGCTGAAGGAGGCGGCGACGCCTCAGTTCCGCGCCTACGCCCAGCAGACGGTGGACAACGCGAAGGTGCTGGCCGAGACGCTCTCGGACGGCGGACTGCGGCTCGTCGGCGGGGGCACCGACACGCACCTCGTGCTGGTCGACGTGCGACCAAAGAACCTCAACAGCGCGAGCAGCGGACCTCCTCGAGCGGTGCGGCGTGGTGGTGAACAAGAACGCGATCCCGTTCGACGAGCTGCCTCCCGCGCAGGGCTCAGGGATCCGCATCGGCACGCCCGCGCTGACATCGCGGGGTTCGGGAGCGCCGAGATCCGGCGCGTCGGCGAAATCATCCTCGAGGCGTTCGACGCGAGGGGTGACGCCGACGTGGAGCGCCGGCTGCGCAATGAAGTCCTCGAGATGTGCGAGTCGCACCCGGCGCCGGGCGTGCCGCCTCGGGGGTAGTGCCGGAGCCTGCCAGACGGGGAGGACGGCCCTTCGGGCCGGTTTCCCGTCCACGCGCACTCTTGAGCGAGGCACGGTGTTCCTCGCGGTCCACGTCGGGCATTGGTCGCCGTGCATGGTCCGTCGGGATGCCTCGTGAGCTCGGCAAGCCCGAGGGGGAGAGCGGCTGGTCGTTCGGAGGACCGCGTCCGGGCGTGCCCGGCGTGCGGGAAGTCACCAGGGTGCCGGATCGCGCGTTCTTGACTCGGCACGTACGTTCGTTCAAGATGGCGGCGTTCGCGGACCCTCCTCGGGGCCCGCGCTATGTGGTGCGCCAGAGAGCCGACGGTCGCGCCCCGGAAAGAAGGCTGATCGATGGACTGGAACGACACTCCCGAGCAGGCGGCGTTTCGTAACGAGGTCCGGACGCTGATCCAGGCGCGCCTCCCCGAGCGCTACCGCAAGGCGGGCGAAGAAGGCGAGCGCGGCGGCTGGCAGGTCGACCGGAAGTCAGATGACCCGACCGCGCGGCAGGCGGCGATGGACTGGGCGGCGGCACTGGCCTCGAAGGGCTGGGTCGCGCCGCACTGGCCGAAGGAGTACGGCGGGGCGGGCATGAGCCCGATGGAGCAGTTCATCTTCAACCAGGAGATGGCGACTGCGGGCGCTCCGGGCGTCGGTGGCATGGGCGTGCAGATGTTCGGCCCGACGCTGATCGTGCACGGCACGGAGGAGCAGAAGGCGGAGCACCTGCCCAAGATCCTCTCCGGCGAGGTGGCCTGGTGCCAGGGCTACTCGGAGCCGGGCTCTGGCTCGGACCTGGCGTCGCTGCAGACCCGCGCGGTCAAGGACGGCGACGAGTACATCCTCAACGGGCAGAAGATCTGGACCTCGGGTGCACACACGGCGGACTGGCTGTTCGGCATGATGCGCACCGACCCCGAGGCGCCGAAGCACCGCGGGATCTCCTTCCTGATGATGGACCGCAACACGCCGGGCATCACGGTGCGACCTCTCATCAACATGGGATGGGAGCACGGCTTCAACGAGACGTTCTTCGAGGACGTGCACGTGCCGGCGAAGAACCTGGTGGGCGAGGAGAACCGCGGCTGGTACGTCGGCGCCTCCCTGCTCGGACTTCGAGCGCTCGAACATCTCGGGCGCGATCGCGTCCCGACGGCAGATCAACAAGCTGATCGAGTACGCGAAGACCGATGCCGGAAAGGCAAAGTCGCGCCTCGGGGTGTCCGACACGCTGCGCCACGAGGTGGCCGAGGACTTTGTCGAGACCGAGGTGGGCTTCCAGTACTCGTTCCGCATCATCTCGATGCAGAACCGCGGGATCATCCCCAACTACGAGGCCTCGACGGCGAAGATGTTCATGTCGGAGCTGGGTCAGCGCCTGGCGCGCACGGGGACCAAGGTCTTCGGTTTGCACGCGAACATCTGGAACGAGAACGATGAGCGCGCGCCGATGAACGCCCAGTTCACGCGTGCCTATGTGCTCTCGGTGCCCTCGACGATTGCCGGTGGCACCTCCGAGATCCAGCGCAACATCATCGCGACGCGCGGGCTGGGCCTGCCTCGCGGCTAGCGCTTGCCGAGTCGTCGAAGAACAGCCGAACGGCCCGGGGAGACCCGGGCCGTTCTGTTTCGAGCCAGCGCCCTCGACGCGTGTTATCGACGTCGTTGCCCCACGGGAGGGGCGCTCGTACACTGCGGAGGCTCGAGGTTCCCTCGGGCGAGCACACTCCCACCCGGTCACGCGGTCGAGCCTCGATGCGGCGTGGCCATACCCAGGGGATGGAATGAACGAATACGAACTGATCTACATCGTCACGCCTCGCAAGGCTCCGGCCGAGGTGGAGCAGGTTGGCGCCTGGATCGCAGAACAGGTGACAGGCGGCGGCGGCGAGGTGCTGAGCACCCGCACGTGGGGCCGCCGTCGGATGGCGTACCCGATCGCGCACAACCTCGACGGCACGTACGTGATCGCGCGGCTGCGTATGCCTGCGGCGGTCGCGGTCAGCCTCGAGCGCGCGCTGCACATCCAGGAGGACGTGATCCGGCACATGCTCATCCGTGGCATCATGGGCACGGACGATCCGCCGCCGGAGTTCATGTCGGAGCGCCCTCGGTTTGCCCCGCGTCCAATGCCGATGGACCGTGGCGAGATGCGACCGCCCCCGCCACCGGTGGAGGCAGCACCGGCGCCTGCAGATGAGGCGCCGAGCGCACCGGCCGCGGAGGCCGAGGCACCCTCGGGTGAAGCGGCGGGAGGGGCGCCCACCGAGGTCGCGGAGGCGGTTGCGACGGACGCCGACTGAGACTCTCCCCGTGGCCTGACGGCAGACGCAGGAGCGCGTTGCGATGCTCAACAAAGCCATGGTCATCGGCCACCTGGGCGCCGATCCCGAGATGCGGTACACGGCGAACGGGAATGCCGTGACGACCTTCAACGTCGCGACCTCACGGCAGTTTTCGGGGCCGGACGGGGAGCGGCGCGAGGAGACCGAATGGTTCCGCGTCGTGACGTGGAACCGTCTCGCGGAGACGTGCAGCCAGTACCTGAGCAAGGGGCGGCTGGTCTACGTCGAGGGTCGGATGCAGACTCGGTCGTGGGAGGGCCAGGACGGCCAGAAGCGCTACACGACGGAGTTGATCGCGCAGGAAGTGAAGTTCCTCGGTGGCCGCGACGGTGGTGGCGGCGGCGGAGGCGGACGGTACTCGGCGGGGCTGCCGGTGGGCGCCGACGCCGAGGGTGACATCGAACCGGACGACTTGCCCTTCTAGGGGCGGTCGATGAGCAAGTCGGCGGGCTATCGAGGGTAGGCCTCGATGGTGCGCGGCGCGGGAACGAGCAGAGCGATGGTGCAGGACTCCCAGGACGCGCGCGAGCGAGACGGCGGCCCCGACGACGGCGGCGGCGAAGGCTTTCGCGATCGCGGTGAGCGCGGCGAGCGGCCTCGACGGGGCGGTGGCGGGATGCGCCGCCGCGGCTGCGAGTTCTGCATCGACAAGGTGAACGAGGTCGACTACAAGGACCTCGACCTGCTGCGCCGCTACGTCGGCGACCGCGGCAAGATCGAGGCGCGGCGCAAGGCGGGCGTCTGCGCTCGGCACCAGCGCGTGGTCGCGCAGGCGATCAAGCGTGCGCGCCACATCGCGCTGCTGCCGTTCACGGCCGAGCACATTCGAGTCAGCGGGGTGCTGTCCGGCCGCCGCTAGGCCAGCCGCGCTCGAACGAGTCGAGCGGCGGTGAGAAGGAGCGTGGCTCGTGGCCATGAGCCGGGCAGCGGTACGGCGACGACAGGAAGAGCTACAGGCGCGTCGCGACCGGCGGGTACTCCTCGGCACCGCGGGCGTCCTCGGCGCGACGGTCATCATCATCCTCGTCGGCCTGTACATGACGGTGTACCGTCCGCCCCGCGAGCAGGTGGCGACCATCAGCACGCATGCGGTGACCGCCGAGGATGTCGCGGATCGCGCAACCTTCTACATGGTGTCCGAGGGCGGCGCATTCAGCCGCGAGTCGCAGGACACACCGACGCTCGGCCTCGACAGGCTGGTGCGCGACGCGGTGATCCTCAGGCAGGCCCCTGCGCTCGTGGGCGAGGTGACGGACGCCGACGCCGACGCGAGGGCGCGCGAGGTACTCGGCGGCCTCGAGGGCGATGCGTACGGCAAAGCGCTGCAGGATGTGCTGCAGCGCGCGGGCATCAGCCAACAGCAGTACCGCGACATCCTGAAGTCGCGCTTGCTCGCGGACCGACTGACGGAGCGCTTCAAGGGCGAGGTGCCGGCCACCCTCGATGAGCGGCACCTGCTGCGAGCGCGCACGCCGAGCAAGGTAAACGCCGACCGCGTGATCGAGCGCGCGAAGGCCGGCGAGGACTTTACGAAGTTGGCTCAGCAGTACGGCGCCGATCGCTCGCTCGAGGTCGACCAGGACTGGATGCCCGACGAGCTGCTGACGCCGGAAACGCGGGACGCCCTCGCGGGCCTGCAGGCAGGTGACGTGTCGGCACCCATCCCCAGCGGGCTCTTCTTCGACGTGTTCTTCGTCGCAGGAGTGGAGAACGGGCGCGCCGTGAGCGACGAGCAGAAGGGCAAGCTGGCGTCTCGGCGGCTGGACACCTGGGTGACCGAGCAAGAGCCGAACATGATGGTGATGCGCAACGTCTCGAGCGGCGCGTCCACGTGGATCACGAAGCAGGTGACTGCGCGTGTGCGCAAGGCGTTCGCGAACGTTCCGTCGAGCGTCCCATCAAGCGGCCAGACGGTTCCACTGCAGCAGACGATCCCCGTGCCGTCGCAGGGTACGCCGTGACCGAGTCGGTGGGCATCGCCCTCCTCGGGGCGGGGAATGTCGGCAGTGGAGTGCTCGGCGCGCTGGCCGCGGGCGCCGAGCGGTACGCAACGCGCGTGGGGCGCGCCCTCGAGGTGCGGCGCGTGCTGGTCCGCGATACCTCGAAGAAGCGAGCCGGCCTCCAGAAGCGCGTGCTCACCGATTCGCTGGACGCGGTGCTGGACGACGAGCGCGTGCGCATCGTCGTCGAGGTGATGGGCGGCGAGGAGCCGGCGTTCGACTACATCCGCCGCTGCCTCGAGGCGGGCCGCCACGTGGTCACTGCGAACAAGGAAGTGATGGCCAAGCACGGCGCGGAACTGCTGCGCACGGCGAGCGCGCACTCGGTGCGGCTGCTCTACGAGGCCTCGGTGGGTGGGGGCATTCCGATCATCAGCCCGCTCTCGCGCGACCTCCTTGCGAACGAGATCACGGGCGTGACCGCGATCATCAACGGCACGACGAACTACATGCTGACGGCGATGGCGCAGCGCGGCAGCGATTACGCCGACGTCCTCGTCGAGGCGCAGCGACTCGGGTACGCGGAGCCGGATCCGACTGCGGACGTCGAGGGGATCGATGCCGCGTACAAGCTCGCGATCCTGTGCGGGCTGGCGTTCCACGTCGAGGTGGCGCCTTCGGACGTCACGCGGCGCGGCATCACCCGACTGACCGCGCGCGACTTCCGCTACGCGCGCGACCTCGGGTACGCGATCAAGCTGCTGGCCTCGGGGCGGCTCGTCGAGGGCGAACTGGTGGCGACCGTGCAGCCGGTATTCGTGCCGCAGGCCGAGCCGCTGGCACGCGTCGATGGCGTGCTCAACGCCGTGCAGGTCGAGGGCGACCTCGTGGGACGCGTGCTCTTCGAGGGGCCCGGCGCGGGCGCGATGCCAACCGCGAGCGCCGTGCTCGCGGATGTGCTCGATGTTGCGCGTGACCTGGTGGCTGGGCGCCCGCCGGCCGATGCGATCGCCTATCGCAAGGTGCGTGTCCGCGCCGCCTCGAAGGTGGTGTCGCGCTTCTACCTGCGGGTGAGCGTGGTCGATCAGCCCGGCGTGCTCGCACGGATCGCGACGATTCTTGGCAAGCATGCGATCTCGATCGCGTCGGTGATCCAGGTCGAGGCCGACGAGTCAGCGGGGACTGCTGAGCTCGTGATCACGACCCACGCGACCAGTGGCGGAGGCCTCGATGCGGCCGTGAGGCAGATCGAGGCGCTGGACGTGGTCAAGGACGTGGGTAACGTCCTGCCGATGGTGGGGACGTAGCGACGTGACGACGCGCGGCGCCGTCGACCTCGAGGCGCAGCTCGCGCTCGCGCTCGAGCGGATCGACGACCTCGGACGCCAGCTCGCACGATCGCGCGAGGAGGCAGCCGAGCGCGACGCCACGCTGCGCGCCCTCCGGGAATCGTGGGCGACGGTCGAAGGACGGACGCTGCGGCACGAAGCGAGCCTCGATGCCGTGCGTGCGCTCGGCGCGAGCGTGTCCGCCCTCGGCGAGCGGATCGACGAGGAATCCCGGCTGCGACGCGACGCGCTGGCGTCGCTCGGTCAGGGCGTCGCGCGCGACCGCGACGCCGCGGGCGCCGTCGTTGAGCAACTCGGTCACCTCGAGGAGCGCCTCGAGACGACCACGCGCGCGACCGCCGGTGCCGGAGCACGGGGTCGCACGCAGGGTGACGCCCTCCTCGATGTCGACGCGCGACTTGAGCGAGCCGGGGAGCGGCTGGACGCGATCGAGGGGCGGCTGGCGGCGGAACGCGCGGCCGTGACGGCTACCGCGAGCGGCCAGGCAGCCCTCGAGGCACGTTCGGCGGAGCTCACCGCGGCGCTCAAGGACCTCGCCGTGCGGCTCCGCGATACACAGACCGAGGGCCGCGCGCTTGCTGCGGCCGTGGCAGCGCTGCAAACCTCGGGCGATCGTGACGCCGAGCTGCGCGAACTGCTCGAGCAGCAGCGCTCGACGCGACAGCGCCTCGAGGAACGGCTGATGGCGCTCGACGACGAGATGCGCCGCGCGGGCGAGGCGCTGCTGGTGGCGGCCGAGCAGCGGGCTCAGCTGCGAGTGCAGGCCCATGCGCTCGACCAGCGCTTGCACGTCCTCGAGGCGGGGCAGGCGACCGAGCGCGAGCTGCTCTCGGCGCGCTTTCGGGCGCTGGCGGAACTCGAGGAGCGGGCCGGACATCGCGAGGCGCAGGAACTGGAGCGCCAGGCGCGTGAACGACGCGAACTGCTCAGCCGGCTGGATGAGACGCTGGAGCAGGCCACTCGAGAGGTGCCGCTGTGATCCTCGATGCGCCGACGAGCCAGGCAAGCCGGTTCATCCTCGAGCGGTACGCCGACCTGCTACCGATCAGTGACGCGACCCCGCGGGTGACGCTCGGAGAGGGCGGCACGCCGCTGGTACGAGTGCGCGCCTTCGAGGCCGAGCTCGGCCTGCGGGCGCTGTACGTCAAGCTGGAGTCGGCGAACCCGAGCGGGTCGTTCAAGGACCGCGGCATGGTCCTCGCGATGGCGAAGGCCGTCGAGGAGGGCGCGACCGCGGTGCTGTGCGCCTCCACGGGGAACACGTCGGCCTCGGCGGCAGCGTACGCGGCGGCGTACGGACTGCGCGCGATCGTGCTGGTGCCGGGCGGTCGTGTCGCCCTCGGGAAGCTCGCGCAGGCGGTTGCCTACGGTGCGGAGATCGTGACGCTGGACGGCTCGTTCGACGACTGCCTGCGGATCGCGCGCGAGCTGTCGGAGCGCCGCGGGATGGCGCTCGTGAACTCGGTGAACCCGTATCGCATCGAGGGGCAGAAAACTGGCGCGTTCGAGATCGTGGACGACCTGGGCGATGCGCCCGAGCTGCTGTGCATCCCGGTGGGCAACGCCGGGAATATCACCGCGTACTGGCGCGGCTTCACGGAGTACCACCGCCTCGAGCGGACCTCGCAGCGCCCAGCGATGTGGGGGTTCCAGGCTGCGGGCGCCGCGCCGCTCGTCCACGGTGCGCCGGTGGCGCACCCGGAGACGATCGCGACGGCCATCCGCATCGGCAATCCCGCGTCGTGGCAGACGGCGATCGAGGCGCGCGACGAGTCGGGTGGAATGATCGCCGCGGTGACGGACGACGAGATCCTCGAGGCGTACGGGCGGCTCGCCTCGGAGGCCGGGGTCTTCTGCGAGCCTGCCTCGGCGGCCTCGGTGGCGGGGCTGTTCAAGCAGCGCCGCGCTGGTGCCGACCTCGGCGGCAAAACCGCGGTGTGCATCCTCACCGGGAGCGGCCTCAAGGATCCGGACACGGCGATGACGATCGAGGCCGTGCGCCACGAGTCGGACGCCACCACCTCGGGCGTCGAGCGTGCGCTCGGCTGGTCGTAGCCCCGTGCGGCCTCGATGGCCCGTCAAGGGACCTCCGTCGGGTGTTAGCATGAGGGGCGGCCGCGGGCGCTCACGACCGTAACGATGCGCCCTCCGATGAACATCGGCCGCCCGAAGGCGGGTGACCGGTGACGTCCAACGACCCCTACCAGGCGAGCGAGCTGGCCGACCCGGGTGCGCGTGACATCGAGTTGCGGGCGGCGATCCGGCATGTGATTGAGCTGCTGGGCGAGGATCCCGCGCGCGAGGGCCTGGCCGAGACGCCTCGACGGATCGCGGCGATGTACCGCGAGATGTTCGAGGGGCTGAATCTCGACCCGGTGGCGGCGCTGTCCGTGGTGTTCGAAGAGGGTCACGACGAGATGGTGATCCTCAAGCAGATCCCTTTCTACTCGATGTGCGAGCACCACTTCATGCCGTTCCACGGCGAGGCGCACGTGGGTTACCTGCCGAACGGCAAGATCGTGGGCCTCTCGAAGATCGCGCGCGCCGTCGAGATCTGGGCGCGTCGTCCGCAGGTGCAGGAGCGGCTGACGACGCAGATCGCCGAGAGCATCGAGTCAGTGCTGGGGGCGCGCGGTGTCGGCGTCGTGATCGAGGCCGAGCACCTGTGCATGACGGCGCGCGGCATACGCAAGCCCGGGGCGCGCATGGTCACCTCGGCGATGCGAGGGCTGTTCCGCACGAGCATGGACACCCGCCAGGAATTCCTGGGACTGCTGCGCACGTAGCCTCGTGCGCCACGCCCCGTCGAGAGGAGGGGGCCGTGCGCGCGGCGGCGTATGATCGGAACACCTGCGTCGCTGCGAGCGGCGCCCACGCCTCGAATGGTGCGAGCCCGGATGCCACGAATCGCGATCCTGTCGCTGCATACGTCGCCGCTTGCCGCCCTGGGTGGGAGCAAGGCCGGCGGGATGAACGCGTACATCCGCGAAGTGGGGACCGCCCTCGGTGCCGCGGGGTGGGAGATCGACATCTTCACCCGGCGGGACGACACGGTGGCGCCCCTGGTGCAGGCGTTCGCGCCGGGTGCGCGCGTGATCACCATCGACGCGGGGCCCGCGACTACCCTCGATCCGGAGGATCTCGCGCCGCTCATCGACGAGTTCGCGGCGGGCGTCGAGGTGTGGCGTCAGCACGAGGACGTGGCGTACGACCTCGTGCACTCGCACTACTGGCTCTCGGTGGCGGCGGGCGAGCTGCTGGCGAGGCGCTGGGGCGTGCCGCACCTGGCGATGTTCCACACGCTGGCCGAGGTGAAGCTGCGGGCACGCGCCTCGGAGCACGAGCCCCGGGTGCGCATCGAGACCGAACGCGTCCTCGTGCACGCCGTCGATCGGATCGTGGCGGCCACGCAGCACGAGCGGCAACTGCTGCGCCAGCTCTACCGTGTGCCGCCGGACCGGGTAGCGGTGATCCCGCTGGGCGTGGACCTCGCGGCGTTCGCGCCACGACCTCGGGTCGAGGCGCGCGACGCAGTCAGTGAGCGAGGAATCGCTCTCGAGGCGGGGCAGCGCGTGCTGCTGGCCATCGGAAGACTCGAACCGCTGAAGGGGTTCGACATCCTCGTGCGGGCGCTGGCGCAACTGACCGTCGCCGAGGAGGTGGTGCTCCTGATTGCCGGTGGAGACGCACGCTCGGAGCCGGAGCGTGCGCGCCTCGAGGCGGTGGCGCGCGAGGTGGGCGTCGAGGACCGCGTACGCTTCCTCGGGGCCGTGCTGCACGAGCAACTCCCGGCGCTGTACAACGCCGCAGACGTCGTGGTGGTGCCGTCGTTCTATGAGTCGTTCGGCCTCGTGGCGCTGGAGGCGATGGCGTCGGCGGTCCCCGTGGTCGCCTCGCGGGTGGGCGGGCTCGTGGCCACGATCTCGGATGGCCGTACGGGCTACCTCGTGCCGTGGCGCTGTCCAGAGCCGTTCGCCGAGAAGATCGAGCTGCTGCTGCGGAACGAGCCGCTGCGCCGTGCACTCGGCGCGGCCGGGCGCGCCTCGATGGAGCAGTACGCGTGGGCGACGGTCGCGGAGCGCCTCGGCGGGCTCTACGACGAGGTGCTGGGTCGGCGGCCTCTGGATGTGGCGGCCGCCGGGTAGAGAGTCTCGGTTTCGTGCTCGATGCGGACCGCGGGTGGTTCAGCAGGCTCACCACGAACGGTTGACCGCGGACCGACCACGAACGGTGGATAGCGATCTCGGCGCGGCCGCGACTCGAACGCCGAGGGCGTACCATGCCGCGCATGACGACTCGCACGCCCGCTTCTCCTCGGACCTCACGCGCTCCTCGCACCGCGCGTACCCCTCGGATTCCTGCGGCGCGGCAGGCCGTCGACCTGCCTGCGCTGTTGCAGTCGACGCCCGACGCGGGCGAGTTTTTCGGCGCGCTGGAGCCCAGGCGCGCGATGGCTGTGTTCGCGCACCCCGACGACTGCGAGTTCTCCTCGGGGGGGACGATCGCGGTGCTCTGCGGGCTCGGCTGGGAAGTCGACATCGTGGTCGCGACCAGCGGGAACAAGGGCACCAAGGACCCCGGCGTGACGCCTCAGCAGCTGGCGGGGGAGCGCGAGGAGGAGCAGCGGGCGGCGGCCCGCATCCTGGGCGCGCGCGAGCCCGTCTTCTTCGGGTTTCCCGACGGTGGACTGGTCAACGACGATGAGCTCCGGGGACTGATCGTGCGTCAGCTGCGGTTGCGGCGCCCGGAGCTGCTGATCACGTGGGACGGTTTCCGGGCCGGCTTCAACCATCGTGACCACCGCCGGGTGGGACGCGCGGCCTACGACGCCGTCTATCCGGCAGCGGATGATCACCTCTATTACCCGCTGGACAAGGAAGAGGACCTCGAGCCGCATCGGCCCCTCGTGATGTTGCTCGCGGGGGCGACCGAGCCCGACCTCCACGTCGACATCGAGCCGGTGCTGCGCACGAAGGTACGGGCCACCCTGGCGCACGTTTCGCAGATGGGGGGTCGCCAGGAGGGCGACATGATCCGGATGTGGCGCGAGCGCGCCGCCGCGGCCGGAAACGATGGCCCTCGAATGCGGGAGAGCTTTAAGCGAGTGGTGCTTCGGCGGTAGGGACCCACGCGGTGACGAACGTCCCTCGATGTCCCGTTGACCGCCTCTCACGTCGAGCGTTCCTCGAGGTCAGGCTCGTATTACAGGACGGAGGTGACCCGTGAGCACGCGAGTGATGCGAGCAGCCGGCGGCAGCCTCATCATGTGGTGGCTCGCGGGGGCGTGGTGGCTCTCGAGTGACCGTTCGCTCGCGGTCGCCATGGGCGCGCTTGCGATCGGCGCCCTCGGGACCGCGATCGCGATCCGCGGGATGCGCCAGCCGGAGTCCCGCACTCGAGACGCGCTGGCGGCACTCGTCGCGGCGGCGGTGGGCGCCGGGCTCGCGTTCGTGCTCTCGACGTAGGAGATGCCTCGAGGGCGCGCACTCCCATGCGGTGTCCGGGTGCGGTGAGCGCCCCGCTCGTCGGCCCACGACCGTTGTCGATGGGGCTGGGGATGGCTCGGACGGAACTCCGAGTTCCGATCTGACGAGTCGGATCGCGGATAGCACCTCGGCGCCATAGCCCTGAGAGACGTTTGACACAGTAGGGGACCACATCTAACCTTCGAGGTCGCGTGTCGCTTCTCGCGACGCGGATGTACGTGTCAACGGCCGGCTGGCCGGACGCGTCGAGGACCGGCGGAGCACCTCTCGAGCGCGCATGGGCGCGTAGCGAGAGCCGCGGCGGGCTCGGGGCGCAGCAGCCTGGCCGTTCATGTTGCCCAATTGATCGTGTCCCTGGCTCGGCTTTCATTGCCACGGCAGGGTTCTCACAGAAAGCGGTGGAGGCGTATGCCGACCATCAACCAGCTTGTTCGCGCCGGCCGCGCGCCGGTTCGTAAGAAGACGAAGGCGCCCGCGTTGCGCTTCCGTTTCAACACGCTCAAGAACCGGATGACGCGGAGTCCCAAGGGATCGCCGCAGAAGCGCGGTGTGTGCACGCAGGTGCGCACCGTGACGCCGAAGAAGCCGAACTCGGCGCTGCGCAAGGTCGCTCGCGTGCGCCTGACGAACGGCATCGAGGTGACGGCGTACATCCCGGGCGAGGGGCACTCGCTGCAGGAGCACTCGGTGGTGCTCATCCGCGGCGGTCGTGTGAAGGACCTGCCGGGCGTGCGCTACCACATCATCCGTGGGGCGCTCGATTCACAGGGTGTGGCGAAGCGCAAGCGCGGTCGCTCGAAGTACGGGACGCGGAAGGGCTAGCCGAGATGCGTCGTTCGCAAGCTCCTCGACGGCCCACGGTGCCGGACCCCGTCTTCCAGTCGCGCACGGTGACGAAGTTCACCAACAAGCTGATGCGCAACGGAAAGAAGAGCGTGGCCGAGCGCATCGTGTACGGCGCACTGGACCAGGTGGAGCGGCAGACCGGCCGGCGCGGCATCGATGTGTTCGAGCAGGCGCTGCGGAACGCGACGCCCGTGATCGAAGTGAAGCCTCGGCGCGTGGGTGGCGCGACCTACCAGGTGCCCGTGGACATCCGCTCGGAGCGGCGCCAGGCGCTGGCGACGCGGTGGCTGATCAACGCGGCGCGCAACCGCAGCGGTCACTCGATGGAGCAGAAGCTGGCGGCGGAACTGCTGGACGCGGCGAACAACGCCGGCACGGCCGTACGTCGCAAAGAGGACACGCACCGGATGGCCGAGGCCAACCGTGCGTTCGTGCACTACCGGTGGTAGCTCGCTAGTACCGGCGCCGCCCCCTCGGGGGCGGTTTCTGTCTGACATGTTCCGATCGAGGGCTGACCGTCCTCGATGCGTGGATTTCAAACGAGACGCGCGCGGGCCGGCGATCGGTTGCGCGAGCGGAGTGGAGACGATTGCAGGATGCCTCGACCGACGCCGCTTGAGCGCGTTCGCAACATCGGGATCATCGCCCACATCGACGCGGGGAAGACCACCGTGTCCGAGCGCATCCTGTTCTACACCGGCCGCACCCACAAGATCGGTGAGACCCACGAGGGCACGGCGGTCATGGACTGGATGGAGCAGGAGCGCGAGCGCGGGATCACGATCACGTCCGCGGCGACCACTGCCGAGTGGAAGGGCTACACGGTCAACATCATCGACACGCCCGGCCACGTCGACTTCACGGTCGAGGTCGAGCGGTCGCTGCGCGTCCTCGATGGCGGCGTGGTGGTGTTCGATGGCGTCGCCGGTGTCGAACCGCAGTCGGAGACGGTGTGGCGCCAGGCAGACAAGTACAAGGTGCCGCGCATCTGCTTCGTCAACAAGATGGACCGCATGGGCGCCAACTTCGAGCGCTGCGTCGAGATGATCCGCGACCGCCTCGGCAAGGTGCCAGTCGCGCTGCAGCTGCCGATTGGTGCAGAGGACCGCTTCGAGGGCGTGATCGACCTGATCAAGCGCGAGGCGGTCTACTTCCGCGGCGAGCGCGGGACCGACGTGCAGGTGGGGCCCATTCCCGAGCACCTCGCGGCGGCCGTCGAGGAGGCGCGCGAGGCGATGGTCGAGCGCGTGGCCGAGAACGACGACCAGCTGATGGTGTCGTTCCTCGAGGGCCACGCGATCGACGAGAGTGAGCTGGTCAAGGCGATTCGGCGGGCCACGATCTCGAACGCGATCGCGCCGGTGCTGACCGGGTCGGCACTCAAGGACAAGGGCGTCCAGCTCCTCCTCGACGCGGTGGTGGCGTACCTGCCCTCGCCGGTCGATATCCCGCCGCTGGTGGCGCACCCCGTCAACGACCCCGAGGGCACGATCGAGCGTCCCGCCTCGGACAGCGAGCCGGTGACGGCGCTCGCGTTCAAGGTGGTGGCGGACCCGTTCGTCGGGCGCCTCGTGTTCTTCCGCGTCTACTCGGGCGTGGTGAAGAGCGGCGACCAGATCCTGAACACGACTCGCAACGGACGCGAGCGTTTCGGCCGCATCATGAAGATGCACGCCGCTTCGCGCGAGGACGTGACCGAGGTGTACGCGGGGGACATCGCTGC
>JAXLWY010000031.1:0-17536 GCA_046328255.1 Dehalococcoidia bacterium | reverse complement strand
CTTCCCACACTACTTCCTGCAGGTGGTGCCCGGTCTCGCCATCCTGGCCGGCGCCGGATGCGCCGCGGCCGTCTTCCGCGGCCGCCCTGCCGTGCAGGTGCTCGGTTTCTGCACACCGTTCGCCGCGCTGATCCTGCACGTGCTCCTCCTCCGAGGCTTCCCCGCGGATGGATCGAGCACCGGCCGGGCGCGGCCGTCGGTGGTCGCCGACGTCGCCGAGCACATGCGCTCGAGGTCCGCCCCCGACGACCGGATCTACGTGGCGTTCTCGGATCCGAACGTGAACTACCTCGCGAGGCGGCGCAGCGCGGTGCCCTGGATCTATCCGCAACCCCTCGAGGAGGTGGACGGCGCCCTCGAGGCCCTCACCGACTCGATCCGAGAAGGCGTACCGCTCTTCGTCGCCGTGATGAATCCCTCGCCCGTGCATCCGCGCACCGAAGTCGAATTCATGGCCGCGCTCGACGAGCGTTATGTCCTCGATGCCACGTTCGAGGGGGACACTCGCGTGTACCGCCGAGTTCGGTGACACCGTCAGGACCGTCGTCCCGGTACCCGAGGGCGCTCCCCGCGCCGACGATCTGCGTGAGGCGCCATGCGCCGCGGAGGTCGCGTGGTCGCAATCGGAGCACCGAGCCGAGTTCGTGCCTCTCGGGGCGTATACCTCGCCGCAGGGGGCATCCTGCTCGCCGCCGTGCTGGTGCGCCTCCCCTACTTCTGGTGGCCGATCACAACGGACGAGGGTGGGTATGCGCTGGGCGCGTACTGGTGGTCGCGCGGCGTCACGCTCTACTCCCACGACCTCTGGTTCGACCGGCCGCAGGGCATCTTCGTCGCGTATCGACTCGGGATGGCGCTCCTCGGCGACGGCGTGGGCGCGATCAGACTCTGGGGCGCGCTCTGGTTCGGTGCGTGCGCGCTCGGCGTCTGGCAGCTCGGGCGCTCAATGCTGGGCGAGCGCGAGGCACTCCTCGCGGCCCTGTTGACCGTCGTCGCGTGCGCGTCGCCGTGGGTCGAGGGCTTCACCGCCAACGCCGAGGCGTTCATGGTGGCGGCGACCACCGCCAGCGCGCTCCTCGCATGGCGGGGTCGCTTCGGACTCGCGGGGCTCGCGGGTGGGATGGCGGTCATGCTCAAGCCGTCGGGCGGCGCGGCCCTCGCGCTCTGCCTCGTGTGGCTGATCCAGGAGCGAGCATCCTTGCGAGACTGGGTGATCTGCGGCTCGATGGGTGCGCTGCCGATCGTGGCGGGCGTGATCCACGGATGGGCGACCGTGGGACTCGAGCCGTACCTCGATGCCGCCATCCTGTTCCGACTCACGCACCCGGTACCGGACCAGCTCGATCGGTTCGTCACCGGTATCGGCAACACGATGTGGGTGACGCTACCCCTCGCGGTTCTCGCGACGGCCGGCATGGCTCGGCTCGAGCGACGCGCGCGGGCGTTCTGCCTGGCCTGGCTCGGAGTATCGATTGCGGGCGTGGCGATGGGCGGCAACTGGTGGCCGCACTACTTCGTGCAGGTGGTGCCGCCCCTCGCGCTGCCCGCGGGCGCGCTGCTCGGTGGCGTCGGCCGCGCGCGACGATTCCCCGCGCTCGCCTCACTGACCATCGTCGCTGCGCTGCTGGCGATGCCGGTCGCGCTGTACGCCTCGCTCGGTCCGAGCGGCGGAACCGACGCGCTGTACGGGCGCGCCGGGCTCCTCGTAGAGGACGAGATCGGGACATGGATCCGCGCGCACGCGGCGCCCGATGACCGCATTTACGTCGCGTTCTCCGAGCCCGGACTGAACTACTACGCCCGACGCCTGAGCGTCATCCCCTGGCTCTACATCCAGCAGCTGACCGACATCGAGCGGGCGTTCCCCGAGGTGATGCGCGCAGTGAGGGATGGCGAGCCTCGGTACGTGGTGCTCGTCGACGACGGACCGCACTACCGGGCCGCCTTCGAGCGGATCTACGTGGCGATGGGCGATCGATACGAAGTCGTCCGTGACTACGAGGGCGCCACCGTGTACGAACGCCGCGATCCCTAGGGCGGGACTTCCCTCATCACGAACGTCCTGCGTTGTGGCGCGCGGGCGTCGAATGCTAGAATCACAACCGCTCTCGCGAAGGCGACCACGCACTGGCGCCGGGGTCCCGAGGGTTCATCGATGACCTGGTCGACCGACCCGCGGCCGCAATGGAGAGAGTCACCCGATACCGAAAGAACTACGCATCAACGACCGCATCTTCGCCCCGCGCGTCCGCGTGATCCGTGACGGGCAGCAGCTGGGCGTGATGACCGTCCCGGAGGCCCTCCGCCTCGCGGACGAAGCCAACCTTGACCTCGTGGAAGTGGCTGCCACCTCGGACCCGCCGGTTGTCCGGATCATGGACTACGGCAAGTTCAAGTACGAGCAGGCCAAGCGCGAACGTGATTCACGGCGCGGCTCGCGTCAGGTTCAGTTGCGCGAAGTCCGGATGAAGGTGAAGATCGACGACCACGACATCGACTTCAAGGCACGCACGACCAAGAAGCTCCTCGAGGCCGGGGACAAGGTCAAGGTCTCGGTGATGTTCCGCGCGCGCGAGATCACGCACCCGGAAGTCGGTCGTGAGCTGCTCGAGCACTTCTACGACCTCGTGAAGGACACGGGGACGCGGGACCGGCCGCCTCAGATGGAGGGTCGGTTCATGTCGATGTTGCTGGAGCCGGTGAAGAAGGTCGTCAAGCCCGGCGAGGCCGCCCCGGCCGAGCCTGAAGCCGTCGCAGGGGGTCGTTGAGCCGTGCCGAAGATGAAGACGCACAAGGGCGCGGCCAAGCGCTTCCACATCACCGGCACCGGCAAGGTGATGTCGATGGCGCACCACCGCAACAACAAGCGGATGAAGAAGAGCCCCGAGAAGCACTACGACATCCGCGGCTACGTGGCACTCGACGCGACGCAGACCAAGCGCGTCCGGCGCATGCTGCCGTACTCGTTCTAGCCGCCCGTACCTCGACAGCCCGAGGCCTGAAAGAAGCATCCGATGCCGCGCGTACGCTCCCGAGTAGCCGCCCACCAGCGACACAAGAAGATCCTCGAGCGCGCCTCGGGGCACTCCGGCAAGCGCCATCGCAACTTCAAGGTCGCCAACGAATCGGTGATGCACGCCCTGCGCTATGCGTGGGAGCACCGCCGCGACCGCAAGGGTGACTTCCGCCGGCTGTGGATCACGCGCATCAACGCCGCCGCGAGGTTGAACGGCCTGACCTACGGCAGGCTCATCAACGGACTGCTCAAGGCCGGCGTGACCCTCGACCGCAAGGTGCTTGCGGACCTGGCAGTGCGCGATGCGGCCGCGTTCGCGAAGGTGGCCGAGCAGGCGAAGGCCGCGCTCGCGCTAGCTGCTCGATTCGCCTCGACGCACCGAGGGCTGCGGGTGGCCGCCACCGGCGACATCACCGGGCTCGCCGGCGTCATCCTCTGGACGTCGGCCGACCGCTTCGAGGCGATGCGTTCCTTCTACCTCGATGTGCTGCGTCTCGAGCCGCGCTCCGACCGCGCGCACTTCATGTCGTTCGCATGGGGAGCGCGTGACCTCGGCGCCGCGCTGGACGATCTCGGTGCCTCCGCCCTCGAGGGCCGCCTGCGTGACCCCTTCCGCACGATGGTGAACCTCGGCGTCACCGACATCGAGGCGGTGCACGCGCGACTCCTCGCTGCCGGCGTCACGTTCGTGCGCGCCGCCCGAGCGCGAGCGCTTCGGCGGAAGGTTCGCCACCCTCGAGGACCCCGACGGCAATCTCGTGCAGTTCCTTGAACAACCTCCCGAGCGGCCTCGGGCCTGACGCCGCCGCTACTATCCTCCGACCGCGACGGCGGCGAAGAGGAGGACGCGATGACGGCTTCAGGAGCGGCACCGCTGCGCGTGGGCGTGCTCGGCGTGGGGTTCGGCTCGGTCGTGCACATCCCCGCGTTCCGGTCCGAGGGCTGGGACGTCGCCGCGATCTGGAGCCGGCGCCCGGACCGGACGCGCGAAGCAGCCGCCACGCACGGCCTCGATGCCGCGACCGTCGCCGAGGACTGGCGCGAGGTGGTGGCGCGCGACGACCTGGACGCGATCGCCGTCGCAACGCCGCCCGTGGCGCACCTCGAGATGACGCTGGCGGCGCTGGCGGCAGGCAAGCACGTGCTCTGCGAGAAGCCCGTTCGCCCTCGATCGGGGACAGGCGATCGCGATGCGCGACCTCGCGCGGAAGGGCACGCCTCGTCGGAATGGTGGCGCACGAGTTCCGGTACGCGCCCCAGCGCGCGCAGATCAAGGCGCTGCTCGACGAGGGCGCGATCGGACGGCCGCAGCTCGTGACCGCCGAGGTTGTTCCTCGGGCGGGCGGCCCTGCGACGCCGCCACCGCTCGGCGCCACCGCCGCCGAGGGCGCCGGGTTCCTCGGAGGGCTCGGCTCGCATTTCATCGATGGGATGCGCCACTGGTTCGGCGATGTCGAGAGCGCCTCGGGTGTGACGACCGCACTGCGGCCCGACCGCCTCGATGCAGCGGGAACCGTCGTGCAGACCGACGTGGACGACACGTTCTCGTTCCAGCTGCGGTTCGCCTCGGGCGTGCTCGCCTCGATGACTGCGTCCTCGGCGGTGGCTCCGGGGTCCGGCGGGCGATCATGATCTCGGGCACCGAGGGCGCGCTGGTGGCGACGCAGCGCGGGCCAAGCCCCGAGCCCGACGGCGTGGTCCTCCTGGGCAAGTCCACCGACCGCTCCCTCACCGAGCTGCCGATGCCCCGGGGCTTCGTCCCTTCGACGACGACCGCGATCACCGGCTGATGGCATTCCGCCTGCTGGTGCGCGAGTTCGAGCGGGGCGTCCGCGACGGCGCCCCGTGACGCCCTCCTTCGATGACGGCGTCGGCTGCCAGGCGGTCCTCGACGCCGTGCGCGAATCGTCGAGGAGCGGACGCTGGGTCGGGCTCGGCGAGGCCCTCACCCCTGCCCTCTCCCAGGGGGAGAGGGGGTCAGACCCGGAGATCACCCTGCCCTCTCCCAGGGGAGGGGTCGCCCGGAACCTGCCCTTCCAGGGGGAGAGGGGTTAGGCCTCCGGGAAGGGGGCGTCTCGCCCTCGGGGAGGCCGACTTCGAAGGCGTTGAGCGTCATCGAGACGAGGCTGTAGTAGCCGACCGTGCCCACGAGGTCGACGACGCCGCGCTCGCCGAACGCCTCGAGGGCGCGCGCGTACGTCGAGGGCGCCACGCGCGTCGACCGCAGCAACTCGGTGACGAAGTCGTAGACCGTGGCCGAGTCGCCCTCGAGGTCCGGCTGCCCGCCGGTTCGAATCGCCTCGATGACGGCATCGGGCACCCCGGCACGTGCGGCGGCGCGGGCGTGCGCCCAGAATTCGAACTGGGCTCGCCAGTGCGCGCCCGCGAGGATGATCGCGAGCTCGGCAAGGTGCGGCGGCAGGGCGTTCTCGAATCGCACGTACGCGCCCAGCTTCTGGGCGGGGTCGCAGAGTCCGGGGCTGCGCAGCCGCGTCTCGACGGGGCCCCGGGGAATCGTGCCGGGCGCGGCCTGCGCGCCGCGAGGCCGGCGAGCACCTCATCGAGGGCGTGCCGCTGCTCGGGATTGAGCGCGTCGAGGTCGAGCAGGCGAGTCGTGCCATGAGGATCCTCGCGCGTGCATCGAGGCTGACCATCGTAGGTGTCAGCGCGCCGCCAGGGCGCTACCTTCTCGCGCGCACATTCGCGGAGCCGCGCTCGCGCGGCTCCGCCAGTAGCCCTCGAGGAGGACTCCTTGGTTCGCGGCATCGACATCCACGTCCACGTCCCCATCCCGGAGCAGTACCAGAGCGAACGGGCGCGCCACGGTCGGCGGCAATGCGCGCCTACTTCGGCAACCGCGCCACCGAGCAGCGACCAATCCAGGACGCCGACGAGCTCGCCGAGTACTACGCGAAGCTCGACATGATGGCGGTGCTGCTCGTCACCGACGCCGAGACGGTCTCGGGTGACCCGCCGGTTCCGATGCAGTACATCGCCGACACGGTGAAGAAGCACCCCAACCAGTTCATCGGCTTCGGCGGCATCGACCCGCACAAGGGCAAGGCGGCGATCCAGAAGCTCGACGAGATCGCGGGACTCGGCCTGAAGGGACTGAAGTTCCACGCGGGTTCGCAGCGATTCTTCGCGAACGACCAGCAGTACTACCCGATCTGGGAGCGCTGCCAGGAGCTCGGCCTGATCTGTCTCTTCCACTCGGGCACGACGGGGGTGGGCGCCGGACAGCCCGGTGGTGGCGGCATCAAGCTCGAATCGATGCGCCCGATCCCGTACATCGATGACATCGCAGCCGACTTCCCGGAGCTGAAGATCATCCTCGCGCACCCCTCGTTCCCGTGGGACAAGGACGGGCTGGCGGTGATCCGGCACAAGCCGAACGTCTTCATGGACCTCAGCGGTTGGTCCCCGCTCTACTTCGACCCGCTGGTGGTCCAGTACGCCAAGACGATCTGCCAGGACAAGATGCTCTACGGCTCGGACTGGCCGGTCGTGACGCCCGACCGCTGGCTCAAGGACTGGGCCAGCTACGAGGTGGACCCGGACGTCGACATCAAGATCATGCGGAACAACGCGGCGAAGCTGCTTGGGCGCGAGGATCTGATCGCGTAATCCATCGAGGGCGCGTCGGCCCGGGGCCGATGTACGGCAGTGCTGCAAATCTGCCGTACATCGGTTGCGGGACTGTAGCGACGCTTCGCCTACTGAACACTGTGACGTGCGCGGCGACGTTTGTTATGTAGCCATATCCCACCAGTAGCGCGCTATCCCACCAGCGACCCGACCTCGACGAGCGTGCCACCGCTGACGGCGAAGAGCTTCGTCATCGGCAGCGTGGGCGCGACCGCGAATGGCTCCGTCGGGCGGTGATCGAGGTACGTCACCATGATCCGACCGCTCGCAATCCAGAGGCCCGTGACGGTCACGCGGTCGCCGAGGAGGACCGTCGGTCCGAGCGAGGCCGGCTGCGCGCCCGCCTGGAACGCGAGGTAGCTGAACGTCCCCGAGCCGCCGGTGTTCTGCGTGAGGATCACGGCCGCGTCGGCACCCCCGCCATCGATGTCGCTGAAGGCGCGTCGGTCGGTGAGCAGCGTGGTGATCCGGCTCGCGGAGGACACCGGCAGGGGGACGTCGGAGATGCCGTTCACCAGCGTGACGATGTCAGCGCCGATTCGATAGCGGGCGTTCGCAGGATCGATCTGCGGGGTCAGCGCGGTGCGGCAGCGGAGGAAGAACGGCGTGTTCGCGGGGATCGAAGGCAGCACGCGCACGAAGCCCTCGTTGGCAGCAGCGGGCGCCCCCGCGACGAACGGCGTCCACTCGCCCGACCCCGCGAGCGGCACCGGGTCGCCGGGCACCCTCGACGGCGGGCGCAGGATAGCGATCGTCTCGACCTGGCAGCCGGTGTCGGTCAAGGTCGACGTGAGCGCCTGCGCGGTCGTGGTTTCGGTGGTCACGAGCATCGCGATCCCGGCTCCCGCGGGCGGAACACCCGCGAACGAGCCTCGAGGTGGCACGCCGATGGGTGGGACAGGCTGTGGCGTCGGCGTCTGAGCACGCGCCCCGGTCGCGTGGGCAACCACGCCCGCGAGGGCAATCGCCAGCGCTGCGGCGCCGACGAGCAGCGGTCGCGCGAGGCTCGAGACGTTGAGTGCGGGCATGGGTCCTCCTGCGCAGACGAGCCGTCCTCCAGCGTGGGCCGCCGGCGTGCTCCTACTCGTTGAACGTCGCACATGGCGCTGGAGTTCCCGCCCGAGCGTCATCGAGAGCCGCGTTCGGGGGCGCCGGCGCTGTCCGCCGTGGCGCCGCGCTCCTACCCTGAGCGAACATCAGCGACCGCTTACGGGGAGTCCGACGTGACCACGAGCGCTGCGACTGCCCCCGCCACCGACTTCCTCACGCGGTCCGGCCGACTCCGGGCCGAGTCGCTGGCGGCGGCGATCCTGCTCGTGGCGCTGAGCGCCCTCGCGCCGCTGAGCGTCGACATGTTCCTGCCGTCGCTCCCGGCGATGACCGAGGAGTTCGCCGCCCCGCCCTCGAAGCTCGCGCTCGCGGTGCTGCTGTTCACGCTGTCGTTCGCGTCGTCACAACTGGTGTACGGACCGCTGTCGGACAGGGCAGGACGGCGCCCCGCGCTCTTCCTCGGGCTGACGCTGTTCATCATCGGCGGCGGAATCTGCCTGGCGGCCACGTCGTCCGAGATGCTGATCGGCGGCCGCGTCGTGCAGGGGCTCGGCGGTGGGGCGGGCCCGGCGCTTGCGCAGGCGATCGTCCTCGATGTCTACGGTCGTGAGCGCGCGACGCGCGTGATTGCGTACATGGCGATCGCGCTCCCGCTCGCCCCGGCGATTGCGCCGATCATCGGCGGGTTCCTGCACGAGGCGTCCGGATGGCGCTCGGTCTTCCTCACGCTGATCTCCATCGGGGCGCTCCTCGCGGTGATGTACAACCTCCTGCTGCCCGAGACGAACCCGGCCGCCCGGCGCGCGACCAGGGCGCGCACGAGCGTGCTTCGCGACTACCTCACCGCCCTGTCGAGTCCGACGTTCGTCGCCTACGCGCTGGTGATGGGCCTCATGTTCGGCGGCCAGCTCCTGTTCATCTCGACGTCTGCGTTCATCCTGATCACCGAGCTCGGACTCGGCGCGGAGGAGTACGGGTTCTCGTTCGCCCTCGTGGCGGGCGGGATCATGGTCGGCGCGACCATCTCGAGCAGGCTCGCCGGGCGGCTGCCACCTCGGGGCACCATCCTCGTGGGCGCGAGCATCGGCTGGACAGGCGCGGCGGTGATGCTCGCCCTCGTCAGGCTGCTGCCGCCGACCCTGCCGAGTGTGCTCGGGCCGATGTTCTTCGTCGGGATGGGGGTGGGGATCACGCGCCCGTCGGCGACGGCTGCCGCGCTGATCGAGTTCCCCCAGATGGCGGGGCTTGCCTCGGGATTGCTGGGCTTCCTCCAGATGCTCGTGGCGTCGTCGCTCAACATTGCGTACGGGCGCGCGTTCGAGCCAAGCGCGGTGGCGCTCGCCACCGGCGTGACCGTCTCGATGTCGGCGGTGCTGGCGACGCTGCTCGTGCTGCGGCCGGGGCACCCTCGCGTGGCCGCGCGTGCAGCCGCGCCCGAGGCGCCTCGCGAGCGCGCGCTCGAGCGGCTCGAGGAGGCAGCCACCCGGCCCTCGCCACGGCCGTCCGACGCACCACCCCTCGAGGCGAGCGCACCTGCTCTGATCGGCGAGCTGATGCCGACACCGTCCACCTCGAGGCCGGCACGCGTGTTCCGACGTCGCGCGCTCCACCTCGATGACGCCGATCCTGTCTCACGGGGACGACGACGCGCCGCGCCCCCTCCTGGGGCCGTGCTCGATGACGGCGCGACCGCGTCGTCGGAGGGGCCGCTCTCGAGGCCTGCCGCCGTCCTCCTGCTCGCTGTGGTGACGGTCCTCTTCGCGCTGCGCGCATTGCTGCGAGCCGGTCGGGGTCGGCGGATCGCGCGCGACTGAACATCGATCATCGTGCCCGCCTCGCGAGTACCATGCGCACCTCGACGAGCACGAGGGAGGCGACGATGAAGTTCGCGGACATCAAGAAGATCGGGGTCGTGGGCGGCGGGGTGATGGGTGGCGGCATCGCGCAGGTGATGGCCGCCGTCGGCGGCTACGACGTGGTGGTGCGCGACATTTCGGACGAGGCCCTCGAGAAGACGCGGGGCGCGGTATTCGACAGCCGGTGGGGCGTGAAGCGCTCCGTCGAAGTGGGCAAGCTGTCGTTCGACAAGGCGGCATTTGCGCTGGAGCACATCAAGCTCACGACCGACCTCGGTGATCTGAACGACTGCGACTTCCTCATCGAGGCCGTGCCCGAGAACCTCGAGTTGAAGCAGCGCGTGTTCAAGGAACTGGACGAGGCGATCAAGTCGGATGCGATCTTCACCTCGAACACCTCGGGCTACGTGATTGCCGAGATCGCGCGCGATGTCTCGGAGGCGCGCAAGGCGCTGGTCGCGGGGATGCACTACTCGAACCCCGTTCCCACGATGCGAATGTGCGAGATCATCCGCACGGCGCAGACCTCGCAGGACACGTTCGACGCCGCGATGGGCGTCGCGGAGCGCGCGGGCAAGGTCGCGATCCCAGTGATGGACGCACCCGGAACCTACGGATTCATCCTCAACCGCGTGTTCGCGGCGGCGCGTCGCGAGGCGATGGCGATCGTCGATGCCGGTATCGCGACGCCCGAGGACGTCGACCGGGCGATGATCACCGGACGCAACTGGCCGTCGGGATTCTTCGGCGAGCGGGGCGGCATCGGCAGGCAGTGGTGAGCGCCGGGCGGGTGTCGGCGCGATCGCGGATCAGTTGAGGGCGACGTCGGGCGGGTAGTTCGCGAAGAGCGCGAGGCGCCCGCTCTGCCGTCGGAGGACTCGCTTCCACAGGCCCTCGGGATCCGGATCGAAGGCATCGGCTGGCTGCGCATCGACGACCCACCAGGCCTCGCCGAGGAGTTCGCCCTCGAGCTGCCCGCCGGCCCATCCGGCGTGCCCCGAGAAGATGCGCACCGCCTCGATGCCACCGATCTCGGACGGGTCATGCTCGAGGTCGAGCAGACCGATGCGCCCGAGGACGGGCTCCCACCCGGGAGGGGCGGCCGCGTGCGGGGCCAGCCGTGCGAGGGCGAGCGCACGCTCCCGACCGACCGGTCCGCCTCGGAAGATGGAGGGAGGTGCCGTGACGGTGGCCGCCCACGACGGCAGCGGCTCGGCAACCGCGATGGGCAACGCGCGGTTCAGCACGAGACCGAACGCACCGTCGCCAGAGTGCGAGCACAGCAGCACCACGCTGCGCTCGAAATGAGAGTCCGTGAGCAGCGGGCTGGCGACGAGCAGCCGCCCGGCCAGGCGATCGAATGCGAGGTCGTTCACCACGCTCCCCTCGGGCGCTGGTACGCGAAGGAACATAGCCTACGAGGCGCGCGACCAGACGAGCACGCGCCCCTCGTCGCGCCACCTGGTCACGAGGTGGAGGCGCATCAGACGGGCGGCGCGCAGCAGCATCAGTTGCGCCATCGATGCGTCCTCGCCGGGAGCGAGCGCGACCTCCCCGGCCGGCCAGCTGCCGACGGCGGCAACGTACGCCTCCAGGCTGGCAAGTGGGGCATCAAATCCGTCGCTTGCCGCGCGCGTCCACATTCCCGTGCACCCTTCCCGCAGATCGTGCCGACGGTGAGAGAGTCGGCGCGTCCGCGTGACGGGCGGTGACGAAATGACGTATCCGTGCGCAGAGGGGCTCACTCGCTAGATCGCCTCGCGCGTATGCGCCTCGGTGACCGCCGCCCGGCGTCCCGATGCACCCAGCTTGCGATAGACGCGATAGGCGTGCGTCTGTGCAGTGCGCCAGTGCATCCCGAGGCGTTCGCCGATCTGGCGGTACGTGAGGCCCTCCTCGAGTGCCAGCAGCACCTCGAGCTCGCGCGGCGTGAGCGTCGAGGCAGGCGTGCGTTGCGCACTCGCGCGGCGCACTGCAGCCACGTGCACCTCGGTGAGGACACCGGCCTCGTGGAGGTGATGACGCGCGCGAGCGACGGAGCGTCGACCATCCGACGACGCGGGCGAGCGGAACTCGGCGAGCTGGAGCGCCGCAAGTGATGCCTCGAGCGACGGATGCCTGTTCGACGCGCGCCCGGCCGCAGCGGTGAGGAAGCGCGCCGCCTCGAGCGAGTCGCCGGCACGAAGCGCGAGCAGCCCTCGCACACGGACCAGGCTCGCGGGCCATTCCAGCGAAGTCTGCACCCGATCCGGAATGCGCGCCCGGAGAGCGTCGCGCCAGCGCACCGCGTCGATGCGCGCGCCGGCCATCGCCACTGCCTCGGCGCCCGCGATCCACGCGGGAAGGCTCACGAGCGTGCGCGCCTCGGGCGGAGCGAACCCGACGATGCTCAGCGAGGAGTACGCGCGCAGCACGGCGGCAAAGGACGCGCTTCCGTCTCGAAATCCCGGGTTCATCGAGGCGATGCGACGCTCGAGCGCACCAAGGCGTTCGCCCGCGCGGTCGAGCTCGGCCCGGAGGAGCGCGTGGCGCAACTCGAACAGGTCGACGCGCCACGCCGCAAAGTTGTTGGCCGAGGGCGGCGGAGGTGCCGACCGCGGATCCTGCGCGTCTGCGCCGAGCAGCCGGGCAAATGCCTCCGCGTCACGCACACGATTCGGATGGCCCGAGCGCTCACCGATCACACGCAGCCAGTCGATCCACGGCTGCGCGCCCGCGCCGAAGCCATGCGCCGCCACCCACGGAATCAGCCATACCACGAGTCCGCTCGCGAGCCAGTCGAAGCCCGCCCGCTGCGCGTCGAGCGCGACCGCCTGCGCGTTCTCGAGCGCGACGGGTTCCAGTGCCATCGCGGGAACCAGCGTGTGGTACGTCCGCCGCTCGAGGCGTGCGCGCGGCGAAAGCGGTCGCACGACACGGTCCGCCCTCGCCAGCGCGTCCCAGGCCGCGGTCATCTGACCGGCGAGCCCGAGAATCCCAGAGCGCACCAGCCACAGGTGCGCGTGTGCGTCGGTGCCTGCGCCGACCCAGCGCAATCCGACATCGAGGCGTTCGAGGGCTGCGGCGAGGCGTCCCCGCGCATCCAGGCCGACGGCAGCGAGGATGGACAGCTCGGCGACGGCCTGACCGTCGCCGCGACGCTGAGCCGCGCGGACCGCCTCATCGCAGCGCTCCACCCATGCGTCGATACCGCTCGCCTGGAGCACGCGCAGTTCGCGCCTCAGAACGTCAGCCGATGTGGCAGACACAGTCAGATCCGCACTTGTCGCCCGACGACCATGGGCGGTATGAGGAGCGCGGGGTCGCTGCAGCCCTCGATCAACGCTACGAAAACGAAGGGAATCGAACTTGGGAGTTCCAGAGTGTCGCGCCGTTCTAGACGAGGCGGGGATCGTCCTCACCAGCCCCGAGGGCAGGCACGAGGCGCACGCCCTCCTTGCGAGGGGTGCGAGCACCGCCGAGTTACTCGATATGTTCGTCCGCCACGCGAACCCGACGCAGGCTGCGCAGGCCCGCGCTGAGATGGCGGAGCTGCCGGACACGACGATCATGATGATCGCGCAGGCGTGGCTCCTCGCGGAGTCCGCCGGCAAGCCGCTGACGCTGACGTCGGTGGCGCCCGAACGACCGATCGAGGCGGCGCGCAACCGGCGCGTCGATCTCGCCGTGTCGATGGATGAGGGCGGGGTGCGCGTGGCGCTGTCCCACATCCCCGGCCGACATGCGACGTGGTTCCGCTCGCCGGCGGCCGTGTAGCCCTCGCGGCTCTCGAGGCCAGCGCATCGGTGTTGGTGACGGGGGTCGATCAGCGGTGAGTGACGGGCGGGAGGGCTTGCAGCACCCCTCCCGCCCGTTCCCGCGACAGCCCCGCGTTGCCTCGGCTAAAGCATCACAGGGCTGAGTCGTGGCGACAGTTGCGACAACGTCCATCGAAGTTGGAGAGCCGCGGATGCGGGCCGTGCACCCGCGGCTTCCGTGCGGTGTGAAGCGAGTCCTGATGGTGCTCGCTTACGTACCCAACCTCACCCCCTCGAACTGGATCTGTTCTCGTCGCGGGTGAGTTGTACTTCGGGCGGTCTCGCCAAACTCTCGCCAATCTGGGATAACGTGCCGCCAGCGTCGGGCCATCACGGGCGCATCCTCCTTCGGGCTTTTGCCATGCACGGGGGCCTCCCGGAACATCCGTCTGAACCTATGATCGGTAGCGGCGTCGTGGTCGGCGTGCCTGGGGGGCCTGTGGCAGCTCCGATGACCCGCCCGAGACCACGCTTTGCGCCGCCGCGGGCGCCTCGAGGCGTCGTTTCGCGACCGCGGTTGCTGGATGCTGTCTGCGCGGCATCGATGACGCGCGCTGGCGGTGGTTGCGCCGGCCGGGTACGGCAAGACGACGCTCATCACGCAGTGGCTCCTCACCTCGGAGCTCCGCTCTGCGTGGCTCACACTCAACGAGGCGCACACCGACCCGCTCGCTGCCCGCGACATGATCGCGGCGCTCGCCCGCCTCCATCCGCCGTCGAGGCGCTGCACCGGCAGCTCGAGGATGGCGAGGGCCGTTCGGCGTGGCCGACCAGCAGGTCGCGCTGCAGATGGCGCTCGACCAGGCCGACGACTACGCCGTCCTCGTGATGGACGACCTGCACGTGCTGCACGGCAACGAGCACGCGCTCCACGTCATCGAGCCGCTGACGCAGGACCCGCCGTCCGCCCTGGGGCTGGTGCTGCTCACTCGCGAACGACCGCCTCTGCCGTCGCTGCCGCGATCCGTCGCGAGCGGAGCGGGCGCGCGCCTGGAGGCGCCCGCACTCGCGTTCACAGACGCCGAGGCCAAGGCGGTCCTCGAAGTGCTCGGCGCGCCGGAGGCAACGCGCCCCGGCATCCTCGGGCGCGCGCTCGGGTGGCCGCTCGCGGTCGCGCTCCTCGGAAGGCGTGCCGCCGACGCCGACCCCGGCCGCACCGAGGTCCCCGTCGACTCGTCGGACCTCGATGAGTTCATCGGGGCGGAGGTATTCGACCCACTCCCGGGTGACGACCGCGATGTGCTGCAGGCGTGCGCGGTGGCGGCCTACTTCGACGGCGACGTGGCAGCCGAGGTGGCGCAACGCACGGACGCGCCCGTGGTGCTGCATCGACTGCAGGTGCGCACGGGCCTCATCAGCGCGGTCGGCGACGGGCCGTGGCTGCGCATGCACGCGCTGCTGCGTGAGCATTGCCTCAGCAGGCTGGCGCGGGAGGACCCCGCGCGACTGGCGACGTATCGAGGTCGCGCGGCGATCGCCCTCGCGAGGCTGGGGGAGCTCGACGAGGCGACCGAGCTGGCACTCGATGTCGAATCGTGGGGGCTCGCGCTCGAGCTCATCGACTCGCAGGTGGAGGCGCTCAACGCGCGCGGAGCATGGCCCACCCTCGCGAGCTGGCTCGGGCGGCTCCCTGCACCCGTGCTCGCGGACTCGCCGGCCCTGGCCCTGCTCCAGGCGCGCGTGGCGGTTCGGCAGATGCACCTCCCCGAGGCGCACGCGCTCCTCGATCAGATCGAGCGCCGTCCGCTCTCGCCCCGCGACCATGCGCGTGCGCTCGTGTACCGGGGGATCGCATACCGGCAGGCCCGGCGCCTGGACGATGCGCTCGACGCTTTTCGGCGGGCGCGCGTGATCATCGAGGAGTCCGAGCCGGACGACTCCGACCTCCGCATCGAGGTGGACTTCGAGGAAGGGACCGTCTTCGGCATCCGCGGCGAGCTGGCTCCTGCGGTGCGCGAGCTGCAGCGAGCGGCGGCCACCGCCGAGGCACACGGCAAGCGGCGCCTGGCTGCCGACGCGTACGCCAACCTCGGGCTGGCGCTGCAGTTCCTCGGACGGCTCGCCGAGGCGGGCGAAGCGTTCCGCGAGGCGCGGCAGCGCTGGGAGTACCTGGGCGAGCGCGAGTACCTGCAGCTGACGCTGAACAACGAGGCCACCTCCGCCTACCTCCTCGGACAGCTGGACGAGGCCGAGCGTTCCTACCGGATGATCGCGCGCGAGGCGACACCCGGCGGCCGGATGGCGGCGCTGGCGGCGCTCGGTCTCGCGGACATCGCGCGCGACCGCGGACAGCTCGACGTCGCCGAGCCCCTGTACGCCGAGGCCATTGAGGTGGCCCTGGCGATCGGACATCGGGGGGTGGAGGCGGCGGCGGTCTTCGGTCAGACGATGATCGCCGTCGAGCGAGGCGCGATCGCTGGTGCGCGGCGCCAGTTCGAGCACCACCTGCGCGTCACCGAGCAGCAGCGGGCCGCCGAGTTCGCCTCGCGGTTCCGCATCGGCCTCGCGCAGACGCTGCTCTCGGAAGGACGAACGGCGGAGGCGGCGACGGCGCTGCAGGAGATCCTCGACGACCCCGGCGGCGGCTACCAGCGGCGGCAGCAGGTGCTGCTGATGCGCGCCACCGCCGAGTTCCGGCAGGGCGATCGGGCATCGATGCTCGCGACTCTCGAGGCGCTTCGGGAGCTCGTGGACGTGCTCGGGTACGACCAGCTATCGGTGGCCCAGGCGCGGCTCTGCGCCGACATGCTCGCGGATCCCGAGGTGGCAACGGTCGCCGGAGGCGTGTTCGCGAGACTGCTCGTGAGGGCCGGGATGCGAAAGGCCGCCGATATCGAGGCCCTCGTGTCCTCGGATGGCCCGCCCGGCCCGGCCGACACGAACCTCGAGCCCACGGTGGACCTCGTCGTGCGCGCGTTCGGGGTGCCGGCGGTCACGCGTCCGGGTGACGACGCGCCCGATCTGCCGTGGCGCAGTGAGCGCAGCAAGGAGCTGCTGCTGCTGCTCCTCACGCGCTCGGGACCGCTCACGCGCGAGGAGATCGAGGTGGCGCTGTGGCCGGACGCGTCCGCGCAGCAGCTCTCTTCGCTGTTCCACAGCAACCTGCACCGGCTGCGCCGAGCGGTCGGTGATCACGTGGTGATCCGCGAACGCGGCGGGTACGGCATCGATCCCGCGCTGCGCATCGACTTCGACGTGCGGCGCTTCGAGGAGCACCTCGCGGCCGCGGCAGATCCGGACGCCTCCGCGTCGGTACATGCCGCCTCGCTGCGGGCGGCGATCGAGCTGTACACGGGCGGCTTCGCGCGCACCGTCGAGGCCGAGTGGGCGCAGGAGATGCGAGCGCGACTCGATGACCGGTTCGTCCAGGCCGCGCTCACCCTCGCGAGGCTGGACATCGCCGCGTCCGAGTTCGCGGAGCCGGTGGAGCTCTCCGAGCGGGTCCTGGAGCTGGACCCGCTGAACGAGGAAGCCGTGCGCCACCTCATCGCAGCGCACGTGGGGGCCGGGTTCCCGGACCTGGCGCTGCGGGCCTACCGGCGGCTGCAGCAGCTCACCGAGAGCGAACTCGGAGCGCCGCCGTCGCCGGAGACGCGGCGGGCGCTCGAGCGCGGCCTCGCAGGGCGAGTGTCCGGCACGTAGACCCGATCTCCCCTCGCCAGTACGTTCGTAGTTCCACGCCCACCGGCGGTTCTTACGGTTTTCTCATCGGGCTGTTACGGCTCGCTCTCGGGGCACGGACGCGGCATGCCGACCTTTATCCCATCACGCCTTCAACAACTGCAGCGGCGTGGGGATAGCGGAGGCACGGCATGCACAGGTTCTCGCACGCAGCGTTTGCGATGGGCGCTCTGGCGCTCGCTCTGGTCGCTCTTGTGGCGACGTCCCCCCTCGCGGCCTTCGCTGAGGGCGACTGGGGCTAGTCGGCGCTTCGTCGACTGGTTCTCTCGCTGATCGAGGCGGGACGCAAGCGGTTTCGCGCGGCGCGGCGGTATAGCCCCCCAACTACCGTCGAGTACGCAGCGATCCGGTCGGTCTTCCCACGGAGCTCGGTTCCTCCCCCCCAAAGCGGGCTGCGGGTTGGGGGACCAGCGCTCGCCTCGACAGTAGTGAGCGGCAGGCAAAGCCTGCCGCTCACTTTCTTTGCAGCCACATCGAGGGCGCGCGGC
>JAXLWY010000030.1:0-17855 GCA_046328255.1 Dehalococcoidia bacterium | reverse complement strand
CGCGATGACCACCCTCGGCTATCTCAACGAGCTGGGGATGCCGGTGCAGGTCGGCACTACCCTCACGAGGCACAACCTCGAGCAGCTCCCGGCGATGGCCGACCTCATGGCCTCGCATGGCGTACGCGTGTGGAACGTCTTCTTCCTCGTGCCCACGGGCCGAGCAAGGCCGGGCACGATGATCAGCACCGAGGAGGCGGAGTCGACGTGGGAGTGGCTCGCCGAGCTGAGTGAGCACTCACCGTTCGCGGTGCGCACCACGGCCGCGCCGCAGTTCCGCCGGACGATGCTGCGTCGCGCGCAGGCCTCGCGAGGTGGACCGGTCCGCCTCACGGGTGCGGGCTACCAGCTCCGCGAGGCGCCCACCGGCATCGAGACGCGCGGTGTCAATGACGGCAAGGGCTTCATGTTCATCGATCACCTGGGGAACATCTGCCCCTCGGGCTTCCTGCAGGTGCCGGCCGGGAACGTACGCCGGGACAGCGTGATCGAGGTCTACCGCAACTCCGAGCTGTTCCGCGCCCTGCGCGACCCCTCGCGACTGCAGGGACGATGCGGCCGGTGCGAGTACTCGGACCTCTGCGGCGGCTCGAGGGCGCGCGCGATGGGTGTGACGGGCAACTACCTCGCAGATGACCCGCTCTGCGCCCTCGGACCGGACGAGGCGTAGCCCTAGGCTGCGGCCGAGGCGCTCGAGCCGGAGTACCAGCGGATCTGCTGCTCGAGGCCCTCGGGACCGTCGAGACTCGCAAGGATCGAGGCGTCCTCCGACTTCGGATCGAACGCGACGTCGTCGGGCCGCTCGATGCCATTGCCGTAGCCGAGGCTCCAGGCCATCCGACGCGCGTTCCACACCACCCATCCGAGGCCGCTCGCGCCCTCGGACTGGCACTCGCCGATCGCCTTCACGATCTGCGGCGGGAACTCCCAGGCGGTCGCCACCTGCACGCCCCACTCGACGCTGTCGAATCCGAAGACCATCGTCTCCGCCTCGAGCAGCTCGATCTCGCGTCCCACGAGGTCGATCACCGTCCGGTAGCGGTCGGGCTCGGCGGCCGCGAGCGCCATCCGCCCGATGGGGTGCAGCAGTCCGGCTGTGAACGCCTCCGTGCGCGGGCCGTCCGCCCATGCGCTCGCGTCCGCCAGCAGTCCGGTGGCCACCGCGAACCGCCAGAGCTCGTTGGCGTCGATGCCCGCGCGCTTGACTGCGGCGAAGCTGGTGCTGAGGGCGGCCGTCGCCACGATGCGGCGCGTCATCTCCGTGCCAATGCGGATGATCGCCTGGTGCGCCGTTCCCACGCGCTTGAGCGGCGCGTACGCCGCTGAGTTCGACGCGCGCAGCAGCGAGGCCGTCAGCCCCGGGTCAGCCTCGGCGATCGAGCCGATTTCCTGCAGGTTGGCATCTGGCTTCGACAGCAGGGCCATGGCGCGCTGGTGCGCGATCGGCAGCGACGGCAGGTCCATCTGGGCGCGCTCCTCCCGGGCGATGTGCTGATCATCGACTCATCACGCCCGCTCCACACCCGCCATCGGCACCGCGAGCCCGATTGACCCCCTCGGGATTGCCCCGGATCATCGAGGGACGACGGAAAGGACCTCCGTGCGACTCCATCACCTTGCACTCCCGATCGCCGTCCTCGCGTCCTTCCTCGCGAGTTGCGGCGGCGGAGGACCGGCCGCGACGCCCGGAGCGGGTACCACGTCGACACCGCAGGCGTCCGCGCCGGCCACGCCCGCGCTCTCGAGCGCGATTCGAGCGATCGACTTCTCCCAGCCGCCGTACGTGACCGAACTGACGAGGCGCGCCGGAGGCGGCGAGGTGCCAAGGGACCGCGTGCGCTACGCCGATCTCGATAAGGACGGCGCCGAGGAGGCGGTCGTGGTGGTGGAGTCGGGCGGGACCCTCGGCGATATCGGGTTCGCCATCTACCACGTCGGTGCGTCGGGGCCGAGCCTGGCCTACTTCAGGAAGCTCGCGGGGAACGTGGACATCAGGGAATCGTCAGTCGTGATCACCGAGGGCGCACCGGGGCCGAGTGACCCCGCCTGCTGCCCGAAGCAGCTCCACGAGACGACGGTGGGCTGGCGCAACGGCACATTCGACGTCACGGCGGAACAGACAGTGCCCAACCCGGCGGCCGGTCCCGCGAGCTGAGTCCTCGGTCGCAAGCCGCGAGGGCTAGGCGTCCCGCTCGTCGAGGAAGCGTTCGAACGCCAGAGCGGCCCGCGCGGGCGCCTCGATGAGCGCGCGGATGAGCAACTCGCGAGGCGTCTCAGGCTCCGAGGCGCCCAGTGGCTCGTCGAGCCGCGACTCGAGCTGGCGCGCCAGCGAAGCGAGTACGCGCCTATCCTGCTCCAGCCTCGAGACCAGCGCGGGCAGGTTCGGCGCCCCGTACGCGATCGCCGCGGCGAACGTCGGGTGCTCGGCGGGAACACGAGGGGAACCAGGCAGCCCCGCCGCGCGGGCGGCGAGAGCAAGCGCGGTGACCTCACACTCCACCGCCAGCCGCGCCGCCTGGCGTCGGGGCGAGCGCCCCGCGGTGTCGTACGAGTCGGCATCCCGCTCACCGATGCGACGTAATGCGACGCCGATGCGACGCTGGAGCTCCCCCGCCGCCTCCTCGAGTTCGGCGAGCGTCAGCGTCGCGAGGGCGTTCCGCCTCGGGTCGTTGCCCGCGCCGAACGGCGCATCGAGGGTCATCGTGAGTCCGGTCGCCTCCCGCGGCGCTGCCCTCGGGCACCCGCCCGCCGCCCCGAGGTACCCTGAACCTCGTGAGTTGCACCCCGTGAGTACCACGAATCATGTTCTCGCGTTCTGCGCGCTCGGTGTGAACCTTCTGCTCGGCGGCATCCTCATCGAGGAGACGTTCGGCGCGATCTGGCGGGACGTCTTCGAGTTCGTCCTGATCGGCCTGTACCTTGTGATTGTGTGGGGCGTGCCGGGGAGCCTCCGCCCGCCCTCGGACGAAGGTCCTCGAGGTCCGCACGGGCCGTAGGCGGGAATTCCGACGATCGCCGGTTGTTGCCCCGGGTACCGCTGGTAGCATCACTGTTTCGAGGGCGATTAGCTCAGCTGGTCAGAGCGTCCGGTTTACACCCGGAAGGTCAGAGGTTCGAGCCCTCTATCGCCCACCAGGCCCCCCGAGCGTCCGGTTGCCACTTTTGAGGTGCGCCTCCGGCGCAGGCCGGAAGGTCAGCGGCTCGCGCCCTCTATCGCCCACCAACGTCCGAGCGTCCGGTTGCCAGGATTGAGGTGCGCCTCCGGCGCAGGCCGGAAGGCCAGCGGCGAGCCTTCAATGCCCACCAGGCCCCCTCGAGAGCGTCCGGCCGCCACTTTTGAGGTGCGCCTCCGGCGCAGGCCGGAAGGGTCAGCGGCTCGCGCCCTCTATTGCCCGCCAGGTCCCCCCGAGCGTCCGGTTGCGAGTATTGAGGTGCGCCTCCGGCGCGGGCCGGAAGGTCAGGAGGCCGCCTCTGTCGCCCACCAACGTCCGAGCGTCCGGTTGCCAGTATTGAGGTGCGCCTCCGGCGCAGGCCGGAGGGTCAGCGGCTCGCGCCCTCTATCGCCCACCAACGTCCGAGCGTCCGGTTGCTGCTCCCGGTTCCGGGGGACAAGGGCAGCCTGCCTCATTCGTTCGTGGTGAGCCCGTTGAACCACTCGCCCGATCCGACGGCCCGAATCGAGGACCCCTCCGAGCAGGCGCGCGAGGCCTCGCAGCCCCCGCGGGACCCCGCGCTGCCGTGATAGTGATCCGTCCTCGTTCGCGAGTGAGGGGGCGGCATTCCCAAGAAGGGCGATCGGCGACGTGCTCGGGGGCGGACCCGCGGACTCAGGCCCGTATCGGTGGTCGCTGAGCGGGCGGCTGCGCCGCGCGGGGAACCCCACCCTCCCCGGAACCCGCCTGCGCGAGCGTGTACCATAGCCGCCGATAGCAGCTTCGAGCGGCATTTGAGACGTAAGGGCGGTAGCGTGGTCAGCAACAGCAAGCAAGGCAGAGTGGCTCGAGGGCAACTACAACAAGGCCATCGCCCGCAACCCCGAGCGCCAGAAGCGCTTCGAATCCTCCTCGGGCGAGCAGGTGGACGCCCTCTACGCCCCGAGGATCTCGCCGGCTGGAACTACCACGAGCGCCTCGGCTACCCGGGTGAGTACCCCTCTTCACGCGAGGCGTGCAGCCTACGATGTGCCGCGGCGGCCGCTTCTGGACGATGCGCCAGTACGCCGGATTCGCCGACGCCGAGGAATCCGCAACCGCCACAAGTTCCTCCTCGAACAGGGCCAGACTGGCCTCTCGGTCGCCTTCGATCTCCCGACGCAGATCGGGTACGACTCGGATGACCCGATCGCCGGCGAGGTGGGAAAGGTGGGCGTCGCCATCTCGTCGCTCGCCGACATGGAGACCCTGACCGATTTGGCTGCCCCTCGAGAAGATGACCACGTCGATGACGATCAACGCGACGGGGCTAACTCTGCTCGCGTCTGGCGTCGCGGGCGGCGAAGAGCAGGGCGCCGATCCGCGAAGATCGGCGGCACGATCCAGAACGACATCCTCAAGGAGTACATGGCGCGCAGACAAATACATCTTCCCGCCGCGCTGTCGCTGCGGATGATCACGGACACCTTCGCTCTGGTGCAAAGATCACACGCCCGAGTGGAACACCATCTCGATCTCCGGCTACCACATGCGCGAGGCGGGATGCACCGCCGCGCAGGAGCTCGCCTTCACCTTCGCCGACGCCATCGAGTACTGCGATGCCGCTATCGCGGCCGGGCTCACCTTCGACGAGTTCGCGCCGCGGCTCTCCTTCTTCTGGGCCTGCCACTCCAACTTCCTCGAAGAGGTGGCGAAGTTCCGCGCCTCGCGGCGGATGTGGGCCCGTATCGCCACCGAGCGCTATGGCTCGAAGAGTCAGCGCTCGCAGATGCTGCGCTTCACACACAGACCGGCAGCGACGCCGACGGCGCAACAGCCGCTCAACAACCTCATCCGCACCGCGTTCCAGGCGATGTCCGCCGTCCTCGGCGGGACGCAGTCGCTCCACACCAATCCTTACGACGAGGCGCTCTTCGCGCTCCCCACCGAGGAGCTCTTATCGAGCCTGCCCTCCGCACGCAGCAGCTGATCGCCCATGAGACTGGCGCCGGGCACGTCATCGACCCGCTGGCGGGCTCGTACTACATCGAGGTGCTCTTCTTCACCGACCGCGTCGAGGAGGAGGCGAACACCTACCTCCGCCGCATCGAGGACCTCGGCGGCGCGCTCACCGGCATCGAGCAGGGCTTCCAGCAGCGCGAGATCCAGGAGAGCGCGTTCCGACTCCAGCGCATGATGGAAGCCGGCGACCGGACCGTCGTCGGCGTCAACCGATTCCAGACCGAGGCGCTGGAGGTCCCCGACATCATGCGCGTCGACACCGCCGTCGGTCAGCGGCAGGCGGACCGACTCGCCGCGCTCCGCTCCTCGAGGAACGGCGCCGCCGTCGATGCCGCGCTCGCCCGGATCCGCGAGGCGGCCCGCGGCAGCGAGAACCTGATGCCGCTCTTCGTCGAGGCCGCCGAGGCGTACACGACCCTCGGCGAGATCTGCGGCGTCCTCCGCGAGGAATGGGGCGAGTACCAGGAAGTGCTCACCATCTGAGCCAACCCATCTGAGACACGTCGCCCCCTACCATTCGAGACATGGATCAACAGGCGATGAGTGACGCCGTGGATCGCGCCATCGCGGGAAATGCCGAGGCACGCGCCGCCCTCGTCGAGGCCTGCGATGCGCTCAGGGAGTCGCAGCGCCTGGAACGCTGGTTCGGCGAGCGGCGCTGGTCCCTGCACGACATCGCAGCGCACATCGCGGTCTGGCAGGATGCCGCCGCGCGCGGCCTCGAGCAGATCGCCCGTGGCGAGGCGCCCGACATCGAGGGCTGGGACGGCGATGACGACGCCTACAACGCCGCCACGGTCGATCTCTTCGCCAGCGCACCGTGGCCCGAGGTGGTGAGCGCACTCCGGCACGCTCGCGAGCGTCACGAGTCTGCCGCGCGGGCGCTCGCCACCTCGCCCGTGGACCTCGAGGCGGACCCGGCACGACGTCTGCTCTGGTTGCCCTCGACTCACGATGGCGAGCACGTTCCCGCCATCCTCGAGTGGCGCGCCCGGCACGGATACTGACGACTCAAACGCCCGCACAGGCTCGAGGATCTCGAGGCAGGCGTGCACGTGCGCCTCTCGACGCGAACTCACGGGGGATAGCTTGAAGACGCTGGCGGACGCGATGGAGGCGCTGGGCGAGAGCCGCTCGGCGCTGTTCGACGCCATCGATGACCTGCCCGACGACGTGCGCGACGACGAGCGCTGGTACGGCGACTGGACGGTGAAGGACATCGTCTGCCACATTGCCGCGTGGGAGGAGTCGTTCTCGCTCGCCCTCGAGGCGACCGCGGCTGACGGCATCTTCGAGCGTCCCGCCAACCACGACGACGCGAGCGCCTTCAATGAGCGCACCGCGCATGCTTACCATTTCGCCGACTGGGAGGACGCCGAGGACTTCCTCGACGAGTCGCGTCAGCTGCTGATGAGCGCCATGCTCGACTGCATCACGCTGACGCCCGAGACCCAGGCAACGCTGGCCGACGAGCTCACCATCGAGGCCACGCACGAGGCCGAACACGCACGCGCCATCGAGGCGTGGCGAAAGGAGCGAGGACTGTGATCGACCGGATTCACCACGTGGGGGTCGTCGTGCACAGCGCCGACGAGGCGCTGAAGTTCTACCGCGACATCATGGGCCTGACGGTCACGGCCGACGAGGTGGTCGAGGAGCAGGGCGTCCGCGGCGTGCTCCTGCAGGTGGGTGAGAACGAGATCGAGCTGCTGCAGCCCACGCGCGAGGACACGGGCGTCGCGCGCTACCTCGCGAGCAAGGGCCAGGTGCTGCACCACATCTGCCTCAACACCGACAACATCGAGGGCGAGCTCGCGCGGCTGAAGGCGCAGAACGTCGAGCTGATCGACCAGGCGCCGCGTGATGGCCTCGCGGGGAAGGTGGCCTTCATCCACCCGCGCTCGTGCCATGGCGTGCTCGTCGAGCTGGCGCAGCCCCCGGCGGGCGCCCACACCTCGAGCGCCAAGGGGTTCGATCACCTTGCGGTCCGCGTGAAGGATCAGCAGGCCGCCGAGGCGACGTGGAAGGGGATCGCGGGCTACCGCATCGCGAATACCATCGAGACGGGCACGATCGTGATCGGCCAGGTGCCCGCGGGCCAGTGCATGATCGAGTTCATCACTCCCGCCTCGCCAGACTCGCCGATGGCGAAGCAGCTGGAGGAGCAGGGAGAGGGTGCCTCCTCGATGGTCGCCATCGAGGTGCAGGACATCACGGCCGAGGTGGCGCGCTACCGCGCCGCGGGCATCACCCTCGACGACGCCACGCCCGGCGCGCTCCCGAACTCGCTCCGCACCTCGATCTCCGCCGACCAGGCGTTCGGCCTCGGCATCCAGCTCATCCAGTTCACGAAGTAGGCGGCGCTTCGTCACCTCGAGGGCGCGCGATCGCGTCCTCGAGGGCCGCAAGGCGGCGGTTCATCTCGTCGAGGACATCGACCAGCACCGCCTGTTCGGTCGCGTCGCGCTCCTCGACGAAGTGCGCCGCGATCCCCGCCGTCACGATGCCAAACGACGAAATTCCGGTCAGCATGAGGACGAGCGCGAGCACCCGGCCGAGTACGGTGACCGGCACCCGGTCGCCGTAGCCCACCGTCGTGATCGTCGTGGCGCCCCACCAGAGTCCGTCGCCGGTCGTGAGGATGGTGGCGCCCGGCGCGCCCCGCTCGACCAGCGGCATGACGAGCGCGATCACCACAGAGCCGGTAATCGCGGCCGCCAGGGGGTACGCGACGGCGCGTACGCGCAGCGCCCGCATGATCGCCGCCCCGACCGCGAGGATTCCCAGCACACCCATCGATCCCCCCTCGGCGGCATCGTACCGGCGCAAAAGCCCGGAGCGCCGTGCGAGCCCGCCTCGCGAATCCGGAGGCGTACACTCAGGCCGCCCGTCGAGGTGCGTGATGGCCGTCGCCGCCAGCCCGATCTCCGCCGACCAGGCGTTCGGCCTCGGCATCCAGCCGATTCAATTCAACCGGTAGGCACCAGTCGAGGCGGCGTCGAATGGCATCCCGGCGCATGGGAGTCCGAACGGCCTTCGCACTGGCAGTCCTGCTCCTCGCCTGTCGCGGTGACGCGACGGGCGGTGGCGGAACGCCGACAGCGGCGTCGTCAACCGGCGCAGTCGGCAAGTCCCGGTCGGAGACAGCGGGAGCGGCAGCCGCAGCCGAGTGCGGCGAAGATCCATTTGCGGTCGCCTACGCCATCTACGCGATGCCGTGGGGGTCGCAGGGGACTCGCGCGCAGGCGACCGCGACGGCCGGTCCGCTCGCCGATGACGAGGTGGTCCCGCTGACGGCGGAAGCACGCAGCCAGGCCGGAGGGGGCCCGGGTCGATTGCAGTGCCGGGTCGACTCGCTGCCCGCACCGGGCCTCGGACCCGGCGTGGTCGGCGCCGCCCTGCCCGGCCATCGCGTCCTGCTCGTTGGAGGCAGCACGCCGGGCGCGGTGGTTCGTCCCACCACTCGTTCGTACGTCTCCATCGGTGGCCGGTGGACCACCGCCGAGCTCTCTGCGGCACGGACGAGCCACACGGCGACCGCCCTCGCGGATGGACGTGTGCTCGTGACCGGCGGCTTTCAGAGCACCGTTGTGCAGGCCCTTCGTTCCTCTGAAGTCTTCGATCCCGCATCGAACCAGTTCGTCCCGACCGGCGACATGCGGGCCGCTCGAGCCAACCACGCCGCCGCGTTGCTCCCCGACGGTCGGGTACTCATCGTGGGCGGACAGGACGAGCGCGCACAACTGCTGGCCACGACGGAGCTCTACGACCCGGCTGGAGGCCAGTTCCTGCCGGGGCCGGAACACGGCGCCGGACAGGTCCTCGCGGCCGTCCCGCTCCAGGATGGTCGGGTGCTCGTGATTGGCGCACAGGTGGCGTCGCTGTTCGACCCCGTGCGGGCAACCTTCACGGCGGTGGGAAAGCCCCTCGCCGCCAGGACGGGAGGCGCCTCGGCGGTCCGCCTCACCGACGGGCGGGTGCTGGTCACCGGCGGATTCAGCGGCGCGCGATCCACGGCACTTGCCGAGGTATTCGACCCCGCGACTGGGAGCTTTGCCCCGGTGGGGCCAATGCAGGCGGCGCGGCGGTTCCACCTCGTGCTGCCGTTGCCCGACGGACGGGCGTGGGTGCTCGGCGGAATCGGCGAAGATGGCGACTCGCTTGATTCCACCGAGCTGTTCGACGCTCGGGCCGGCTCCTTCACGATGCACACGGTCCGGCTTGCCCGCGCGGGCGCCGAGCTGGCCGGAACCGTCCTCGTGCCCTAGGGCCCCACTGCCATAACCCCCGGCCCGACCGCTACAATCGCGCCAGCCGACACACCGAGACCGCGCCCGGAGGCCACGTGACCACCGATACCGCACGCAATATCCGAGTGCTCATCGCCAAGCCCGGCCTCGATGGCCACGACCGCGGCGCCAAGGTCGTCGCCCGCGCCCTCCGCGACGCCGGCATGGAGGTCATCTACACCGGCATCCGCCAGACCCCGCAGATGATCGCCGAGGCCGCCCTCCAGGAGGACGTCGACGTGATCGGGCTCTCGATCCTCTCCGGCGCCCACCTCGAACTCTTTCCCCGCGTCGTTGAGGAGCTGCACAAGCGCGGTGTCGACGATGTGCTGCTCTTCTGCGGCGGCATCATCCCGCAGGACGACATCCCGAAGGTGAACGCCATCGGATTCAAGGGCGTCTTCGGCCCCGGCACGAACACCAACGACATCATCGAGTTCGTGCGCAACAACGCGCCCCAGCGCGTCTAACCCGCACCCCGAGGACCGACCCACCGTGGATGCCCCTGAGCTGATCGCGGGCGTGCGCGCCGGCGACCGACGCGCCCTCGCGCGCTCCATCTCCCACGTCGAGGCGGACACTGTCACGGGGCGGGCGCTCCTCGCGGGGCTATACCCGCACACCGGCCGCGCGCAGACCATCGGCGTGACCGGCTCGGCAGGCGTCGGGAAGTCCACCTTCGTCGCGGCCCTCGCGCGCGAGCAGCGCCGCCGAGGCCACACCGTCGGCATCGTCGCCGTGGACCCCTCGTCGCCATTCTCGAACGGCGCCATCCTCGGCGACCGCATCCGCATGCAGGACCTCACGAGCGACGGCGGCGTGTTCATGCGCTCGATGGCGTCCCGCGGCAACCTCGGCGGCCTGTCCGAGATGGCGACGGGGGTCGTCGACCTGATGGACGCCGCCGGCTTCGACGTCGTCATCCTCGAAACGGTGGGCGCGGGCCAGGATGAGGTGGAAGTGGCGACCGCGACGGGCACGACCATCCTCGTCACCACGCCGGCCGGCGGCGACGACATCCAGTCGATGAAGGCCGGCCTGATGGAGATCGCCGAGATCATGGTCGTCAACAAGGCGGATATCGCGGGCGCCGACACGGCCGTGATGCAACTGCGCTGCCCTCGCGATTGCGAGCACGCGCACCTGGGAACCGCCCATCCTCAAGACCACGGCGCGCGAGGACAGCGGCCTCGATGCGGTCACCGACGCGATCGATCGCCACCAGGCTTCAGCATTCGAGGCTCCGCCCACGCCGAGGAGAGCGTCGGTCGCTGGCGCAGAGCCAGATCGTAGCCCTCGCGCGAGGGCTGGTGCAGCGTCGTGCCCTCGCGTTCGCACGTTCGAGGGCATCCTTGGCCAGCTCGTCGAGGACGTCTCCTCGCGCCGGATGGGACCCGCGCGCCGCCGCCGGCCCTCGTCGACGCCGTCCAGCGCAACTGGAGTCACGGCTAGCGCGAGTCTGGCCTCGGACGCGCCGCCCCGTAAAATCAGGCGAGCGACGTGGCAGGGTAGCTCAGAGGCCAGAGCAGGGACTCCGTAAGCCCTTGGTCGGCGGTTCGGATCACCCCCTGCTACCACGTTTTCGAATCTGTTCGAAGCCCACCGGCAGCGCACCACTCGACTCGAACGCGGGCGCCCTGCGGTCGTGGTGAGTCGTCCATGTGGTATCTGGACGCATCCCGCTCCACTGCTATCCTCCCGCGCAGCAGGTGGCCGAGGCGGAGGGATGGCGATGCTCGAGGGACTGCGCGTCGTCGAATCCTCATCCGACGTTGCCGGAGGCTTTGCCGGCCGCCTCTTCGCGCTGCTCGGTGCTGACGTGGTGAAGGTCGAGCCCCGCGACGGAGATCCCTCCCGGTGGGTGTCGCCCCGTGCCGGAGATGGTCCCGATGCCGGCCTGCTCTTCGCCTACCTCGGGAGCGGCAAGCGCAGCGCAGTGATCGAGAATGCAGATCAGAGGCGCGCGCTCGCGCTGAGTGCAGACCTCGTGATCGAGGATGGCCGCTCGGGTCTCGATGCCACGGAGCTGCTCCGGCTCAAGCCCTCGATCGTCGTCTGCTCCATTACCCCCTTTGGTCTCGACGGACCGCTGTCCGGTTGGCGCGCGACTGCCCTCACTGCGTTCGCAGCGGGCGGACAGATGATGCTGTGCGGCGATCCGGAGTCGATGCCCCTCAAGACAGCCGGGTACCAGGCGTACTACCAGGGAGGACTCCACGGTTTCGCGGCTTCCATGACGGCGCTCTACGCGGCCAGGCGCACCGGACTCGGTGACCACCTCGACATCTCGATCCAGGAGGCACAGGCCGCAAGCCTGGAGGGCGCCGGGCCGAACGCCATGGTGCGGGGCGTGGATTCCGAGCGGACAGGCAACCAGGCGCGTGCTGTCTGGGGTATCTACCCCAGTGCCGATGGGTACGTGGGCGTCGCCGCGATGGCACGCCAGACCGGTTCCGTATATCGCACCGTGGGACACCCGGAGCTCGAAGGCGACCCGGCCTACACGAATCTCACGGCCGATCCCACGGCGAACGACCTCGTGGCCGCGTACATCACGGAATGGACGACCGCGCGGACGAGCGCGGAGGTGTTCGAAGCGTCGCGACTGTTCCGGGCGCCGTTTTCGCTGATTCCAACGCCGCGAGAGCTGCTCGAATGGCCCGCGCTTCGCGAGGCCGGCTTCTGGCAGGACGTGGAGCATCCCGTCCTCGGCCGGCACCCTCTTCCCGTCTCCCCGTTCGCGATCGACGGGTACCGAGGCACCGCGCGTCGCGCCCCCCTGCTGGGGGAGCACACCGACGAGGTCCTCGCGGGAATTACCGACCCAGCCACGGCGCCCACCGAACGGGTGTCCGTGCCGGCGCCCCTCCTCGAGGGGCTGCGGGTCCTCGACCTCACGCAGATCTGGGCAGGCCCGTACGCAACTCGGTTCCTTGCCGACATGGGGGCTGACGTCATCCATATCGAGGGCCCGCGTTTCCCAGACGGCGTGCGCGGTGTCGGGCGAGGAGACGATCCCCGGTCCTACAACGCCGCGCCTTACTTCAACGAGTACAACCGCAACAAACGAGGCCTGGCGCTCGACCTGCAGCGGCCGGAGGGCATGGATGCCTTCCGTCGGCTCGTGACCCACGCGGATGTCGTGATTGAGAACTGGAGTGTCGGAGTTGCCGAGCGACTCGGCCTCGGCTATCCCGAGCTGCAGCGCCTGAACCCGCGCGTGACACTCGTGCAGATGCCCGGTTTCGGCCAGACCGGTGCGGAGGCTGAACGGGTGGGGTTCGGGCCCACCATCGAGCAGATGGGCGGGCTGGTCGCGCTCCAGGGGTACGAGGGTGGCCCACCTCACAAGAGCGGCATCTCGTACGGTGACCCCACCGGCGGGATCGCCGCCGCGGGCGCGACGGCGCTCGCCCTCTGGCGACGCGAGCAGACGGGCCGGGGAAGCCACGTCGTGGTCACGCAGCGGGACAACATCATTGGGCTCGTCGGCGAATACATCGTTGCGGAGGCTCTCGAGTGCCCCCTGCCGCTCCGGATCGGCAATCGAGATCACGACATGGCGCCCCACGGTGTGTACCGGACGCGCGACGACGACGGTCGCGTGCAAGCCGACATCCTCGGCAATCCGATCGGTGAGTACCACGACACATGGCTCGCCATCGCCGTCGACTCGGACGCCGCGTGGCAACGGCTCAGGAGTGTCATCGTTGACGAACGCCTCGGCCGGTCCGAGTACGACTCCGCCGCGGGCCGGCGTACGCGCGAGGTCGAGATCGACGGGGTACTCGCGGAGTGGGCACGCGATTTCGATGCATGGGACGCGGCGGCACGGCTGCAGGCCGCCGGCGTGAGCGCCATGCCGGTGCTCTCACCGTTGATGCTCGTCCGCGACGCTCATCTCGAGGCGCGCGGCTTCTTCCCTCGATACGTTCATCCCGAGGCGGGTGAGCACGCAACGTCGAGGCCCGTGTGGCGCCTCGCGCGGCGGCCGTTCTCGGGAGTCCGCCCGGCGCCGTGCTTCGGCGAGCACAACGAGGAGATCCTGCGGGAGCTCGGCGGGTACTCGCCCGACGAGATCCGGGGGCTGCGTGAGTCCGAGGTCATCGCTGACCAGCCGCTCTCGAGCTGACACAGGAGGACAGAAGGCGTGGCGCGCATACCGAGATCGGGATTCCGGCAGTGGGCGCCGAGGGTACAAGGCGCCCACCTCGACGCTCTGAAGGGGCCTACGCGAGGTGGTGGACCGCGGGGACCCCGTACACCGGAGTCGGTATGCCCTCAAAGCGGGCCTTGAGCTGCAGTGCAAGGTACTTCGAATACGTGCGCGACTGCGCGAGGTTTCCCCCGTGAAACCAGAGCCCGGGCTGTTGAGTCGGCTTCCACATGTTGCAGGTCGCCCTCCCACAGGCCCGAGATCGTAGGCCGTCCCGGAGCCCAGGCCCCAGACCCTGCCGACTCGATCTGCGACGTCCTGCGAGATGAGCTTCGCGGCCCAGCCGTTCATCGAGCCGTACCCCGTGGCGTACACGATGAGATCGGTGGGTAGCTCCTCGCCGTCGGTGAGGATCACGGAGTGTGGAGTGATCTGCTCGATTCCCCGCGTGCGGAGCTTGATCTGACCGCTGATGATCAACTCCGAGGCGCCCATCGATGTAGTACCCCGAGCCTCGACGGGCGTACTTCATGCCGATCCCGGTCTCATCCTCGCCAAAGTCGAGCAGGAACCCGGCGGCCTCGAGACGCGCGTAGAAGTCGGCGTCCGCCGCCCGGAGACGCGTCGTCGCCTCGATGGCCGCGGCCGGCGCGAAGCGGTACGGCATCGATGCAGCCATCAGGTCAGCGATCTCTGTCGTGATCCCTCGCTCGAGGGCGGACTCCGAGTAGTTCGAGACGCCACCGCCTCGTCCGCCGCGCACGACAGTGGTGGAGGAGCCCTGGATCATCGTCACGTCGGCGCCGTGCTCCCACAGGTCCTGGCAGATGTCATGTGCCGAGTTGTTCGCTCCGAGGACCACGCAACGCTTGCCCTCGTACGGTTCGCCGGAGCGGAACGAGCTCGAATGGAGCAGGTCCCCCTCGAAGGTCGCAGCACCGGGAATGTCCGGGATGTTCGGTAGCCCTGACATGCCGGTCGCGAGGACGAGCTGCCTCGGATGAAGCGTGACGCCAACCCCGCCTCGGTTCACCGTGACCGACCACTGATCGCGCTCGGAGTCAAACGCGGCCCGAAGGCATTCGGTCGACGGCCAGTAGTTCAGTTCCATGACGGCGGTGTACATCTCGAGCCAGTCGCCCATCTGATCCTTGGGCGTGTACACCGGCCAGTGAGCGGGGAACGGGATGTACGGCATGTGGTCGGACCAGACCGTGTCGTGCAGGGTGAGCGAGTCGTAGCGATTACGCCGGCGAGTCGCGCGCGCGCGTTGCGCTCGACGATGAGCGTGGGCACACCGAGTTGACGCAGGCGGGCTCCGAGGCCGATGCCGCCCTGCCCGCCGCCGACGATGAGGACGTATGGCTGCTTGCTGTAGCCGAGCTCGCGCTGCTCTCGCTCGCGCTGCTGTCGCCAGGTGACGCGCCCCTTCACGGCTCCGAGTTGCACACCGAGGGGCCGAGTGCTGCCCGTCGGCTCCTCGAACCCCCGGAGCTCATGGAGGGTGGTGAGCAGCGTCCAGCACAGGCCGTCGCGGAGGCGCACGTATCCGCGGCCCCGACCGACCGCGGAGTCGAAGCTGAGCCACGCCTCGATGACGCCGCTAGCCTCGGTCGGTTCGCCGTCGATACGCCAGCTGGTGGGAGCGGTGCTCTCGAGGCAGGCGTCGAGCATCGCCGCGATCGCCTCGCGTCCCTCGAGCGTCTTGATGTTCCAGGTGAAGGCAACCAGGTCGCGCCAGGCTGAATCCTCGTGGAAGAGCGTCGTCGCGCTGTGCGTGTCGCGCGAGAACAACGCTGCGGCGAACTTCTCGAGCCAGCTCGTGACCGCCGCGATGGGTGTCATGGTGGCGCCGCCTCCTCGCGGTTCGACATGCCCCGACGTCCGCGCGATGGTAGCAATGGACGGACGGCAAGCTGCTCCGTCGCGTGTCGAACGATCCGGTTGAGCGGAGCTCCGATGTTCGACCTGCTTGGCCGTCGGCGCGTCCGTCGGTATGTCACGCAACAACTCGCGAAGCCCGACGGAGGCTTGCGATCATCACCGGTGGGAGCGCGAGCGCGGAGTCCGTCCGCCTGATCAGAGTTGGCGCACGGCCGGCGCGCCGGCCGCTCGCCACGCGATACTGCTGCTGCGCCCTCGTCGTCGTCGCGACCTCGCCACTGAGCTGCCCGCGCCCATCCCTCGGACGTGCTGCCGCGGTAGAGCGAACTCGAGTTCGCCGTGCGAGCTTGCTGGCGATGGGCGAAGGAGTCGCATGCATGTCGCGCTCAGGCGCGTCAGCTCAGCAGGGGAGGGCACGGATGTTCATGTCGTGGGGGTGGCGACGCAAGAACGAGTCCGAGAGGCGGTTTGGACGTGCCGCGAATACACTGTCGTCGGTGCGGGGGTAGCTCAGCTGGCAGAGCGGCTGCCTTCCAACCATCCCGGTCTGAGCGCAGTAGCTCGAGATTCGCCCAACATTCAAAATCGGCCCAGTTATCCGCTGTGGTCGCAAGGGCACCATCGTTGTCGCCCTGATGGTGTGTCGATGTCGTCGGGGCGCCCTGCGGTAGTGTCCGGTGTGTCTGCGTAGACGGAGCGACCCGCCGAACGCTCTGGAGGCGCTGCGACTCCTGGGTCTAATAGATGGCGGCCACTCCGTCGGCCAGGTCTGCCTGGCCGACACTCTCCCCGCCGTACACCGGGCGGCCGGTGGTGCGTCTTCTTGCCGATCCCGCCCGCGACCGCCTGTCCCTGCGTCAGGCGCAACCCGACCTCCCGGAGCTTGCTGATGATCTCCCCAGGTCCGGACCGCTCCTCCCTCCTCTGGACCTCGCCCTTCCCAGTGGCAACGGAGGGCTCTTGCTTCGTCCTTCGGTCCGACTACAGGGGGCCGTGCCAATAACGGCTGGCCCTCTCGACGCTCGGACGACGTTGACCCCCGGCCCCTATCACCTGCTTCAGGCGGACTCAGAACGCAGTGGCGAAGATCTCCACACCGCGGACCGGCAGACTCGGATCGGACTTTGATTCCACTCCGTTGCGGATGCTGGGCACGGAACCGTGGACGCAGAGCGTAGATAGCCGGAAATATTACGGGATCATAAACGACAACTCGGCCGGACTGTCGTTCGAGGCCTTGAACAGCAATTTGAACTGCCCGGCCGACTCCTCAGTGTAGAAGACGATCCAGTTCTGCTTCGTGATATCTAGATTCAGGCCCTCGATTAGGGGCGAGCCGTCGGATGGTGCCTGGCCACCTGCTCGGTTTCCCGAAGGGGTCTGCACAGTGAATTGGTCGACGCCAAAACCATAGCCGCCGGTCGTTCTGATCTTGCCCGTACCCTTGACCTTGAGATGCAGCAAATACTGACCTTTTAGTCCCCCACGATACGTGGCACGTATGCTCGATTCAAGGACCTCAATGCGCACGCGATCAGACTCAAATTTCGCCCCGTTCAAAAATCCAGTTTTCGGCACGAACGTCTTCACATCACCAGAGCTGATTGCGACGGAGGACTGGTTGTTGTCGGTCGACCCGAAAATTATCCGCGCGCCATCGAGGCCAACAGGGGGGCGCGGTTGGCGGCCACTCCATGTTATTGGTGCTGATCCACCTACCGGCACGCGGGTTGACTGCGGGTTGGTGAGTTCGATGTTTTGACCTGATGACGTCTGCAGCGAGACCGGAGTCCGTCCCAATTGATCCTCGATGGCATTATCTGTGTTGTTTTCATTAGCGACCCTGGCAGCGAGTGTGATAGTCCCCGCATCAGATTCGACCGTCTGAATGTCAACTTTGGTCCCGGATATGAAGATGGTCTTGTTCAAGGTGACGGCGGTCGATATCGGTGTGGGTACTTGGGTCGGAGCAAGGGGTGTGGGGGTTCGCGTTGCGTCGGGAGTTGAGGAAGCGGGACGCGACGTGTTCGCAGTGGTCGGCACGGGGTTATTCGCAACGTTACTGCCACCGCCGCACGCGACGATGAGGGCTAGGACCGCAGCAGTGCAGGTGTGAAGCATGCGCCGATCCTTCCGCGCTTCGAGTTGAGTAGTGCGCCCGATTCGAAGTGTCTCCGCGGTCTCTTTTCCCTGCAATCGCGACGGCTCTGCGGCGCGCAGGTCAATCGGAAGCGAGTGCCAGTAACACTGCTCCGGGCGGAAGAGGGGCGAAGAAGTAAGCCGCGCGGAAGCCTCGTGAAGTTTGTGACGCAGAGCGCAGACGCCATGCACGCAGTGGTCGACGAGCGTCTCAATCCTAAGCACGATCGGAGC
>JAXLWY010000003.1:0-132882 GCA_046328255.1 Dehalococcoidia bacterium | reverse complement strand
AATCGGACGGCTCAGTTCGTCGGGAAAGTCCGGGGAGTCCGGGGAGGTCACGCGGCGCGGGCCGCCTCGAGGGCGTGCAGCAGCCGGTGCGTCGCCTCGGTGATTTCCAACACGGCGGCGTCGAACGCCTCGGTGTTGCGCTTCGAGGGCTTGCGGTAGCCGCTCACCTTGCGGACAAACTGGAGCGCCGCCGCCTCCAGGTCGGCGTGCGTGGCGGGCACCTCGAGGTCGCGGAGGGTCTTGATACTTCTGCACATGGATGGAGCATACGCCCTAGCCCGAGCAACAGTCGTAGTATGCGGCCCAGCGGTGAAGGGCTCCGGTAGTGGCGATTCCCGATGGGTTCTGGATTACTGCAGACGGACGACGCTTCGAGATCTCGAGGATGGCTGACGGCCATCTCCTGAACACGATCCGCGTCTTCGAGGGCCGCGGGAGACTGCGCGTAAAGGACTCCTCATCGTGGGAGCAGCGTGACACCAAGTACGACGAACTCCTCGAGGAGGCGAAGCGCCGGGGACTCGAGCTCTTAGAGGTGCCGCACCCTGACGCCGTGAAACGAGAGATAGAAGCTCACACTGTGCAAGGAGCGGGCGATGATTGACGCCAGGTTCAGCCTTCGCGGCAAGACGGCGATCGTGACGGGGGCGGGCTCGGGGCTGGGTCGCGCGATGGCGTTCGCCCTCGCGGATGCGGGAGCCAACGTGGTGGGTGCCGCCCGCCGACTCGAACCCCTCGAGGAGACGCGCGCGCACATCGAGGCGAAGGGCGTGCGCGGGCTGTCGGTTCCCTGTGACGCCACAGACTCGGACCAGGTGGATGCGATGGTTGCGCGGGCGATTGCGGAGTTCGGGCGCGTCGATGTGCTCATCAACAACGCGGGCGGCGGCTCGGCCGGTCGCGGCAAGACGCTGCCGGAGCTGACCAACTCGGACTGGTTCGACGGGATCAACACGAACCTGAGCTCCGCGTTCTTCTGCTCACGCGCCATCATCCCCCACTACCTCGAGCAGGGCGGCGGCAAGGTGATCAACATCACCTCGGGCTGGGGGATGCGCGGCGGGCGGGGGAACTTCATGTACTCGATCGCGAAGGGCGGCGTGATCCAGCTCACGAAGACCCTCGCGATGACGTACGCGCGCGACAACATCCACGTGACGTGCATCGCGCCGGGGTCGATCCCACATCGACAGTCGCAGGAGCAGCGGGCGCAGCGTGACTCGCTGCAGCCGATCGGACGCACGGGGTACGCCGTGGAGATCGGGCCGCTGGCAGTGCTGCTCGCCTCGGACGCGTCGAACTACATGACGGGCGAGATCGTGCTCCTCGATGGCGCGGCAATCGCGGCGGGAGTGACGCCGGGCGGTGTCGTGCCGCGCGCCGAGGACTGACGCCGGGCGTCGGACGCGGCGCTTTGCTTCTGTCCATGAAAATGACGAACTTCACCCGGAGCTGACGTCGGCCCTCCGCGCGAGGTGTAGCGCAGGACGCGGCCTCGCCCACCCGCCACTTTCCTGCGGGGGTGCCCTCTCGAGCGGACCGCCCCTCGCGCACCCCGTCCAGATCCGGACGGGGCCGCTGCGCGCGCTGCAACTTCGCGTTGAACGTCGCCACACCTCGGAGCGTGGCTTACCTCGCGAGCGGCATCGCCTCGGCGGCTTCGATCGCCTGCGAGATCTGCTCGCGCAGCCCTCGATCCATGCCGTCCTCGAGGCAGGCGGGGCACGTGGGCTCCGAGGGCGCGCCGGTGTCGTAGAGACGCACGCGAATCGGACCGGCGTTGATCAGGATGCCGCAGATGGTGTCGACGGCGCGCGCCACGAAGAGGCGGGGCTCGAGCTCGTGCGCGTCGCGTAGCACGACCCAGTGCCAGTCGTCGGCGAGGTCGTTCATTGCCTTGGCGACAATGCGGTGGTCAGCCATGGGCTACAGGGTGTCGCGGCGTGGCCCAGAAGTCCAACGCCAGGGCGACACCCGCCCGTTCGATGTGATGCGCCCCTGGCGGGCGCTCGCTACGCGGTGGTGGCCTTGCGCCCTCCGGCGCGCGAGACCCAGCCGCGCTCGGGGACTGCCGAGAACTCGCGCTCGGCGCCGCAGAGCTTGCAGACGCCCATGCTGACGGCCCCGGAGGGGGCCCCGATCACCCAGTGGTGAGTGGTGCAGTCGTCGATAACCTTGGCACTGGCGGACTTGGGCACGGGGGAGTCCTTTCGAACCCGCCAGCGAAGCCGCTCGGCGGCGCGGCGCCGTGGTGGGTCGGTCGGTAGTGCGCTGGAACGACCGGAACGAACGAGGGGGCCCCCGCCGCGGGAGCCCCCTCAATTCGACTTATCTGCTCGGTGCGGCGTTCTGCACGACCTGCGCCGAGGAGGTGACCATGCGGTTCATGGGGTAACCGCCCTGGCCAAGGGTGAGCGGCCACTCCTCGAAGAGCCGGTCGATGTCGAAGAACGGCGACTTGCTCCAGAGGACCCGCTCCTGCAGCGGCTCGGAGAAGAGCGTGATCTTGTGCCCGGTCACGCCGTAGACGCGCCCCGTGGAGACTTTGCCCTCGTCCGAGGCAAGCCAGACGATGATCGGCACCACGTTCTTGGGGTCGCGAGCCGTGCCGGCCGCCGAGAGGCTCGGGGGCGGCGCGTCGCGCTCGACGGCGAGACCGCGGTCGGTCATGCGCGTCGAGGCGTTGGGGGCGATGGCGTTGCAGGTGACGCCGTAGCGCTCGAGGGCGATCGCGTTCGAGCGCATGAGGCCGAGCTTGCCCATGTGGGCGGCGGAGTAGTTCGGCTGTCCTGCGGAGCCCGAGATGCCTGCGTCCGAGGTGAAGTAGATGATGCGCCCGCCTCGAGTGCGCTCCTGGCGCCAGTAGATCGAGGCGAACTTGGTGACGGTGAAGCAGCCCTTGAGGTGGGCGCGGACGGTGCCGTCCCACTCGTCCTCGGTCTGGTTGAAGATCATGCGCTCGCGAAGGATGCCGTGCGCGCAGACGAGGATGTCCAGACCACCGAACGTGTCGATGGCGGTCTTGATGATGTTCTCGCCGACGTCCATGTCGGCGACGTCGCCGATGACGCTGACTGCCTCGCCGCCCGCGGCCTTGATCTCGTCCACGACGGCGTTGACGCGAGTCGGGTCCATGCCCATGCGACCCTCGACGTCGGCGCCGGTGTCGGCGACCACGACCTTCGCGCCCTGCTCGGCGAAGATCTTGGAGATCCAGCTGCCCATGCCACCGGCACCGCCGGTGACGACAGCGACCTTACCTACCAGATGCTGAGCCATGCCTGTCCCCGCTCCTCAGTTGCTCGTCGTTCGGTTCGTACTCGCGAGGCGGCCGGCTACGGGCTGAGCTTGGGGGCCATGCCCAGGTTGCCACCGGCAAGCGTCTGCGGCATGACCTCGAAGAGCGTGTCGATGTCCCAGTAGGGGTCCTCGGAGTAGAGGCTGCGCTCCCAGCCCTGCTCTTTCCAGATCGTGATCTTGTGGCCGGTGACGCCAATCGCGCGGCCGGTGATCTCCTTGCCCGCGTCCGAGGCGAGGTAGACGATCGCGGGGACCGCGTTCATCGGGTCGCGCGCGGTGCCGGCCGCCGAGAGGCTGGGAGCCGGCGCGTCGCGCTCGACGGACAGACCGCGGTCGGTCATGCGCGTCGATGCGCCGGGGGAGATCACGTTCGAGGTGACGCCGTAGCGCGCGAGCGCCTGGGCGTTGGAGAGCGAGAGACCGATCTTCGCGGCGTGCGCGGCCGAGTAGTTCGGCTGGCCGGCGCCGCCGTTGATCCCGGCCGTGGAGGTGAAGTAGATGATGCGGCCGCCGCGCTCGCGCTCCTGCCGCCAGTAGATCGAGGCGAACTTGGTGACGGTGAAGCACCCCTTGAGGTGGGTGTTGATGACGCCGTCCCACTCGTCCTCGGCCATGTTGAAGATCATGCGCTCGCGCAGGATGCCGTGCGCGCACACGAGGATGTCGAGGCCGCCGTAGGTGTCGATGGCGGTCTTGATGATCTTCTCGCCGGTGTCCATGTCGGCCACGTCGCCGATGATGCTGATCGCCTCACCGCCCGCGGCCTTGATCTCGTCGACTACCGCGTTGACGCGCGTGGCGTCCATCCCCATGCGGCCTTCGACGTCAGCGCCGGTGTCCGCGACGATGACCTTCGCGCCCTGTTGCGCAAAGATCTTGCAGATCCAGCTTCCCATGCCGCCGGCACCACCGGTGACGACAGCTACCTTGCCCTCGAGATGCTTTCCCGCCATGTCTTCCTCCGCTCCGCGGCGGAGACTAGTCGTCAGGGTGGTAGCGCGTCAATTGCTCTGGTGATAATGGCGTTGCCAGACGACTGTTGGTCGTCCCGGCTACAGTGACGCGAGCAGGAGCCCCATGTCCGACACCGAAACTGCCTCCGAGGCCGCACCCGCCACGCACGTCGATCTGCGCCAGGCAGCGATCGAGGCGGGGTCGCGCGTGGGGATCACGGAGGGCGAGTACGCACGCGAAGAGCGCCTGCTGCGCGAGCAGTCGGGCGGTGCGGCGTCGCCGGGGGACGTGCTGTGGGCGCTCACGACGCGCGCGATCGAGCGCTACACGCGCGCGCGCGACTGGGACGGCGCGGGGCTGGTCTACCTCGCGCAGGCGCGGTTCCTGTTCGAGCATGAGCCGGACGCGGACTACCGCGAGTCGTTACGCCTCGCCCACAGCGCGGCGGTCCTCGATATCCAGAAGCGCAAGCACCACGCGCGCGTGGCCGTCGAGGGGAAGCGCTGCTGCCCGACATGCGCCGAGCTCGATGGCGAGGAGTTCTCGTTCGCGCGCGCCATCGAGGACGCGCCGATCCCGAACCCCGAGTGCGAGCTCGGGTGGTGCAAGTGCACGTGGCGTGGCGTTGCTCCCGAGAAGCGACGTCGGCGGTAGCGCCGTGCGCGGTACACGGGGGACACGAGGTGCACGGCTCGCGGCACGCGGCGCGCACCAAGCACCATCGAGGTCGGGCGGGTGGGCCGTCCGCGGGCTCGCGCTCGGAGCGCTTGCGATTGCCCTCGTCGCCGCGTGCGGACAGCGCGCGCCGTCGCGCGAAGCCACGGCCCATGCCGGCCTTCCGACCGCGACCTCGGTCGGTCCGTTCACGTCGGCGGTGAGTTTCGAGAACACGCAGACGGGTACGGCGGGATCGTGCGACGGCGTGCCGCAGGCACGCACCGTCACGCCCATCACCGGACAGGGCACGTGGACGGCGACTCGGCGTGGGCCAAGCTCGTTCGAGCTCGTGGCGCAGTACGAGTCGGGAGCACGGCTCACGGGGGAGCTGAACCCGGAGTCGCACGATGTCCGACTCGACTCTTCGCCGAACACCGCCGGGGCGCTGACGATGCGATCCACCTCGGTGCTGCAGCTCAACGAGGACTTCACGAAGGCGAGCGGGACCGCTCAGCTCGTCGTCACGAAGTCGAACGGCGACATCTGCACGGTCGGCTACGGGTTGTCCGTGCGGCTCGCCGACCCGTTGCTCCCGGAGGATGCGCGGTAGCTCCCTCGGCCGTCCGTCAGACTCGATCTGAACACGTCCGGCGTTGACAGCCTCGCAGTGAGGCTGAATGATGCGCGCCGCCAACGTCATCGTGATGGAGGGGACACATGGCAAGTCAGCGGCGCGACGCCGCCATCGTCGGTATCCACGAGTACCCGCTGCGCGTCGCCCCGGGGCGCTCCGCGATGCAGATCAAGGTCGAGTCGATCAAGGCGGCGCTCGACGACGCGGGCCTCAAGTGGTCCGACATCGACGCGGTGTACGACACCAACGATGGTGAGGGCGGCGGCGGCCTCGGCATGGCCCCGTACCTCGGCCTGAAGCCCACCGTCATCGACACGACTCAGGTAGGTGGCTCGTCCTACGAGTTCCAGACCGCGCACGCCTTCCGCGACATCGCGGCAGGCAAGGCAAACGTCGCCGTCCTGACCTACGGCTCGACCGCGGCCTCGAGCCGCCGCGCGATCGGCACCGGCGGCGCCACGGGCCAGGGCCTGCCGAACTGGCAGGGCAACATGGAAGACCCGTACGGCATGATCACCGTCGGGAACTACGCGCTGGTCGCCCACCGCCACATGCACGAGTACGGCACCACGACGGCGGACCTCGCCGAGATCTCCGTCTCGACTCGCCTCCACGCCACGCGCAACCCCGAGGCGGTCAAGGCCATGACCGACCTCCAGTTCATGGGCACGGGCGAGATTACCGTGCAGGACGTCATCGACTCGCGCATGATCTCGGACCCGCTGCACCTCCTCGAGTGCTGCATGCAGTCCGACGGCGGCGGCGCGGTGATCATCGCCAGCCGCGATGTGGCGCGGGGCACGAAGAAGAAGCCCGCGTGGATCATCGGGACCGGCGAGGCGATCAAGTACCGCGAGAACGGCGGGGACATCACCACCAGCGCAGCGGCGCAGGGCGGCCCGATCGCGTTCGCGGAGGCGGAGATCACGCCGGCCGAGATCGACATCGCGATGATCTACGACTCGTTCACGATCACGGTGGCGACGATCCTCGAGGATCTCGGGTTCTGCAAGAAGGGTGAGTACAAGGACCTGGCCAAGAACGGCCGGTTCCGCTTCGACACTGCGCTCAAGCCGACGCTCAACACCGACGGCGGCGGACTTTCGAGCAACCACCCCGGCATGCGCGGCATCTTCCTGCTGTTCGAGTCGGTGCGGCAGCTCCGCGGCGAGTCGACCTCACAGGTTGCGAACGCGCGGCTGGCGATTGCGCACGGCAACGGTGGCGCCCTCGGCGGCACGCACGCCGGCGGCAGCGTCATCCTGGCCGCCGACTAGCCGAGACGACCCGCTACGGACTGGGAGGAACACGAACATGCCAGACCGGCCTCAGCCGCGATTCCCGGAGCCGAACACCGAGCGCTACTGGAACGCAGTCAAGGAAGGCAAGCTGACCTATCAGCAGTGCGCCGACTGCAGCACGGTGGTGTTCACCCCTCGCATCCTGTGCACGAGCTGCGGCTCCAGCAACCTCGCGTGGAAGGACTCCAAGGGCGAGGGCAAGGTGTACACCTACACGGTGGTGCGCCAGAACCGGAACCCCGCCTTCGCACCGCTCGGCGCGTACGTCCTCGCATGGATCGACCTCGACGAGGGCTTCCGGATGCTGAGCAACGTCGTCGGCGTCGCCGACCCGACCAAGGACGTCGCGTGCGACGCCCGAGTGAAGGTCGACTTCGAGAAGCAGGACACGGGCGAGTACCCGATCCCGGTCTTCAGGCTCGTGTAGAGCCTGAAGCGAATACGGGCAGGCTCGTCTAGAGCCCGACAGACCTCCACCCCACGCGCGCTCCTCGAAAGGGTGAGCGTATCGGGCGGAACGAACCCTCTCCCGCTACCATCGCAGCCTCGATGTAGCGGGAGAGGGTCTTTTCATGCCGCAGCTCAACCCAGTGCACCTCCCCCAGACCGTCGAGGTGGGCGAGCACTCGCTCACGCTGCGCCTGATGACGGCCCTCGACGCCCAGCGCATGCTCGCGTTCGCGCGCGCCCTCCCCACCAGCGACCTGCTCTTCCTGCGGCGTGATATCACGCGCCCCGAGGAGGTGGCCGAGTGGATCGATGACATCGAGGCGGGCCAGAGCGCGACGATCGTTGCCCTCGATGGGGACGCGATCGTGGGGTACTCGGCGGTCGCGAGGAGCGGCCCTCGCTGGATGGCGCACGTGGCGGAACTGCGTGTGCTCGTCGCCGAGCAGTACCGGCGTGGCGGCCTCGGGCGGCTGCTGATCACCGCGGCGTTCCGGGTCGCGGTCGACATGGGTGTCGAGAAGATGATGGCGCAGATGACCGTCGACCAGGAGGGTGCGATCAGCACCTTCTACCGCCTCGGCTTCGAAGAGGAGGCGCGGCTGCGGAACCACGTCAAGGACCGTGACGGCAAGACGTACGACCTCGTGGTACTGAGTCAGGACGTGTCCGAATACCAGCACATGCGCCACGAGCACGAGGCGGAGGCGCGCTAGCCCGACGCCCTCGGCCGTCCACCCGGACCTCGAGGGTCACGGGACGACGATTGCGCCCGTCATCCCGATCGCCCAGTGCACCTGGCAGACGAAAGGGTAGATGCCGGACGCGAGCGGCACGAACGCCGCCTCGGTGCCCGTTGCGACGTACGGGATCGGGCTCGAGGGGTCGCGGTAGATCTGGCCGTCCACGGCGGCGCCACCGGTGAGCGGGTGCTGCTCGAGATCGCCGCGGAACACCACGCGCGTACCGACCTCGACCACGATGCATCGCGGACGGAAGTGCTCGCCGACCTGCGCGCCGAACGAGACGACAACTGGTCGCTGGACGGCCGCCACCCTCGAGACGTCGCCGCAGCCATTGTCGGCGCGGCCGGAGTCGAACAGCCCGGCGGGGGCGGCATTGCCTCCCCCGAGGGGCGTCGGCATCACCGTCGGTGGAGGGCTCGCCTCGGTCAGGCCGCACGCCGCGAGCGTCAGTCCGAGCACGAGCGAGACGAGCGCGCGGACCACGCGTGTGACCATCGCGTTCTCGGTCATCGAGCACCGCGCATCAGCATCGAGCGGTCGAACTCGAGCAACTCGGCGAGTGGCGTGACGACGAGGTCGGGCGCAGTGACATCGGCGGCGTCGAGCTCGTCGGCGTAGCGCCCCTGCCGCACGAGCACGGTCGTGACCTGCGGCCCGAGCTGCGCCTTCACCCGCGCAAGGATGCCCACGCGGTCATCGATGAGAGCGTAGTGCCGCGCGGGAAACCGACGTCGCACCTCGTCCAGCTCGTCCTCCTTGTGCAGCGTGATCATCACGCGTCCCTCGACTGCCGCCTCGATGCCTGCCGCCTCGATCTTGAGCTGCTGGAAGGTCGTCTCACCGTCCGAGAGGACGACGGTCCGCCCGAGCGTCGCCAGGTGCGCCACCACCTCGAGAGCGCCCGGGTGGAGGCACGACGCGAATGGTGCACGCCGGACCGCGTTACCCACGACGCCCGCCTCGAGACCCAGCTCCCGCTCGAGGCGCGCGGCGGTCGCGGGCACGTCCACGCGCCCCAGCTCCTCGCGCACCTCGGGGTACAGCTCCCAGAACCGACCGGCCGCCGACCGCCGGCGACGCCTGTGATGGCGTCGGAGATGCACGCGCGGATGGCGTCGCCATCGAGCAGGGTGTGGTCGACATCGATGAGCACGGTCAGCGCATCCATTCGTCCGAGTCTATGAACCGTGGCTTTACCGCACGAGGGGGCGCTCGGATACTGGCTTGAGCACTCCTCGCGGCGTCGCGGGGTGACCGGCAGGAGGCGAGATTGGCCGAGCGTGGGTACTGGAGCCGCAGACTCACCCGGCGAGCAGCCCTCCGAGGCGGGGCCGCGAGCATCGCAGGGATGGCCGGCGCAGCCCTGCTCGGGTGCTCCTCGAGCGCTCCGCCGCCGGAGCCCGCGGCGAGCGCGACTGCGCGCGCGGCCCGCACGGCGGCTCCGGAGCCGGCACCGAGCGTCGCGGCGGGCGACGTGCGGCTGACGCCCGGCTCGTACCGGCGAATCCTGGCACCCACCGCCGCGGAGGCGAATCCATCCGCGAACGCGATTCCCGGCGGCACGCTGGTCGACCGCTACCTCGACCCCACCACGATGGACATCAACCGCACGCTCTCATGCACGGTGCAGCACACGATGAACCTCACCAACTCGCGGCTGACGCGGGTGAAGGTGGGTGCGGGCGCGAACGCCGTGCTGCCCGAGATCGAGCCAGACCTCGCCTCGAGCTGGGAGGCGACGCCGGACAACCTGGAGTTCACGTTCCACCTGCGGAAGGGCGTGAAGACGCACAACGTCGCTCCCGCGAACGGCCGCGATCTCACGTCTGAGGACGTGCGGCTTTCCCTCGAGCGCTATCGCGCGGGCGGCTCCCAGAAGGACGTGTTCGCCGAGGTCGCATCGATTGACGCGCCTGACGCCTCGACGGTGCGCGTGCGCCTCGCGAGTCCGCGCGTGGACCTGCCCACGGACCTCGCGGCATGGTGCTTCATCTGGCTCAAGGAGCTGGTGGAGGACGACAACCTGATCCAGACGAAGGCCGTCGGGTCGGGGCCGTTCATCCAGGAAGAGTGGACGAAGCAGGAACGCTCCGTCTTCCGGAAGCATCCCGACTACTACGAGACCGGCCGTCCGTATATCGATCGCTACGTGGCGCACGTGCAGAACGACCTCAGCGCGCAGGCCAAGGGCTTTGCCGACAACACATACGCCTTCTGGACCGCCCTCGACGACTCCGACACCGACTCGATGGGATCGCGGGTCAACGACATGGTGATGTGGACGCGTCCACGGTCGCGCGGTTCGAACACCAACGGCTGGCAGTTCCAGATGCGCTCGCCCTCGTTCCGCGACGAGCGCGTACGCCGCGCGATCTCGCTGGCGATCGACCGCACGAAGATCGACGAGAGTCGCAACGCGGGCGACAACGCCAACCCGGAGGGGCCGTACTCGAATGCCCCGCTGCCCTGGCCGTTCCTCTTCGATGGCGCGCCCACCGGCAAGGCCAACGGCCGCTACTACGCCTACGACCCGAAGGAGGCGAGCCGCCTGATGCAGGCGGCGGGCTTCTCGAAGGAACGGCCGCTGCGCTGGAGCCACGTGACGTGGTACGACCGCGAAGCGTCCGGCGAGATCATCCCCTCGTTGAATGGCGTACTGCCGGAGGTGAAGGTCGAGCTCAAGCAGATCGACTCGGCGACGCAGGTGGCGGCTCTCGCGGACCGCAGCTTCCAGGAGACGACAGGGATCGTCTGGGGGCCGCCCGGCAACTCCGTCGACCAGTGGCTCTACCCCTGGTACCACTCGAAGGGCGGGCTGAACTACGGGTCGAAGGGGAACGACGACCTCGATAAGCTGCTCGACCAGCAGCGTCGCGAGTCGAACCTCGAGAGCCGCAAGGCAACGTGGCAGAAGATCTGGACCACGATCCACGAGCAGGTGTGGGACCTCTGGTGGCCGGAGGCACACCTGCGGTCGGCGTGGCACAACTGGGTGCTCAACTACCGCCCCCACGGCCTCCTCGATGGGTGGGTCTGCTACGCCAACCACAACCTGAGCTCGATGTGGCTCGACAAGGACGCGCCGCAGCGCAAGACCCCCTGAGGGCCTTACCCTCCTCGCGAGTGGAGGACAGATCCGATGTCGAGCGCGTACGAGTTCCTCACGCTGGAGCACCTCGAGGGGCACGTGGCCCTCGTGACACTGAACCGGCCCGAGAAGCTGAACGCCCTGAATAGAGGCCTGCAGGACGACTCGCGCGCGGTCCTCGCGGCGCTGGCCGACGACGACAGCGTGCGCGCGGTGGTGGTGACCGGCGCGGGGCGCGGGTTCTGCTCGGGCGCTGACCTGACGAGTCCCGATCGGCTGGTCGACCCCAACTCGGAGCCGGCGCCCACCTCGCACGCCGCGCGCCTCGACGAGTACGGGTGGGTCGGCCGGCAGGCGCTCGCCTTCCACCACTTCCCGAAGCCGATCGTGGCTGCGGTCAACGGCGTCGCCACGGGCGCCGGCATGAGCATGGCGCTGGCCTGCGACATCCGGGTCGGCTCGGAGCTGACGCGGATGAAGACCACCTTCATCGAGCGCAGCCTGTCGCCGGACTCGGGCATGAGCTTCTTCCTGCCGCGCATCGTGGGGTATGCCCGCGCCGCAGACCTGATTTTCACGAGTCGCATGGTCGAAGGCGAGGAGGCCTTCGCGCTCGGCCTCGTGAACCGCTATGTCGCCTCCGAGCAACTCATCGACACGGCGCTCGGCGTCGCGAGGCAGATCGCCGGCTGGCCGCCGGTGGCGATGCGGAGCGCAAAGCGCGTGCTGCAGCACAACGTCGAGGCGTCGGGCGTGGACGAGGCGGTGCGCTACGAGAGCTCGGGGCTGAAGTTCTCGCGGCTCGCGCCCCACGACGTCGAGGAGTCGCGTCGGTCCTTCCTCGAGCGGCGTCCGCCGATCTACACCGGAGACTGAGCCAGGCGAGCAGGCACCGGGCCGCGAGCGGGTGATCTTCGACGCGAACATCGCTCCCCGGTGATGCTCTCGGTCGACCGGCAGCCGATGGGTGGCGGTCGTCGAATCGGGAACGCCCGACTGCACAGGCTGAGCGCGGCGACCGGGCTGCGCTTCGTGGACGACCCGGAGCCGGATTGCCTCGAGGCAAACGCGGGCTGATTCGGCCGCCGCACACTGGACGCCAGCGTGACCACGCGCGAGATTAGATCTTCTCCACCTTCGGACTTCGCCGTCGCAGCCCTCGACGAGGTGACCTGTGCTCGCTCCGCTGGCCGCCACCGCCGAGGTCCTCTCGGGCCGCCGACCGGTCTTCTACGGCTGGTGGTTGCTGGCTGCCTCGGTGGCCGCGATGGCCCTCGGCAGCGGGGTGTCGTTCTGGGCGTTCGGGCTCTACATCGAGCCCCTCGAGTCGCAGTTCGGCTGGTCGCGGGCCGAGGTCTCACTCGGCTTCTCCGCGGCGCTGCTCGTCAGTGGCGTCTCGGGTCCACTCATCGGACGCTGGGTCGACGTGCGCGGTCCGCGCTCGGCGATCCTGGTCGGCGCCACGCTCACGGCGCTGTCCTATCTGCTGCTGGCCACCACGAGCACGCTCTGGGAGTGGTACGTGTACTCCTCGATCAACGCCGTGCTGCGCCAGTTGATGTTCTTCATCCCGTTCATGGCGCTGATCTCGAGGTGGTTCGACCGGCGGCGCGGAATCGCGACGAGCATCCTCGGGACGGGCTTCTCGCTCGGCGGGTTCGTCGTGGTGCCGTTCGTGCGCCTCGCGATCGACGTGCTGGGGTGGCGGCAGTCGTTCCTCGTGTCGGGCGTCGCGATCGCGCTCGTGTTCCTGCCCGTCGGCCTCTTCGTGGTGCGCAATTCGCCCGCCGAAGTGGGCCTGCTCGCCGACGGCCAATCGCATACGGATGCCGCGGCCGCTCCGCCTCCCGAGGTGGGCCTCACCGTCCGCGAGGCGATGCGCTCGCCGGTCTTCTGGGTGCTCGCGTGCGGGTTCATGAGCTTCTTCTTCGGCATGTTCGGCTGGCTGGTGCACCAGGTGCCGTTCTACGAGTCGGTGGGCGTCTCGAGGGGGACGGCCGCGCTCATCGTGTCGCTGTCGGCGGGCGCGAGCATCGTCACGAGGCTGATCGCCGGGCTGCTCGCAGACCGTGCCGCCCGCTTCGAGGTGGTGGTGATGGGCCTCGCGGTGGTGCTCATCGCGGCGATGATCACGCTCTCGATCAGCACCTCGCCGGCGGCGATCGTGCTGTTCGTCGGGCTGTGGATCGTCGGCACGGCAGGTGGGCCGATGATGGAGGCGCTCGTCCTGACACGCGCGTTCGGCGTCACCCACTTCGCGACGATCCTCGGCGCCGTTGTCGTGGTCGAGACGGTGGGACAGATCACGAGCCCCACCCTCACGGGTGCGATCTATGACGCGACCGGCTCTTATGACCTCGCGCTGCTCGTGTTCATCGGGACGTTCTCGCTCGCCCTGGCGCTCTTCGGACTCTCGTTGCGCCTGCCGAAGCCGATCGAGACGCGGCGGAGACTGGCGCTCGAGCAGGAGGCCGAGGCGGCCGGCTAGCGTCTTCGGGCGTCTTCAGGAGCGCGGTGTCGGCGTCGCTGTGGTCCCGCCTCGCGGCGTGCCTGATGGGATGGGGACCGCGGGGGCGGCGGGCGCAAGCACCTCGAGCTCGCGCTCCTTCCCCGCGAGGTACGCCGACATCCGCGTCAGCGTGCGCGCCACGTCGGGCCGGGTCTCGCTCGCGCGGAGCACGTCGATCCGCGTCTGGAGCCTCGACATCGCCTCGAGCGAGGCGAGCGCGGGCGCCGGGTTGCCGCCGTTCTGCGCTCGCTTCGACACGGCCACAAGCTGCTGGGTCGTGGCGACCACGCGCATCTCGAGGGCGACGACCGCCCGAGGCGGAGCCTGGCGGCGGAGCGCTGCCTCGAGTTCCTGCTGCCGCTTCGCGAGTTGGGCCAGGCGCAGTCGGGTGACTGCGTCCCCGCGGGCCAGGAAGAGTTGGACCGCCTCGCCCGCTTCCTTCACCGGATAGAGGGTGTCGCCCGGGATCGAGTCATCAGCTGCGTAGGTGGCGGCGAAGCCGCTGCCTGCGAGCGCCAGCACGACGGCGCCGAGCGCCGCCGCCGCGCGCAGGAACGTCGAGCGGAACCAGCTCCTCGAGGCGGGGCCGGGCGATTGCTCGCGCCGCGCGCGGTCGACGGCCTCGAGGAAGCTCGCTTCGAGGCGGTGGCCGAACCCCTCGGACGGGCCCTCGCCGAGGCGGCTCACGCGTCCGAGCACTCGAAGGGTGGCGGACACCTCGTCGCGAAGGTCAGCGGGCACAGCCTCGAGGGACGCGTCGCGCGTCGATCCTGCGGCGAGGCGCGCCTCGACGGCGTCGACCGCATCGAGGATGAGGGCCTCGCGCGCGTCGTCCACGAGGGGAGTCGGGCCGTCGAGGGTCATCGCTGGAACTCCGCGGCTGCCAGCAGGCGCCTCAGGCTCGAGACCGCGCGATGGTGAAGCTGGTTGACCGCGTTCACGTTCTTTCCCACCACCTCGGCGGTACGGGCGTTGTCGTAGCCCAGCACGTACTTGCAGACGATGACCTCGCGCTGATCGTCGGTGAGCTGCTCGATGGCGCGCCGCACCTCGACGCGATCGTCCGCGGCAAGCACGGCCTCGAGGGGCTGGGGCGCAGCGTCATCCGGCGCGTCGCCCGCCGCCTCGAGGGGCGCCTGGGGGCGTCGGTAGCGACGACGGAGTGCGTCGGCGTGCTTGTAGCGCGCGACCTGGAACAGCCACGCGAGCCATCCCGGCTCGTGCTCCGCTCGGACGTTCTGGATGCTCTGCAGTGCTGCCATGAACACTTCCTGCGTCAGCTCCTCGGCCTCCGCGGTGCTGCTCACACGGGAGCGGCAGTAGCGGTAGACCGGCCCGAGCGAGCGTCGATAGAGCTCTCCGAACGCGTCGCGGTCGTAGCCGCGGGCGCGTCGGATGAGGGCTGCGAACTGCGCCGCTTCGTCCGGAGCGCCCACCGGACCCCTTTCGAGGAAGCCGCAGCGCGCGTCCTCCCACGCCACCTTCGCACTCGGGAAGTCGTTGTGGCGAGCGGGGAGCGTACGGCCGCACCTGTAGGAATGTTCTGTCACGTTCTGACAGATCCGCCCGTACATCCTCGGGGGCGCGCGGCGACATCTCGAACACCACCGGCGCGCGGGGCCACCGACATGGGAACGCGGTCCCGACCTGAAACAGGAGAAAACGTATGCAGAGACTCCCAGCCCTCGCGATTTCGCTCGGCGGACTCGCTCTCACTACGGCGGCGATCGCGATGCCCTCGACGGTGGGGGCGCAGACGCCGACCGCCACGCCGACGGCGGGCGCGCGCAAGGCCGCACCAGCGCGACCCGCGAAGCATCCTCGGGCCAACGAGGTGGCAATCGCGTTCGGCCAGGTCACGGGCGGCGAGTCCACGGTCATCGACTTCAAGGCGGGCGAAGGCGACGCGGGCAGCCGCGGGCACCTGCGCCTGTGGTCGGAGGACGACGGCTTCTACAACGGCGGATCGCGGAAGGTCGAGATCAACGGCCAGCACGTGCACGCCGAGGGCGCCGGGCCACTCGTGAAGCCCGACGGCACGCGCACTCGCGTGCGCTTCACGCTCGACCTCGACGGCGCGACCGACGAGGTCACGGTTCACATCACGGGCCAGGGCATCGACTACACGGTCGCAGGCACCGTCGAAGGACGTGTCTACGTGGGGCCTCCGCCGTCGGCAACGCCGAAGCCATAGGGCCCAACAGCACTCGCGGCTGCCAACGAAGGAGAATCCGATGTTCCGCAAGTCATTGCTGGTCCTCGCGGGCGCCCTCGCGCTGCTCTCGACCGTGCTCGTCCCGGTCAGCGCCGACGACGGCCAGGCGGACGCACCCGAGTCCGCCCAGGGCGTGAGCCCCGATGCCGACCGCGACGGCGCGCCCACGGGCTACTACATCGGTCGGGATGGCGATGGCGGCATCGCGCTGCGCACGCACGGACCCAGCGCCCGGCACCATTTCACGGCGGTGCTGCGCACCGACGGCACGTTCGTCGATGTGGAGTCGGTCCGGTTCGAGCGCGGTGACGCGTTTCGCATCTCGGACAGCGGACACACCCTGCGCTACGACGTGCACAGCTTCGACGGCGTCGATGGCGTGAACTTCAGGGTCCGCGACGGCAACCTGGTCACGTTCCGCCTCGAGTTGAACGACGAGCTCATCAGCACGGACCACATCTTCCTGGGACAGGATGGCCTGCATCCCGCGCACAATCCGTTCCGCCTCGGGCAGTAGCGAGTCACCACGGTTCGGTCAGTCGAGAGGGCAGGCCGCATGGCCTGCCCTCTGTGCGTGTCTGCATACGCGAACCGGACATCGACTACGCTCCCCTCGATGCCCCACGACCTCGCCGCCCTCCGCCGCCTCGCCACGCGTGTCGCCCTCGAGGCGGGCGACCTGCTGCGTGCCGCCGGCGGCCCGAGCGCGATCGAGACCAAGCGCACGGCAGTCGACCTCGTGACCGACCTCGATCGACAGGTCGAGCGCCTCGTCGTCGAACGGCTGCAGGCAGAGCGCCCACACGATGCGGTGCTCGGCGAGGAGAGCGGGGCGCGCGAGGGCACTTCGGGAGTGCGCTGGCTTGTCGATCCGATCGATGGCACCACCAACTTCGTGTACGGGCTGCCGGGCTACGCCGTCTCGATCGGGGCAGAGGTCGAGGGCGAGCGCGCAGTCGGTGTGATCCACGACGTCGCCCTCGGTGAGACGTTTGCCGCGCATCGCGGCGGCGGTGCGACGCTGGACGGGGCGCCGATCCGAGTGCGCGACGCCTCGGGACTGGCCTCGTCGCTCATCGGCACGGGCTTCAGCTACGACTCCGGCACGCGCGCTCAGCAGTCCGAGGTGTTGCGCCACGTGCTCCCTGCTGTGCGGGACATTCGCAGGCGCGGCGCCGCCTCGCTCGACCTCGCCTGGGTGGCGTGTGGACGCCTCGATGGCTTCTACGAGTGGGACCTCGGGGGCCTGTGGGACGTGGGGGCAGGCGAGGTGATCGTGCGCGAGGCAGGCGGCCTCGTCGGCAGCCTCGAGGGGGTCGCGTCCGCCCTCGAGCTTCCGGCGGTCGTGATCGCCGCCCACCCCGCGATCTTCGAGCCGCTGCGCGCGCTGCTCCTCGAGGCCGGGGCGCGCTGGCCGCGCTAGCGGATGCCCGTGTCGTAGGCGATGGTCACAGCGGCGCGTCCGCCGGCAGGCACGCTCACATCGAGGGGTGCGGCGAAGGGGAGTCGCGCGGAGTTCGCGAGCTGCGGCTCGATCACGTACTTACCCGGGGGCAGATCGAGGGAGAACTTCCCGGCGGCGTCGGAACGGATGGTCGTCACGGTCTGGCCGAGCGCCGTCTTGACCACGAGGGTCGCGACGTAGGGACGGTCCGGGCAGGGGGAGTCGGCCTTCTGGACCGGGCACGTGGGTCCGAGCGTGACCGCACCATCGATGCCCGTGATCGCGCCGGCCGCGGCGGTGCCGCCCTGCGCGCTGCTGGTCACGGAACGCGTCACCCTGACAACGGCACGGTAGTCGAAGGGTTCGGTCTTTTTCCCCACCTCTGGGGCGGGCTCGACATTGAGGAGCATGACCTCGATCGGGCCGAGTGTGACCGTCGGGAGGCCGCCGGCTGAGGGCAGCGTGATCGCGCCTCGATGGGTGGTGCGCCCGTCCCAGCTGTCGAAGATGGCCGTCACGCTGCCCGCCTGCACGCAGACGACGTCGGTGGGACAGCGCGAGTCTCTGTCGATGCCCTCGAAGATCAGGGTGGAGGAGGTGCCGCCGACCTCGACCTCGATGGTGGGGCGCAGCGCAACCGACTCGCCCAGCACGATCACGCGTTTCGCCTCGGGAGCGGTGGGCGGGGTCGTCGGTGACGACGTGGGGGTGCGCCCCGCCGAGGGGCTGGACGTTGCGCCCGCAGTCGGCGAGGAGGACGGCCGTGCCGTCGGTGACGCCCCCGGAGTCTCGATGCGCAAGCGGCTCGAGGTCGGGGTAGGCGTCGCCGTCAGGCCGGCGAGGCCGCCGTCGCATGCCGACGCCAGGAGCAGGGCCAACGACGCGGCGAATGCGACCGGCAGGAGCCTAGCGGGCATAGGCCGCCATCGAGTGCGCGCGCCGCACGCGGTCGAGCAGCACCTCGCGCATCACGAACGCGACGGCAGCGCCGACGACGAACCCTCCTACGTGCGCCTCCCAGGCAACGCCGGTGTCGGCCACCCCGAACTGGCCGACGAACCACAACCCGAGGAACAGCACGGCGGGGACCGGAATCAGCGTGATGAAGACCAGCGACAGCACCAGCCGCCGCGGGAACAGCACGAGATAGGCACCGAGCACCGCCGCAATCGCGCCGGACGCGCCGATCAGCGGGTCGGTGGCGCCGGGGTTGGCCCACACGAAGGCGAAGGTCGCGGCGACGCCGCCCACGAGGTATAGCGCCGCGTAGCCGAGGTACCCGAACGCCTCCTCGACGTTATTGCCGAAGATCCAGAGGAACCACATGTTGCCTGCGAGGTGCACGAGCCCGCCATGGAGGAACAGCGACACCAGCACCGAGAGCGCGAGCTGCTTCTGCGGGAACAGGGGCGTGTCCCTCGAATTGGGTGTGCACTCGCCCGACTGAGCCTCGGCGCGCGTGAGCGGTTCGCGCGTGGTCAGCTCGCAGGCGATGGCGGCGTGGCGCAGGGCGAACGTGACGCCCTCGCGCTGCGTCTGGGGCTGGAGGCCGAAGAACACGAGGACGTTCGCGAGGATCAGCGTGAGCGTGACCACGGGAGTCACGACCGAGGGGTTCAGGTCTCGGATCGGGAACACATCCACCTCGCTGTCGGCGTCGAGATCCAGCCTACCAGCGGTGCAGCGTCAGGCGCTCGATAAGTCGGCGCCTCGTGTGTGTCTCGATCCGAGAGTCGTCATCGAGCGGGACTCTCCCGCGAGGCGACACGCAAAAGGGACCGCTTGCGCGGTCCCCTTCGGCGTCGGTGTGCCCTCGAGGGCTACGAGACCTTGGCGAGCTTGGGCGCGGGGGCCTTGCCGTTGACCACGCTGCGCAGCGTCGCCGATGCGGTGAACTTCGGCGCCTTCGACGCCGGGACCTTGATCGCCTCGCCGGTGCGCGGGTTGCGCGCCTGGCGCGCCTTGCGGGCGACGCGGCTGAACTTGCCCAGCCCGGGATACGAGACGTCATCGCCCTTCTTCACGGTCGCCTGCACGACATCGCGGAAGCTATCGAGGATCTTCTCGACATCGGACTTCCCGACGTTCGTGCCGGACTGTGCCGTTACCAGGGCCACCAGGTCAGACTTCAGCATCCCAAACCTCCATGCGCTTTCGATCCCGCCTCAGCGGTGTAAGCGTACGTTCGTTTCCGCCCACGGGCTAGCGGATCGCCAGCAACGGGGCCACAAAATCGGAGCACTCCCCGCCATGTCCTTACCCCACCAGCGTGCGGTAGATCGAGGCACGCTTCGCGGGGTCACGCTCTGCGATCTGGACGGAGTGGAGGTTGAAGCCGGCCTCCTCGAGCTCATCGAGGTGCTCGGCGCACGCCTCGGGCGGTCCGGCGAAGAACATCTGCTCCGCGAACTCCGGTGGCACCGCCTCGGCACCGGCCTTCGAGCCACCCTCGGCCCAGGCCGCGCGCACGGCGTCGGCCATGTCCCGGAATCCGCGCTGCGCGAACTGGTTGTAGTAGCCGTCGCCCATCCGCGCGATGTAGAACGCGACGGTGCCTCGCGTCTTCTCGAGCTCGGGGCCCGGGTCGTCGGTCACGTAGATCGAGTTGGCCGTCTTGATCGTGAGCTCCGAGGGGTCGCGCCCCGCCTGGCGTGCGTGCTCGTAGAACTCGCCCGTCGCGGCCTTCCACTGCGAGCGCGGGATCTGGATCGGCATCCAGCCGTCGGCGATCTCGGCCGTCTGGCGGACGGAGGCCGGCGAGGTGGCGGCAATGTACACGGGGATGTGCGGCCTCGGGTTATTGATCTCGAGGCGGAAGCCGCGCTCGAGCTGGAACAGCTCGCCGTGGTACTGCAGCGGGGCGCCCGAGATCAGCATGTTCATGATCTCGATGTACTCGCGCATGCGGCGAAGCGGGCGCTTGTAGGGCACACCCGCAAAGCCCTCGGCGACGTTCGCGCTCGAGGCGCCGAGGCCGATAATGACCCGTCCGCCCGCCAGCTCGTCGATGGTCGCGAAGTGCTCGGCGAGGGCGGCCGCGGATCGCGACCAGATGTTGACGATCGCGGTACCAAGTTGCGCGTGCTTCGTCTCGCGCGCCAGCACGGCCATGGGCGTGAACGCCTCCCGACGCCAGTTCTCACCCGTGAACAGGACCGCAACGCCACTGTCGTCGGCCACCTTCGCCTGCTCGACGAACTGGTCGACGTCGTCGTGACTCGACCAGCTCAGCGAGACGCTGATCCTCCTCATCGTGTCGTCCTCCCGCTTCCGAACCATTCGATGGCGGCATCGTAGCTGCGAGGTGCGCGGTGCGCGCCACGTTCACCGACCCGGCGACCGCGAGCTCCCAGGGTCGCCCGCACGTCGGATGGCTGCTAGCGTTCCCGGTGCTGGCGCAAGGCCCGCGAAGTCCGGTGCGATCCCGGCGCTGTCCCGCAACTGTGGTCCCCGGCCGTCGAGGCCCGGGGCGAGCCAGGTCGACGACTTGCGTCTGTGTCTGAAGGGCTCGCGAGGAACGGGCCAGGCACGTGGGCTGCCCCACGCGCCGTCGCGCAGGCGTGTCGGGAGCAGCGCTCCTCACCCTCGCGGGCAGTCCTCGCACCAGCGTGCGGAGGATCGCCGTGCTCGCATCACCCGTGGTTCAGTCGCCAGCGAAGCGTCGCGGCCGCGCCGTCCGAGGTGGACTCGCGGCGTTCCTCGCGCTTGGCGCGCTCGCCCTGCTGGCCTCGGCGTGCGCCGGCGAGGATCGAGGTGCGCCGTCGGCGGGCAGCGGCGCGGGAACGCCGGTCACCGGCGCCGCACCGGCGACGTTTCCGCTCGTGCTCCGCGATTCCACCGGAACCGAGGTGCGACTCGCCAAGGTGCCGGAGCGCGTGATCTCGCTCTCGCCCGGCGCCACCGAGATCCTGTTTTCGATCGGCGCCGGCGATCGGGTCGTGGGCACGGACGCCTTCTCCGACTTCCCCGATGCCGCCGCGAAGACTCAGAAGATCGACTACTCGAATCCCAGCCCCGAGGCCGCGATCGCGCTCAAGCCCGACCTCGTGATCATGGCGACGCGGCAGGAGCAGTTCGTCGCGCAGTTCCGCAGCCTGGGCATGACCGTGTTCCTCGCGCGCGAGCCCGAGAACCTCGAGGGGGTGTACGCGAGCATCGATCTGCTCGGGCGGCTGACCGGACGTCCCGTCGAGGCCGCGCGTGTCAGCACTGAGATGCGCACGAAGATCGAGGCAGTGACGGCATCGCTGTCGGATGTGACGACCGGTCCGCGCGTCTTCTTCGAGCTCGACCCGACGCTGTTCACAGTGGCGCCGAACTCGTTCGTGGGGGCCATGCTGACGACGCTCAAGGCGCGCAACATCGCACCCTCGGGAAGCTCACCCTTCCCGCAGGTCACAGCCGAGGCCGTGCTCGCCGCGGACCCCGAGGTGATCATCCTGTCCCACCCCGGCGCGACCAGCGACGTGGGCGCGCGTCCGGGCTGGGGAGCTGTCTCGGCGGTGCGCAATTCGCGCATCTACGCGGTGAATCCGGACCTGGTGAACCGGCCGGGACCGCGCCTCGCCGAGGGCATCCGCGTCCTCGCGCTGGCGCTGTACCCCGACCGGGTGCACTAGCGCGGGCTGCCTCGGAACCGCGACCTCGCGCGGAGCCATGGACGGCCCTCCGGATGGCGAGACTCGGCCACGCCTTCTCGCGAGGGGTAGCGCCGCGGGGCAGACCCCTCCGGGGCCGTCGGTGGCGGGCCATCCGAGGAGGGCGGTGTGGTTCGCCTCCGCTTCGCTCCGCTCACCACGAACAGGGTGGGCGCGCCTTGTCCCGAGCTTTCTCGAGTTCCCGGGCCGCGACCCTCGTCCCGAAGTGGCGCCCCTGAGGCGGCGTGCCTACTCGAAGCCGTAGGCGGTGGCGAAGGCGGGGTCGCTCTTGGCGATCAGCTCAGCGGTTGCGAGGATCACCTTCGCCTGCTTGAACGTCGCGTCATCCTGCATCTTGCCGTCGAGCATCGCCACGCCGGAGCCCGCCCAGCCGATCGCCTCGACGATGCGGCGCGCGAACGCCACCTCCTCGGGATCCGGGCTGAAGACGCGCTTGGCGATCTCGATCTGACTCGGGTGCAGCGACCAGGCGCCGACGCAGCCCATGAGGAAGGCGTTGCGGAACTGGTCCTCGCACGCCACGGGGTCGCCGATGTCGCCGAATGGGCCGTAGTAGGGCAGGATGCCGTTGGCGGCGCACGCATCGACCATCTTCGCCATCGTGTAGTGCCACAGGTCCTGCTGCGCGGTCCCGCGAGCTGCCTCGGGATTGGCGGCGTCGGCGTCGGCGCGCACGACGTAGCCGGGGTGACCTCCGCCGACGCGCGTCGTCTTCATGCGCCTCGAGGCGGCGAGGTCCGCCGGGCCGAGCGAGATGCCCTGCATGCGCGGACTCGAGCCGGCGATCTCCTCGACGTTGTTCACGCCCGAGGCGGTTTCGAGGATCGCGTGGATCATCAGGGGCTTGCGCAGCCCGTGGCGCCCCTCGAGCTGCGCGAGGAGGCGATCGACGTAGTGAATGTCGTGCGCGCCCTCCACCTTGGGCACCATGATTACGTCGAGCCTGTCGCCGACCGCCTCGACGAGCTCCATCAGGTCATCGAGGCACCACGGACTGTCGAGGCTGTTGACGCGCGTCCAGAGCTGGGTGTTGCCGAACTCGTTGTTTCGCGCGACCTCGATGAGTCCCCGGCGGGCATCGACCTTGGCGTCGGCGGGGATCGCGTCCTCCAGGTTGCCGAGGAGGATGTCGACCTGGGGGATGATCTCGGGAATGCGCTCGCGCATCCGTTCGTTGTGCGGCGGGAAGAAGTGGATCATGCGGCCCGGCCGCACCTCGATCTCATGGAGCGGCTGTGGCGCGCCGACCGCGAGCGGCTTGAAGAAGTCCCTGGCGCTGCGCATCTGACCCTCCCGCGCTCGGCCTGCCTCGGTGCACCCGTGCTCGCGAGGGTACTCCGCCCCTCAGAGTCGCGCGTAGCGGCAGCTTCTCAGTGACCCGTCAGGTCTATGCGTCGCGACGGAGCCTGACGGGCTCGCCGTGCACGCCACCCTCGGCTAGACGGGGAGCGCGTCCTCCGGCACCCCGTACATCATGTACACCCAGCGCACCGCCTCGACGAGTTCCTCCTCGGAGCGGTACTTCTTGCCGGGCAGTTGCGCGAGGATGCGCCCGACCTCGCGGTCCAGCCCGCCCTTGTCGCGGGCGCCTCGGAAGACGCCATCCTTCGAGATCGGGTAGCTGAACCCGGCGAACGCCTTCTTGAAGTCGGCCTTGCCGGCGTGCGGCGTCGGGGGCCTGTACGCGACCTCGGCGACCGCCGGGGCGGCGGGCGCCTCGGCGGCTGCAGCGGCTGCAGCGGCTGCGGGGGCTTCTGTCGCGGGCGCTGCCGCGGATGCCTCGGTGGATGCGGCCGCCGCGGGCGCTGCGGCGGCAGCAGCAGGGGCGGGAGCGGCAGGCGCCGCGCTGCCGCCGAGGAGCGCCGCGACGCGCTGGCGCGCGCCGGCGGCGTCGTCGTACCAGAGCGCGTTGATCTCGGTGAAGGGGGCCATCTCGGCAGGGACGTCGCCGTCCGGATAGATCGCGGACACGGGACACGCGGGCTGGCACGCGCCGCAGTCGATGCACTCGGCGGGGTTGATGTAGAGCATCCGGTCGGTGCCCTCTTCGTAGTGGATGCAGTCCACCGGGCACACCTCGACGCACGACTTGTCGGTCGTGTCGATGCAGGGCTGCGTGATAACGAATGCCACTACGACCTCCGAAGCGACACCGCGGGCGCGCGTCAACGTCCCGCGACCGGGACGGCGCCATCGTAACGAGGCGTGGCCCGAGCGTCCACGTTGGCTACAGTGGGCTGGTCCCCGCTCGACTCCGACTCGATCACCCCGTCACGCACCAGGCCACGCCGCTTCGAGGAGCACCGATGCCCGACCTGCCCTCAGTGCCCCACCGCCATATCGACCCGGTCGCCGAGGCGATGCACCAGATGCCGTATGGCGTCTACGCAATCGGCTCGGTCGATGCGCAGGAAGCGAACGTGATGGTGGCCGACTGGGTGATGCAGGTGTCGTTCAACCCTCGGCTGGTGGCCGTGGTCCTCGAGGCGGATTCGAGCTCGCTCGGGCGCATCCGGGCGTCGGGCTGCTTCTCGATCAACCTCCTGACCGCCGAACCCGACTCCATGCGGATGGCGATGCAGTTCGTCCAGCCCGCCGACGCCTCGAAGGTGGAGGGGCGGCGTGAAACCGCGTCGCGACAGCACCACCAGAAGCTGGACGGCATCGACTACGCGCGCTCCTCGCGAGGCCTGCCGCTTCTCGAGGACGCGCTGATGTGGCTCGAGTGCACGCTCGAGTCGGAAGCACCCGCGGGCGACCACGTGCTCGTCGTCGGCCGCGTCGTTGACGGTCGCATCCAGCACAGCGCCGAGCCGCTGACCACCACGTACACCGGCTGGACGTACTCGGGCTGAGGTTCGCCGCTCAGATGCCGAGGTCACGCGAGGTGCCGACGGTCCCTTCCGTGCATGCGCTCCTCGGCTAAGCTCCGGGCCATGACTCAGTCCGCTCGGGCTCCGCGTCCCCTGAATCTCGATGAGTACGAGGCTCTGGCCGCCGAGCATCTGCCCACGATGGCGCTCGACTACTTTGCCAGCGGCGCCCACGACGAGATCACGCTCGCTGCCAACCGTGAGGCCTTCCAGCGACTGAGGCTGCGGCCGCGCGTCATGCGCAACGTCTCGAACCGCGACCCATCCACCGTGGTGCTCGGTCGAGTGCACCCGCAGCCCATCATCACGGCCCCCATGGCCTTTCAGCGCCTCGCGCACCCTGAGGGCGAACTCGCGCTCGCGCGGGCCGCGGCCTCCTTCGGCGTCGCGTTCACGCTCAGCACGCTCGCGACGGCCTCCATCGAGGACGTCGCGGCGGCCGCAGACGGCCCCCGCTGGTTTCAGCTCTACGTCTATGCAGATCGCGACCTCACTCGCTCACTGGTCGAGCGCGCGGAGGCCGCCGGCTACGAAGCCCTGGTGCTCACCGTGGACGCGCCGCTGCTCGGCCGCCGCGAGCGCGATGCGCGCAATGCGTTCGCCCTGCCCCCGGGGCTTGCTGCCGCGAACTTTGAACTCGAGCTGATGCGACGTCCCCTGGCCGCCCCGGGCCAGTCCGGACTCGGTCGTTACTTCGCTTCGCTCATGGACCCCTCGATTACGTGGGGCGACGTGACGTGGCTGCGTTCGATCACCCGCCTGCCGGTGATCGTGAAGGGCATCCTCCGAGGCGATGACGCCGTCCTCGCCATCGAGGCGGGCGCCTCCGCCCTCGTGGTCTCTAACCACGGCGGACGCCAGCTCGACACCGCCGTGTCCACCATCGAGGCGTTGCCCGAGGTAATCGAGGCAGTCGCCGGTCGCATCGAGGTGCTGGTCGATGGCGGCGTGCGGCGCGGCACCGACGTCGTGAAGGCGATCGCCCTCGGTGCGCGGGGCGTGCTCCTCGGGCGGCCGCTCCTGTGGGGGCTCGCGGTGGACGGCGAGGCGGGCGCGCGTCACGTCCTCGAGCTGCTGGCGGGCGAGCTCGACCTCGCGATGGCACTCTGCGGCGCGGCCACCCTCGGCGACCTCACGCCCGACCTCATCGCCTGAGACAGAACGCGTCGTGCGGCGCGGGCTGGGTCCGCGCTTGCAGCGACAGGGCGGCGCCAGCGGACGTAACCGCCTCTTGATGGCAGCACGATCCGTCGTGAGCTACGTAACGGCATATCCGGGCACGTGCATGCGCGTTTCTGTCGCGAAGCCCGTCTATCGTTCTGTCTGATGAGGCTACGAAGGCAGGTCGACGAGGCGGAATCCGAACGGCGAGAGCACGTCGGCGACGAGGCCCAGCGAACCGTGCAGCCACCGCAGCACCACCTCGCCGACCAGCTCACGACGCCACCCACGCATCACCGGTACGTCGGGCTCGAGGTCGTGATCGCCCTCGAACCACCACAAGGCCACAGCCTCGAGGTCGGCGCGCGAGGCGACGAAGCGCGCCGCGATGTCGGCATCGCGGCAGTGCGCCTGCACCAGTCCACCGAGCACGCCGGCCCACGCCTGCGCCGCGGGCGGCAGGGGCCGGGGGGCGTCGCCACCGTCGGTCGGGTGCTGTTCGCCCTCGTGGAGCGCGGTGAGGATCTGCGCGCCGAACCGGCGCACGATGCCGTCGGTCATGCCGCGCACCTCGCGCAGGCCCTCGGCGGTCCGTGGAGGGCGGCGCGCCAGCTCGAGCAGCGTACGCTCGGCGACGAGGCGGGCGGGCGGGCGGTTCGCGGACAGCGATTCGCGCTCGCGCCAGGCGGCCACTGCTCGCAGCGCGCCCTGCTGCCGCGGGCGGAGCGTGGCCCAGCCTGCCACGCGACGGTACATCTCCTCGGGGGCGGGACGCTCCGACCAGCCGCGCGCCATGCGCTCGCACTCCTCGAGGACCCACGCGAGGCGTCCCCGGGCGCGCAGGTCCTCTTCGACGAGCTGCCACGCGGGCAACAGGTGGAGCACGTCGTCGAGGGCGTAGCGAAGTTGATCCTCGGACAGCGGGCGTCGCAGCCACTCGGTGAACTGGCCACCCTTGTCGACGGTGAGCCCGAGTGTGCGCTGGATGAACGGCGCGTATCCAATCTGCTCGCCCATGCCGAGGAAGGCCGCCGCCACCTGCGTGTCGACGATGGACGCGCCGGCGACGGCGAAACGCGCGCGCAGCAACGAGAGGTCGGCCTGGCCGGAGTGCAGGATCGTGACCACCGAGGGGTCCGCGACCAACCTCGCGATGGGGGAGGCGTCGACTGAGAGGGGGTCGATGGCGACCGCCGTCGGTACGCCGCTCGAGCGCCACGCCACCTGCACGAGCGCCAGCTCGGGCACGTAGCGCTCCTCGGACATGAACTCGAGGTCGAGGGCGAACGCGCCAGCGGCGCGCAGCGCGTCGGCGACGCGCTCGACGTCCTCGGCGGTGGTGATCGTCGCCTCGGGTGCCTCTACCACGGCTGCGCTCGTGATGCGGACCGGACCGAACCGTGCAAGGAGGGTTTCATGGGGCCCATGGTGCATCGCCCCGGCATTCCACGCCAGCGCGCAGCACGCTACTCGACCTGCTGCTCGTCCTCGGGCGGACACGGGCTACCGGTGTGCTGGGGGTCGAGGTGGTTTGGATCAGAGGGACCGCTTGCGATGAAGACGGCGATCAGCTGCTCGAAGTTCGTGAAGTCGCTGCAGTTGTAGAGGTCGGCACCGCGAGTGTTGAGCGGTCCACCGCGGGGCCCGGTGATCACGGTCCCGTTCGGTCCCACCACCTGCACGCTCTCCCCGGCCGGTGTGACCGACGGCGCGGGAGTCGAGCTCGGCGTCGGCGTCGCGGTCGGTGTGGCCGCGGGCGTCGCAGCGGGCGGTTCGACCGGAAGCGCCGGCGGCGCCACCGGGGGAGCGGGTGACGGCACCGGCGTGGCCGTCGTGCGAGGCGTGGGCGCGGGCGTGCTGGGCGCGGACTTCGCACTCGAGGGCGGCGGTCCGGCCGCGACGACGGGCGTCGGGGTTGCCGGAGGCGGTGTCGGGGCCGCCGTCGGAGCGTTGGGCGTCGAGAGCGCGGAAGTCGAGGACGGCGGGTCGGAGGCCGCGGGCGCCTCGGCGGGTGCCTCGGTGCGCACGAGTCCACCGCCGACGCCGACGGCCAGCTGTGTCTGCTGGAGTGGCAATGCCTGGGGCGTCGAGACGAGCACCGTGACGGTGAGGAAGGCCCAGACTACGACGCCGGCGCCCGCGAGCAGCGAGATCTCGCCGCGACTGGCCGCGGAACTGCGGCGCGCTGCCCGCGCGGCGAGGCGCTCCAGGAATGGTTCGCGGGGCAGGAACCTCGGGTTGGGCATGGTCCCTCGTCAGCCGGACCGAACGTCATCTCGGAGGCTAATCCGACGGCGAGACGTCCGCGCTCGGGACAAACCCGCGCCTTCGCGCCTCGATGGCGCGGTGCGCGGCTCCGATTGCTACGATGCATGCGATACACCAGATCAACGTGGCGCTCGCCACACCGGGACTCGAGGAGCAGCGCGTGGTCCAGGACGACTCGAAGGCAAGCGGCATTTCGTTGCTGGTGGTGTCAGACTTCATCTGACCGTGGTGTTACGTCGGCCTCGTGGAGGTCGAGAAGGTCCAGCGCGAGTATCCGGACACGCACGTCCGGTGGGTCCCCTTCTTCCTCGATCCCACGATCCCGCCTGAGGGTCGGACCCGCGAACCCACCACCACGGCGGACACGCCGAAGTCCCACCTCGAGCTGCGCGGCGAGGAGTCGGGCATCCTGTTCCGGCGAGGGCGCCGCTTCACCCCGAACACGCACCGGGCGCTCGAGCTGCAGGAGTACGCGTACGGGCATGGCCTCGAAGGCGCCGCCATCGACGCGCTCCACCGGCAGCTGTTCAAGGCGCACTTCGACGACCACGCCGACATCTCGAACATCGACGTGCTAACCGATATCGCCGGGCAGCACTCGATGGACCGTGACGACGTGCGCGACGCACTGACGACCGGGCGCTTCGCAGACGAGGTGGACGCCGGCATCGAGTGGTCGCGCGCCATCGGCGTCACGGGCATCCCCACGTTCATCTTCAACGAGAAGTACGCGATCGTCGGCGCGCAGGAGTACCCGGCGTTCGAGAGGGTGATGCAACGGCTGCAGATGGAGGTCGGCCAGGGCGAGGGGTAGCGCGCGGTACGCTGGACAGGTCGCATCAACCTCGAGGAGGGGGCATGGCCTCAGGACCGCGCTCGACCGTGGAGCACCTCGTCTGGCTGCTGGACCAGGCGTTCGACGGTGGTGAGCACTCCCTGCTCGCGAACGTCGCCAGCTTCCCCGACGACGCGTGGAGCAAGGTGCCCGAGGGTGCCGGGCGCACGGTCGGCGCCATCCTCGGGCACGTCGGCGGCGCGAAGTACATGTACGAGAACTACGCGTTCGGTGACGCCACGTTTGAGAACGGCCAGCCGCCGGTGGTGGCGCCATCGGGCCGCGAAGCCGTCGTCGAGTGGCTGCGCGAGGGACACCGGCGGTTCACGACCTCGCTGGGTGCGATCACCGACCTCCGACTGACCGAGGAGCGACCAACGCCCTGGCACGAGCGGATGCAGATTCGCGACATCGTGCGCATCGTCCAGGAGCACGACCTCTACCACGCGGGCGAGGTGAACCACCTGCGCGCGCTCCTCGAGGGAACCGATCGCTGGCCCTGGGATTGAGGGCCGGCCAACCATAACTCGGCGCACCGGGCGGGTCAGGTTCGGTCGACGCCGATTCAAGCCTCGCACCCGTGACGAACCAACGAGGCGGCTTCATGGCCGCCTCGTTCTGTCTTCGACCGCCGCGAGCGGCGGCCGGATTACGTCGCGACTCGGTGGTTACGCCTTCCGAGGCAGCTCCACCACGGCGGTGCCCTGCAGCGGGCGCTCGCCGCGCGCGTTCTCCATGTAGACGTCGAGCTTCACTCGAGGGCCCTCGGGCGTCTCATCGGCATCGGTCACCAGCGCCTGCAGCTTGAGCTCATCGCCCTGCAGCACCGGACGGCGGTACGACACATCGAGGGAGTGGAGGGTGCCCTGCGGGCCCATCCAGTCCTCGACGAGGCGGCTGATGATCGACATGCTCATCACGCCGGGCACGATCGCCGCCCGCATGCCGATGCTGCGTGCACCCTCGTCGCTGGTGAAGCGGCCGTCGCCGGGTCCCCCTCGGGCGGGGTTCAACGCCAGGAAGTCGCGCACGAGCTCGGGAGTCGGCGTCATCTCCTCGGCGTATTCATCGCCGAGGCTGACCTCGTCGAAGAAGCGCTGATCACTCACGCACGGCCTCCGTCTCGCGGAGCACGGTCGACTGCTCCATCGCGCCGAGCAGCGAGCCGCTCGCGGAATCGAGGAATTCGGTCCGCCGCACGATGAAGACCATCGTGCCGGTGCGACCGGTCTTCCCGTATACCTCTTTCACCGAAGTCTGCGCCCTGATCGGCTTGCCCACCTCGAGCGGCTGCTTGAATTCCATGCGCGAGCCGGCCATGAACGAGGTGTTGCCGAACTTCACCTTCGGATCGAGCGCCTGCCCGCCCCCGAACGAGACCGAGCTCAGCATGCCGGGTGGCGCCGTCTTCCCCGAGGTGAACTGCGGGTTCTGCTCGCCCATGGTGGCGCAGTACTTCTGCACCTGCTCCGACGTAATGGTGAACTCACCGAGCTGCACCTGTACGCCCACGACGCTCTTGTCGTACTCGAACTGCGCGTCCTGCGTACCGTCTGCTGTCATTGCCCCTCCGAGGCCTGCCCGAGTCGTCCTCGGGGCTGCGAACCGATGCCCTGCGTTGCGCTGCGAGCCTACTCGTCCCCGTGTCCGGTCAGCGTCTGCTCGACCGTCACCGGGAAGAACTCACCGCTCTTCAGCTCCTGGACCAGGTCCTCCACGGACTTCACCGGTCGCCTGAACGCGGTGAGGCAGCGCCCGATCGCGCTGACGAAGTGCGCGTCGGAGCCCCCCACGCGGCCGAGTCCGTGCTCCTTCGCGAAAACCAGCGCGCGGCCGTTCTCCTCGTCGTTGCTGCCGCCATTCAGCTGCTCGACGACCTTCACCGGCGGAACCGAGACACCTCGGAGCCGGTAGTGCTCCTCGAGGCCGATGCGCGGCCGACCGGCGTGCGCGCCGACGGCGAACCCGCCGCAGTCGTACATCGCGTTAAACACGTCCTGGTAGGGCAGCGAGACGTTCGAGAGGTCGAACTGCGAGGTGAACTGCGGGGTGAGCCCATAGGTGAGGACGTGCCCGATGTCCGTCTCCACCTCGGCACCCTTGAGCACCACCACGTCGTACTGCTCCGCCAGCGCCGAGTAGTCGACGTTCGGGTCGAACTGGCGGTGCTCCGTCAGCACGATCCCGTTGATCTTGTACCCCTTCTTCCGGCGAGCCACGATCCACTTCAGGTAGCCCTCGACGGTGCCGCCGGCGTCGTCGGAGGCGTCGGTGGAGTGTGAATGGAGGTCGAAATAGTAGTAGTCAGGCATTACGGCCCTGTCACCCCTCGATGGCGCCTGCGAGCGCCCGGCACGCGCGCAATTACAGTGGCGCCTGATTCTCCGGGCGCGACCCCGCCGCGTCAAATCCGACAGCCGAGCGGGACTCGAGGGGCTCGCAAGGCTCTGACACAACACAAACGGTCGTGTTGCAGGATCCGGCCCGATCGGGTACACATTCGTGACCTGCCGCCGCCCTCGGGTGCCGGTGGGTCCGGTCGATGTCGATGTTCCGAGGGCCTCGACAGATCGGACCGGCCATCGTGTGCGTACTATCGGGGCAGGCGTCGTTTTCGGACGTCGGTACGCAGAGGGGTTGAGGTCGACACCTCGACCGAGCGGAGGGAACTGATGCAGCGCTACATCATCCGGCGACTCCTCTACCTCATTCCGACGATCATCGTGACGACGATGTTCACCTTCGGGCTGCTGCGCATCATGCCCGGCGACGCGATCGTCGCGCAGATGGCGGAGTCGCGAGGCTCAGACCCCGCACTCCTCGAGAAGCTGCGCAAGGAGCTCGGCCTCGATGTCCCGCCGTACATCCAGTACGTGCGCTGGATCAGCGGCATCGTGACGGGCGACTGGGGCAAGTCGTACTGGCAGAACAAGCCGGTGACCGCGGTCATCGGGCGCGCGCTGCCGATCTCGTTCGAGCTCGGATTCCTCGCCCTGACGATTGGCCTCATCATCGCGGTACCCATCGGGGTGGTATCCGCGATCTACCAGGACACATGGATCGACTACATCGGCCGATCGATATCGATCGGCGGGATCTCGATTCCCAACTTCTTCCTGGCGACGCTCGTCATCATCTACGGCGCCGTCTGGTTCGGCTGGTTCCCACCAATGTCGTACCAGAGCATCTTCACCAACCCGTTCGGTAACCTGCAGCAGTTCATCCCGGGCGCGACCGTGCTTGGTCTGAGCGCTTCGGCCTCGAACATGCGCATGATCCGCACCACGATGCTCGAGGCCATGCGTGAGGACTACGTCCGCACCGCGCGCGCCAAGGGCCTCGCGGAGATGAGCGTCATCTACAAGCACGCGTTCCGGAACGCCCTCATCCCGGTGGTGACACTCCTCGGATTCCAGGTGGCGGGCGTCATCGGTGGCTCCGTCATCGTCGAGAGCGTCTTCGCCATCAACGGCATCGGCCGCACCTACATCGATGCGGTCACGCAGCGCGACTACCCGCTGGTCCAGGGCATCCTGCTCATCCTCGTGAGCGTGAGCCTGCTCTCGAACCTCATGGTGGACATCTCCTACTCGTGGCTGGACCCGCGCATCCGGTACAGCTAGCACGGGCGATCGAGGCGACTCGATACGACGAAGCCCCCGCTCGCGCGGGGGCTTCTTGCTGCCCTCGGGTGAGGATGCGGCACGGCGTCTCCGGCGGTGACCTCCGTCGCTTGCTGCGGCCACCCTCAGGGCCCACACTCCGGGCCATGACCGCATCCGTCCCCCCGCCCGCGCCCGGCTCTGAGGCGTTCGTAGCCTTCGAGGCGCGCATGCGTAACTGGCTTGAGCGTGAGGTCGGCGTCGCCGAGTGGCGGCGGCTGGCACGGCTCGACGAGGACTCGGCGCTGGTGTCGAAGTTCCAGGAGGGGTTCGCGCCGCAGCTCCACGCCCTGCTCGAGGCACTACCGGAGCTCGTCGACGAGAGCGCCGTCCTCGAGGCCTACGGCGAAGCCGCCTCGACAGCCGCGCCGGGCACTCTGCGCACCGAAGCGTGGGCTCGAGCAATGCACTCACTGCTGGCGAGGGCGTGCGTACGCCTCGGCATCCCGGAGACCGCGGACCAGCAGTCGTTCGTGCGCGTCGGCGTCGACTCGGTGCGCGCGCTCCTCGAATCCGTGCTCTGGACGTCACCCGCCGTGGACGAGGCCTACGTGCCTGCACCGGGCGAGCGCGCCGCCTACCTCGACATCACGCGTGCCTTCGCGGGCCGCGACTTCTTCACGCGCAACTACGGCATCTTCGAGGACCACATCGTGCAGAACCACTGCCCCGGCGCCGCCTACGGCCGCGTGTTCCTTGCGCAGGCATGGCGCGCATGCACGGGTACGCCCGCGCCCCTCGAGGCTGCCACGCGCTGAGGACCGTCCCCGGCAGGCGCGGGCGTGCTCGAGCGACCGCCGCTCAGCGAAGCGCGGCCTGGAGTTCCGCCGCCCCGGAGTCGGCATCCGGCTCCGCAGTCGGCCGGTACATCTGCCGCAGGACGCCGCTCGAATAGCGCTCCAGCTCGACGAGTTCGAAGGCCTGGCGCCGACGGCCCTCGGGGAACAGTCGCAGGCCGCCGCCGATGGCGACCGGGAACACCATCAGCCGCAGTTCGTCGACGAGGCCGTGCTGCAAAAGGGTCTGTGCGAGCGTCGCGCTGCCAGCAAGGAGGATCGGACCGCCCTCGGTGTGCCGCAGGGCGTCGACCGCGGCGGGAAGCGGCCCCTCGAGGCGTGTGGCGTTCCACTCGAGGCGCTCCAGCGTCCTGGTGGCGACGTGCTTCGGCATCGCGTTCATCTTGTCGGCGAACTCACCGTCGCGCACCGACCACGCCTCGGCGAACATCTCGTAGGTCCGGCGCCCGAGGAGCAGCGACTCGGCCTCGAGGGTCTCGCGCAGCTTGTAGGCGTACAGCTCTGGCGTCCCGAACGGGATCGTCCAGCCCGTGTGGGGGTGCGAGGTCTCGCCACCGGGCGCCTCGATCACCCCGTCCAGCGTCACGAACTCCGACACGACGAGTGTGCGCACTCGGTGCTCCCCAGCCTGCGTTCGACTCTGACCGCCTTCGAGAGTACGGGACCACTCAGGCACTCAGGTTCCGCCACGGCCCCAGCGCCCGGCGCTCGAGGGCGTCCGTGTCCACCTCGATGCCGAGCCCGCCGCCGAGGGGCACGCGCATGCGACCGCTGGTCGCCACGAGCGTCGGTGTCACGAGGTCCCCCGCGAGGTGTTCCCCGGTGCCGAGGCCGTGCGCCAGCTCGCTGCCCGGCGCCACCGCACGCAACGCCGCGGCGAGGTGCAGCGCGGCCGCCGTCCCGACGCTCGAATCGAACGTGGTCGTCGCGAGCGCCCGCATGCCCAGGCCGGCGCCCTCGCGCGCGATGTCGAGCGCCTCACGCAGTCCGCCAACGACCATCGGCTTCAGCTCCAGTACCTCGGCAGCGCGCGCGCCGAGGACCGCCTGCCGGGTGCTCACGTCGCGCAGTGCCTCGTCCGCACCGAGGGGGATGGCCGTCACTCGCGTCAGGCGGCCCAGCGCCTCGACATCTGCGGCAGGCACCGGCTGCTCGAGCAGCTCGACCTCCAGCCCCTCGAGTGCCTCGAGAGCTTCGCGCGCCGTTGCCTCGCTCCACGCGCCGTTCGCATCGAGGCGGATGATGGCCCGTGGCCAGGCGTCACCGACGGCGCGAACCCGTGCCACGTCCTCCTCGACGCTGCCGATGCCGACCTTCAGCTTGACGACGGAGTACCCCGCCGCGCGCGCTTCGAGGGCGTTCGCCGCGACTTCCGCCGGTGTGCCACCGCCGATGATTGCGTTCACGGCGACGTCGTCCGGCGCGTCCGCCGCAAGGAGTCGCGCGATCGGCATCCCTCGACGGTGGCCCTCGAGATCGAGTAGCGCGACATCGACGGCGCAGCGCAGGGCGGCCACGCCCGGCCCCACGAGCGGCAGCACGTCGAGAGGGTCACCCGAGCGGAGCAACGCGGCCGCGTGCGCTTCGAGGAGCGCGAGCACGTCGGCCATGGTCCCACCGCCGATCGAGGCCATCGGCGAGGCCTCACCCATCCCCGTGACGCCATCGGCGGCCGCGAGCTCGAGGAGGACGCCCTCGCGATCGGCGAGCGCGCCGTGCGCCGCCTCGAAGCGGTGGCGCATCGGCAGGCGGAACGGCCGCCAGCGGATGGAGGTGCGGCGGACGAGCTCGAGAGCGGGCGACCTCGAGGGGTCCACAGCGAGGCGCTACCGCGCCACGCCCACCGCGAGCAACAGGCCGAACACGAGGTGCAATCGGGCGGTCGCTCGAAGCGCAGTGTTGAGTGCCGGCCCTTCGCGCTGTGCCAGCACGGCAGCTGTCGGCGCCCAGGCGAGCGGCAGGCTGAGGAATGCGAGCAGCGTCCAGGCAGAGAACTCGCCGAGGAGCCACAGCGCGGCTGCCGCCAGGTACGCCGCCACCAGCGTGAGGACGAAGTGCCAGCGCGCGAGCCGCGGCCCGAGGATCACAGCGAGCGTGCGCTTGCCTGCCACGCGGTCGGTGTGGATGTCGCGGACGTTGTTCACCACGAGGATCGCCGAAGTCGTGAGGCCCACCGGAATCGAGGCGCCGAGCGCGGCGCCCGAAACACGCAGCGCCTGCACGTAGTACGTGCCGACGACGGCCGCGACGCCGAAGAACGCGAACACGAACACCTCGCCCAGCCCTCGGTAGCCGAACGGCCACGGCCCACCGGTGTAAGCGAGGAGCGCGCCGATCGAGGAGAGCCCGATCGCCACGACCGGCCAGCCGGCCACCGCGGTCAGGTAAAGCCCGGCGAGCGTCGCGACGCCGATCGCCACCCAGAGGCCCGCCACCACCTCGCGCTCCGTGAGGAGTCCCAGCTGCGTCACACGCGGTGGCCCGATTCGATGCTCGGTGTCGGCGCCGTGGCGGAAATCGGAGACATCGTTCGCGAGGTTGGCGGCGACCTGCAGCGCAAGCCCGCCGACCATCGCGGCGCCGGCCGGCAACCACGCCAGCACGCCATCACGAGCGGCGACCGCGGTCCCGACGACCACGGGCGCGACGGCGGCCATCAACGTCGGTGGCCGGATCGCGAGGCGCCAGATGTCGAACTTCGACAGGCGTGAGATATCGAGGGGAGCGCCGGACCGCGGAATGCTCATCGCGCGGTTACGGGAGCCGGGGAAACTGCGCGAAGTTGGGCTGTCGCTTCTCGAGGAACGCGTTGCGCCCTTCCTTGCCCTCGGCGGTCTGATAGAAGAGCGATGTCGCGTCCCCCGCGAGCTGCTGCAGACCGACGATGCCATCGGTGTCCGCGACGAACGCCGCCTTGATGAAGCGGATCGCGGTCGGGCTGTGGCCGAGGATCTCCCGGGCCCACTTCACGCCCTCGTCCTCCAGCTGGTCGAGCGGGACGACGGCGTTCACGAGTCCCATCGCGAGGGCCTGCGCGGCGTCGTACTGGCGGCACAGGTACCAGATCTCGCGCGCCTTCTTGTGGCCGACGATTCGCGCCAGCTGCGTGCTGCCGAGACCGGCGTCGAAGGAGCCGACTCGAGGGCCCGTCTGCCCGAAGCGCGCGTTCTCGGCGGCAATCGTGAGGTCGCAGATCACATGAAGCACGTGTCCACCGCCGATGGCGTACCCCGCCACGAGGGCGATCACGGGCTTGGGCATCGTGCGGATGTAGCGCTGCAACTCGAGGACGTTCAGGCGCGGGACGCCATCGTCACCGACGTAGCCGCCCTCGCCACGGACGCGCTGATCGCCGCCGGAGCAGAACGAGCGTCCGCCGGTGCCGGTGAGCAGGATCACACCCACCTCGGGGTCATGGTGCGCGTCGCGGAACGCCTCGAGCAGCTGGTCCAGCGTCTGAGGTCTGAACGCGTTGTGCACCTCGGGACGGTTGATCGCGATCTTTGCGATGCCGTCCGTCTTCTCGTACAGGATGTCGCTGTACTCGCGGACAGTCCGCCAGTCAGTAGCCATGTGGTGGTGCCTCTTCGTGTGGTCGCGCCGACCTCAGCCGGCGTGTGTGCGTCGCAGGAAGTCGAGGACCAGCGCTGAGAACTCGCCCGGCCGCTCGACATGCGCCGCGTGCCCCGCGTCATCAATGACTGCAATCGTAGCGTTCGGAAGCCGCTCTGCCATCTCCTGCGCAAGCCCGGTGAACTTCGTGTCGAGGGCGCCCGTAATGAGGAAGGCCGGCACGCGCACCCCACCGAGGCGGGCTCGCACGTCCTCCTGCGCACCCGTTCCCATCCCTCGGAGGCTGTTGGCGAGGCCGATCGCGCGGTTCCGCAGCCGGCCGGCGCGCACTCGGTCCTGGCGCTCCTGCGGCATCCGCTTCTGCGAGGCGAACAGGGCCACCTCCTGCCAGAAGTCGACGAACGCCTCGACGCCCTCGGTGAGTGCCTTCTGCGCGAGCACTTCGTCGGCGGCGACGCGCGCGGTGCGTTCCTCCTCGGTCTCGAGGCCCGGCGTGCCGCCCTCGAGAATCAGCGCACTCACCACCTCGGGGCGATGGACTGCGACCTGGAGTGCGGTGCGCCCACCCATCGAGTAGCCGAGCCAGGTCGCGCGCTCGTGACCCAGCGCGCGCAGCGTCGAGGCGAGGTCGTCGACGACGCGTCGCATTACGTATCGCTCAACGTCCTCGGGAGCGTCGGTCTGGCCGTGGCCGACGATGTCGATCGCATTCACCTCGAACTCAGGCGCGAGCATGCTTGCCACCTCGGCCCATCCCGAGGCGCTGCCGGTGAATCCGTGCAGCAGCACGACCGGCGGACCGCCCGCTCCGGCTCCCCAGCGCTCGACGTTGACCCGCAACCCGTCGATGTCCAGCTTCATGGCTGTGCCTCCATCGGCGCGGTTTCCGCCGTCGCATTCTTCGATTCCAGCGCCACTTCGAGGGCGCGCGTGGCGCGTCCGATCACCTCGCGATGCAGCTCGACGTTGCGTACGCGCTCGGTGCGCAATTCGAGCACCTGCAGGCCGGGACGCGCCAGCGCCGCGGTGAGTTCGGAGGCCCAGCCGCGCGCGCCCTCGAGGCGGACGTGGTTACCGCCGTGCAGCGCGGTGGCCTGCGCGAGGTCGAGGCCGTGCGGCGTGCCCCACCATTCCTCGAAGGCGTCGGGCGCGAGCTCCGCCTGCGGCAGGAAGTGGAAGATGCCGCCGCCGTCGTTGTTGACCAGTAACACCGTCAGGTCGAGGCGGTGTCGGTTGACCGCCCAGAGCCCGTTGAGGTCGTGCAGGAACGACAGGTCGCCGATGAGCAGCACGACAGGTCCGGCAGCGGCGGCAGCCGCGCCGACCGCCGTCGAGATGACGCCGTCGATGCCGGAGGCGCCTCGCGTACCCTCGATGCGGAGCGCGCTCGCCAGTCGAGGAAAGAACGTGTCGACGTCGCGCACGGGCATCGAGTTGCCGACGACCAGCGTGGCGCCCGGCACGGACCCGAGCGCGGCCGCCAGCTCGAGCGGCGTGCGCCCCTCGAATGGCTCATCGAGAGCGTCCATCGCGTCGCGAAGCACCGACGCCACCACCGCGTTGGCAGCGCGCCACCCCTCGAGCCAGTCCGAGGCCGCTCGGTCGCCGGGCGCAAGCGTCCCGAGGAGCGCCCGGCACACCGCGCTCGCGTCGCCGCGCAGCATCGTGGAGACCGTCGCGTCTGGTTCTCGCCACTGGCCCTCGGCATCCACGATCCACGAATCGATCTCCGGATGAGCGCCGAGCCAGACGTTGAGTGACTTCGAGGTCGGCGCCGCGCCGAAGCGCAGCGTGACCTCGGGCGTGCGGTTGGCGATGAACCCCGCCGATCGTGTCAGGACGTCGTAGGTCTCGATCACGCCATCAAGGTCGTGCGTGCCGGCGCGCAAGCCCGAGAGAGGATCGGCGAGCAGGGGCCATCCGAAGGCGCGAGCCACGGCGGCGACCTCGGCGGCGGGGAGGCCGCCCGCCTCGGGACCCGCGATCGACCAATCCTGCCGCCCGCGCGCCGAGTCGACGAGCGCGCACTGCCTCGGCGGCAGGCTCGACTACCGACCGCGTGACCGCAATCGCGCGTCCTGCTGGTGGCCGGGGTTCGGCGAGGGATCGTTCGACGAGCGGCTCGCGGAAGGGGAAGTTCACGTGCACGGGCCCAGGCGGTGCGGCGAGCGATGTGGCGGTCGCGCGCGCCGCCACCCCTCGAGCCGCGCGCTCCAGCGAGGCGCTGCCGTCGGCGGGCGTCATATCGATGGCCCAGCGCGCGTGGCTGCCGAACATGCGCACCTGGTCGATGGTCTGGGGCGCGCCGACGTCCCGCAGCTCGGGAGGGCGATCGGCCGTCAGGACGAGCAGCGGCACGCGAGACAGCGACGCCTCGACGACCGCGGGAAGGAAGTTCGCGGCCGCGGTGCCCGAGGAGCACACCAGCGCGACTGGCTCCCCGAGTTGCCTCGCGAGGCCGAGCGCGAAGTAGCCGGCTGAGCGCTCATCGATGTGCAGCCATGCGCGCCAGCGGGTGTCCCGTGCGAACACCAGCGTCAGCGGTGTGGACCTCGAGCCGGGGCAGACCACGACGTGGTGCACGCCGCTCGCGAGAAGCTGATCGGTGAAGGCGCGCACGTACCGCTCGCCCGCGCCGGGGGGAAGCGCCGAGGGGTACTGCGGGTTCGCGAGGGGGTTCGCACTCGGATCGGGCACGGGCTCCAGTGTAGGGGCTGGATTCGCTCGCCAGCCACGAACGCGGAGCGCCTAGATCGAGGTGCCGCCGAGTGCCTCGGTGAGCGGCCGAAACTTCAGCTGCACCTCGGCCAGCTCCGCTTCCGGCACGGAGTCGCCCATGATCCCGCTTCCGGCAAAGAGCCACGCGTGATCGAGTCGCACGAGGGCGGAACGCAGGGCGACGGCGAACTCGCCCTCGCCGCGCCCGTCGAGCCAGCCGACGGGACCGGCATACCAGCCGCGGTCGAAGCGCTCGATCGCGGCGATGGCGCGACGCGCCGCCTCGCGAGGCCAGCCGCAGACCGCGGGCGTCGGGTGGAGGCGTCGCACGAGCTCGAGCACGTCGACGCCGGGCAGCGCGCGCCCCGCGATCTCGGTGGCGAGGTGTTGGATGTTGCGCAGACGGCGCAGTTGCGGCTGATCAGGGGCGAGCAACTGCTCCGTCACGCCGCTCAACGCCTCGCGGATCGCGTCGACGGTGGTCGCGTGCTCGCGGCGGTCCTTCGCGCTGGAGAGAAGGCCGCGCCCGAGGCGCTCGTCCTCGTCCGGCGTGTCGCCTCGGCGCGCTGATCCTGCGAGGCCGAGCGCACTGGCGAGGCCGTCGCGGAGGCTCACGAGCAGCTCCGGGCTCGCGCCGAGAAAGGTCGAGTTGCCGGCGCGGATTGAGAACACGTGGCACTCGGGATAGAGCGCGCGCAGCTTCGAGAGCACGCGGCCGACATCGAAGGGGGCTGCGGCCAGCAACTCCTGGGTGGTCGCCAGCACTGCCTTGTCGATGGCGCCCTCGCGGACCTGGCTCACGATCGAGCGCACGCCGGCAAGCCACGCGTCGCGATCGATGCCGCGGATCCTCCTCGGTGGGAGCGTCGCGCGCAGGTCCTCCTCGCTCTCGCCACCGAGGCACGTCGCCAGCTCGTCGGCGCTGACGCCCGGCGCCAGCACGACACCGCGCATCGTGCCTTCACGGACAAAGAGCATGCGGGGCAGCACGAGCGAACCGCTGCCGTAGTCCTCCCATGGCGCGTGCCGCTCGCCTTCGCCATCGAACGCGAACCCACCGAGCAGACGCGGACGCAGCTCGTTGGGCCCCGACGTGAGCGGCGCGCCGAGCAGCACAGCCGCGCCTGAGCGCGCGTCCTCGATGCCGGCGCCTCGCTCCAAGGCCATGCGCCCGGCTTCGCCCACCCCGATCAGCGCCACACCGAGGTGCGGGCGTTCGTAGCTCGCGACGATCTCGCGCGCGGCGGATCCGCTGAAGAGGCGTCTGGCGTCGAATGTCTCGGGGAGGGGCACACCTCGGAACGCGTCCGCGGGGGTCCTCGTGACTTCCTCGAGGGCCGCCTCGAGAGCGACATCGGCGGGAGCGGTCACGGGAGCAGACTCCCGGCACACCCGCGCCGCCGTGAGGGCGAGACCATTCCGGCCCCTGTTCGTGCGGTTCCGGCTCGAACCTCTCGAGTCGCGGGGCTAGTATATGGGGCAGCAGACGGCGCGCGCGGAGCCTCATCGAGGGCCCACGCGGCAACGGTTACGACTCGGAAGGATGTCCGTGATGGGTACGTACAAGATCGGTGACAGCGGACTCCTCGAGGGCAAGTGCGCGATCTGCGGCACCTACGTGATCAAGGGCGCGGTCAAGTTCGGCGACCGTGGCGTCGTCTGTCCCGAGGACAAGGAGCGCGCCGCCCGCATCACGAACCCGTACAGGGTGGCAGCCGGCAAGCGCTGATCGCTGCTGATCGCGCGGAGGCGCCTCGCGGCCCTCCTCGAGACCGTGACTACCGGATCCGGATCCGGTGCTCGGTAGTTGGCTTGTCCGGCGCCTCGCTCACGATGTCGACGTAGTCGCCGTGTCGCGCGCCGGGCCCGAGGAAGCCGAAGCACACCCCTCCGGACGGCACGCGACCGCATGCTGTCAGTCGTATCTGCGTAGGGTCCGAGGCGGGGCCGGTGGCCATCGTGAAGCTGCGCGCCTCACCCGTCACGTTCACCACGCCCGCGATCGTGAACTGCAGGTTCCCCACGTCGTAGGCGAATGCCAGGTAGTCGTAGTCGATGTTCCACGTCGGCCAGCGCAGACCGCCTGTCAGGCCGCCGGTGCCCGGGCCCGAGCAACCCTGCGCGTTGCATGCTCGCAGGTAGGTCTCGCGCTCGGCGAGGGTGAACAGACGGCGGTCGTCGGAGCGCCCGCTCGCCCCGAGCACCGTGTCCCAGCTGACGCCCGCCGTCGGTGTGGTGACCGGGACGCACTCGAACGGCACATCGAGCCAGGCCGGGCGCGAGCAGAGTTCGTAGCTCGCGGCGCCCGAGGACTCGCTCCACCCGAGCTCCGCGTTGCCATCGAGCCCGAGCTTGAACGCTTCCAGCCCCGGGGCGATCGCGGGCACGGCCCCCGCGGCACCAACCACGAACACGATCTGCGCACTGGCGGCGTGCCGGTAGTTGTCGAACGCCGTCGCGCGTAACGTGACCATCGTCCCGAGGGTGGACGGGGCAGCGAATCGCGCCGTGGCGCCCTCGGAGATGACGCTCACGGATGGCCCCGCGAGCTGCTGCCACTCGAAGGTTAGCGGGGCGCCCTCGGGATCCGTGGCAGCCGCCGTGGCGATGGCGACCGCGCCCGGCTCGATCGCGCCGCCACCGGGAATCGAGATGGTGGGCGCACGATTGATGCCGTACAGCCCCTGCATCCGATCGCGCTCCGAAGCGCTGGGTGCGAGCTTGCATCCGGAGGCTGCACTCGGGTCGAACGACGGGTACATCAGGTCGGCACGGTCGTCGCTGTGACCCAGCCCGAGCAGGTGGCCGAACTCGTGGGCGATCGTCGACTCGAGGCAGGCGCGCGGCACCCTCGCGAGGTTGGGGTCGAGCACCACGTCCGCCTCGCGGATCTCGCGGGCACCACCGACGATCGGCAGCGTCGAGCGCGTGACAGCGGCCTGCGAGGGCGCCAGCACCCGTCGTGCGTCGTCCCAGCCCACCTCGTTCTGTTGATTGTTGAAAACCCAGGCGTCGCCTCCGGCGCAATCGCCCGAGTACACGATGCCTGCCGCGAATTCCTGGGCGTTCCAGGTGGCTGCCGCGCGCGACACCGCGTCGCGGAACTCATCGGAGGTGACCCCCGACGGCCGTGCACTCTGCGCCGAGCACACGCGCACCGGCACCGCGCTCGAGCGCCAGCGGGCCGGTGGTCCTCCACAGTCGGGCGTCGAACCCGCGCCGTCACAGTCGGTGATGTAGCGCACCAGCGGCTGGATGAAGGAGTCTGCCGCCCACCTCGCGAGGCCGGTTCGGGCGACGGGGGCGTCGTCGTAATAGATCTCGCCGGGGCGCAATCTCGAGGGGCCGTCCGCGAGCGCCCGGCTGCCGCCAATCGCCAGCGACGAGCAGGCAATGAGCGCGAGCAACAGCGCCCGACGCGTCCAGATGACGTGCTTGGGCTGCGGCTCGAAGATCGGCGGCCTCCTGCGATGCGTCGAGCGCCTCATGCGCTCGGGGTCCCCAGGGCGACTATGCTAGCGGCCACTTTCCTTGCACGCTGGCCGTCGTGTCACGCGGCGTCACGAGATGTCCGCGTGCCGCCGCTCGGCGGGCGGGCGCGCGTTCCACGGGGGCCGCATGACCGATGGCTTCTCTCCCGCCGTTATCGCCGACCGCATCCGGGCCTACGAGGCGTTCGGCATCCATCGCACCGGGTCCACTGGAGACGATCGCTCGGCGACGTGGATGCAGGAGGTCCTCCATGTCTCTGGTGTTACGTCGACTCTTGAGCGCTTCCCGTTCCCGCTCGTCGAGTACCGCCGCACCCGTCTCGTAACCCCGGATGGCTCCATCGATGGCGTTCCCCTCTACGACGCCGGCTTCACGACGCCCGGCGGCGGCACGACGGGCGAGCTGGTCGAGCTCGGCAGCGGCGACCCCTTCGGCAACATCGTCCTCACCACCGAGAACGACCTCGCCTTCTCGCAGGAGCGCGCCGGCCGCTCAATCGAGGACCTCGAGGAACAGGGCGCGGTCGGGCTGGTGATCGTGACGGCGGACCCCCGGGGCGCGATGAAGGTCCTCAACGCAACGCGGTTGTCCGAGCCACGCCAGCTTCCGGTACTGCAAATCGGGACCCGCGAGGCGCGCCGCCTGGCGAGCAGCCTGCTGATGCACGCCGAGGTCACCCTCGAGGTGGACGGCGACCGACTCCAGTCGCGGGCGCGCAACGTGGTCGCGACGCTGCCCGGCACCGACCTCGATGCCCCGCCGATCGGCCTCACCACGCCTCGCTCCGGCTGGTTCACCTGCGCCTCGGAACGGGGGGGCGGCATCGCGACCCTCCTCGCGCTGGCGGAGGCGTTCGCGGGACGCCCGCACCGGCGCACCATCGAGCTGGTCGCGACGTCGGGGCACGAGCTCAACTTCCGGGGCATGGAGGCGTACCTCAACGCACACAGCGGCGTGGCCTCAAAAGCGCTCGCGTGGCTGCACCTCGGGGCGAACATCGGCACGGCCACGGGACCGACGCGCATCGAATCGCCCGCGGAAGCCATCCTCGAGGCCGCGCGCGGCGCGTTCGAGGCCGCGGGCGCCCGTTTCGAGGTGACCGAGGCGCGCGGTGGCGAGGCGCAGAACATCGGACGTGCCGGCGGTCGCTACCTCTCGGTGCGCGGCGTGAACGAGTACTTCCACTCGCCCAACGACACGTTCGAGCTCGCGTGTGACGCCGAGGCAGTCGCCGCCGCTGCTCGCGCCTGCCTCGCGGTCCTCGAGGGCTGGGACGCGGAGTAAGGCGCGCTCGCCCACCGTCGCCCTACGGCGTGGCGTAGACCATGATCGAGCGGCCCTCGATCTCGCCCGACTCGAGGGCGCGCACACCCTCGTTGATGTGGTCCAGCCCGTCGTAGCGCTTCGAGATCATGCGCTCGAGGGGGAGCTTCCCCTCTCGGAACCACTCGATGTACTGCGGCATCACCTCGGCAGGGCGGGCGGAGCCGCCCATCGAGCCGATCAGCGAGCGCTCACCCATCGGGAACAGGCCGCGCGGGATTTCGATCGGACCCTGGCCGATGCCGACGCTGACTGCGGTCCCGCCTCGACGCACGCCGAGCACGCCGGGCTTCAGCGCCTCGACGATCTGCGCGGTCACCCGAGGCACGCCGATGCCGTCGAAGGCGAAGTCGACGCCGCCGCCGGTGAGGTCGCGGATCGCCTCGACGGGGTCCACGTCCGAGGCGTTGACGACGTGCGTCGCGCCCATCTCTCGCGCGTAGCCGAGCTTGGCCTCCTGCAGGTCGACGACGATGATCGGGTAGGCGCCCGCGATCTTCGCGCCCGCGAGGATGTTCGTACCCACGCCGCCGACGCCGAACACGGCCACCGACTGCCCCTCGCGGACCTGCGCCGTGTGGATCACCGCCCCGACGCCGGTGATCACGGCGCAACCGACGATCGCGGTCACGTCGGTCGGCACGTCATCGGGGAGGGGGACCACCATCTGCTCGTTGAGGAGCGCGTGCTCGGCCCAGGTGTAGACGCCGGTCAGCAACTCGTCGCCGTGGAACGAGTACTTCGCGCGTGCGGGCGTCGTGAGATGCTCGGGCAGATCGCGAGGCACGAACGGCACCATGACGCGGTCCCCCTCGCGGACGTGCGTGACCTCGCGCCCGGTGGCGAGGACCACGCCGGTCGCCTCGTGACCCAGCAGCGCGGGCCTCGGATGGCGGGGATTGTGAATCTGGTGCAACTGACTGTGGCAGATGCCCGAGGCGTAGAGCTGCACGAGCACGTCATCGGGGCCGGGGTCCGGCAGCTCGATCTCCTCGATGGCGAGCGGCGCCCCGTACTCGACCATCACCGCCGCCCGTGTCGTCGTCGGCATCGCGATTCCCCCGCCACTGTTTCCATCGAGGAGACGGACGTCGTCCTCCGAGTGGGCCGCAGGATACCTCGCGCGCGACGGGTTCGGACCATGCGAACCCCGATGCGGGCTTTGCGCCTAGAATCGCGCGCACCCGCGACGCTCTCCGAGGAAGGACCTGCCTCGATGTCCACCGTCAACACCATCCGAGGGCAAGTCGACAGCTCCGAGCTGGGCCGCACGCTCTCGCACGAGCACCTCACCGGCGGCGCGGCGGCGATGGAGCGCGTCATGCCGCCTCATCTACGACCTCGACGAGGCGGTCCGACGCAATATCGAGGCGCTCCGGCGCGCGAAGGCGGCGGGGGTCGACTCGATGATCGACCTCACCCCGCTCGACCTCGGTCGACAGGCGCCGCTGTTCCAGCGCGTCGCCGAGGCGGACACGGGCGTGCACATCGTGTGCGCGACGGGCGTCTACCGCTGGGTGCCGTTCTACCTCTTCCGCCGCGACATCGACGAGGTGGCGAGCATCTTCCTCCACGACATCGAGCACGGCATCGACGGAACCGGCATCCGCGCGGGGATCATCAAGCTCGCGTGGGACTTCGAGTACCGGCTGACCGCGGAAGGCCCGGCGGGCGAGGGCATGGCGCGCGCCGGCCTCGAGCGGACCGCCCGCGCGCGCCGCGCGCGCGCGCGAGCAGGGCGGCGTCCCCATCTCGTGCCACACGAACGCGGCGGACGAGCTGGGCACGCCACTGATGGACCTCTTCGCCGACGAGGGCGTCGACCCGGCGATGGTCACGATCGGCCACACCAACGACTCGAGGAACCTCGACTACGTGCTCGGCATTGCGCGACGCGGGTTCAACATCGACTCGACCGCTTCAGCGCTGCGAGGGGTGACGAGGAGATCGCGCGCCGGGCGCAGATCGCCCTCGAGCTGGCGAAGGCGGGGTTCGCGGGCCAGACCTCGCTCGGGCACGACGCGTCGCCGTACTACCGGTTCACCTCGAATGTCCCGGAGAACCCCGACTGCTGGACGGCGGTCAGCACCATCGAGCTGCCGTGGCTCCTCGCGCACGGCGCCAGCCAGGCGGACGTCGATGCGATGCAGGCGGGCTCCATCCGCCGGACCTTCGAGGCGGCGGGGCGGGCCAAGGGTAGCGTCCTGCCTCGTTCCTACCGTGCTCCGTTCCTACCGTGGTAGTATTCGGCCATGAAGGTCGCCAAGCTCTCGATCTCCCTCGACGCCGCCCTCGCCGCCGAGATCCGCGAGGCCGCGAAGAAGGCCGACGTCTCGGTGTCGGCGTGGATCGCCGAGGCTGTACGCCCGCGCCTGCGCTCGAGGCCCTTCGCCGCTTCCTCGACGAGTACGAGCAGGAGTTCGGCCCCTTCACCGAGGAGGGGCTGGAGCAGGCCAGATCGACCTCGGCCTCACGGAGGCGCCTTCCTCCGCCGACGCTGCTGGCTAATCCGTGGCCGCGATCGTCCTCGACGCCGGCGCGCTCATCGCGGTGGAGCGCGCTGACCTGGGCGTAGCCGAGAGACTGCGAATCGCACTCACCGACGGTCTGGTGCTGCGGACGCCGGCGATAGTGCTCGCACAGGTGTGGCGCGACCCGAGGGGGCGGCAGGCACGCCTGGCGAGGGCGATCGCGGGCATCGATGTCGTGCCCGTCGATGAAGCTCTCGGTCGTCGGGCGGGAGTCCTCCTCGGCCGCGCCGGGACCAGCGACGCCATCGACGCCACCGTCGTCAGCCTCGCCGAGCATGGCGACATCATCCTCACCAGCGGTCCCGCCGACATCGCGCGTCTCGTCGAGGCCGCCGGACGGCGCATGCGCGTGGTGGCCTGCTAGGCGTCCCGACCTCGCAGCGTCCGTCGCAGGCCGAGCGCGCCGAGGAGGGCCACGGCGAGCGCGGGCAGTACGACCCACGGCATCCGAGGGGTGGGGCCGGGGGGCGCCTTGATCAGAGCGCGCGCCGCCTCGGAGGTGGCACGTCGACGCTGCAGCTCGAGGCGCAACGACTCCTCGCCGCGCGCCATCGCCCAGCGGTGGTTCGCGGCGAACACGGGCTTGAGGAGCGGAGACAGGAACCTCAGCAGCGGCTTCTCGGCACGGACGCGCCAGTCGTACACGATGTGCACGTCGGGACCCGCCTGCTCGAAGATCCAGACGCCGCGCCCCACGAAGTCACCCCAGGCGTCCACGGCCATCCCTCGAGGGGCGTTGTTCTCGGTGAGGCGGAACGTCCAGCGCAGCGTGTAGGGCAGCCAGCCTTTCGTGTAGAGCTCCACCTCACGACCGACGCCGCGCGCGTCGCCCGGTTTCGTCACGCACGTCTGGAGGTAGACCGACGGCCACCATCGAGGCAGGTCGGCCGCGTCGGCGAGGACGGCGGACACCTCGTCGAGGGTGGAGTTGAGCGCGTACCAGTGCGTAGTGAAGTGGTACTCGTTGGCCGGCATCGATGCCCTCCTGGCGCGGGTGCGCGTTGCCGTCTCTGTACGCCGTGAGCTTGTCGGACGCGCGAGCCGGCCTCAAGCACCGCGTCATCCTCGGGCACACGCCTGCGACTCGCGAGCGTCGGTTCAGGCGGGCCGCCCACCCCTGTACGCGAACGCGCTTCTATACGAACGCGCTCGCCATCGTGATCACCCCGAAGACAACGAAGAGCACGGCCGCCACCTGGCCGATCCGCCGCTGTGGCAGTTGCCTTCCCAGCGTCCGTCCCACACCAACGGCGAGTGCGTCCGCCATCACCATGCCGAGCGTCGATCCCAGCCACACGCCGATCCAGCCCTCCTCGCTCCCGGCAATGGAGACCGTGGCCAGCTGCGTCTTATCCCCGAGCTCGGAGATGAAGAATGCGACCGCCACGATGCCGAACGCGCCGAAGTACGGCATCTGCCGTTCCCTCGTGTCGGACTCGTCCATCGTGTCGCCGCGCAGACTCCACCACGCAAACCCGAGGAACGACGCCCCCACGATCAGACGAAGCACCGTGTCGGGCACAAGGCCATCCAGCACGCGTCCGGCCGCCACGGACCCCAGGTGGACGACGAGTGTGGCCGCCGAGACGCCCGCGATGACGATCCACCAGCGGTAGCGAGTCGAGAACCACAACGCGACGAGCTGCGACTTGTCCCCGAGCTCGGCGACGAAGATGAGCAGAGTGGATAGGGCGAACGCGGACATGGCACTCCTACGGTCAATGGAGTGCTGCGTTTCGGTCCGGGGAGGCGGTTCGCCGCGAGGGGAACGCATGCCTCGGCCCGCCACGCAGCACGCGTGGGTTGGGCCGAGAGTCTCGTCCGCCCCGGGCAGGGGCCGCGCCGCCGCCCTCGTGAGAGGCATGTCGACGGGCGCGAGGTGGACTACTCCCCTCAGTCGCGACGACGATACCGAGCGCGGGCGGATCGGCTACCCGCTCGCCGCACGGATGGCCACCGTCGCCACGAGTCCCACGCCGTACGCAATCGCGTAGTAGACGTGCAGCGGCTGCCGCCCGGCGCGCCAGAGCAGCGCGAACGCGACGAGCGTGAGGCCCACCACCACCCGAGGTCGAGCCCGATCTCCTCGAATGCGAGGTTGGCGAGGATCGCGAGTGCGATGAACCCACCGTTGAGCGCGAGCAGCGCGAGGTCGCGGATGCCCGTCCTCGCCTCGAAGGGATGGGCCGCCCGGGTGCAGCATCAGCGCCGCGTTCACCAGCGAGAAGCCCGTGAAGAACACCCAGTGCGAGAACTCGTCGTCGTTGAAGGCGATGATCCCGCACATCTTCACGGCGACCGGACCGATCGAGGCGTCCACGCCCGACCTGCCGTTGAAGCAGAAGCGAGTGTTGATGTAGTTCGTCACCTCGTGCGTCCCGTACGAGGCGGCCAGCAGGTAGAGCCCCGCGATGAACCCCAGCTCGAGCGCCATCCTCGAGGTCCCACCGACTCTCGAGGGGTTGTGGCGCAGCTCGCGCCAGAGCAGCCACAGCACCAGCGTGCTCGCGAGCGGGAACACCAGCAGGTTGAGCAGGTCCACCCAGCGCAGGAACTCGTTGGCCGACACGTAGCCGGTGGTGAGGTTCGACAGCCGGTTGGCCGAGGCCAGCACGAGCACGAGGCTCTGCGCGCTCAGCCAGAGGTGGACCCGCCCCATCGATGCTCGCGCGTCCGCCATCGAACTCGCCTCCGTCCTCGGCGAGGCTACCACCACTCTCGTTGTACGCCGCCCCGCCGGTCGAGCGGACCGCGCTCGCAACTCGGGAGGCGCCGGTCCCTCGCTATACTCGCCCCGTTTCGAGTCCCCGGACGTTCGAGGCGGAGGCACCGCATGACCACCACCTACGAGGAGATCGCCAAGGACGTCAGCGCCCTGAAGGCCGCTCCCAACATGCCCGACTACGAGGCGCTGCTCGCCTCGTTCTCCTGGGACGCAATCCGCGCCGAGCTCGACCTGCCGGGCGGCGTGGTGAACCTCGCCCACGAGTGCGTCGACCGGCACGCGGCGGCGAACCCAGCGAAGACCGCGATGATCTGGGAGGGCGCGAACGGCGCCGTCGAGAACTACAGCTTCGAGGACATGCGGCGCGAGTCCGCGAAGTTCGCGAGCGTCCTCGGCACCCTCGGCCTCGAGAAGGGCGAGCGCGTCTTCTTCCTCATGGACCGCGTCCCCGAGCTCTACTTCTCAGTCTTCGGCACGCTCCGTCGAGGCGCGGTCGTCTGTCCGCTGTTCTCCGCGTTCGGCCCCGACCCCATCGCCGAGCGCATCAACCGGGCGCAGGGCGCGATCGTGATCACCTCACCCGCGCTCTACCCCAAGATCGAGGCGATCCGCGAGCGCATCCCCACGGTGCGCCAGGTGATCGTGATCGGCGACCGCGCCGGGCGTCGCGGTCCCGAGGGCGCCACACTCGACTACGCCACGCTGATGCAGGACGCGGTCGAAGCGCCCCTCGAGCCCACGGGCAACGAGGACTGGTCGATCATCCACTTCACCAGCGGCACGACCGGCCTGCCCAAGGGCGGGTCGCACGTGCACGGCGCCGTCCTCGGGCACTACGCGACGGGCAAGTACGTGCAGGACCTCCAGCCGGACGACGGGGACTGGTGCACCGCCGACCCCGGCTGGGTCACGGGCACTCTACGGGATGTTCGCGCCGTGGTCGAACGGCGTGACGAGCCTGATCTACGAGGGTGGGTTCAGCTCGGCGAAGTGGTTCGAGCTGATCCAGCGCCACCGCGTGACGGTCTGGTACACGGCGCCGACGGCGATCCGGCTGCTGATGAAGGCGGGCGTCGCGATTCCGCACCGCTTCGACCTCTCGAGTCTGCGCTACGCGATGTCGGTCGGCGAGCCGCTCAACCTCCCGAGGGCGTCGTGTGGGGCCTCGAGGCGTTCGGGCTGCCGTTCCACGACAACTGGTGGCAGACGGAGACGGCGCCGATCGCGGATCGCGAACTACCCCTCGCTTCCCATCCGTCCCGGCTCGATGGGCAAGCCATTCCCCGGCGTCCACCCGGCGGTCATCGACGACGAGTACCGCGAGATCACGGAGCCAGACGTGGAGGGGCAGCTGGCCATCCGCGTCCCGTGGCCCTCGATGATGCGCGCCTACTGGCACGACGAGGAGCGCTACAGCTCGCGATTTAAGGACGACGCCGACGGCGGTCCGCGCTGGTACATCACCGGCGACCGCGCGAAAAAGGACGCCGGACGGCTACTTCTGGTTCATCGGGCGTGACGACGACGTGATCAACACCGCCGGGCACCTCGTCGGGCTGTTCGAGGTCGAGAGCATCCTCATCGAGCATCCCGCAGTTGCGGCGGGCGTGATCGGCGCAAGCCCGACCTGGTGGCGATGGAGGTGGTGAAGGTTCGTCGCGCCGGAACGACGGGTACGAGTGGTCGGACCAGCCGCGTCGTGAGCTCATCGGCCACGCGCGAGCACGCCCGGACCGGGTGTGGCGCCGAGGAGATCGACCATCCTCGATCACCTGCCGAAGACGCGCTCCGCAAGATCATGCGCCGCCTGCTCAAGGCCCGCGAGCTCGGCCTGCCCGAGGGCGACACCTCCACCCCTCGAGGAGGACTAGCCTCCACCCGAACGTGGAGCCGAAAGGACCTCCGATGACGGACCTGCTGCAGTGGGCACACCACCCACACCGACATCGCGAGCACCGATCCCGGTGCGACGGAAAGCTCTTGCGACTGTTCCTCGGCTGGGCGTTCCAGCCGCCGATGCCGACACCCGGCGGGACTACCTGCTCTTCACGTACTCCGCCGAGGGTGGTGGTGATCGCGCAGGCGGATGCCGACGGCCCGCGCACGACGCTGTTCGTCCACGTCGAGGACTGCCAGGCTGTTTCCTCGATGCCGCGGTTGCCGCGGAGCGACGCCGCTCCAGGCGCCCCAGCGCGTCTCCGACGATGTCACCGTCGCGAGTGCTCGCGCCCGGCGGCGTTCCGATTGGCATCGCCGGGCCGTAGCGGCGCGCGGCGGCGTCGCCTCGAACAACGGCCGTCCTCTAGACTCGCCCGTGATCGCGCCTGCGACTCCGAGATCGAGGGTCCGTCGCACGGATCGCGCGGAGGCGCGCGCGGGCTGGCACGGGCTGGGGCCCGGCCTCGTCACCGGTGCGTGGCCGACGATGACCTCCGGGATCTCGACCTACACGATCGCGGAACGCCACTGGTCCACGTACAATCTCCTGGTCTGCAACCGTCGTCCGCCGCCGATGAACTACGCGGTGCAGTCGATCTGCGCACGCACGGTCTGGCTCGGCTGGCCGAGGCCTGACCACCAACATCGCGAGGCACTACGGGCGCTGGCTGATGGCCTCGTGGCGCTGCTGTTCGTGGCGAATGTCGTCAACATCGCCGCCGACCTCGGGGCGATCGCCGCCATCGCCCTCCTCACGCCCATTCTTGCCGCGTCTTCGTAGTGCCGATTCGACTGGCGGATCGCGGCCACCGAGGTGGTGGTGCCGTACTCGACGTTCAGCGCTACCTCAAGCCCTGACGCCGTCCTGCTTGCGCACGTCGTCGGAGCGTTCGCGGCGCAACCCGACTGAGCGCCGCGCTCGTCGGTACGCTCCTGCCGAGGCTGTCTCCGACGCAGCCTCCTCGGCGACCGTGGTCGCACTGCTCGGCACGACGATCTCGCCCTCTACCTCTTCTGCAGACGGCGCAGGAGACTGAGGAGGAGGCCGCCCCGGCATCGATCCCGCAGGGTTGTCGCCGACGGGTCTCGCTCGACTGGTCCGCGCGGGCGACGCCGACGTGGGCGTCGGCATGGTGATGGCACACATCGGGTTCTACTTCGTCGTGCTCACCTCGGCGGCCGCGCTGCACTCGCGCGGTCCGATGGACATCCGCACGGCGGCGGAGGCGGCCGAGGCGCTGCGCCGCGGGAACGCGGCCTCGATGTTGTTCGCCCTTGGCCTCATCGGTATCGGGCTGCCTCGCGGTCCCCGTGCTCGCGGGGTCGGCCGTCTACGCCAGCGCAGAGCTGTTCGACTGGGCTCGAGGGACTGAACCGCACCCTTCCAGCGCACCGCAGTTCTACGGCGTGATCATCCCCGCGACGCTGGGCGGCGTCGCGATTCTTCAGCCCCGTCACGGGAGATCCAGGCGCTCTACGTGGCTGGTCAGGAACGGCGTGATCGCGCCGCTCCTGCTCGCCCTCATGGAGCGCGCACGACCGTCGGATCCTGGGGGACCTTCCGTCCGAGTGCGCTCGTGCTCGCGATCGGCTGGTCACGACGCTGACCGATGCTGGCGGCCGCCGGGCGTCGCGATGTTCGCCACGCCAGGCCTGACGTCCGGCCGATGCCCGTGCGCCTCGAAAGCGACCGTTGATGATCCCGCCGCCCGCGAGGCGCTCCGCGCCAACCCTGCTGCTGACATCAGCATCACCCGACGCAGGAGCAGGCGCACGCATCGGATGGAGATCTGGTGCACGCCATCGGTGACCGCGTGTTCCTGGCCGTGGGCGTCCGCCGCCGAAGTCCTGCACGCGAACCCTGGCGGAGCCGCGCCTGACGCTGCACATCAAGAACGGCGCCACTGCGGACGTCCCGATGCGCGCGAGCGGTCACGACCCTGTTGAGCGGCGCGCCGTGTTCCCACCCATCGTGGAGCGGAACAAGGGGACCTCGAGGAGTGGGTCGCGGGCGCAAGGCCGATGGAGTCACCGAGGAGTAGCGCACGCTCGACTGCTGGTCCGCGAACCGCCGCACGACAAGGGCCACCTCGCGGTGGCCCTCTCGTCAGGTGGCTGCGTGCCCTGCGACTACGGGAGCGTGGTCATCCCGCGGCGCGGCGCGTTGACCAGGATGGCCATGTTGCCGGGCGCGTGCTTGTTCTCGTGCATCAGCTGGTGGGAGCGGCCCACCTCGGCGAACGGGAAGACCTCGGAAAGCACGGGGTCGATCTTGCCGTCGATCACCATCTGGTTGAACTCGGCGCACTGCTCCGGGTTCGCGAAGTGCGAGCCCTGCAGGCGCTTCTGGCGCATCCAGAGGTAGCGCAGGTCGACATCGGCGTTGTAGCCCGAGGTGCCCGCGCAGATCACCACCATGCCACCGTTGTCGACCATGAATACCGACGTGGGGATGGTGGCCTCACCGGGGTGCTCGAAGACGAGCTTCGGGCTCTTTCGCTCGCCGAGGACCTCCCAGAACTTGGCCCCGAACGCGCGCGCGCCCTGCATCCACGTTGCGAACGCGGCGGCGTCATCGACGTCCGGAAGGCGGCCCCAGTGGTTGAACTCCTTGCGGTTGATGACGCCCTTCGCGCCAAGCTGGAGGCAGAACTCGTACTTGTTCTCCTCGGAGACCACGGCGATCGGGACCCCGCCCGCCTCGCGCACGATCTGGATCGCCATCGAGCCGAGGCCGCCGGCGCCGCCCCAGACGAGGACAGGGTCGCCCTCGTGGACCACGTGCGGGGCCCAGCCGTGCAGCATCCGGTAGGCGGTCGCGCCGACGAGCATGTAGGCGGCGGCGGCCTCCCAGCTCAGCTGGGGCGCCTTCGGGAAGCACTGGTAGTAATCGACGCGGGTGAACTGGGCGAACGAGCCGAAGTTGGTCTCGTAGCCCCAGATCTTGTTCGACGAGGACATGATCGGGTCCATGCCCGCCTGGATGTCCGCCGCGTTCTCGTCCCACATCCCGCAGGACAGGACCACCTCGTCGCCGACCTTGACGTTGGTCACCTGGTCGCCCACGGCCCACACGATGCCGGACGCGTCTGAGCCGCCGATGTGGAAGTCCTCGGGCTCCCCGGCGCGATTCCTCGCGGCGATCACGTTCACCGGCGTCCCGAGGGCGGCCCAGACGTTGTTGTAGTTCGTGCCCGCGGCCATGACCCAGACCAGCACCTGCTTCGGGCCGATCGACGGCACGTCGACGACCTCGACCTTGAAGGCGTCCTCGGGACGGCCGAACCGCTCGGCGCGGATCAGCGAGGCGTACATCTGCTTCGGCACGTGGCCCAGCGGCGGCGTCTCGCCGAGCTCGTACAGGTCCTTGACCTCGGGCATTCGGTCCCCCTTCGCACACGCGCCCAGCGGCTCGCCCTCGATCCAGCACTCGAGGCCGAGCGGCTCAGAATCCGGATCGGAGCGGCGTCATCCTAGCATCAGCGCCGCCGCGTCAAAACGAGGGGGGCGCAGGGGACCTGCACGGCATCACATCTCGTCGAGGTCGTTCACAGCCTTTGTGATGCGTCGGACGAGTCGTTCGATCTCATCGGCGCCCTCCACGCGGCGTCCGTTCTCGCGGAGCACATAGAACGCGTCCACCACCTCGGGCCCAATCGTGTCGACCTTCGCGAGGTGGATATCGAGGGCGAGCTCGTGGAGAGCGTTCGTGATTGCCCAGAGCAGGCCGAGCCGGTCGGCCGTGTTCACCTCGACGATCGAGTACCGCTCGGAGCCGAGGTTGTCGACGTGGACGGTGGTCTCCATGCGCACGCGGGGCACCGCCCGGTAGGCGGCACGGGTCTCCGCGAGGCTCTCCGCGACCGGGAACTCGCCCGCGAGCGCGCGCGGCACCGCCTCGAAGATGCGGCCCCAGCGGCGACCATCGATGTCGTGGCCGAGCGCGTCGTTCACGTGCCAGACCTCGATCGCCACGCCGTCGTCGCGCGTGAACGCGGTTCCACCGAGGACGTTCGCGTTGTGCACCGCGAGCGTGCCCGCGACGAGCGAGAGGATGCCCGGCCGGTCGGGCGTGACGAGCGTGAATCGCTCGATGGAACCCAGCGAGTCGTGGCGGGCGGCCGTGCCGTGGTTCGCCTGCCGGATCAGCGCGAGGTGCTCGCCGATCACCTCGGGAGGGGTGCTGAGGAGGTACGCAGGACGCATCCGGTCGAGGTGTGCGTAGACCTCGGCGGCCGCGAACTGCCCGTCGAGGGCCTCCGCAGCCCGCGCGCGCAACCGCGCGTACGTCTCCTCCTCGGCGTGATCGTGGGTCATCGAGTCGAACACGCGCAGGTAGAGGCCGCGGATCAGTTGCGCCTTCCACGGACTCCAGACGTCGGGTCCGCTCGCGCGCGCGTCCGGCGACCGCGAGCAGGTAGAGGGGAGGTGGAGCAGACGCGGATCGCCGACCGCCTCGGCGGTCTCGCGGATCACCTGCGCATCCGCGATGTCGCGCCGCGTGGCGACGGTGGGGAGCAGGAGGTGCAGGCGAGCGATCTCGGTGAGGCGTTGCACGGCCTCGGGATCGAGGCCGGCGCGGTTCCCGAAGCGCTCGACGATCACGGCGCCCGCAGGGGCGCGATCGCCCTCGTGACCCTTGCCGATGTCGTGCAGCAGCGCGGCGAGCAACACCTCGCGGCGGTCCGTCAGGTGGCCGGCCGCCTCGGGGGTGCCGGTGCCGTCCGCGTCGTCGCGCATGGCGAATCCGATTTCCTCGACGGTGCGCCACGAGTGCACGTCGACGGGGTGGCGGTGGAACGGCGCGACGTGCGGCAGGCAGCGCAGCACCTCCCACTCGGGAAGCAGTCGATCGAGCCAGGGCGCGCGCGGCATGGGCTCCAGGGCGCTTCGAGCTCGCGGCCTCGAGCATGGCGTACAGCTTCGCGAGGTCTGTCTCGGGTTCGGGCGCCTGCACCTCAGACCCCGCCTTCGCGCGCCGCAGAAGCCTTCCGAGCAGGCCCTGACGCTGCCCGGTGTCGCGCTCAAGGTGCTCGCCAGCGTAGGCGTCGATGGCGCGGCCGGCCTCGAAGAGCGCGCGTTCGAGGGCACGCGCGGACGCTCGAACGTTGCCACGTCGGCGCCGACGTCGCGCAGGTAGCCCGGTCGTTCTTGCGTTCCCCCAGCGCATGCAGGGCGTGACGCACGGTCATCAGGACGTCGAGTGCGCCCTCGATGGGGGGCGCGAGCGGCTGCGGTTCGCGCCCCGCGACGCGGGCATGGGCAAGCTCGACCCAGCGCGCGCGGCCTGGAATGAGCGCAGCCCGCCGCGGCCCGCTCACGTCGAACTCCTGGAGCTGCCACGGCTCACGTACCGCTGTCTCGGCGTGTTGAGCCCGGAGCGACTGCTCGATCCAGCCGAGTCGCCTCGGACGACCTTCGTGAACGAGGCCTGCCAGCGCGTGTACAGGCCGGTGTCGCCCGCGACGAGCCGCGCCGTCAACAGCGCGGTCATCGTCTCGATGTTGCCCCGCGCCGCCTCGGCAGCCTGTTCGACCGTGCGGATCGAGTGCCCGACCTTGAGGTCGGCGTCCCAGAGCGGATAGAGGATGGCCGTCGCTCTCGCGGTATCGCCGCCGGGCACGAGCAGCATGAGGTCGATGTCGCTGTGGCGGAACTGCTCGCGACGGCCGTATCCGCCGACGGCGACCACGGCGACGTCGTGCGCCTCGGCCTGGGCCGTCAGTTCGACCAGTGCCTCGTCGAGGCGATCCGAGAGGATGTCGCAGGCGTCGCGCGGGCTGAACAAGCGCCCCCGACGCGCGAAGGCGCGGGTGGTGGCTGCCACCCGCGCCTCCATGAACGGCGTCAGTGCCCCGGAGATCAGGGACTCGCGCGTCGCCATCGAGGTTCGCCCTGCCCCCGGCTAGAGCGCGTCCCGTCCGCGTTCACCGGTGCGGATGCGGATCACGTCCTCGACGTTGAGGACCGCGATCTTGCCGTCGCCGATCGAGCCGGTGCGCGCGGTCATCTCGATGGTCGAGATCACCGCGGGCGCAAGACTGTCGTCGACCAGCACCTCGATGCGGACCTTGGGCACGAAGTCCACTTCGTACTCGGCGCCGCGGTAGGTCTCGGTGTGGCCGGCCTGGCGACCGAAGCCCTGGATGTTCTCGGCGGAGAGGCCGGTGACGCCCGTCTCCTTCAGCGCGTCGCGAATCTCCTCGAGCTTGAACGGGTTGATGTAGGCGATGACCATCTTCATCGGGGTGTTCCTTCTCCTTGCTCGCTCACCAGCTAATCATCCGTGGTCGAGTTCGGCATCCGGCTACTCGGAGAGTGCGTACGCCTGCTCGTCGTGGAGGGTGATGTCGAGGCCCCGGCGCTCCTGGTCCTCGGTCACGCGCAGCCCGATCGTCGCCTTGATGGCCATCGCGAGGGCATACGAGACGCTGCACGAGAAGACGAGCGCGAGGCCCACGGACTCGAGCTGCGTGACGAACTGCGCGACGCCCCCCGCGAACGTGTTGATCTCGGTGCTCGCGAGAAACCCGAGGAGCAGCGAACCCAGGATGCCACCGACGAGGTGGACCGCGATGACGTCGAGCGAGTCATCGAAGTTGAACCGGAACTTGATCTCGAGCGCGAGGTAGCAGATCAGCCCGGCGGCAGCGCCGATGATGATCGAGCCCACCGGGGTCACAAAGCCGGCTGCCGGGGTAATCGCGACGAGGCCGGCGACGGCACCGGAGGCCACACCGAGGGTGGTCGGCGCGCCCGTCTTCAGCTTCTCGACGAGTGCCCAGACCGTCGCAGCGACCGCTGCCGCGATGTGCGTGTTCACGAACGCCCACGCCGCGAGCTCGCCCGAGGTGAGCGCAGAGCCCGAGTTGAATCCGAACCAGCCGAACCACAGGATGCCCGTCCCGAGCAGCGTCAGGGGCAGGTTGTGCGGTCGGATGATGGTGTGCCGCCAGCCGAGGCGTGGCCCGAGCGCGAGGATGAGCGCGAGCGCCGCGGCGCCCGCGTTGATGTGCACGACCAGTCCGCCGGCGAAGTCGATCGCGCCGATGGTGCTGGCGATGAAGCCACCCGTGACGCCCTCGGGGGTTGCGGTGAAGTCCCAGACCCAGTGGGCCATCGGCGAGTAGACCACGAGGGACCAGATCGAGATGAACACGACCCAGGCGCTGAACTTGATGCGCTCCGCGACCGCGCCCGCGATGAGGGCGGGGGTGATGATCGCGAACATCATCTGGAACACCATGATCACGCTGTCGGGGACGCCTGCGACGCCGTGAATCGCGTTCGCCGGGTGTCCCCCGACCAGCCCTCGGAGCCCGACATGGTCGAAGTTCCCGATGAAGGGAGCGTCGCCTCCGAAGGCGAGGCTGTAGCCCACCAGCACCCAGAGGATGGTGATGATGCCCATGCTGATGAAGTTCTTCATCAGCATGTTCAGCACGTTCTTTGCGCGGACCATGCCGCCGTAGAAGAGCGCCAGCCCTGGTGTCATGAAGAGCACCAGCGCGGAGCTGGTCAGCATCCAGGCGATGCTGCCGGTGTCCGCCTCAAAGCCGTTCATCCGTAACCTCCACCTCGCCCCTGTCGACTGGTGGAGCATGCCGGGAGTTCGTTTCACCCGGTTTTCTCGTAGATGACGTGCAGGTTGCGCGCGTGTTACGCACGTGTTTCGCGCGACTCGACACCACCGCGGCTTCCCTCGGCGAGGTTGGCCCCTCCTGGCGAGGACTGGCCCTCGCGCACCCGGAGTGGGGCCCTGAGCCACGGCGCCGCACGGCGCGTGGTTCGGCGCGGATGCGGCGTGCTTCGCAGTGTCGCCCTGCGCGGCGACAGTGATCGACGAAGCACGTGAAGCACCGAGGGCGCGTCACGGGGGTGGCGGGTTTGCCCCGAGCACGCCTCGGGTGTTTGAATGCCTCATGCCACGCCCCACGATCATCGAGGCACGGAAGGACGTCCGGGGCGATACGCCCTCGGCAGCACGGCCGTTCCTGAAGTGGGCGGGCGGCAAGCAGCAGCTGCTGCCCGCGCTCCTCGAGGCGATGCCGTCGAGCTTCAACCGGTACTTCGAGCCGTTCCTCGGTGGAGGGGCGTTCTTCTTTGCGCTCGCCGGTGAGCGCGCTCCGCTGCGCGCGGTCCTCGGGGACGCGAATGCGGACCTGATCGCGACGTACGAGGTAGTGCGCGATCACCTCGATGCGCTGTGTGCGCACCTCGCGCGCCTCGAGGGCGAGTACCACGCCGAGGACGCCGAGGGGCGCGCCGCGGCCTACTACCGCATTCGCGAGTCGCGGCCGACCTCGAAGCTGGGGGTGGCGGCGCGCTTCATCTTCCTCAATAAGACGTGTTACAACGGCCTCTACCGGGTCAACTCGAACGGCCGGTTCAACGTGCCGCACGGGCGCTACAAGGCGCCGCGCATCCTCGACCGGCCGGTGCTCGAGGCGGCGTCGCGAGCACTGGCGGATGCCGAGCTCGCGTGCGACGACGTCGAGATCACGTCCGCCTCGGCGGTGGCAGGCGACTTCGTCTACTTCGACCCGCCGTTCCACCCGCTCTCGCCCACCTCGAGCTTCACGCGCTACACCTCGGCCGACTTTGGGTGGCGGGACCAGGAGCGGCTGCGCGTGTGCATCGATGGTCTGACCGCGCGAGGGGTGCACGTGCTCCTGTCGGATTCGCCTCATCCGCTCATCGTGTACCTGTACGAGTCGGCGGGGTACGAGCTGCGACGGATCCCGGCGCGCCGCGCCATCAACTCGAAGGTGGGCGGGCGCGGGCCGATCGACGAGCTGCTGGTGAGCAACGCACCACTGCTCGGAAGGCGGCCGGTCAGGCGCCCGAGTCGTCCTCGGCGTCCCGCCCGTGCCGCCGCCGAGGTGGCTCGAGCGAGGGCGGGACAACCCCCAGCGACGTTGCCGCCTCGCTGAGCGCGGCCCACGTCGAGGCGTCCAGGGGGATGGCCAGGGCGCGTTCCTCCATCGAGCGTTGCGCGCGCTCGCCGGGCACGAGGATCTCGCTGACGCCGGGCTGGTAGGGCGGCTGCTTCACCCATTCGATGAGGGTCGACATCGAGGCGCCGAGGCTCGCGCGTCCGGCGAAGTGGTCGGGATCGAAGACGAGTACGAACAGGCCGACGTCGGGCGGGGAGTCGGGACCCGAGGGGGCGCTGCCGCCGAGGAGCGACGCCAGCGCCTCGATGGCGAGGGCGAGGCCGAAGCCCTTGTAGCCCTGCGCACCACCGAGGGGGAGCAGCGCGCCCGCGGAGAGCGCGGCGGGATCAGTGGTCGGCGCGCCAGACGCGTCGACGAGCCAGCCCTCGGGGATGCGGGCGTCGAGGCGCTGGGCGAGCCGCACGTTGCCCGCCGCCACCACCGAGGTCGCCATGTCGAGGACGAACGGGCTGCCCTCGTCCGCGGTGGGGACGCCGATCGCGATCGGGTTGGTCGACAGGCGGGGAGTCGTGCCGCCGTGCGCCGCCATCAAGGGCGAGCCGCTCGAGGCGACGAGGCCGATCTTGCCCGCCTCGACAGCCTGCTCGGCGTAGGCGCCGAGGCGGCCGACGTGCGCGACTCGGCGGCCGCTCACGACGCCGACGCCGGTCGCGCGCGCCATCTCGATGGCCATGCGGGTCGCGCGGCGGGCCACCACCTGTCCGAAGCCCCATCCGCCATCGATGAGCGCGGTGCTCGCAGACTGCTTCTCGACGGTGAAGTGGCCGTCAGCCTGAACGATGCCGGACCGCACCGCCTCGACGTGCTCGGGGACGCGGACGACGCCGTGTGAGTCGTGGCCCTTGAGGTTGGCCTCGACGAGGTGGGCCGCGACGATTGCGGCGTCCTGGTCGGGCGCACCCGCGGCGACGAGGATGCGCTCGACGTAGTCGAGGAGCTCGGGCGGGCTGACCTCGGGCATCGCGGGCGGCCTAGCCTCTCTGGCAGACGTAGCGATCCCTTGCGGGAACGAGGTCGGCCCTCCGGGGCGGAGGATCTGCCCACCCACCCCTTTTCATGCGGAGGGCTCCGCCCCTCGCGCTCCCCGGCAGGAGGCCAGGGCCGAGCGCGCGACGCTGCAAGGCTTCACAACTCCCAGCGGGAAGGTCCGCGGCGTCGGCCACGTCTACCGCCAAAGAACCTACCCCTCGCTTGAGGGCGTCGCCACCTCTCGGGGACCGACACTCTGACCGCTGGTCCACCTCTCTTCATACGAGTCTTCATACGAGCGGTGGCCAGCGCCTGCCATTCGGGTAGGCGCCAGTCGCGTTGAGGGCATTGCCAGACCTCGGGCATGGGGCTAGCCCGTGACTCGCGCGGAGCCCGAGGCGGCGCGGGCGGCGGCGAGGTCGGCGGCGGCCTGGCGCTGCATGAATGCGCGGTCGGCGCCGAGCATGACCATCTGGAAGCCAGCCTCGAGCCAGCGCGTGGTGAACTCGACGCTGGCGGTGTGGACGCCGGGCGCGATGCCGTGGCGCTTCGCCGCCTCGAGGATCTGCATCACCGTGGCGGCGTGGCGCTCGTCGCGGTTGTCGCCGGTGGGCTCGATGCCGAGGGCGTAGGCGAGGTCCGACGGGCCAATGTAGGCGCAGTCGACGCCGGGGGTGGACATGATCTCGTCGAGGTTCTGGAGCGCCTCGACGGTCTCGATCATGACGATGCAGGCGATCTCCTCGTTGGCGTGGCGCTGGTAATCGGGTCCGCCGTAGATGGCGGCGCGGACGGGCCCCGAGGAGCGGTCGCCGACGGGTGGGTAGCGCACGGCTCGGACGGCGCGCTCCGCATCGGCGCGGTTGTTCACCAGCGGAACGACGATGCCGTACGCGCCGGCGTCGAGGGCGCGCCCGATCTCGGCGAAGTCGTTGCTGGGAACGCGCACGAACGGGACGGTGCTGGTGCTCGAGATGGCCTGGAGCATGTGGAGGCACGTCAGGTAGTCGACCGCGCCGTGCTGCATATCGATGCAGAGCCAGTCAAAACCCTGGTGCGCCATCACCTCGGCGGTGAGGGAGGAGTCGATGGACAGCCAGCCGCCGATGGTCTGACGGCCCTCGCGCCAGGCGCGGAGGACGGGGTTGGGTCGCATCGGGCTGGTCCTTCCTCGGTCCGCCGTGAGGCGGCCGGCTTGACTGTTTGCGGGTGCTGCTCCGGGCCAGGTTCGCGCCCTGGTTGTTTCGGCCGATTTCCTTGACGGCGGCGCCGTTGGGACAGGAAGGGAAGCGGCCTTACCAATCCGGTCCGCGGGAGGATACAGGACGACGATGCCAGCTCGGATGGGGAGCTGGCCCGCGTCGAGGCTATGATCGGCGGCATCTCCCCGGAAGGTGTGGCCCCGAAAGGTCCTGCTTCGAAAGGAGCGTGCCATGGCATGGTTCGAGCTGTTGGAGACGCCGCTGGGTGAGCTGTTCGTGGGTGGCTCGGCGCGAGGGGTGCACCGGGTGGACTTCGTGCGCGATCACCGCAACGGGCACCCGGGCGACTACGACGTGGCGTACTGGGCGCACCGCCTCGAGGTGGAGTCGGGCGAGCCGGCGGTTCGCGACGCCGAGGCCGCGCGCGAGTCGATCGGGCAGCTGCGGGAGTACCTCGACGGGTCGCGTCGCGAGTTCACGTTCGCGCTGGCGCCTGTCGGCACCGTTTGGCAGCAGTCGGTCTGGCGCGAGCTGCTCAAGATCCCGTTCGGCGCCACGACGACCTACGGCGCGATCGCGCACGCGCTCGGACGCCCGAACGCCTCGAGAGCCGTGGGCGCGAGCGTGGGGCGCAACCCGATCGGCATCGTGGTGCCGTGCCATCGAGTGGTCGGCGCGAACGGGACGCTGACGGGGTACGCGGGCGGCATCGAGCGCAAGCGCTGGCTGCTCGAGCTCGAGTCGCGGGTGGCGTGGCCTCAGGCAGGTGTGGTCGCCGGGACGCAGCCGCGGCTGGCGCTGGCGGGATAGTCGGGGCCCCCACGGGCAAGTCCCTCCGCGGACTGCGTCCATCCGTGCCGCATTCGATGGCGCAGGTGGTTCGGCTCCGCTTCGCTTCGCTCACCACGAACGGGTGAGGCGAACCGGAGGACGGAGGGCGACCCTCACGCGGCCCTCTCCCATGGGGAGAGGGTCAGACTCCCAGAAAGGGCGAGTCGGCAGATCGTGGGTGCCGGGTGGCCAGGACAGGTGATGGTGGCACGAGCGCACCTCGGCGCCGTCGCTAGTTGGCGCTGGCCTCGAAACTGCCTCTGACGGAGCCCTCGCCGCCCTGTCGACCGACGTCGGAGTAGCGAACTTCGGGACAGGAGAAGGTGCCGGCGATCGAGGTCGGCTCGTTCTTCGTGATCGTGACCGTGCACGCCTCGATGGGCGAACTGGAGGAGGTGGACCTCGGAAACACGGTCAGCTCGCGCACGACGAGGCTCACCGTCGCGGTCTGGCCCACCGAGGCTGACACTCTCATGCCGGGCTTGCGAAACTCGAGATCGGCCGGCGTCCCGGCAGGGCCGCAGCGCCGACGGTGAGCGGCAGGTCTTCGTCCGCGGCGGTGCCGCCCGTGGCGCAGGTCACGTGCGCGACGCCCTTCGTGAAGGCCACGATCCCGCCCTCGCCTCCCTTGCCCGCGGGCACTCCCGTCTTCGGCGGAGCCGTCGACGCGGGCGTGGCCACGCGAGCGACCGCGGTGACGGAGGTGGTTCGCGATGACGCCGCACCCGGAGCCACTCCGGATGCGCCCTCGGGTGTCGGCTCGCCGGAACAGGCGCCGAGGAGCGTTGCGACGCTGAACGCCGCAATCCTCACGATGTGGATGCCGGTGCGCTGGTCCATCTGGGCGGCCTCCCTGTGCTCGCACCGGCCTCCGTGTGCGCGTGTGCATCGATCTGTCATGCGGTCGCTCCGACCTCCGAGCGATGATCGCACCGAGGAGTGACACAGGTCACCCCTCGATGCGGGGCGGGGTCACAGGATCGACCGCATGAGCCGGTACATCGAGGCGATGTCGCGCGACGAGCTGGTGACGGAGGTGGTGGGCCTCGTGCAGGCGGGCGTCCTCTGTCAGCACGAGATCAGCGACCCGACGGTGCTGCCCGTGGATCGATTGCGCGCGCAGGTGCGACGGCTGCGGATGCGAATCGTACGGGAGGGGCGCATCGACCTGCCGGAGCCCACCGACCTCGACGAAGAGGCGCGCCCTGCGTCGTAGCGCGACGCTCCTCCTCGTGAGCGTGGCCTCCTCGCCAGTGCCTGCGCCGCCGGTCCGGAGCCGATACCGCAGTCACCCACCTCGAGTCCCCTGGTCAGCCCGAGCCCCCTGGTCAGCCCGAGCGTTCCGGCCGCGTCAGCTCCTGTCGCCAGCCCGGCTCCCCCGACGGCGAACAACTCTCCGGACGACCGCGTGAGCGCGGACGCCGACCTGCTGACGGCCGCTTCGCTCGGCGATGCGGTAGCGGCTCGAGCCGCCCTCGATCAGGAGCGCTGGTGGACACGCGCGACGGGCGGCAGCGCACGGCGCTCCTCGTGGCGACCGCGGGTCACTCCGCCGAGGTGGCACGGGTGCTCGTCGAGGCTGGCGCCGACGTCAACCTGCGCGACGACCGGCTCGACACGCCGTTCCTCCTCGCGGGGGCCGAGGGCGACGTCGCGATCCTGCGTCTGACCGCGCCGTCGGCGGATGTGACGCTCCTGAACCGGTTCGGCGGCACCGCGCTCATCCCGGCTGCCGAGCGAGGACACGTCGAGGCCGTGCGCTTCCTGGTCGAGTCGACGCGCGTGGACGTCAACCATGTCAACAACCTCCGGTGGACCGCGCTCCTCGAGGCGATCGTGCTCTCGAGCGGCGGCTCGCGTCACCAGGAGGTGGTGCGGCTGCTCCTCGCGCACGGGGCGGACCCGAACATCGCCGACCGCGACGGCGTGACGCCCCTCGGGCATGCGCGGGCGCGCGGCTACCGCGAGATCGCGAGCGCCCTCGAGGCTGCGGGCGGCCGCTAGCAGCGCTCGCTAGGCGTCGTCGGGGATGTTGTTGAGCACTCCGGTGGCGCGCAGCGCCTCGATGTCCGCGTCGCTCTTCCCGAGAATCGTGCGCAGGATGTAGTCGGTGTGCTGGCCGAGGTTGGGCGCGGCCCATCGGACGCCGCCCGGCGTGCGATCGAACTTCCACGAAACGCCGGCGATCACGTGCCGCCCAACCGAGGGCTGATCGACCTCGGGCCAGAAGCCTCGCGCGCGCAGGTGCGGGTCCTCCACAACCCGGCGCATGTTCGCCACCGTGCCCGCGGCGACGCCGACCGCCTGCAGCTGCGTCATCGCCTCGTCGGGCGTGCGCTGCGAGGTCCACGCGGTAATCAGGGCGTCGATGGCGTCGTGACGGGCGCGCCTGCCCTCGACGGTGAGGTACTCGGGATCCGAGGCGAGCTCGGCGTGCCCGATGGCCGCGGCCAGGGCGGCCCACTCGTGGTTGGAGCCGACGGCGAGGCCAACCCACGCGTCGGAGCCGGCTGTGGTGCCCTCGCAACCGAGGTGCGCCTCGTCCGGGGCGCAGCGGTACACGCCGCTCGGGGCCATGTAGGCATCGCGGTTGCCGATGCGCTCGGACACCTTGCCGGTGAGCTCGTAGCGGACCACCTCGTCGCCGCCCCACATGATCGCGCCCTCGCGCTGGGAGAGGTCCACGAAGCCGCCGCGGCCGGTGCGGCGTCGATGCATGAGCGCGGTCATGATGTAGCCCGCGGCGTGGATGCCGGCGATGGGATCGCCGTAGTTGATGCCGGTCTTCATCGGGATGTCGCCGGCGTAGCCGGTACGGGCGACGATGCCACCCAGCTGCTCGATGGCGACGCCGTAGCCGACGTAGTTGCCCTCGGGTCCACCGTTCCCGCTCGGGGGCATGGAGACGAGGATGACGTCGGGGTTCACCGCCTGCAGCGTCTCGAGGGTGTAGCCCATGCGGTTGAACACGCCGCCGCCGAAGTTCTCGAGGACGACGTCGGCGCGCGCCGCCAGCTCGAGGAAGACCGCGCGGCCCGCCGGCTGCAGGATGTCCATGCAGAGGCTGAGCTTGTTGCGGTTCAGCTTGTTGTAGTAGCCGGCGCGGTTCCACGGCTCGGCGCCGGGGTCGTCGTCGGGGTACGCGCCGACGCCGGGGACGGGCTTCGCGAGGCCCCGGACGCTGTCCATGTGACGGGCAGCCTCGACCTTGATGATCGTGGCGCCCATCTCGCCGAGGAGCTTCGTCGCGTACGGTCCCGCCCAGACCATGGAGCAATCGAGGATGACGACGTCCTCGAGGGGCCGCTGCGGGCGTAGGGCCGGTGGCCGTGCCGCCTTCGGTGGTGGTCATCGGGGTGCCTCCGTCAGGCCTGGGTGGACACGCGGAAGTCGGGCGACCAGCCGAGCTGGGTGCGGACGCGCTCGGTGCTGACGTAGCCGTCCTCGACGGCCACGTTGTAGATCCCGGGCTCGCCTCGGGTGACGGCGAGGAGGGCCGCATGCGCGGCCGCCGCGACGTGCACGGGCGCCGAGCGCGGGGCCTCCTCGACCGCGTGCCGGGACCGAAGAAGCGACCGTAGCGGAGCACCAGCCCGTCGATGCCGGGCGTCCCGGTGACGGCCGTCTCGAGCGCGATCACGGCGTCGACGCCGGTGGTGTCCGAACCATCGTCGGGTCGGTGGAGCGGATCGCTCTCCACGTGCGGGAGCGGCCCCTCCTCGTAGAGCCAGCAGATGCTCTGCGCGATCAATCTCGTGGCTCCCGCGGCGAGCGCCGCCTCGACGAGGTTGCGTGTGCCCTCGATGCGCACGCGCGCGTTGCCGCTCAGGACCCCGGCCGGAGGACGCCGGGCGTGCGTCCGCCGGTCCGCAGCCCTGCGAGGTCTGTGAGCTGGTGGATGACGACCTCGGGCCGGGCCGCGACGACCGCGTCCGTGAGCGCAGCGGCGTCGTACACATCAACGAGGGCGGGCGTGACACCGGCGGCGCGCATCTCCTCCGCACGCTCGGAGGAGCGCGTGCTGCCAGTCACCTCGTGACCGGCCTCGAGGAGGAGGGGGCAGAGGATGCGTCCGACGGCGCCCCAGGCGCCCGCAACGAAGACGCGCATCAGGCGTTCCTTCCTGCGACGTGCGACCCGGCGGCGCCGAGCACCTCGGTGTTGTGCTCGCCGAGGAGGGGCGCGCGACCGAGCGACCACAGGCCGTCGGTGAACTTCGCGGCGACCGTGGGGTAGCGCGCGCTGCCGGCCACCGGGTGCTCGATGCGCTCGAAGAAGCCGCGGTGCTCGAGCTGCTCGACGCCGAAGAGGTCGGCGGGGGTGGCCGCGTAGCCGAACGGCAGGCCGAGGGCCTGCGCGCGGTGGTAAATCTCCTCCTTCTCGTGGGTGACGAGCCAGGGGAGCATCAGCGCGTCGATCTCGTCTCGGAGCTCCATCTGCGCGCCGGGCGCGAGGAAGCGCTCGTCGCGCAGCTCCTCGGACTCCATCAGCACCCCGATGTTCGCCCAGCGCCGGGCTGGACCGGAGACTACGCCGACCCAGCCATCGGCGGCGGGGTAGAGCCCCCAGGCCGCCCTCGCGCCGTTGCCCGCCCTCGGCGGGATGGTGTGGGCGTAGATCCACTGCATGTCGAAGTGCTCGAGGAGGGAGGCGGTGCACTCGAGCACGGAGATGTCGAGGTGCTGCCCGCGGCCGGAGTTGCCGCGCTCCCAGAGCCCGATCATGAGGGCGTCGAACGTCTTGTGGCCGGTGAGGTACTGGCCGAGGTAGCCGCCGTTCTTCAGTGGCTCACGGTGATCCTCGCCCGTGATCGACATCAGCCCCGAGAGTGCGTAGCTGGTGATCTCCCACGCCTCGTAGCTCGCGTACGGGCCGTCCTGCCCGAACCAGGTGACCGATGCGTAGAGCAGATCGGGCTTGCGCGCGGCGACGGCCGCGGCGTCGAGGCCCCACGCCGCCATGGTGCCGGGCCGGAACGACTCCACGAGCCCGTCGGCGGTGTCGATGAGGCGCCAGAGGGCGTCGCGGGCCTCGGCGCTGTCGAGGTCGAGGGTGACGGAGCGCTTGCCCTGGTTCAGGTAGAGGTGGAACGCGCTGGTCTCGAGGTCGGGTTCGCCGTTGAGCGCGCCCCAGCGGCGAATCGGGTCGCCCGAGGGCCGCTCGACCTTGATCACGTCGGCGCCGAAGCCTGCGAGCATCCTCGTGGCGTAGGGCCCGGCGATGTACTCGGAGAGGTCGAGGACGCGCACGCCCGTGAGGGGACCTTCCATGCTGGTCGTGCGCCTTTCAACTCGGGCGGCTCGTGCGAAAGCGGCTCGGCGGATTGTACGGAGGCGCGAGGCGGCTCGGATAGACTCGGTCGCGAAGAACGAGGGGCGTCCAAACGGAGGGCCGATGCCTGTCGATAAGGGGCTCGTGGCGCACCTGATGGGGATGCTCGAACCCCTCGGTGGGGTCACAGGGAAGGCAATGTTCGGGGGCTACGGGATCTGGCACGACGGGCAGATGTTCGCCCTTATCGCCAGCGACTCGACGTTCTACCTCAAGACGGACGACTCCAACCGGGCGCGCTTCGAGGCGGCGGGCAGCGAGGCGTTCCAGCCGCCGATGCCCCGCGGCCGCCGGCAGATGACGATGCCGTACCACGTCGTCCCCGCCGAGGTGGTAGACGACGCCGACACGCTGCGCGAGTGGGCGCGCGCCTCGATCGCCGTGGCGCACTCGACACCGCCGAGGCGTAGACGGGGCTAGGGGCCCTCACCCTGCCCTCTCCCAGGGGAGAGGGTTCTGATTCGGAGCCTCTCCCTCACTCTGCCCTCTCCCAGGGGGAGAGGTTCTGATTCGGAGCCTCCTCATCGAGGGAGGGGTCTACTTCGTGGTCCCGGAACCCTCTGAGAGTCCGAAGCCCTCTCCCCCCGGGAGAGGGTGGGGGTGAGGGCGCTCGAGGCTCGCGAATTGATTAGAATCCCGCGCGACCAGCCGTCGTTCGCGGCGTTCGCCGCGCACCTCAGGGGGCGAGGCGCATCGGGCCGCGTCAGCCGGGAGCAATCCCGAGGAGGAGCAGATGGCGAAACATCTCGAGGGGAAGAGCGCGGTGGTGACCGGCTCGGGCCGCGGCATCGGGCGCGGGATCGCGCTCGCTCTTGCCGAGCAGGGCGCGCGTCATCGTGGCCGACTTCGGCGGCTCGGTGGAGGGCACCGGCTCCGACAGAGGCGTGGCCGACCAGGTAGTGGACGAGATCCGCGCCGCGGGCGGCACCGCCGAGGCCGACTACTGCGACGTGGGCGATCACGTGCAGGCGGAGAACCTGATCCGTCATTCGCTGGATTCGTTCGGCGGGCTGGACATCCTGATCAACGTCGCCGGCAACCTGCAGGAGCGGGATGATCTTCAACATGTCCGAGGCCGAGTGGGACTCGGTGATCCGCGTGCACCTGAAGGGGACGTACAACACCACGCACTTCGCGAGCATCCACTGGCGCACCGAGCGCAAGGGCGGCTACCGGCTGATCAACTTCTCCTCGGGGGGCCGGGATCAACGGGTCGCCGGGACAGCCGAACTACGCCGCGGCGAAGGCTGTGGGCTCATCGGCTTCACGAAGTCGTGCGCGAACGCCCTCGCGCGCGGTACGGGGTGACCGCGAACGCGATCGCGCCGGGCGCCGCGACGAGGATGACCGACCGCGGCCTCGCGAACCAGCAGGCGAGCCGCGCGAGGGCGATCCGGCGAGCGAGCGCTCGACGGGCACGCCTCGCGATCCGCTGAACGTGGCGCCGGTGGTCACGTACCTGTGCTCGGACGAGGCGGCCAACGTCTCGCCGGGTGATCGGCGGCGAGCGGCTGCTGGTGATCACGCTCTACCGGACATGGAGATGGAGCGCCGATCTTCTCGGACGGCCCGTGGAACGTCGATGACCTCTGGCGGCGGGCGAAGGAGCAGCTGACGCCGCACCTCACGCTGCCCGACTTCAACCGCCCCTGGGCGGCGGCGCCCAGTCAGCCATCGAGAAGGGAGCAGCACATGGCAACGAAGTACCTCGATGGGAAGACCGCGATCGTGACCGGCGCCGGGCGCGGCATCGGCGCAGGGATCGCGAAGTTGATGGGCGAGCTCGGCGCTGAACGTCGTCGTCGCCGACTTCGGCGGGTCCGTGGAGGGCGTCGGGCGGCAGTCCGGCCCGGCCGACGACACCGTGAACGCGATCCTCGCGAAGGGCGGGAAGGCGGTCGCGAACTACGCCGACGTCTCGATATCGTCAGCAGGCCGAGGACCTGGTGCGCCAGGCCCTCGACACGTACGGCAAGCTGGACATCCTCGTGAACGTCGCGGGCATCCTCCGCGAGCGGATGATCTTCAACATGTCCGAGCAGGAGTGGGACGACGTGATCCGCGTGCACCTCAAGGGCACGTACAACACGACCCACTTCGCGAGCATCCACTGGCGGACCGAGCGCAAGGGCGGCCGCCTGATCAGCTTCTCCTCGGGAGCGGCGTTCGGGTCGGCGGGGCAGCCCAACTACGCGACGGCGAAGGCGGGGCTGATCGGCTTCGCGAAGTCGTGCGCGAACGCCCTCGGGCGCTACGGGGTGACCTCGAACGCGATCCTGCCGGGCGCAGCGACGAGGATGACCGACCGCAATCTCGGCAACCAGCAGGCGACGCGCGAGGGCGACGCCGAGTCGGACCGCGTCGAGGGGACTCCTCGTGACCCAGCGAACGTGGCGCCGATGGTCGCGTGGCTGTGCTCGGACGACGCGGCGCACGTCACGGGGCGCTCGTTCGGTGTGCGCGGCTACGAGGTGGTGCTGTACCACGACTACGTGCCTGAGCGGCAGATCTGGTGGGACAGCAAGTGGCCCATCGACAAGCTGTTCGAGGTAGCGCCGAATACGATCTTCGCGGGGCTGCAGGGCCCGAGCGGTGATCGCCCGGCGGGGGCAACGAACTCCGGGGCGTAACCGGCGTTCCGCAGGTAGAGGGAGAGGCGGGCTCGCAAGGGTCCGCCCTTTCTTTGTACGCCCTCGGAGCTGGTTACGCCTCGCGCGTTCCGAGCAGCGGGCCGCGCAGCGACCAGAGCAGCGCGGCCAGTGTGAGCGCGGGCAGCGGCGGACCCACGACCAGGGCGAGCACGGCGTTGCCGGTCGGCGCCGTCGGGTCGAAGAGCCAGCGCACCGCGTCGATGGCACCGAGCGCCGCAATGATCACGAGGATGCCGATGGCGATCCTCGGGCGGAAGAACGCGACGGCTGCCGCAAGGGCGAACGCCACACCGTCGACGGCCACCATCCCCACGCCGAGGGCGGTCGGCTCGGCGTACGTCCCCAGGAGGTTGCCGGGGCGCGTCCACGGGTAGCCGAAGGTTGTGATCTCCTGGATCGCCGAGTAGGCGGCGAGGAGCGAGACGAGCACAGTGGCGACCGCGAGCAGCCTCGTCAGCCGCCACACGAGCACCTCGAGTTGGCCGGTCCGTGCGTGTGCCAACGCCAGCCCGAGCAGGACCGCTTCGACCGTGAATACGATGGCCGCGAACGTCCACTGACCCACGGGCCCGAGCATAGCGCCCGGCTTCGGTGACGGGATCCCGCGGCGAGGTCGGGTATGCTGCGACCTCGACCCGAGGGGCGCGTGCGCGCAGGGGACCGAAGGAGCGAGTCGTGGCGGGCGTGACGGCAGATGCGAGCATGGAGCGCCGCGTGATCGCCTCGGCGGCGCTGGCGCATGGGATGACGCACACCCTCGAATTGACGTTTGCGGCGCTGCTGCTGCGCATCGGCACGGAGTTCGGCGCCCCTCGCAACGCTGGGTGGCGTGGCGCTTCGCCGGCACGCTGACCTTCGGGATGGCGGCGCTCCCGGCGGGCTACCTCAGCGACCGCTTCGGGCCTCGCGCGGTGATCGGCGGTGCGATGGGCGCCGCGGCGGTGTGCGCCCTGCTGGTGGCGCTGGCGCCGACGCTGCCCGTGCTCACGGTCGCCCTCGCGGTGCTGGGGGCGGCGATCGGGCTGTACCACCCGCCCGGGACGGCGATGGTCTCCACGGTGTTCGAGCGGCGCGGGCGCGCGTTCGCGATCCACGGGATCGCGGGCAACCTCGGGGTGTCGGCGGCGCCGCTGATCGCGACGGCGATCGCGCTCGCGATCAACTGGCGCGCGGCCTACGTGGTGCTGGCGCTGCTCGCGACGAGCGTTGCGCTGCTGGTGCGGCTGGTGGCGCCCGATCGCCTCGAGGCACAGCGCCGGGCGCACGCGGCGACCGAGGCGGCCGTCCTCCAGGCGCGCGCGCACGCCGAGGGCTCCGCGCGTCGACGCAGCACGCCGCCGGCACATCGAAGCTGGACGGCGCCGCCGCTGCTGCTCGTCTACGCGGCGAGCATCGGGACTGGGTTCGTCTATCGAGGCGCGCTCACGTTCCTGCCGACCCACCTCGAGCAGCACCTCGGGCTGGCGCTGTTCGGGTGGACGCCGCAGGCCGTCGCGGGCGCGATGTCGTCGCTGGTGTTGTTCGCCGCGGTGTTCGGCCAGATCGCGGGCGGGATGATGAGCGATCGGATGCCCCTCGAGCGGGCGGCGGTGCCGATCGTGGTGCTGCTCGTGCCCGCGCTTGCCCTCGTGAGCGTGTCGAGCGGGGCGGTGCTGCTGCTCGCGGCAGCGGCGTTCGGACTCGTGAACTTCGCGCAGCAGCCGGTGTTCAATGGCCTCGTGGCGGACTACGCGCCGTCCAACGCGGCGGGGCGTGCCTTCGGGGTGTCGTTCTTCCTCAGCTTCGGCGTGGGCTCCTCGGCGGCATGGTTCGCCGGGCTGGTGGCCGAGCGATGGGGGACCAGCGGCACGTTCGCCATGCTGGCGGGGATCGGCCTGCTGTTGTCGATGGTCATCTTCGCGGTGGTCACGAGCGCGGAACGTCGAGGCGCGGGTGCGCCCTCGATGGTCGGGGTGGCGGCGGGCGACTGAGCGGGTTGACGCGCCCGAGGAGCGGCCGACCCGCTCAGCGGAACCTCACCACGAACGGATGATGGCGCGCCCGAGGTGTATCACGTCGACTTCGGCAGGATCCCGTCGATTCGAGCCAATGTCGGACGGCAGTGTGGTTCGACAGGCTCACCACGAACGGATCAAGGCGGCTCACACACGAAGGATGATGGCGGCGTACCTCGGATCCTCGATTCGTGCGCTGCGAGGACGGCAGGTGCGGTTCGCCAGGCCCTTCGACGCGCTCAGTGGAGCCTCACCACGAACGGGTGATGGCGGCACTCCATACGAAGTTGCGACGATGTGCGTACGCGCCGCTCGATGTCCACCGGCCCTCAACGGCGATCGCGCAACCTCGGAGCATGGTGAGCCAGCAGCAGAGCCGCGCGCTCGCGTTCCTCCGCAGCCGCGGCGTGCGTCCGTTCCTCGACTCCGCGTTCGCGTACCTGAACGCCCGGTGGCGGCTACGCCGGGCGACGCGGGTGGGGAGCGCTCGACTGTGGGGGCGCGCCTCGGTCACCAACCACGGCGGGACGATGATCATCGGTGACCGGGTGCGGATGTCGGCGCGCTCGGTGCGCATCGACCTGACGGTCGGGCCGCAAGGCACGCTCGAGATCGGCGACGGCACGTTCATCAACTACGGCGCCGACATCTCGGCGCAGCGGAGCGTACGGCTCGGTCGCGACTGCCTCCTCGGGCAGTACGCGCTGGTCATCGACAGCAACTACCACGATGTGGGCGACCGGACGCAGCCGGACGTCCCCCAACCGGTGGTGATCGAAGACAACGTCTGGCTGGGGGCGCGCGTCGTGGTGCTGCCCGGAAGCCACATCGGCGAGGGCGCCGTCATCGGGGCGCAGTCGGTCGTGACGGGGACGATTCCGCCTCGTGTGTTCGCCGCGGGCAATCCGGCGAGGGTGATCCGTTCGCTGGACTAGCGTGGGGCACGCCACGACGGTGCGCCGCGTCGCGATACTCGCATTCTTGCGACTGCCTCCCCTCACGCCCACCGCGCTATCCGACATTCGATCGGCACCTGCACAACCCGGCGGGCATTCGAGTGGCCCGGCACGCTATTCCAGCGGCGTGTCCTCGAGGTTGGCCCACTCGCCCATGGAGCCGTCGTAGACGCTGACCTTCGTGTTCCCGAGCAGCCGCAGGACGAACGCCGCCAACGCGGCGCGAATGCCGGCCTGTCAGTAGGTGACGGTGACCGCCTCGGGGTTGATGCCGGCCTCGGCGAGGCGACGCCGCGCGTCCTCGAGGGGAACGAACCGGTGCGAGGGCGTGTCGTCCACGAACGCGGTCCACTCGAGGTGGATGGCACCGGGGACGTGCCCGGCGCGGCGGTTCCCGCGTGCACTCGCGCCCGTGTACTCCTCGTCACTGCGCACGTCCCAGATCTGGACGCCGGCCGCGGGATGGAGCGCGTCGCGGACGTCCTTGAGGGTGCAGAACGCCTCCGGGTGCTCGCGCGCCTCGAAGGTCCCGAGCGCGGGGTGGGGCACGACCTGGGTGACGGGCCGGCGCTCCGCGATCCAGGCGTGCAGGCCGCCATCGAGGACGCGCGCGCCATCGATTCCCCCCGCGGCGCGAGCCGCCCGCCCCAATCCATAGCGCTCGGCGACCCACCAGCCGCGCGCGGCGGCGCGGTTGAGGTGGTCGTCGTGGAAGATGACGACGGAGTCCGCGGTCACGCCCCAGCGCCGCGCGAGCGCCTCGAAGTCTGCGGCTGGCATCACGAGGTTCGGGTCGGCCGCGCCCTTGAGCCAGGGATGGGGCACGCCCACGGCGCCCTCGATGTGCGCGCGCTCGTAGGCGACCGGCTCCGACACATCGACGAGGACGAGGCGCGGATCGCCGAGGTGGGCGGCGAGCCACTCAGTGGTGACAAGCAGCGGATGGCTCGCGGCGGGGTCGGGCGCGTCGATGTCGGGCATGGTGACTCCTCGATGTAGGGTGGCGTCACCGTAGCGCGTGGGCGCGGGCGCGTCAGGCGACGCATCGCTCCGGTTGCACCATTCCCGGGACAACAACGTCACACGGAGCTGAGGTCGGCCCTCCGGCCGGACGACCCGACCGCCCACCCCTTCGTCTGCGAGGGGCTGCGCCCCTCGCGCACCCCCTTGAGAGAGGGGTCGCGCGAGTCTCGAGAAGTGCGCGCGTCAGACCGACCGCCGCATGGGGCCTCCGGTGGCTACGGCCTGCCGATCGGGCGGGTGCCACAGCGACGCGTCGGCGATCTCCGAGGCGGGCAAGGTCAGGCCTCGAGCCAGGCGTCGATCACCGGGACGAGGTCGAACAGGCGCTCGATAGTGGCGTCGGGAGTGACGTCGAACGGGGGCACCTCGGGGTTGGTGCGCAGCACGGCGCGGAGTCCCGAGCGCCGCGCGCCGTAGATGTCGTCGAAGGGGCGGTCACCGACGAAGACGGCGCGCGATGGATCGGCGACGCCGGTCGCCTCGAGGGCCGCGCGGAAGGCCTGCGGGTGGGGCTTCATCGTGTGGAGCTCGCTGGTATAGAGCCGCGCGTCAATGAGGCCATCGAGGCCGTCGCGCGCGAGGAAGCGCTCGTGGAACGCCCTCGGCCAGTGCGTGTTGGAGAGCAGCCCGATGCGGAGCCCGCGGCGGCGCAGGGCGCGGAGCGTGTCGACGGCGTCGGGCTCATGGCGGATGTGCGGTGTCCACGCGTCGAGGTAGTGCGTCGCGGCCTCCTCGAGGACCGCCTCGGTGACGTCGAGGTGGAGCGCCTCGGTGGCCGCGTGCAGGAGGTCGGCGAGGGTGCCCGCGCGCTGATCGGTCGCGGTCGTCGCCCAGAAGTCGACCTCGACCTGCGCGAGCCTCGACACCAGCTCGTTCTCGTCGCGCCTCGAGCCGTTGCCCTGGCGAATCGCGAGGTGCCGCGCGGCGAGGCGCCACATGTCCTCGAGTTCGATGGTGGCGTACTCGGCGAGGGTGCCGCCCCAGTCAAAGATGACAGCCTCGAGACGAGCCGTATCGGCGGATTCGGTCACGCCTCGATGGTAGTCAGCACCACTCGCGCGCGCCTCGATAGCGAGCGGGCTGCATCACGCGCGCTCGGCGCGGACGACGGTGCGCGAGGTGTAAGAGCGCGATGCAGTGGAGAAGTTGCCGCCGCAGGTGATGAGCGTGATCGAGTCAATGCTGACGTTGGAACCGAGGATGTTCCGCCAGTCGCCGTCCTCGAGTTCCACTTCGCGTACCCAGCGCACCTTGTAGCGCACGGGGCCGTTGCCCACATCGATCTCGATGATGTCGCCGCGATCGATGTTGCGAAGGTTGAAGAAGACGCCCGGCCCGAGGTAGTCGAGGCCGGCGTAGTCGAGGTGGGCCGCCTCGTCGACGTGGCCGGCGAAGACAGCGTTGCCGCCGGCGCCGGGGAAGCCTCCGTAGCCACGCATCGCGGAGAAGTCGTAGTACGCGATGTCGTCCGGACCGTAGGGGTTCGGCATCTGGCCGCCCTCGGGCACGGGACGCGTGCTCAGGGGTGCGTCAATCTTGAGCGAGGGAATGCGCATGCGGCCGAGGGTGGCGCCGGGGGGCTCGCCGAACTTCGTGTGCAACTCGGCGAGGCTGCCGGCATAGTTGGAGGACTGGAGCGGGCTGTCACTGACATCGGCGCCCGCGCCGGCGGCGACGAGGGCGGCGCGGCTGCCGGCGCGCACCGAAACGCCCTCGGGACCGGCGGGGTCGCGGCTGCGGAGCCCGAGTCCGAGGAAGACGAGCCCGAGCACGAGGCCTCCGAGGGCGAGCGCGCCCCAGCGGGAGCGGGGCAGCAACCGGGCCGCGAGCGGACGCTCGTTCCGGGGTGGCCGCGGGCCTCGAGGATCACGACCTCGAGCGTCGCGCGCCCGTGGGTCGCGGATGCGAGGCTCGCCGGCGGGAGGCACCTCGGCAACCGGTGCACCTCGATGCGAGGGACGGGAGGCGAGCGCCGGGCGCGACTCGAGGGCCTCGAGCGCCGGGCTCCGACGGACTGACGCAAGCGCCTCGATGGCGGAAGGGCCGGCAGGCGCCGTCTCGTCGGTGGGCCCGAACGCCTCGATGTCGTCGCCGGGGTCGATGTCCTCCAGGTCGTCGATACGGTCGGGCGGTGGTGCGAGCACATCCAGGACGCGCTCCTCGTCGGGGGCGCGGTTCGTGCGCGGAGACCGCGCCGGGGGCGCCGGAGGCCGCGTGCGGGGTGGCCGGGGTGCGGCGCCCTCGCGCGCGGGCCGTCGAGGGCGCGCGCTCGCCGAGGGCGGCCCGCTCCTTCGGGGGCGCTCGTCAGGCATGGAGCCTCTTCAACCCGCCACACAGGGCGTGCGTCGCTGGACGGGCGACGACCAGTGGTGGATCGACGATAAGGGGGAAGGCCACGTACGCGACAGGTCCCGGCGGCCCGTTGTGACGACTCGACGCGTGAAGATTCGTTATGTCGTTCGGCGGCGGTAGCGCAGGAAGAACTCGCTCGCCTCGGGTTCCATGTGTGCCGAGACGAGATCGAAGTGCGTCAGGCCCTCGATGGTGGGCGCGCGCTGCGCGACCGTCGCGGCGAGCGGCGTGTTGCCCGCGACGACTACCGAGCCCAGCGTCAGGAAGTACTCGTCGACAACGCCGAGCGCGACCAGGCTGCCGAGCAGGTGCGGGCCGCCCTCGACGAGGAGAACGCGCGCATCGAGCTCGTGGCGCATGTGCGCAAGCATGTCCGTGAGCAGCGTCGCGGCGGGGAGCACCACCAGTCGGCGCCCGGTCGCCTCGATCGCCGCGAGCCGGTCTCGAGGGGCGGTGTCGGCGGCGTAGACGACAGCCTCGAAATCGCGGGCGGTGAAGAACAGCTTCTCGAGGGGGAGGTCGGCGGAGGCGGTGAGCACGGCGGCGATCGGGTGCGTCGACAGCCCTCGGGCGCGGCGTGCGGCCTCGTGATCCTCTGTGCCCACTCTCGATGAGGTGCCGCTCTTGCGCAGCGTCGTCGCGCCGTTCATCACCACGCTGGCGTTCACGCGGAGCTCGCGCATCAGGGCCTGGTCGGTCGGGCTGCCGAGGCCGCGCTCGGTGCCCTCGACGGTTACGGTGCCGTCGAGGGACATGACCATGTTCGAGATCACGTACGGTCGGTCGTCCGGCGGCTCGGGCAGGTCGAGCGCCGTGTAATCGGGCTTGCCGAGGACGAGACGGTTGTCGGGCACGGCGCGCCTTTCGTGGAGGCCCTCACCCCTGCCCTCTCCCGGGGAGGACCCTCACCCTGCCCTCTCCCCGAGGGAGAGGGCGTAGGAACGGGGGAGAGGGCGTTGCGCCTCGATGGTAGGCGGTTCAGAGCACGCGATGGCGGCGCAGGCTGGCGCGCACCGTGTCGGCATCGATGGGGTCGTTGCGCTGCCAGGCGCGACGGATGGCCGGAAGGCGCCGCGCTGCCACCGCCACTCGAGGTAGCCCTCGAGATCACCGAAGGAGGGGCCGCCGAGGCGTTCGTACGCCCCGATCGCCGCCGTATAGAAGGCATGGCCGCTGTACACGAGGCTGCGGAAGTCGTTGAACGGCTCGCCGACGGCGCGGTGCTCGAAGTCGATGACCCCAAGGAGCCGCGTGCCGTCGAGCGCGACGAGGAGGTTCTCGTCGCCGATGTCGGCGTGCGTGAACACGGGGACGTACCCGCCGTCCGTGCGCGCCTCGAACGCCTCGAGGAAGCCGCGCCACCACGCCTCGATGGTGGCGCGCTCCTCGGTGGTGAGCACCGCGGCGAGCGCGCGCGCCGAGACCCCACGATCGGTCTCGTGCCAGGCGCGGTCGACCTCGGTGCCATCGGGGACGCCGAGGGCACGCGCCTCCTCGACGGGGAGGCGGTGGAGCGCGCGGTTGAAGGCCGCGACCTGCTCGGCGAGGTGCCCGGCGTAGGGACCTGTCGCGTCGGCCTCGGTGAGCGTGCGGCCCTCGATGAGCGGGTAGCCGATGCCGCCGAAGGGACACGCGCCGCCGGGCTCGAGCAGCCAGCGGGGCGCGGGCACCTCGAGGGGGAGGCGCTGCCTCGCAAGCCACGGGAGCACGCGCCACTCGCGTCGATAGCGCTCGAACACCATGGGCGCGGTACCGAGTCGGAAGACGTGGTTCGAGGCGGTGGCGACCGCCATCGAGAAGAAGCCCTCGCCGAGGACGCGCAGGGGAGCAACGGGCGCGGCGTTGGGACACGCCGCCTCGAGGGCGCGCGCCACCGCCTCGAGGTCGGCGAAGTCGGGCGGGGTCCAGCGCTCGGGGGTTGTGGTCTCGATCGTCGTGGGGCGCCTCGGTGTTCCCTATCCTGAGTGCTGCAGGAGGAGGGTCCCACGTGAAGATCCTCATTGCCATCGTGGTGCCGTGGCTGTCGTTCTTCCTCGTGGGGAAGCCGTTCCAGGGTGTGCTGGCGCTCATCCTCCAGCTGACGGTTCTCGGGTGGGTACCCGCGGCAATCTGGGCCGTGTTCGTGGTGAACAACGCGCAGGCGGATCGGCGCAACCGCGAGCTGATCGAGGCGATGCGCGAACGCGGCAGCTGAGCGCGCACCTCGGCCCTCGGCCTATCCTCGGGCGAAACGGTGAACCTCGAGGGTGCTCCTCGAGGACCTCGAGGACGCGAATGTGCCGATGTTCGACGTGGCGCGCCTGCGCGAGGACGTGACGTTTGAGGCGGAGCTGCGCGGGCAGCCGCTGCGCTTCGCCTCGCGATTCGGGCTGTTCTCGCCGCGGGAGGTGGACGAGGGGACGCGGCTGCTGCTCGACCACCTCGATGTGCGGCGCGCAGACGACTGCCTCGACCTCGGATGCGGGTACGGGCCGATCGGGATCACGATGGCGAAGCTGGCACCGGAGGGCGCCACGGTGCTCGTCGATCGCGACGTCGTGGCAGTCGAGTATGCGCGTCGCAACGTGGAGTTGAACGCGCTCGCGAACGCCGAGGTGCTGCTCGGGGACGGATTCCGCGGCCTCGAGGGGCGGCGGTTCGACCTCGTGGCGTCGAACCTGCCGGCGAAGGCGGGCAACGAGGCGCTGTACCTGCTGCTTGCCGACGCGCGAGCCTCGTTGCGCCCGGGTGGCCGATGCGCGGTCGTGACGCTTTCGGGGATGCGCCGCTTCATCGAGCGGGCGCTGGTGGAGCTGTTCGGCAACTACGAGAAGGTGAAGCAGGGCCGGACGCACACGGTGTCGCTCGCTGTGGTCGAGGGTGAGCCGTCGCAGTAGTCGAACGGCAGGAGTCGGAGGGGCTCGCTTCGAACCGCCTCCACTGCAGGCGTGGTTCGCCAGGCTGGCCGCGCGGGGCCGAGGGGCTCGATTCGAACCTCTCCGGACGGCGGGTGTGGTTCGCCAGGCTCAGCACGAACGGATGGCGGCGCAGACTCGCCACGACGGATGGCGGCGACAGACTCGCCACGAGCGGATTCCAGTCGACAGCCTCAACGCGAGCGGATGACGGCGGCATTTCGGCTCGCTGCCGGATTCGTCCAGATGCTTGCAGCGGCGCAGCGTTTACCTCGATATGCGCATCCCGGATGACGCTCGGCGCGCGGCGCGGGACAATATTCATCCGCATGGACGCGCGCCGCTGCGTCTTCACGCTGCATCACCACATTGCACATGAGGGCGCTGGACGGCCTCGAGGGGCTCGGAAGGACCGTTCGTGGCGAACCGGCAGATCGACGATCTTGGAGTGAACACGATTCGCGCGCTTGCGATGGACGCGGTCCAGCAGGCGGGCAACGGGCACCCGGGCACCGCGATGGGCCTCGCGCCTGCGGGCTATGCGCTATGGACACGCGTGCTGCGCCACAACCCCTCGAATCCCGCATGGCCGGATCGTGACCGGTTCGTGCTGTCGGCGGGCCACGCCTCGATCCTGCAGTACTCGCTGCTGCACCTCACCGGGTACGACCTGCCGCTGTCCGAGCTCGAGCGCTTTCGCCAGTGGGGCAGTCGCACGCCGGGCCATCCCGAGCGCGGCCACACGCCGGGCGTCGAGCTGACGACGGGTCCCCTCGGCGCGGGGTTCGCGATGGGGGTGGGGATGGCCGTGGCGGCGCGCCACCTCGCGGCGCGCTTTAACCGGCCCGGCCACGAGGTGATCAATCACGGCGTGTACGGCATCGTCAGTGACGGCGACATGATGGAGGGCGTGGCGTCCGAGGCCGCTTCGCTCGCGGGCACGATGGGCCTCGGCAACCTCGCCTACATCTACGACGCGAACTCGATCACGATCGACGGCGGCACCGACCAGGCATTCACCGAGGACACCGGCGCGCGCTTCGAGGCGTACGGCTGGCACGTGCAGACGATCGCGGACCAGACGGACATCGAGGAGATCACCAGCGCCATCGAGCGGGCGCGGGCGGAGACGGCGCGCCCGTCGCTGATCATCGTGCACAGCACGATCGCGTACGGAAGCCCGCACAAGGCGGGCGACGCCTCGACGCACGGCGCACCGCTCGGGGCGGACGAGGTGCGCGCGACCAAGGAAGCCCTGGGGTGGCCGCTGGAGCCCGCGTTCTACGTGCCCGGCGAGGTGCGCGAGGAGATGGGACAGGCGGTCCCGCGCGGACTTGCCCTCGAGCAGGAGTGGCGCGCGCGCTTCGCGGCGTACGCACGCGAGTACCCCGACCTGGCGGCCGTCCTCGAGCAGGCGCTGTCGGGTGCGCTGCCGGAGGACTGGGACGCGGAAGTCCCCACGTTCGAGGCGAGCGCGCCTGCCGTCGCGACGCGCGTGGCCTCGGGCAAGGTCCTGAACGGCCTCGCGAGGCGGATCCCGACGCTGATCGGTGGCTCGGCCGACCTCACCGAGTCGAACGGCGTGCAGCTCGAGGGGGAGACCAACTTCAGCGCCTCGAATCCTGCGGGCCGCCAGCTCCGGTTCGGCGTGCGCGAGCACGCGATGGCGCAGGTCGCGAACGGGATCGGGCTGCACGGGGGCCTCCACGCGTTCGCGGCGACGTTCTTCATCTTCTCGGACTACATGCGCCCCGCGATTCGCCTCGCAGCGCTGCAGCGCGTGCCGACGGTGTTCGTGCTGACGCACGACTCCATCGGCCTGGGCGGCGACGGGCCGACGCACCAGCCGGTGGAGCACCTCGCCTCGCTGCGGGCGATGCCGGGGATCGTCGTGCTGCGGCCTGCCGACGCGAACGAGACCGCCGAGGCGTGGCGCATCGCGCTCCGGCGCGAAGGTCCCACGGCGCTCGTGCTCTCGAGGCAGGGCCTGCCGATCCTCGGTGATACGAACGCGATCAAGGCTGGCGTGCCGCGCGGCGGCTACGTGATCGCGGACGCCGAGGGCGGACCGCCCGAGCTCGTAATGCTGGCGACGGGCTCCGAGGTGTCGCTGGCGCTGTCGGTGCGCGCGCGGCTGCAGGAGCGCGGTCGACGCGCGCGCGTGGTGAGCATGCCGAGCTGGGAGCTCCTCGAGGAGCAGCCGGCGGCCTACATCGAGGGGTTGATGCCGGCGGGCGTCCCGCGCCTGTCGATCGAGGCGGCGGCGTCGTTCGGCTGGCGGCGGTGGGTCGGCCGGGGCGGCGACATCGTGGCGCTCGACCGCTTCGGTGCATCGGCCTCGGAGCGCGAGATTATGGGACGCTTCGGGTTCGACACGGATGACGTGCTGACGCGCGCCGAGGCTCTGCTCGGGCGCCCCGGCGGGAAGTAGGCCCTCGATGCGGCTGGCTGTCGGCTGCGACCATGCGGGGTTCCCGCTGAAGTCGACGGTCGTTGCGGAGCTCGAGGCGCGAGGACACACGGTCCACGACCTCGGGACGTACAACGAGAACCCGGTCGACTACCCCGACATCGCGGAGGCCGTCGCGCGCGCCGTAGCGGAGGGCCGCGCCGACCGAGGGGTGATCCTCTGCGGCAGCGGAGTCGGCGCATGCGTGGCCGCAAACAAGGTGAAGGGCGTGCGCGCGGGCACGTGCCACGACACCTTCTCGGCGCACCAGGGTGTCGAGGACGACGACATGAACGTGCTCTGCCTCGGCGGGCGCGTGGTGGGCTCCCTGCTCGCGCGCGAGATCGTGCGCGCGTTCGCGGGGGCGGTATTCTCGAACGAGGAGCGGTTTCACCGCCGCCTCGCAAAGGTGGTGGCGCTCGAGGACCGCTTCGGGCTCCCGTAGCGCCCTCGGACTGCCGCGCGTGATCGAACAGTGCCGGGAGGGCCCATGGCCGCAATGCCCCAGTCTCTGCAACGCCTGCGCAGCGCGCCCCAGAGCATCTGGCTTGACTTCATCAGCCGGTCACACCTCAGGAGCGGCGCCCTCGGTCGGATGATCGAGAGCGGCGCGATCCAGGGGCTGACCTCGAACCCCTCGATCTTCTCGAAGGCGATCGCGGGCAGCCACGACTACGACGACGCCCTGACCTCTCTCGCGGCGGCGGGCGTGCACGATCCCTACGAGGGTTTCGTGCGCCTGGCCGCGGAGGACATCGGTGGGGCAGCGGACGCGTTCGCCCCGATCTACCGGGACACGAAGGGGCAGGACGGGTTCGTCTCCCTCGAGCTGCCGCCGGGAATCGAGAACGACACCGAGCGCAGTGTGGCCGAGGCGCAACGCCTCGCGAAGCTGGTCGGGCGGCCCAACCTGATGATCAAGGTCCCGGGCACGGTCGCGGGCGTCGAGACGACGCGACGGCTGATCGCGGCCGGCGTCAACGTGAACAACACGCTGCTCTTCTCGGTGAAGCGCTATGAGCAGCTCGCCGAGGCGTACATGACAGGCCTCGAGGAGCGCCTGGCGGCGAGATTGCCGCTCGAGGGCGTGGCGGGGGTCGCCTCGTTCTTCGTGTCGCGCGTCGATACGGCCGTGGACGCGGCCCTGCCGGAGGGCTCACCGCTGCGAGGGAAGGCAGCGATCGCCAACGCGTTGCAGGCCTACCGCCTGTTCGAGGAGATGCACGCCACCACTCGGTGGGCGGCGCTCTGGGACGCGGGCGCGAACGTGCAACGACCGCTGTGGGCGTCGACCGGGACGAAGAACGCCGCGTACAGCGATGTGCTGTACGTCGACACGCTGGTGTTGCCGCACACCGTGAACACATTGCCTCTCGCGACGCTGGAGGCGTTCCTGCAGCACGGCAATGGTGAGACGGTCTCACGTGCCGCCCTCGACGAGGCGCCGGGCACACTCGAGGCACTCGCGGGGGCGGGTGTCGACCTCGACACGGTGACCGAGAAGCTGCTGGTCGACGGACTGGCGGCGTTCCAGGCCGACTTCGACACGCTGCTGGCGCGGGTCCGTGAGGCGCTCGAGGCACGGCCCGCCTCGCAGCGGGCATCGTGACGACCGTTGCCACCTCGAAGCTGCCGCCGGCGCTCGCTGTGACGCTCACCGATCGCCTCGAGCGGATGCGCGATGAGCGCGTTGTGATGCGCGTCTGGGAGCACGACCACACGGTCTGGCAGGAGGACCCGACCGAGGTCAGCAACCGCCTCGGGTGGCTGGACGCGCCGACGACGTCGCAGGGCGACGTGGCGCGGCTGCAGCAATTTGCGAAGGACGTGGCTGCCGAGGGCTTTGAGCGCGCGGTGCTCCTCGGGATGGGCGGTTCGAGCCTGACCGGCGAGGTGCTGTTCGAGACGTTTGGGCGCGCGCCCGGCGCCCTCGAGGTGATCGCCCTCGACGCCACTGACCCGGCGCAGGTCGCGGCGATCGAGGCGGGGGGCGACCTCGCGAAGACGCTCTTCATCGTCGCCAGCAAGTCGGGCGGCACGATCGAGACGCTCTCGCACTGCAACTACTTCTGGTCGCGTACCCCTCGAGGGGCGCAGTTCGTCGCGATCACCGACCCCGGCTCAGGCCTCGAGAAGCTGGCCACAGAGCGCGGCTTTCGCGAGATCTTCCACAGTCCCGAGGATGTGGGCGGGCGCTACTCGGCGCTGACGTTCTTTGGCCTCGTGCCGGCCGCGCTGGCCGGCGTGGACCTCGAGGCGCTTCTGGCCTCGGCGCGCGTCATGGCCGATGCGTGCCGCAACCCCGACCCCACCTCGAACCCCGGCGCCTGGCTCGGCGCGGTCCTCGGCGAGGCCGCGCTGCTCGGCCAGGACCAGCTGACGTTCGTGCTGCCGACGGACCTGATGGCCCTCGGGCCGTGGTTCGAGCAGCTACTGGCGGAGTCGACGGGCAAGGCGGGGATGGGCATCCTCCCGGTGGAGGGTGAACCCCTCGGCGCGCCCGAGGTCTACGGGCCATCGAGGATTTTCGCGGCGCGGGGAGCGGCGGCGCGCGACTCGCGCCTCGATGCCCTCGAGCGGGCGGGGCATCCGGTGCTGCGCCTGCCGGAGGCGTCCGCGACCGACATCGGCGGGGAGTTCTTCCGCTGGGAATTCGCGACGGCGATCGCCGGGCACGTGCTGGGCCTCAACCCGTTCGACCAGCCCGACGTGCAGGCCGCGAAGGACGCGACGAACCGCGCGCTCACGAGCAGTGGCGCAGGTTCCGAAGGCGGCGCCGACCTGCGCTCGGCGCGGGTGCTCGTCGATAGCGCGCAGGCGGGGGACTACCTCGCGATCCTCGCGTTCGTGCCGCGCACACCCGAGATCGACGCGCGGCTGCAGCGGGTGCGCGTGGCGCTGCGGGACCGCCTGCACGTCGCGACGACGATCGGATACGGACCTCGTTACCTGCACTCGACCGGTCAGCTCCACAAAGGCGGGCCGGCGAACGGCATCTTCATCGAGGTGGTCGGCGACGACCCGCACGACCTCGACATCCCGGGGACGGCGATGTCGTTCGGGCGGCTGAAGCACGCGCAGGCCCGAGGCGACCTCGAGACGCTGGTGGCACGGGGGCGCCGCGTGGCGCGCGCCAGCCTCGAGGAGCTCGAAGCGCTCGCCTGACCCAGGGTCGTATCACGTCGTTGGATGGCCCCTAGGTGAAGTACCGATACCGCCGCAAGCTCTCGGCGGTACGGTAGATCGCGCCACAGATCGATCGCGAAAGGGATGCGCCGTGAAGCTCGGACTGGTCGGGCTTGGTCGGATGGGCGCAGGTATCGCCGAACGGCTGCGCCGCGCGGGCCACGAGGTGGTGGGTTTCGACGCCGACCCCGCGCGCACGGACGTTCCCTCGCTCGCTGCTCTCGTCGCGGCCCTGGAGGCGCCGCGCGTGGTCTGGCTCATGTTGCCGTCGGGGGAGCCGACCGAGCACGCGTTCCTCGAGGCCCTGGAGCACCTGCAGCCGGGCGACGTGGTGATCGAGGGCGCCAACAGCAACTTCCGCGACTCGGTGCGCCGCGCCGGCCTCGCCACGCCCCGGGGGGTCCACTTCATCGACGCGGGCGTGTCCGGCGGTATCTGGGGCCTCGAGGTCGGATTCTGCCTGATGGTGGGCGGCAATCGCGAGGGCGTGGCCCTCGTGGAGCCGCTGTTCCGCGCGCTCGCACCCGTCGATGGCTACGCGCACGTGGGTCCCGCAGGCGCGGGCCACTACACCAAGATGGTGCACAACGGCATCGAGTACGCACTGCTGCAGTCCTACGCCGAGGGCTTCGAACTCCTCGAGAAGTCGGGGTTCGACCTCGACCTGCACCAGGTGGCGGACCTCTGGAACCACGGCAGCGTGGTGCGATCGTGGCTGCTGGAGCTGGCCGAGCGGGCGCTGGCGAAGGACCCCCGCCTCGAAAGCCTCGGCGCGTACGTCGACGACTCCGGCGAGGGCCGCTGGACTGTCCTCGAAGCGGTCGAGCGCGGCGTGCCTGCGGGCGTGATCGCGCAGTCACTGTTCGCGCGGTTCTCCTCGAGGGATGACAACTCGCTGGGGCTGCGCCTGATCGCGGCGCTGCGCAACGAGTTCGGCGGACACGCGGTCCACGCTGCCGAGGCACCCGGGGCCTCCGAGGGATGACCGCGCAGCGCTGGGAAGGCGCGAACGCGACCGGTTGGGACGGCGACCACGACGGGTTGCAGGACGAGCGTCCCGCAACCCCGCTTCCCGCCTCGTCATTCACGCTGCACCCGCCCGCCGACCAGGACCTGATCCTCGTGGGCGCCACGGGCGATCTCGCGAGGCGCAAGCTGATCCCGGCGATCTACGACCTCTTCCTCGACGGACTGCTGCCGAACAACGGTCGCATCATCGGATACGCGCGCGAGGAGACCGACGACGAGACGTTCCGCCTCCGCGCGGCGAACTCGATCCGCGCAGGGGCGCGACGGATGCTCTTCGACGAGGCGTGGCGAGAGCTGGCGCCTCGATTTGTGTACGTGCCACGCTCGAAAGGCGGGATCGGCCTCGCGGCCAAGCATGCGACGCAGAACGAGCGCCTGATCTACCTCGCAATCCCGCCGACCGCGGTACCCGGCGTGCTCGAGGAGATCCGCGCGAACGGGCTCATCGAGGGCAGTCGGATCGTCCTCGAGAAGCCGTTCGGGTTCGACCTGCCCTCGGCGCGCGCGCTGGACGAGCAGATCCGCGAGCACTTCGACGAGGACAAGATCTTCCGCATCGACCACTACCTCGGGAAGGAGACGGTGCAGAACATCTCCGTCTTCCGCTTCGGGAACGCGGTGTGGGAGCGCGTGTGGAGTCGTGACGCGATCGATCACATCCAGATCACCGTGGGAGAGTCGATCGGCGCGGGAGGTCGGGCGGCCTTCTACGACGACGTGGGCGCTCTGCGCGACATCGTGCAGAACCACGCACTGCAGCTCCTCGCGCTGCTGACCATGGAGCCTCCCGCGAAGTTCACCGCAGCCGCGCTGCGCGACGAGAGCGCGCGCGCGCTGCACGCGCTGCGTCCGATCCGCACAGAGGACGCCATCTTCGGCCAGTACACGGCGGGCACCGTCGAGGGGAAGCACGTGCGCGGCTACCTCGAGGAGACGGGCGTGCCGAAGGACTCGCACACCGAGACGTTCGTGGCACTGCGCGCGGAGATCGACAACTGGCGCTGGGCGGGCGTGCCGATCTTCATCCGCACCGGCAAGCGCCTGCCGCAGCGCGTGACCGAGGTGCTCGTGTCGTTCCGCGAACCGCCCGTGGTGCTGTGGGAGAGCGCGGGCCTCGAGGCGGACGAACGCCGTTCGAACCACCTCGTGATGCGCATCCAGCCCAACGAGGGCATCGAGCTAACGTTCAACGCCAAGGTCCCCGGCCCGGAGATGACGACGCGGCCCGTCGCGATGCGATTCCGCTACGGCGAGTCGTTCATGACCGAACCCGCCGAGGCGTACGAGCGCCTGCTCTACGACGCGATGGATGGCGACCCGATGCTATTCCTCCGCCAGGACAGCGTGCTGCGCGCCTGGGAGGTGTTGCAGCCACTCATCGATGCGCCGCCGCCCGTGCACCCGTACGCGGCGGGCTCGTGGGGTCCCGACGCGGCGAACGATCTGATCGGCGCACGCACCTGGCACACCCACTGACCACTGAGGAGCGGAGCACGCCTCGATGAGCGCACCGGAGCTGATCGTCGCCGACGACTGGGTGGGCGCGGCACTCGACGTGGTGCGCGCGGCGAGTCCTCGTAGCCTGGCGCTCGCGGGCGGCACAACGCCCCGGCCGCTGTACGAGCGCCTGCGCGAGGTCGACCTGCCGTGGGCGGATATCGAGTGCTTCTTCACGGACGAGCGCTGCGTCGCGCCGAGCGACCCGGCGCTCAACTTCGGGATGGTGCAGCGCGCGTTCCTCGGGATGCGGCCGCATCCGAGGCTCCATCCGATGCCGTTCGCGACGCGCGACTGCGAGTCGTATGAGGCGGTGCTGCGCGAGCGCCTCGGCGCCGCGCCAGCCCTCGATCTCGCGGTGCTGGGGCTGGGAGCCGACGGCCATACCGCGAGCCTCTTCCCCGGCGACGCCGCCCTCGAGGAGCGCACGCGCCTCGTGGTGCCGGTCGCGCGCCCCGACTACACGCGCCTGACCCTCACGCTGCCCATGCTCTCGGCCTCGAAGGTGGCGCTGTTCCTCGTCACGGGGAGCGAGAAGCGCGACGCATTGCGGGCGCTGATCGAGGGGAGCGCGGGGCACAGCAGTGATCCGATTCCCGCAGCGCGCGTGCACGCCTCGAGGGTGATCGTGGTCGCCGATCCGGCCGCGGCGCAGGACTTGCGGCACGCTGAATAGGCCTACTCCCAGAGCGGGTTCGGTCCCCAGGGCACGACGACCGTCAGCGAGGCGGGCTCGATCGTGATCTCGAGCGGAGTGGTGCCGATCCAGTCCCCGTCCGCCTGCACATCGAGCGGTAGATCCGAATCGATGCGCACGCGCGTCGCGCGTCCGTAGTCGACACCGAAACGCCCTCGAGCGGCGGCATCGGGGAGCCCGTCGCGAAGAGCCGTCCACGCGAGCCCGAGGCGATGCGAGAGTCCGCGCGCGTGGCCACCGGCGGCCTGCGCGGAGAGCACGCAGACATCGAGGAGACCGTCGTCGACGCGGGCCTCGGCGGTGACACGGGCCACGAGGCCGAACAGCCTCGAGTTGCCCACGACCGCCATCAGGACGTCGCGCTCAAGGCGCAGCGGCTCCTCGACCTCCGTGCACAACTCGATGGTTGTCGCCACGGCGGGCGTGAGGGCGGCGTTGCGAATCCCGGCTGCGGCGTAGGCCACGCGCCCGAACCAGCGCTTGGCGCGACTGCCCTCGAGGGCGTGCACCGTGGTCGCATCGAGGCCCGCGCTGCACATGAGGAGGAAGCGGTGGCCGTTCGCCAATCCGGTGTCGATGCGCACGCGACGGCCGCGGACAACCAGTGCGAGCGCGCCCGCGAGGTCGAGGGGGATGCCCGCCTCGCGGGCCCAGACGTTGGCGGTGCCGGCGGGCAGCACGGCGAGCGCGGCATCGCGTCCCGCCACGCCCTCGCGTCCCGCGAGGCCCTCGGCGACTTCGCGCAGCGTGCCGTCACCGCCGCAGGCGATCACGGTGCCGAAGCCCTCGGCAGCAGCCATCCGCGCGAGGTTGCTCGCCTCGCCCCGCGCGGTGGTCGTGCGCACGTCGATGGTCCAGCCGGCGCGATGCAGCCGCGCGACGCCTCCTCGAGTGCCGCGAGCGAAGGCGCGCGACGAGCAACAGGATTGCGCACCAGCAGCGCGCGCCGCTCCAACCGCAGGGTCACGTCAACGTCGCGGGCGCACATGCGGCGAGGGCGGAGGTCCCGAGCGCCGGTGTCACGAGGGCCGCCGACAGACGGCGGGCCGCCGACAGACGGCGGGCCGCCGACGACGGCAGGCCGCCGACAGACGGCGGGTGGCCGACGAACGGGATGGCTCCCAGGTGCGCCGTCGCGAGGTCGCTCCAGAAGACAGTGCCGCCGCGGAGGCCGCCGTCGTCGCCAAGGGCCGCGCGCACCACCTCGACGGGGAGCTGTCGCTCCTCGAGGTAGCGCCGCGCCGGCGCGAGCAGGCGCTCGCCCGCGGAGGTCAGGCCGCCGCCGACCACCACGCGCTGTGGTGCGAACAGCCTCGCGAGGTTGTGGATCGCGAGGCCGACCATCCGACCGATGGATTCGAAGGCTGCGATCGCGGCCGGGTCGCCGAGGGCGGCGCGGCGGGTGGCCTCGGCGCCCGGTGCGCCCGCCAGTCGGTCGAGGGCGGCGCCGTTCGCGACGTCCTCGATGGTGGCGCCGCTGTCGAGGTCGGCGACGGTGTGGCCGATCTCGGCGAGCGAGTTGCGACCGTGCACGAGCCGGCCGTTCAGCACGACGCCCGCGCCGACGCCCGTGCTGACGGTGAGGTAGACCATGTCCGAGGTGCCGCGCCCTGCGCCCAGGCGGTGCTCGCCGAGCGCGGCGAGGTCGGCGTCGTTGGCGAGGGTGACGGGGATGCCGAGGATGCGCGCAAGGCCCTCCGCAGACACGAACCCCTCCCAGTGCGGCAGGTTCGGCAGCGCGAGGGGCACGCCGTCCCGGTAGGAGACGGGGCCGGGGACGCCGACGACGGCGCCCGCGATGTGAAAGCGACTCGCCTCGAGGTTCTCGCGCATGACCTGTGCCAGCGCCTCGGGGCGGGTGGGCGGCGTGGACATCGAGGTGCGGTGGAGCAGTCCGCCGTAGGGATCGAGGACCGCGACGCGGAGGCGCGTGCCCCCGAGGTCGACGACGAGCACGGGGTCGAGATCGCCGGCCATCGCCACTCGCTTCCCACGTCGTGCGGCCGGGTCAGAGGTCATCACACCCTGCGGCGAACGAGTCTCCGAGGCCACCGCGGGCTACGGTACGAGGAGCACAGGGCCTCCGCCAGCCTCCGCCAGCGGCGGTCAAGGGCCTCCGCCCCGGGCGCGGAGGGCGAGCGGTCTACTTCAGCCAGGCGTAGAGGGCAGCGGCGACGGGCAGCCAGAAGCCGAGGGCAGACACCGCGATACCCCAGCGCAGTCCGTGATTGAACGCCTGCTTCGAGGCCTCGGCCTCGGCAAGGCGCACAGCGTCGGCGGCCGAGCCTGGCGTGACGAGTCGAAGCGCACGGCGTTCGGGCTCACGGTCCGGCCGGGGCTGACGAAGCGCTGCCATGGGTCCTCTTACCCCGCGGATCGATCATCGGCCGCGGCAGCTCACGATCGCACAGCGGACCTTCCGCTCGCATCGGGAAACCCCCTAGGACACTGCGACAGCATGTCGCGCCGTCCTACTCGGCGGGTCTCGAGGGCCGATGTGACGCCTTGGAGAGCGTGGGCGCACGTCCCTCGATATGCGGGATGCACTTCGAGCGAGGCTGCCGCAAGGCTGGCGACAGCCGTCAGTCGGAGCGCATCGCCTCGGCGATCAGCTCATATGAGCGGGTACGGTCGGCGTAGTCATGGGTGATCGTGACGATCATCACCTCGTTGGCGTCGTACTCCGCGACGAGGTCGAGCAGCCCCTGCCGGACGCGGGCCGGGCCACCCTCGAGGGCGAGGCTCTGCTGGTAGGCGATGTAGTCGCGCTCGGGCGGTGTGAAGTCGGTGCGCTCCGCCTCCTCGATGCTGGGGACGCCGCTCTCGGAGCGTCCCTGCTCGCGCCGGAGCCGCATCAGGTGGCGGCTCAGGGCGACGCGATGGGCGGCCTCGTCGGTGTCCGCGCAGACGGCGGAGACGCCGAGGATGACGCGCGGCTCATCGAGGAACGGCGAGGGCTGGAAGCGCTCGCGGTATTCGCGCACCACGCGCTGGCCGCCATCGGGACTGATGAACTGGGCAAAGGCGAACCCCAGGCCGAGCTCGGCGGCAAAGCGGGCGCTGTCGTAGGCGGAGCCGAGCAGCCACGGCTCGGGCATCGAGGGGCCCGCGGGCGTGGCTCGGATGCCATGGAACGGGTGCTCAGGCGGGACCTCGCCGGTCATGTAGCGGAGCACGTCGATGACCTGCTCCGGGTACGCCTCGAGGGGGAGCGCGCCGGGGCCGTGGTGCAACGCGGCGGCGGTCAGCCGGTCGGAGCCCGGCGCGCGGCCCAGTCCGAGGTCGATGCGACCGGGGTAGAGCGTCTCGAGCATGCGGAACTGCTCGGCAACCTTGAGTGCGGCGTAGTGCGTCAGCATGACGCCGCCGGAGCCGACCCGGATGCTCGACGTCGCAGCCGCGATCGGCGGGATCAGCACCTCGGGAGAGGCGCTGGCCAGCGTGCGGCTGTTGTGGTGCTCGGCGACCCAGTACCTCGAGTAGCCAGAGCCCTCGACGGCGCGTGCGAGCTCGATGGTGGCCAGTACGGCCTCGCGAGGCGTGCCGCCCTTGCGGATCGGCGACTGATCCAGCACGCCGAGGGGTACCGGGAACGAGGTGTCGGGCATGGCGCCATTCTATGCGGATGGCGTGCGCCTCGATTGAAAGAGTGCGGAGCGGCCTCCGGTTGACGCATCACAAATCGTAACCCGCGCGCCGGGGTCGTCCGTATAATCGCGTGCACATTCGCCTCGGGGCCCCCGAGGCTTCTCTGACTCCGGGAGGAACGCATCATGGAATACCGCTACCTCGGCAACTCCGGCCTCGAGGTGTCCGTTGTCGGCCTTGGCACCAACAACTTCGGCGGTCGCACGAACGAGGCGGACACGAAGTCGGTGATCGACGCCTGCTTCGAGCAGGGCATCAACTTCATCGACACGGCCGACGTCTACGGGAACCGCGGGCTGTCCGAGGAGTTCATCGGGCGCGCGCTCAAGGGGCGCCGCCACGAGGTGCTGATCGCGACCAAGTTCGCGAACCCGATGGGCGAGGGACCGCTGACGCGAGGCGGCTCGCGTTCCTACATCATGCGGGCGGTGGAGGACTCCCTGCGCCGCCTCGACACGGACTACATCGACCTCTACCAGATGCACGCGCCCGACTCGCACACCCCGCTCGAGGAGACGCTGCGCACGCTTGACGACCTGGTGAGCGCCGGCAAGGTGCGCTACATCGGCAACTCGAACTACGCGGGCTGGCAGGTGGCGGACGCGCACCACGTCGCGAAGGCCGGGGGCTACGTGCCATTCATCTCGGCGCAGAACGCCTACAGCCTCCTCGACCGCCGTCCCGAGGCGGAGCTGGTGCCCGCGATGCGGAAGTTCGGGCTGAGCATGATCCCGTTCTCGCCCCTCGCGAGCGGGCTGCTGACGGGTAAGTACCACCGAGGCGAGGCGGGCCCCGAGGGTGCACGTCTCTCCTCGGGGGCGATGGCGCAACGGATGCTGACCGACCGCAACTTCGACACGGTCGAAGCTCTCGAGGGGTTCGCGCAGAGCCACGGGCACACGCTCCTCGAGCTGGCGTTCTCGTGGCTGGCGTCGCAGCCGTTCGTCGCCACGGTGATCGCGGGCGCGACGAAACCGGAGCAGGTGGCGGCGAACGCGGCCGCCGCGAGCTGGCGCCTCAGTGCCGAGGAGATGGCCGAGGTGGACCAGATCACGAGGCGCTAGCGGCCTCGGAGGGGGGGACCGCCCCGCGGACCGGCTGGACGCGTCCCTCACCCCGCCCTCTCCCAGGGGGAGAGGGTGTGGAACTCGTCCATGCGAGTGCGGCGCAACCCACCACCGACTCTCACGCTCACGTCGAGGATAGTTGCGCGCGCCCGGCATAATGCCAGCACCTCACCTCGGGGGTCCGAGGCGTGGAAGCGCGTGACGACGAAGGGACGGGCGGCGTGGCGATTCTCGGGATCCAGTACTTCTCGATCGCGGTGAACGACATCGATGCGGCGGTGGAGCGCTACGTGAAGGCGTTCGGCCTCAAGAAGCGCACCGAGGTGCAGGACACGCGCTGGGGCTTCAAGAACTGCATGATCGGCACCGAGGACGACAACCTCATCGAGGTGATCGCGCCCTCCTCGGCGGACTCGGCGCTGGCGCGGTTCATGAAGATGCGCGAAGGGCCTGCGTACCCGGGCGGCGAGGGCATCTACCTCGTGGGGATGCGCATCGACGGGGACAGCGTTGGGGCGCAGATCGCGATGGCGACCGGCGCGGGCCTCAAGGTGACAACCGAGCCTGAGTCGCCTCGGTCGGCGTGGATCCACCCGGCCACGAACGGCAACGTGATGCTCGAGTTCAACGAGGCGGCGCCGCCGGCGTAGTGTGGTCAGCCCTGCGGGCTGGCTCACCCGGCCCTTTCTGTGCGGGGGCTGCGCCCCTCGCGCTCCCCGCGCTTCCCGGGACGCGACTCGACGACGTGTCGCGGGCACGAAATAGGGCACGCCTCGACCTCAAGCGAGCGGCAGCGGCCAGCGAGCGCGGACGATGCAGGCGTAGGCGGCGTCCCGCAGCAGGTGGACGCCGCGCGCATCGAGGAGGCCGGCGAGGCGCGCCCACCTCGGGCCGACAAGGGCAAGGGCGCCCGTCATGGCGGCACCACCCCGGCGGAGCGCGCCGCCCTCGATGAGTTCGGCCGCCTCGATGCCCGGCGCAGCCTCGAGGTGCACGCGGCCGCGCGTGCGCGCCTCGATGAAGCGCGCGCTCGCGGTGCAGAATGCGCACGCGCTGTCGAAGCGCAGCGTCGCCACGGGCTGGCCTGGCACGCGCGAGCGCGAGGCAGTCACGGCAGGCCTCGAACGAAGTCGATGACGGTGGCGGCCGCAGCATCGAGGTGCTCCGCGCTCGTGTAGCCCGAGGCCTTGCGCGGAACGAACGAATGATCGCCGTCCTCGAGCCAGTGCAGGCGAATCGAGGGGGGCAGCGTGTACCCCTCGACGTCCGGGCGGCTGCCGAGAGCGTCCCGCGTCCCCTGCACGATCAGCGTCGGGGTGCGCAGCGCCTCGAGGTGCGCGGTGCGCGTCCGCTCGGGCCTGCCAGCGGCGTGGAACGGGTAGCCGAGGCACACGAGGCCGCGCGCCTCTACCTCGTCGGCGACCATCGAGGCGATGCGTCCACCCATCGACTTCCCGCCAATGACCAGGCGCCGGCCGCCGCCGAGGCGCGCGATGACCTCGAGCCAGCGCACGCGGAGGACCGCGGGGGCATCGGGGCGTCCGATTCGTGCGCTCGCCTCGGCGGCGCGCTGCATGTAGGCGAACTCGAATCGGGCGACGCGCAGGCCACCCTCGGCGAGGCGCGCCGCCATCGAGGCCATGAACACGTGTCGCATCCCCGCGCCCGCGCCCGGCGCGAGGACGATGACCTCACCGCCCTCGGGGCCGTCGAAGAGGATCTCAACGTCGCGCGTCGGCACGATCGGCTCGGGCTGACGATCCTAGCTCGCGAGGGCGGGCGCGGCCTGGTGATGCGCGACCTGGTGATCGAGAGCGTGCGCGTCGATGCCGCTATCGAGGGCGGCGTGGATCGACTCCATCAGGCGGACGGCGGAGTCGAAGGTCAGCTCGACCGCGACTCGATGGCCGGGCGTATCCGGGTCCTGCACGAAGTCGATGATGAGCGCGTGATCGAGGGGCGCGTGGAAGGGATGGTCGTAGTAGACGTTGGCCTGCCGGAGCGAGAACCAGCCGTCGGCGCCCTTGCCGCTCCCGCTGATCTCCGCCTTCTCGATGATGTCGGTGCACATGGTGGTGTCCTCGCTGACATGGGACTGCCGAACCTCGATGGATGAGCCGCCCTCGAGGGGCGGCGCGCCTCGAGCGGGCGCTACGCCGAGAGCCAGCGCTCGTACCAGGCGAAGACCTTGCCCCAGGCGTCCGTCGCCTGCTCGGGACGGTAGGCGGGCCGATCGGTGGCGAAGAAGCCATGCCCGGCGCCGTCGTAGCGATGGAACTCGTAGACCTTGCCGAGGCGCTTGAGCTCGGCCTCGTTCTGGTCGACCTGCTCGGCAGTGGGGGCGCGGTCCTCGTTACCGAAGATGCCGAGCAGCGGCACCTGCATGTCCTTCGTCAGGTCGATGGGGGCGACGGGACGCTTCTCGTTCAGCTGTTCGGGCGCGGCGATCACGCCGCCGCCCCAGCAGTCGACGGCTGCGTCGAAGGACGGGATCGTGCAGGCCGCGAGGTAGGTCTGGCGACCGCCGGAGCAGAACCCGATGACGCCGACCTTGCCGTTCGAGGTGGGAAGCGCCCGCAGGTAGGTGGCGGCGCCCTCGACGTCGCCCATCACCTGCGCGTCCGAGGGGCCGCCCTGTGACCTCGCGACTGCCGCCACGTCGTCGGGGGAGCCGGTGCCGAAGCGGTGGAAGAGGTTGGGCCCAACGGCGTTGTAGCCGTGGTAGGCGAACTTGCGCACGACTTCCTTGCACCACTCATCCCAGCCGGGCATGTGGTGAATCACGACGACTCCCGGGTGCGGCCCGGCATCGAGGGGTCGGGCCGCGTAGGCGCTGATCCAGTCGCCGCTGTCGCCCTGGTGCTGCACGGTCTCGGCGATCAGGCCTTCGTACGGATACATCGACTCCCCCTCGGTACGCGCGGAGCAGCGGTCACATCCGCCTGGCGCGACGCGCAGGATAACGCCGCTGCGCGCAGGCGTGTGAGGCTGGGGACGCCTCGGCGTCGTGCCATCTTTGATTCGTTGGATCCGAGAACGGCGTATGCGCTTCGCCAGGCCCCTCGACTGCACTCAGGGAGGCCTCCGCCCGTACGGTGGTCGGCGGCTTCGACGCCACGTGACGTGGGAGGAGCTCGCCTCGAGGGCTACCAGCTCCCGCCGCCTCCGCCTCCGCCGCCGCCGCCCGAGAAGCCGCCGCCGCCAAATCCGCTGCCCCCCGAGCCGCCCGGGGTGCTGGTCATCGTGCCGGTAGCGGTGGTGCCGAAGGTGTCCATCGAGCTGGCGAACGCGGCCATGGTGAAGGGATGCGACGAGACGTACCAGCCGGGCTGCTGAGGCGGGTTCGCGAGGCCCTCGAATGCGTGCGCCCACTTCTCGGCGAGGCCGAACACGATGGCGTACGGGAGGTACTCGTAGAAGAGGTTGGACTGCTCGGCGAACCGCGCGCGCTCGTCCTCGGCGTCATCGATGAAGCGTCTGAAGCCGTGCGTGTGGCGGAGCGCCGCCGTGCCGGCAGCGGTGCGACGCGGCATCGAGGCGTGGAGCGCGAGCAGGACAAGCGCGCCGAGGATGAGCGGCGTGGTGACGAGGGCGAAGTGCGTGTATCTCGTGGAGAGGTACTGGAGCCCAATCGACGCCGCCAGCGCCACGATCGCGATCGCGAGCCACTTGTTGCGCGTGCCGTCCGGGCTGCCCGTGAACCAGCCTCGGCGGACGACCTCGGCGTAGAGGGCCTGCTGCACCTTCGCCATGTCGCCTGCGAACTTGTTCTTGAGGTCCGACAGCTTCACCTGGTCGCCGCTCTCGAAGAGCGCGTTGAAGAGCGTGCGCTCGTACTCCACCAGGTCGCCGGGCTCCTTCAGGCGCACGAGCAGCCAGTCCGGCTTCGCGAACCAGCTCATGACGCCCGACTGCTCGATCTCCTCGATGCGCAGGTAGCCGCGCGTCGCGAGATCGATCACGGTGACGGTGACGTCGAGGGCGTTGGCGCGCTCATCGAAGAGCGTGCCCATGAGGCCGGGGCGCATCCCCTCGAAGGGTACGTACTCGGCGGCCACCGGGCCCTCGTCGCGCAGCGGCATCGGGCGCTCCGGGTCGCCCGTCCGGCCGAACAGGGCGTCGGCGCTGCCGGTGCCCCAGCGGAGATCGCGGCCCGTGCGCCAGTAGAGCCTTGCGATGAGGTACGCGGCGCCGGCCGCCAGGAGGCCGGTGAGCCCGAGCGTGAGCGGGCTGATCGTGAACGCCTTCCGCAGGCTCCACCGCTCCTCGAGGAGGGGCTTCGGCTCGGGGACCGCGCCCTTGGGGAGGGAGATCACGACGGTCATGCCCTCGTACGGCGCGAGCGAGCGGTGCGAGAACGTGGCCCCGGCGTCCTCGGTGGCGGCTGAGGCACAGGCGCGGTTCGAGCCCTGGGGACCGGCGAAGCACGCCACCTCGAGGGGTGCGGCGGGCGTGTGCACGCGCACGCTGGGCCGACCAATCGGCACCCGCCACTGGTTGCCGATAGCGTTCCAGTAGAGCTCGTCGTGATCGGGGAACGCGTTGAGCGCGCCCCGTACCCGGTAGGTGATGACGTAGGTGTGCGCGCCGCTCACGGTGCGGTTCGCGTCGCCGATGCGGATGCGTTGCAGTCCGCTGCCGCCATCCTCGAGCTGGTACGCGTTCGACGCCCCGCCGGTCGTCGCGACCGACACCACCTCGAGGGGGAAGATGCGGTCATTCTCGTCGTCGTATTGCTGTCGCACGGGGATGTCGCGGAGGATGCCGTGGCTCTCGCCGGGGAAGAAGTAGTCGATGTTCTCGACGACGAGGAGTGTGCCGTCCTTCTGGACCGTGATATCGACTGTGTAGGCGGTGATCTGCTCGACGGTGGGGGTCTGCGCGTGCACGCCCTGGGACGCGGGCGACGCGAGGGCGAGCGCGCCGGCGAGCGCGGCCAGAAGCAGCCATCGCGCCGCGGACGCGCCGCCGGGAATCCTCACGTCACGCCGGCTCGCCTGGCGCGCCCTGTTCGGCATGCGACCGATCCCTTCGCTGCGCCCCACTCCTCTCACGGTATCGCGCGCGGGCGTTCTGGATGGTTGGGAAAACTCGAGTCCAGCGAACGGCTGCCCGATAATGAGTCATGCGTAACTCGACTTCCTCGAACGCGACCCGATGGCCGCGCGCCCTCGTCACGGGCGTGGCCGCCCTCGCGCTGGCGCTGTCCGTGCTCGTCATCGGTGCGGGTGAGGCGCAGGCGGGCCAGCTGATCGGCCCGATTCCACGCGCAGGGTCGCTGGGCCTCGTGGTCTGGAGCGGCGGCAACGTCGAGGAGATCACGGGCGCCCTCGGCAGCAGCGACTGCACGGCGCGCTCCGCGTGGACCAACCGCCGCGGCGGGGGCCTGGTCGGATACCTCTTCGGCGCTCCGGACGCCGTGAACGCGGGATTCCGGGGCGAGTACTCGGGGGGCGTGCTGCCCTCGAATGCCCCGATCGTGCTGGTCTGCGCCCCGGTTGCCGCCCCCGCCGCGTCGACGCCCGCGCCCGCGCCTCCGGCGCCAACCTCAACAGCCATGCCCGGCGCCACGCCGGCGCCCGCTCCGTCCTCGGGAGCGCTCGCTGCTGCGGAGGCGGAGATGCTGCGGCTGGTCAACGTCGAGCGGGCCGCAAACGGACTCACGCCGTTCACCCTCGAGGCTGCGCTGTCCGATGTGGCACGGGCGCATTCGGCGGACATGGTGGCGAAGGGGTACTTCGCACACACCAACCTCGAGGGGTTGAGCCCCTTCGATCGGATGTCGCGCGCGGGAATCACGTACCGCACAGCCGCCGAGAACATCGCCTGGGCGAGCACCGTGCAGGCGACGCACACGGCGCTCATGAACTCGCCCGGCCACCGCGCAAACATCCTCAACCCGGCACTGCACCGTATCGGAATCGGGATCGTCCAGAAGGACGCGCGCTACATCATGACGACGCAGGACTTCCGAGACTGACCGGGCGGCCCTCGGAGTACCCAGGCAGACGTCCGGGTGAGGCCTAGATGACGCCGAGCATGCGGCGGCGCGCGGGCTGCTCTGCAGGCGGCGCCTCGTCGAGGGCGGCGACCACCTCGCGCAGCACGCGCGGGAGCGTCGCGCCCGCCTTGTGGGTGCTCACCGGCACCCCCGCGAGCGCCGCGCGCAGCACCTGCACGTCGTGGCGGATCTCCCAGTTCACGGGCGCGCCGGGGTCCGCGGGCAGCTCGTCGACGGGCGCGTACGCCCTCGAGTAGTTGAGGACGAGCGCCATGCGCTCGACGAGCCCGGGCGAGGTGCGCAGTTGCTGCACGACGTGGCGGACCGCACGCAGCGAGGCTGCCTCGGGAGTGGTCACCATCAGCGGCATGGTCGCGCGCTCGAGGGCGGCGCGCGTCACGTCGTTGAAGCCGGGTCCCGTGTCGACCACGACGTACTCGTAGGTGCTGCTGAGGTCCGTGAGGAGGTCGGACACATCCTGCGGCGTGATCTCGACCTCGGGGTCGGGATCGGTGGGGGCGGCGAGCAGGCGCACACCCGAGGCCGTGTCGATGACGTAGGGAGAGACGGCGCCGGCAGGGTTCTTCGCGCGGTCGCGCTTCCACTCCTGAATGCCGACCTCCGGCAGGGTATCGAGCATCATCGCGACGCTGCCAAACAGGAGATCGAGGTCGACGGCGACCACGCCGGTGCGGCTGCCGCGGCCCAGCTCGATCGCAAGGTTGGCGGCGATCGTGCTCTTGCCCGTGCCGCCTCGAGGGCTGGCGATGGTGATGATGCGCCCCGAGCTCGAGGCCTGCGCCGCCGAGGGACTGGCCGCGGCGGACCGGCGTCCGGCGGCGGCGGCGGCGCGGGAGGCCGCGTCTCGCAACTCGTCGTCGGAGAGCGGCAGCGTGGCGAAGTCGTGCGCACCGGCGTTCATCACGCGGCGCACGGTCTCGAGGTCGTCGGCGCTCGAGATGATGGCGAGCCCGGCGTCGCTGGCGTCGGCGAGCGCCTGCGCGGTGCGCAGGGCGGGCACGATCGGCTCCTCGACGTGCATCAGCACGACGTCGGGGCGGAGCGCGGCGGCGCGTCGCACGGCATCGATGCCGGGCCACGCCTCGCCTGCGACCGCGAAGCCGCGTCCGCGGAAGGAGCGCCGCAGCGCCTCCAGGACGTCGGGATCGCTGGTCACCAGCAACACGCGCAGTGCGTTACCGGCTCCATCAGCGGTGCGTTCGGATTGCCCGGTTACCATTCCCCCGCCCTTGCATTGCGTCAGGCGCGCGTCCCCCACCAGGGCCATAGCCATCCGGCAACCGCCGTTGAGGGCTCGTGCAGTCATCATCGGAGCGGTCGGGCGATCTCTTCAGCTTCGCGTGCGCCCTTCGGGATCCCGAATTCCAGCCGATGATCCCAGCATGCGCGCACGGGCACCCTCGCGAGGGGCTGCGCCGATGCCGCGCCGGAGGGGGATGGACCGTGATGCTGAACGCACGTCGTGTCTCGAACGTCGTCCGGGTCGCAATCGGCGGTATCTCGCTCGCCGGGGCGAGTGCCGTGGCGCTCGTGGGCTGCGGCGGCGTCGCGGAGCCACCCGCCGCGCCCTCGGCCGTGGCGACCGTCGCGAGCATCGCAACCGCGGTACAGAGCAACGGACCGCCCCCTCCGAGGCCCCCGTCGACGTGTCGACTACGCCATCCGCGCCCACGCCTCCGCCGGAGCCCACTCCCGAGCAGCCGGCGACCTACACAGTTGTTGCCGGGGACAATCCCGGGAGCATCGCCGAGCGCTTCAACGTGTCGACGGCGGACCTGCTGGAGGCGAACAACATCGCGAACCCATCGTCGCTGCAGCTGGGGCAGGTCCTCGTGATTCCTCAGCCGGGCGTATCCACGCCGAGCCAGCCGACGGTTGCGGCCGTTCCTGCACCGACGACGCCGACGCCTCGGCCGGAGCCTGCCCCGGGCCAGCCGGTGACGTACGCGGTCGTAGCGGGGGACAACCCCGGTAGCATCGCCGAGCGCTTCAAGGTATCGACGGCCGACCTGCTGGCGGCGAACGAGATCACGAACCCGTCCTCGCTGCAGCTCGGGCAGGTCCTCGTGATTCCCGTGACGCCCACGCCGGTCGCGGCGACCACGTCCGCGGTGGCCGCAGCGGACCGCCCCACGTACACCGTCGCGAGCGGCGATACCGCAAGTGAAATCGCGGCCACCTTCTCCACGACCGTGCGGGAGCTCGCGGCGCTGAACGGCACTACCGAGGCGGGTCTGCGAAATCTCCAGATTGGGCAGCAGATCGTGGTGCCCGGCGCTCCCAGCGTCGCCGCCGTGGCGCCCGGCGCTCCGACCGTCGCCGCCGAGACGCCCGCAACGAGCGCGGCTCCCATCGAGGAGACGTTCGTGGCAAAGGCTGCCGACCCCGTTCCCGGTACGCCCATCGCCGAGGGGCCTCTCCCGGCGCTGTCGATTGGCAGCGCGTTGCTCGCCCCGGTGATCGCGGTGACTGCCGCGCTGTCACCGCTCGGGCTCGCGGCGGTCTTCTCGTGTCTCGTGCTGCTCGTGATCGCGCTGGCGCTGGCGCTCGTCCTGGTCCGTCACCGCCGGGCGCGGCGCGCGCCCGCGGACGTCGCGCTCACCAGTGAGCGGGTCGCCGCTGCGGTTCGGCTATCCGAGTTCGGTGTGCACTTCCAGCCCGTCTTTGACCGCACCAGCGGCCAGGTGGTGGGCGCCGAGGCGCTGGTGCGCTGGGAGCAACCCGGCATGGAGGCGAAGACGGCACGCCAGTTCTTCGGGCGCGCGGCCAGCGCGGGCATCCTCGATGTGGTGATGACCGCAGCACTCGGGCCCGCCTGCGAGTTTGCTCGCGAGTGCGTCGCCGCCACGAGCGGGCGGTTCATGCTCCACGTCAACCTGTCCCAGTCACAGCTCGGGGCGGGCAAGGCGACGGTGGAGGCGATCCGGGGCGCCCTCGAGGCGAGCGAGTTCAAGCCACGCTCGCTGCAGGTGGAAGCGACCGAGCAGGCCCTGCTGGAAGCGGGACCCGACGGCATGACGACCCTCCGCGCGCTCGCCGACCTCGGTGTGAACATCGCTGTCGATGACTTCTGGGGGCAGGACGAGCCGTACTGGGCGCTGGCCATCCCCGGCGTGAACGCGGTGAAGATCGACCTGCGCTCGAACACGGCCAACGAGAGCACGCGTGAGCAGCTCGCGAACGCGGCACGTATCGCGCACGGCCGCAAGCTCACCGTGACGGCGAAGCGCGTGGAGTCCTCGTTCGAGGTGGAGTTCGCCGCCGAGGTCGGCTGCGACCAGGTCCAGGGCCACGCGTACGGCAAGCCGATGTCTGCCACTGCGTTCCGTGCGTTCCTCGCGAGTGGCGGGCACGCCGCAGTGGACGAGTCGGAGCAGGTTGACGAGGCGCGCGCGAGCTAGGCGGCGTCCGAGGTCAACTCGAAGTCCGCGTCCTGCGCGCCCTCCGTCCGCCAGGCGGCAATCTTTTCCGCCACCCGCTGGATGCGCCCACCCTCGGCGGCGAGCGCGAGCAGGAGTGTGCCCATCTGTTCCTCGTCGATCCGGCTGAGGGAGGCGATGCCCGCGCGCGCCTCGGCGCGACGCAGAGCGGCATGCAGCACCGGTTCGCTGGCGGCGCCGTGGAACGCCATCACCTCGGCGAGCAGGTTCAGGGCGTGGCCCTTGTCCATCTCCATCGACTCACCTCGCGAGTGACGCGCCTCCGCCCGCTGGTGCGAGGGGGCAATCACCAGCGTGCGGGAGCGCCCTCGGGGGGTGCATCAGGGAATGCCCGGGGATCGGCGCCCGAGGCCGGGACGTGCGAGTCAGAATCGCGAGGCCGCGGCCGCCGGAGTCAGGAAGTTGGTGCGCGTGCCCTCGACGAAGTGCGCGGTAAGGAGACTCGCCGCGAGCGCCGCGTACGCCTCCTCACCGGCCACCTCGATGCGGAGGGTCAGCCGTGCGACGCCGACCGGCAGGTCGGGCGGCGGCGAGGTCGTGGGCCACCTCGAGGACGTTCACGCCGGCCCCGGCGAGGACGCCGGCGATGAAGGCCAACTCGCCGGGGACGTTCGCCGCTGCGGGCGATCACGTGACGCTGGCGGCCATCGACGGCCGTTCGCTGTGCGAGGCGTCCCAGCATGCTGACGTCGATGTTGCCGCCGGACACCACGGCGACGGTGGGGCCGTCAGGGGCCGCACAGGCCGCACGCAGCGCCGCCACGGCCAGTGCTCCCGCGCCCTCGACGACGAGCCGTGCCCGCTCGAGAAGCATCACGATCGCGCTCGCGATGTCCGCCTCGGACACCGCCGCAGCTCGTCGACGTAGCGCTCAACGAGGTCGAACGTCAGCGCCGAGGGGCCGGCGACGGCAACGCCGTCGACGATGGTGCACGCGCTCGACGGTCCGGGGCCCGCGGGCCTCCCTCGAGGTGTCAGGCCGGGCATGGCGGCGCTCTGGACGCCGATCACACGGACGCCGGGCCGCTACGACTTCACCGCGAGGGCGACGCCGCCGAGGAGCCCACCGCCTCCGGCAGGCACGAGGACCGCCGTGCACTCCGGGAGCTGCTCCAGCACCTCGAGGCCGACGGTCCCCTGTCCCGCCACGATCTCCGGCGCGTCGTACGGAGGGACGAACAGCCAGTCGTGCTCGCGTGCGAGCTCCTGCGCACGCGCGATCGCCTCCGGTCAGCCCGCCATCGACGAGGACGACCTCGGCGCCGTAGCCCCGGGTCGCGCGCTGCTTGGCGAGCGGCGCCGTCCTCGGCATCACCACCGTCGAGGCGATACCGCGCTCGGTGGCCGCGAGCGCGACACCCCTGCGCGTGGTTGCCCGCGCTCGCAGCGACCACGGCGCTCGGCTGCCGGGCGGCCAGCATGTTGTGCGCACCCCGGATCTTGGACGAGCCGGTGCGCTGCAGGTTCTCGCACTTGAGGTGGATCGGGACGCGGGTCAGCTCCCACAGCGCGGCGCTGGGCAGCAGCGGAGTGGGCCGCACGTGGCCCTCGATGCGGGCGCGCGCGGCGAGCACGTCGTCGAGCGACAGTCCGCCCTCGAGAGGCGGTGGTGAGCCGGCGGGCACCTCGGACGCCCCGCTATGCGAGCACGGGACGCGGCGGCAGTGGCTCCATCGGGAACTGCTGCGGCACATCGAGGGTGGGCGGCATCGGCACCTCGATCAGGTGAGGCGCGTTCGAGGCGAGCGCCTGCTCGAGGGTGGCGCGCAGCTCCCTCGGGTTGGTGGCCCTCGATGAGGCGACGCCGAACAGCTCGCCGAGCTTCACGAGGTCGGGGTTCAGCAGGTCGGAGCCGATGGTGTGGTCGTTGAAGCGGACCTGCTGGATCCGGCGGACGTTGCCGTAGGCGTTGTCGTTGAAGACGATCGCGACGAGCGGAATCCCGTGGCGGGCCATCGTCGAGAGTTCCTGCACGTTGTAGAAGAAGCCGCCGTCGCCGTTGATCGAGACGACTTTGCGGTGCGGATTCCCCACCTGCGCACCGAGGGCGGTCGCGAAGCCGTACCCGAGCGTGCCCTGGTAGCCCGAGGTGAGGAACGAGCGCGGCTCGTAGACGGGGAAGCCGCCACCCTGAGACCAGTACCCTACCTGCGTGCTCTCGCTGACGAGCACGCCGTCGTCGGGGAGCACGTCGCGGATCGCGAGGGCGTACTCGGCCTGGATCGACAGGCGCCCCATCTCCTCGACGAGGCCGGCCTTGAGGGCGCGGAGCTCGCCGGCCCGCGAGGGGACGCGCGCGGTTGTGCCTCGGAACCCGCGATACGAGGTCGGCGAGTCCGCGCTTCGCGTCACCGACGAGGGCGTGATCCGGCCTGCGGTTCCGTCCCACCTCGACGGGATCGATGTCGAGCTGGATGAAGGTCTGGCCGGCCGGGGCAGCGACAGTCCCGAGGGTGGCATGACGTAGCGCGTCCCCACGGCAAGCACGACATCGGCGTGGGGGAGCAGCGCGCTCGCCGCACCGACACCCGAGAACGCACGGTGATCGCGGTCCGAGAGCGCGCCACGCCGTTCGCGCTCATCAGCACGGGCGCCTCGAGGGCTCGGCGAGCGCGCGCAACTCCTCCCATGCCGCGCTCGACTGGACGCCACCGCCCGCGACGATCAACGGTCGCTCTGCGCGCGGGAGCCTGCGCGGCCGCCTCGAGTGCGTCCGGGTCCGCCTCGGCGCGCGAACCCCTCGGGCTCCGCGAGCGTGACCTCGCCAATGCGCTCGAGCACGTCAGGCGGCCACCTCGATCTCCACGGGGCGCGGCCGGCCGGTCTGGAGTGCGCGCATCGCGCGGTGCACCATGCCCGGGATCTCCTCGGGCGTCATCGCGCGCTCGACCTGCTTGCAGACGGCGCTGATGGTCTCGAGCTGGTTGTTGATCTCGTGGAGGACGCCACGCCCCGCGCCGATAAGGTCCGACTGGATCTGTCCTGAGATCGCGAGCACCGGCGACGAGCACGCGTACGCCGTCGAGAGTCCCGCCGAGGCGTTGAGCAGGCCCGGACCGGGGACCACGATGAACGTTCCGATCTTGCCGGTGCTGCGCGCGAAGCCGTCGGCCATGTACGAGCACGCCTGCTCGTGGCGGGTGTGGAGCACGTGAATGGCGTCCCGCTCGTCCCAGAGGGCATCGAAGGCGAAGTCCATCTGGATGCCGGGAAGGCCGAAGATGGTGTCGATGCCCTCGAGCTTGAGCGACTGCACAAGCGCCTGGCCGCCGGTCATCCTCGTCATCTGCCACTCCCCTCGCACTTCCGCTCGTCGAGGCGCGCAGTGTCGCACAGGCGCGGGCGGCGCAGGGATGCGCGTGCCGCGCAGGAGCGCGGTGCCGCACCCGAGTTGTCTCATAGTTATGTCCATACCCTGGAGATGGGCGAAGCATCGGTGCCTTCCCCATCAGGACGAGAGCCGCGCGTCCCGATACTCACCCGGGGCCGCCTCGACGCAGCTCGAGCGCGTCGAGGCGGACTCCATCGGGGAGCCCTGTGCAGCAGGCACCCTGACCGCACGGAGGCGAGCCGGGAGACCCGCGATGGTGTTCGCCCACAGGGCCGGAGTCCTGCGCCACAGCTCGGCGCCCCACCCGGCAGGTCACGTGGTGACCGCGAGCGACATCGTGGATCCCGCGGGCGCCGCCGACCGTGGCGAGTTGATCGTGCACTACCAGCCGACGTTCAAGCTCCCGGGTCCTGCATTCGTGGCCTTCGAGGCGCTGGTGCGCTGGCAGCATCCAGAGCTCGGCGTGATCAGCCCCGTGCGCTTCATCGCCAGCGCGGAGGCGTCCGGCGAGATCGTCCGCATCGGCGAAGTGGTCCTCGACACGAGCGTGCGCCAGATGGGTCTCTGGCGGCCCTCCGGCGAGGCGTCCGCCGCGCCGCAGTACATCTCGGTGAATGCCTCGGCGATTGAGTTGCGCCACCCCTCGTACGTCCCGAGACTGCGGCGCATCCTCGAGCGCTATCGCCAGCCACCGGACCGGATCCAGATCGAGATCACCGAGAGCGTCCTGGTGGACGACGCCGACGTCATGATCGAGCGCCTCCACGAGATGCGTGACCTCGGGGTGCGTCTTGCCATCGACGACTTCGGCACGGGCTACTCGTCGCTGCGGTACCTCGCGACGATGCCGCTCGACGTGATGAAGGTGGACCGCGCGTTCGTGCACGGCATGCTGGAGTCGCAACGAGGCTTCGCGGTGATGCGGGCGACGGTCGGGCTCGCGCGCGCCCTCGGCATGCAGGTGATCGCCGAGGGCGTCGAGACGGAGCGCCAGGAATGGCTGCTCGGCGCACTCGGTGTCGACGCGTTGCAGGGGTTCCGCTACTCGAGGCCTCTTGATGTCGAGCGCGCGACGCGCACGGTAGGGGGCGATCCGACAGCCCTCGATCCCGTGGCGCCCTCGGCGCCGGACTGGGGCGCCACCGCGCAGTAGGCCCGCGCGCTACTGTGTCGTCGAGGGCGTATGACGACTGCAACGGCGCGCGCGACGAACTTCTGCACGGTGTGCGGAGCTCGACTCAGCGCCGGCGCCGCCTTCTGCGGCAGCTGCGGGCAGCCCGTGATCGCCGCCTCGTTCGCGCATCTCGAGGGGTCGCGAGCACGCTCTGTGGAGCTGGCGGGCACCCGCTACGAGCTCGCGGGCTTCGGACGCCGGCTCGGCGCATACCTCGTCGACGTGGTCATCCTCTCGACGTTCACACAGGTGGTCCTCTCGCGCCTGCAGGAGCCGGTTCCGTTCACCCCCGAGACGGCGGATGCGTTGTGGGATGCCCTCGCGCGGAACATGCACAACGCGCTCACGTGGGGCCTGCTGCTGGGCACCATCACGACGCTCGCGCTGCTGGCCTACGAGGTCGCGGGCTGGAGCCCGGGCAAGGCGGTGCTCGGGATCCGAGTGCTGCGCCGCGACGGACAGCGCCCCGGTGTCGTCCACGGCCTCGCGAGGCAGGGCGGCAAGGGAATCGGCTCGGTCGTGTTCTTCCTCGGGTACCTGTGGGTGCTGTGGGACGACCAGCGCCAGGGCTGGCACGACAAGATCGCGAGCACCTACGTGGTCCTGCAGGGTGACCGCCCGATTGTTTATCCGACGGGACCGGCACCCCTCGCGCTGTCGGCACTCCCGTGGGTGGTGGCGGCACTCACAGCGCTCTACCTCGTGGGGAGCACCGTCGGGATGTACGAGCTCGGCCGCCGCGGACCTCAGGACGGTCCGGGCTGGCGCCGCCTCATCGAGGGCTTCATTCCCGCACCGACGCCGAGCGCGCGACCGCTCTCCGGCGGCTCGCGGACCGCGATGCCCGCGCTCCCTGCGCTCCACCCACTCGACAGCGAATACGCGATGGACCGCGCTCGAATCGAGGACCTGTGACCACTCCGCCGCCCGAACAGCCAGACCCGACGCCGCCCGCTGAGGACCAGCGAACCGAGGCCGCTCCTCCCACACCGTCGTCCGCGGACGCGCCGTCGCCCGGAGCGGCGCTCGATGCGGCGGCCGCACCTCAGCGCCCGACGTTCTGCATGGTCTGTGGTACCCGCCTGAGCGACACCGCGGCGTTCTGCGCCAACTGCGGCGCGCCGGTCGGCGCCACCACCTCGCCCTCGGTTGGCGGGGTTCAGTCGCAGGCGCCGCGGCAGGGGACGGTCGACCTCGGCGGGACGCACTACGAACTCGCGTCGTTCCTCCGCCGGTTCGGCGCGGTGCTCATTGATGGAGTGATCGCCTCGTTCATCTTCGGCGCGCTGTTCGGCTCGGTCGTGTTCGGAATAGTGTTCGCAGTCCAGGAGGCGTCGCGCACGGGCGGCGAGGATGCCGCGTACCAACTGGCGGCGACGTCGATTCACGCCGCGCTGCGCTGGCTGTTGCCGCTCGTCATCGCCGGGACGGCCATCCAGTACGTCTTCGAGGTCTACGGCTGGTCGCTCGGCAAGGCCGCCCTCGGGATCCGCGCACTGCGGCGCGATGGGCACCGTCCGGGGTGGGTGCACGGCGCGGCGCGCTACGTCGGCAAGCAGGTGAGCGGGGCCGTGCTCCTCCTCGGGTACCTGTGGGCGGCGTTCGATCCCCAGCGGCAGGCGTGGCACGACAAGTTCGCCGACACCTACGTCGTGCGCGTGCCCCTCGGGGGGATCGTGACACCCTCGACGCCCGCGCCCCTGTCGATCTCGATCGGCGCGAGGGTGTGGGCGGTGCTCGCGGTGCTCTACGCGCTGTACAACATCAGCAGCGTGACCACGATCGCGCGCGTGATCCCGGACAGCGGCCCCGCGCTCCGACGGATGATCGAGGCGGGTCGCAACGACGAGAACCCGTTCGAGCCTCGATTCCCGCGCAACGAGCGGATCGAGCCCTCAGGGCGCGCGCCGACGGACCTCGGGGGCTGACCGCTACTTCAGGTCGGCGCGCAGACCCATGATCATCGCCGCGATCCCCCAGACCGAGGTGAGCACGCCGTACTCCAGGTGATTGGTGTAGGTGAAGACCGCGGTGTCGATGACGCCGAGGACGAGCAGCACCAGTCCGAGTCCGTACCACGCCTGAGCCGTCACGGTTCCCTCCGAGCGTTCAGCTGCCTCCATGCGCCGCCACACTAGCTCACGTCCGGGCGATGGAGGGAACCACGAGCGCCGGCCTGAATGCCGAGCGCGGCTCGCCGCGCGGGCGCTCGCCGCTATGATGCGCCCTCATGCGGGGCGCCTGTTCACGCGAGCGCCGCTCAGGGGAGGATGGTGCGATGGCCGGGCCACTCGAGGGGTTGCGGGTCCTCGACCTGACATCGGGCGCCGCGGGCCCGTACGCCACCAAGCTGCTCGCCGACTTCGGCGCCGCTGTCACCAAGATCGAGCCCCCGGGGGGCGACTCGGCGCGCAACGAGCCGCCGTTCTTCCGCGGCGAACCGCACATCGAGGGGGCGATCCGCTTCCTGCACCTCAACACCAACAAGCGCTCCGCCGTTCTCGACGTGAGCGACCCCGCCTCGGCAGCCGTGATCCGAGGGCTGGTTGCGCAGTCCGACCTCGTCTTCGAGGACTTCGCACCGGGCCACCTTGCGTCGCTCGGACTCGGCTACGCCGACCTCGAGGCGGTGCGTCCGGGCCTCGTGCTCATCTCGATCACGCCGTGGGGCCAGGCCAGCCCGTACCTCGGGTACCGGCTGTCCGACATCGTGGCGCAGGGCATGGCGGGTCCGATGCTCTGGACGGGCTCCGAGCACCGGGAGCTGCTCAAGCTCGGCGGGGATGCACCCTCGCGGATTACCAGGCGGGCGCCGTCGCCGCGCTTGCGGCCGCGATGGCGTTCCTGCGCCAGGAAGCGACCGGCGCGGGCGATCACATCGACATCTCGATCTACGACACGCAGGCAGGGACGCGTGACCGCGCCTCGCCGTACATGGCGAACCACTCGTACAACGGCATCGAGCCGCAGCGCTACGCCGCCGGGAGCACGCTCGCCGCGGGGGCGCGACCGTGCCTCGATGGCTGGGTCAACATCGCGGCGGGCGGGAACCGCCGCCTGCCGGCGTTTCTGCGGATGATCGGCCGCCCCGAGCTGGCCGACGACCCACGCCTGACGGTGCCCGCCAACCTCGTCGAACGTGAGCTCGTGGACGACATCGAGGCGAGCTACTTCACGTGGCTGATGGCGCGCACCAAGGCCGAGGCGGTGCGCGAGTCGCAGGAGCAGGCGCACGCTCTCGCGGGCGCGATCAACACGCCGAAGGACCTCGTCGAGGACCCGCACTATCGAGGGCGCGGCGCGTGGGAGACGATCGATCACCCGCACACCGGTCCTGCCGAGTATCCGGCGAGGCCCTTCATCATGTCGGCCTCGCCTCGACCGCAGGCGCGGCGCGCGCCGCTGCTCGGCGAGCACACCGCCGAGGTGCTGCGGGAGGCCTCACAGCCCGCGCCCGCGCGGACGGCGGCGCCCGCCGGTCCGCATCGCCTCCCCCTCGAAGGCGTCCGGATCGTCGATGTCACGGTCGTGTGGGCGGGACCGTACTGCACGCAGCTGCTCGCCGACTGGGGCGCCGAGGTGATCCGCGTGGAGCCGGTCACGCGCGTGCAACCCTCGACGCGCGGTGCGGAGCGCATCTCGACAAAGGCGCAGCAGGCCGCCACGGGCGCGATGGGTCTCGCCGCCGGGGGGTCATTTCCGGACTACGACCCCGGCGAGGATCCGTGGAATCGCAACTCGGGGTTCAACTCGCACGCGCGCAACAAGCTCTCGATGACCGCGGACATCACCACCGAGGAGGGACGTGCGGCCTTCTCCCGCCTCATCTCCACCGCCGATGTGCTCGTAGAGAACAACGTCCCCGAGACGATCGAGAAGGCGCACATCACCTACGAGGAGTTGCTGCCGCACAACCCGAAGTTGATCATGCTCCGGATGCCGGCGTTCGGGCTGTCGGGTCCGTACAAGAACTACCGCGCGCTCGGTACGCACATCGAGGGCATGATCGGGCACCACTACGTGCGCGGGTATCCGGAGGGGACGCCTGACGAGAGTGGTGATGTCTACACCGGTGACGCCCTCGGGGGAATCCAGGGCGCGTTCGCGGTCTCGATGGCCCTCCGTCACCGTGCGCGCACGGGCGAGGGTCAGCTCATCGAGCTGTCGCAGGCCGAGAACTTCCTCCCCATCCTCGGCGAACAGATCCTCGACTGGACGATGAACGGCCACGATCCCGGTCCGCAGGGCAACCGCCATCGGACGCACGCGCCGCACCAGGCCTACCCGACGCGTCCCACGCACGACGGACGCGAGGCGTGGATCGCGATCGACGTGGCCACCGACGCCGAGTTCGGCGCGCTGTGCGAGGTGCTCGGCGCGCCCGAGCTCGCCTCGGACGCACGGTTCGCGACGTGCGAGGCGCGGCTCGCGAACCTCGCGGCCCTCGATGCGGCCGTGGGCGCGCTGACGCGGAAGTTCGACAAGTTCTTCCTGTTCCACCGGCTGCAGTCACGAGGGGTGACGGCGGGCCCGCTGCTCACGGCGATCGAGCGGTTCCACTCGCCGCACCTGCAGGCGCGCGGCTTCTTCGAGTACGTCGACCAGGCCTCCTCAGGCTGGCAGTGGTACCCGGGGACGTACTGGAAGCAGGCCCTGACCCCCAACCGGATTCGCCGCGGACCCGTGATGCTGGGGCAGGACAACGACTATGTGTACCGCGAGCTGATGGGCTACTCGGATGACGAGTACGCCGTGCTGCAGGCGAGCGGCCACGTGGGGACCACCTACGCTGAGGGCGTCGTGACGCGTCCGCCCTCGGCCTGACGCAGGCTCGTCGGACGGCTCAGCCCGGGCTCTCGTCCTCGAGCGGTTCGGGCGTCGGGGTCGGGCGCGGCGTGGGTGGCGTGGTCGGAACCGCCGGGGGAGTCGGCGTCGCGATCGCGGTCGGCGCCGGCGTCGAGAGCGGCGTGGGAGTCGCCGTCGGTGGCGGCGGGGCAGGCGTGGGCTCGACGGTGGGCTCGGGCGTCGGCACCGGCGTGGGAGGCAGCGGTGCGGGCGTCCTCGGGGCTGCGGTCGGCGTCCGAGGCGCGGACGTGGGACTCGACTTCGGGGTCTCGGTCGCGGTCGGACTCGGCGGCGGTGACGCCTCGGGGGTGGGACGCGAAGGCGTCGAGGTGGGACTCGGCGCGCCCGCCGTCTCGAAGATGACCGCGTAGCCCACGGCACCCTGCTGGTCCACGCCAAGCGCCGGTCGATCGCGGACCGTCGTGATCACGCAGACGGCGTAGGACGTAGCCGGCTGAAGGCCGCTCGCATCGGCGTAGGTGAACGTGGTGCCGTCCGCCTCGGTGTTGCGCGCCGCCACCAGCGACGTCCACCCCTCGGCAGTGTAAGCGGAGTCGACGACGGCAACCTTGGAAACCTCGGGGCAGAAGGTGAACCCCTTCGCCTCCTTCACGAGGAACGTGGTCTGCGTGACGCGGCCGCCCTCGCTCAGCTGGGCGACCAGCTGCGCGCCGCCGGCGGTGATGTCGATCGGGTCGAGGATGAGCAGGCTGGTGGCGCCTCGCGAGCCACACCCGCCGAGAACGCACCCGGCGAGGACGATCGCCGCAGCGAGGACGGCCCGCAGGCGGGATGTCCGGCCCATCCGAACCTCCGTTCGCCGCGCGGGCTCCTCGAGGGGAGGGCGCAGCTCCGAGTTGACTATCGGGAGCCGGTTCCGCCGATCGGAGCGCTCCGGCGCGCCGGAATCGGAATCGACGGGCGCTCCCTCGCGCCGCGAAGCGCCCTCGAGGTACTCCCTGCTACCAGGACTCAGACCCGGACTCGGCGGCTTCCTGTGACTCGTCCGCAACGACCTGGGGCGTGGGCGTCGGGGAGGGCGTCGGACTCTGCGTGGCCGTGGGCGAAGGCAACGGCGCCGGCGAGGGGATGGCGATCGCCGTCGGTGCCGCGGTGGGCGTCGGCGGCGGCGTCGGGTCCATGGGCGGCGGGGGTGCGGGCGCGGCAACGATCGTGGCGGCAGGCGACGGGGTGGGCGTCGAGGTCGCGGTCGGCGACGGGCTCGTGGTCGGCGTCGACGAAGGGCTCGCGGAAGGCTCGGTGGTCGGCGTCGCAGCGGCCGACGTGGGCGATGCGGTCTGGGTCCGCTCGGGCGCCAGCATGAGCGTTCGGAAGACGAGCGACTGGGTCGTGAGCGGGCTCCCGAAGCGGCGGTCGAAGTCGTCCTCGGCGCGCCGGCCGAAGACGGGCTGCGAGTCGATCGTGGCGACCACGCAGACCGTGTAGAAGCCGCCCGGCGTCAGCCCCTCGATCGGGGCGTAGGTGTAGCCCTCAACGGTGGGCCCCACCGAGGCTGGGTCCGCCGCCACCGAGGTCCATCCGCCGGCACTGTAGACACCGTCCTGCAGCGTCACCGAGTCGGCGGGCGGGCACAGGCTGTCGCCCCGGGGCGTCGCCCGGTACAGGAACGTGGTGTGTTCCTTGGTCTGACCTGCCGCAAACTCGCCGATGAGACGCGCCGTGTTCGTCGTGACGTCCGGCTGGATGATCGCCAGCGGCCCGGCGATTTCACTGCAGGCGGTCAGTCCACCCGCGAGGATGGCTCCAGCAATTGCCGCGTGCAGGCGCTTCAGGTGCAGGCGCTTCAGGTGCGCACGCTTGATAGGCATTCGGTTCCCTCCGGCCTGGCACAGCGCGACCGCCGGGCGCGTTCCCGCGCGGCGTCGCAAGGTGCTGCCCTCACTATCGGAGGGCCGAGGCGGGCGAAGACCGGGGATTCCCTGATCGGCGCGTGGGTTTCGATGAGCGCGCGTTACCTCGGCAGGCGGTCCTGGGCATCCCAGATGCGCCCCAGGATCGCGCGGCCCTCGGGCCCGGCGGGGGAGACGAGCTCGGGACGGTAGAGCCCGCGCGCAAGAGCGGCGTTGCCCCTCGTGACCACGGGGCGCAGCCGGTAGCCGATGAGGCGGCCATCGACGAACCCCGCCTCGAGCATCGCCGCCTGCGTCGTCGGGACCGACCACGACTGGTCGAAGATGTAGTTGCCCTGTGCGTAGATGACGAACGCCTCGCGAGGCGTCCCTGCGTCCGAGACCGTGCGCCGCTCGATCGCCTCGACGACGTGGGGGTGGTTCCCGACGACGAGCGTCGCGCCGGCATCGATGGCGGCGGCCGCGAGCGCGCGCTGGCTCGCGGTGGGGTCGGCCTGGTACTCGATGCCAAAGCTCATCCCGACGACGACGAGGTCGGCGCTCGCCCGCGCGCGACGCACGTCCTCGACGACCAACTCCTGCTTGAGAGCGGCCGTGCCCGGCGTCGAGGCGGCCCAGTTCCACGGCGCGATCTCGTCGTAGGCGAGGAACGCGACGCGCACCGGCCTCGGCGCCCGCGGGCTGCACCTCGATCACGCGCGCCGTCCTCGCCTCGGCCTCGTTCTCGCCCGCACCCGCCGTGGCGACGCCCAGGCGGTGCAGCCTCGCGAGGGTGTCGCGCAATCCCGATGCGGGCGCGCAGGGCTGCCAGCAGTCGAGCATGTGGTTGCCGTTGACGAACAGCAGATCGATGCCCGCGGCGGCGATGGCATCGGCCGCACGAGGCCCGCCCTGCAACGTGAACGTCGAGACACAGGGGGTGGGAGGACTGACGTCGGTGAGGGGCGTGTCGAGGCCACCGATCGCGATGTCGGCGCGCTCGAGGAGCGGCCGCACCTCCTCGAACATCACGTTGAAGTCGCCGTGCGCCTCGAGGGCCGCGTTCGCGCAGCGCACGGGCAGGATCTCTCCCGGCGAGGCGATCAGCACGGGGTCGAACTCGCGCGCGAGCGTGCCGGCGTGCAGGGGGGATCTCGAGGCGGGGTCGCGCAGCGGGTCGTGGCCATCGACGACCAGCGGAAGGACGTCGGGCGTCAACGCCTCGGGCGGCACGAGCGCGACTGCACGTCGTTCGGAGCGTACCGCCTCGATCAGCTCGGGCAGCGGACGCTCGCGCGGGTGGAGGTCGGCGCCGCCGAGGGCGAGCGCGTCGGCGATGGCGCGTCCCTGCCCCGCGGGTACGTACACCTCGATGGCGCCCGCCGCGCCCCCAAGCTCCGACCAGTCACGGACGCGCCCCGCGAGGATCCCTCGCAGCTGCTCGAGGCTCAGCTCGTAGACGTCACGCCGAGGGTGGACGACGGCGGCCCACGCCCTGCCGTCAGCGGGCGCGGGCGTCGCGATGCTGGCGGTCGCCGTCGCCGTCGCGGTCGCAGTCGAGGGCGTGGCCGACGGTGTGGCGCTCGAGGTCGGAGTCGGCGGGGCGGCCTCGGGACGCTCGACCTGGGCGCAACCGCCGAGCAGCAGCGCGAGCACGAGGATTGCGAGTGGTCCGCGCATGCGGCCAGCGTAACGGGCGCCCGCCCGACGCGCCCTCGGTAGCCCGCGAGTCCCGGGACGAACGGAGGAGGCGGCTCGATTCGGCCTGCCTCGGACCACGGGGTGGTTCGCCAGGCTCACCACGAACGGGCGAAAGCGATGGCCCTGGGATGCTCCAGGGCTCCGCGCTAAACGTCGACCTGGCGGAGGTCCGGGCTCCGCTCCAGCGGCGCTCCGGTGACGGCGGCGATCTCGTCGAAGGTGTAGCCGGGCGCGTGCTCCTCGAGGATGAACCTGCCATCCTCGACGGCGAACACGCCGAGCTCGGTCACCACGAGGTTGACGCCGCTCGGCGCGGTCACCGGCAACGAGCACTGCTCGACCAGCCTCGGCTCACCGGAGCGAGTGGTGTGCTCCATCGCGATGTAGATCCGCTGCGCGCAGGCCGCGAGGTCCATCGCACCACCGATGCCGCCGAGGTCGTGGCGTCCGTCGTCGGTGGTCTTGTAGTTTGCAAACGACCCGTCCGTCGCCACCTCGTAGGCACCGAGACAGGTCACGTCGACGCGCCCGCCCCGGATCAGCGCAAACGAGTCGGCGTGGTGCACGATCGTGCCGCCGGGGTTGAGCGTCGTGAACTGGACGCCCGCGTTCACGAGGTCGGGGTCCTCCTGGCCCTCGCCGGCGAGTCCGCCGTAGCCGATGACCCCGTTCTCCGAGGTCAGCGTGATCTCCTGGTCCTCCGTGAAGAAGTTCGAGGCGAGGATCGGGATGCCGATCCCGAGGTTGACGATCCAGCCCTTGCCGATGCGCTGCGCCAGCACGGCGCCCATCTGATCGCGGGTGAGCGGCTGCTTGTCGGCCATCGTGCGCTCCTCGAGCTGCGTTCGCGCGGTGATGTCGGTGAGTTGCGACTAGCGAGGCAGGTCGCCGCCGGGAGGCGAGTCGGCGCGCTGTTGCTGCAGACCGACCATCGCCTGGCGGTTCACCGAGAAGATGCCGTCCGGCGGAATCTGGACCAGCCGCTGGACGTAGATGCCGGGGAGGTGGATCTGGTCGGGGTCCAGCTCGCCCGCGGGGACGATCGGCTCCTCGACCTCGACGATGGTGGTCCGGGCCGCCATCGCCATGATCGGGTTGAAGTTCCTCGCGGAGAGCCGAAAGATGAGGTTGCCCGCCGTGTCGGCACGGTGCGCGCGGATGAACGCGTAGTCCGCGAACAGCGCGTGCTCCATCAGATACGTGCGCCCGTTGAACTCGCGGGTCTCCTTGCCGGTCGCGACCAGCGTGCCGACGCCGGCAGGCGTGAAGAACGCGGGGATGCCGGCGCCACCGGCCCGGATGCGCTCCGCGAGGGTGCCCTGCGGGCTCAGCTCCGCCTCGAGGGTGCCGTTGCGGATCATGTCCTCGGCGGTGCTCGCCCGCGAGGGGCGCGTCGAGGCGGTGAACGCGGCGATCACCTTCTTCACGCGGCCGTCGGCCACGAGGTCGCCGAGGCCCTTCATCCGCGGGTCCGCCGAGGGGAATCCGACGCCGTTCGAGACGGTGGTGAGGCCCTTCGCGCCCTGGTAGTAGAGCGCGGTCATCAGGTTGTGCGGCGATCCGGGCCCGAACCCCGGGATCATCAACATCGAGTCGTCCTGGAAATCGGCTACGGCCTCGGCCATCGAGGCGCAGATCGTCGGCTTGCCCATTGCCCCTCCGAGCATCGCCACTGGTCTGACGCGTACGTCACAGTCGATGCGGCGCACTCTACAGGCTCGGCGCGCGCCCGTGCGGCGCACAACGTGGGCTGGCGTCCACATTGTGCGCGGGGCGGCGGTGTCCCTCAGCCCATTCGTTGTACGCTGCCCGACGAGATCGCACGCCTCGATGTATGCCTCGGAGGAGGTTTCCGATGACCACGCAGGCAGGTACACAGGTCGAGCAGGACGTGCTCGCGGCCCAGCGCGCGAGGTTCGACGCGACGATCGCGAAGGACCGTGCCGCGCTCGAGCGGCTGATGGCCGCGGACCTCACGTACGTGCACACGAGTGCGAAGCTCGAGTCTCGCGAGGAGAACATCGCGGCGGTCGTGGGCAGCGGCGCCTACAAGTCGTTCGCCCTCGCGGAGCTGCAGGTCCGCGTCGAGGGGGACACGGCGGTCATCACCGGCACGGCGGACATCACCTTCGCCCGTCCCGATGGCGACACGTTGCTGCCAATCCGCTTCACTGATGTGTGGGCGCGTCGCGACGGCGCCTGGCGCGAGATCGCCTGGCAGTCTACGCGCCGCCCGGAGGCGTAGCGTTCGAGCCAGCATCTGATGGGCGCTCGTGGCCCCGAGAGGCCACGGCATGACCGATGAACGCTCGAACCGGGTCGATGCTCGTCCTCGAGGGCTGAGGTGGGGTCGCATCTTCCGGCTGCTGGCCGCGCCGGTCGCCGTCCTCGCGTTCCTGGCGCTCGTCGGGATGCTCTGGGAGTCGCGCTCGGAGGCGGCCGATGCGCTCGCGTACCCGCCCCCGGGACACCTCATCGACGTGGGCGGCTATCGGCTGCATCTCGTCTGCACGGGTAGCGGAAGCCCGACGGTCGTCATCGATGCGGGGCTCGGGGACTGGTCGACAGGATGGGCCCTCGTTCAGCCCGAGGTGGCGAAGACCACAAGGGTATGTGCGTACGACCGCGCCGGCTCCGGGTGGAGCGACCGGGGACCGCAGCCGCGCGTGGCAAGCACGTTCTCGCGAGAGTTGCACACGCTCCTCGTGAACGCGGGTGAGCCGGGGCCGTACGTGATGGTCGGGCACTCGATGGGTGGACTGACCACGCGCCTGTTCGCTCGCGACTACGCCACCGACGTACGCGGCCTCGTGCTCATCGAGTCGATGAACGCGATCGCGCCTCCACCGGCCGCCGACGTGCCGACGCCGGAACGCCTGCCATGGGCGGTGCGCGCGGCGGTCCGCGGCGTCGCTCGCGTGGGCCTCGTGCGCGCGCTCACCTTCCTCGGCGACCCGCTGGGCTCAGCCCCTCGCGAGCTCTCTCCCGAGGCGAGCGCGGCCACGGCGGCGCGCGGGGTGACGCCCGATCACCTCGAGGCGTTCGTCGACGAGTTTCGCGGCATCTCTGAAGGCCTGGCGCAGGCGGCCGAGGTGCGCGACGTCGGCGCGTTGCCCGTCACCGTCGTGACCGCGGGCAAGAAGGCGTCCGATGCGGAGTGGCCCGCGAAACAGGCCGACCTGCTGCGGCTGTCCTCGAACAGCAGGCAGGTGATCGTCGGGGAGCGGCCACAACGTGCAGCTCGAGCGCCCGGCGGAGGCGACCGCCGCGATCCTCGAGATGGTGAACCGAGTCCGGTGATGAGCCGCGTGCCCGCCCTACACGAGTCCCGACCTCGACCATGGCTGGCCGGATCTACGATGGGCCTTCGAGGTCCGGCGAGTGGTTCGACAGGCTCCCCACGAACGGATGACAGCGCCGGGGACGAGCGCAGGATATGCGGCCTCCTCGTTCCGCCGAGCGGGCGCGATGCGGGGACTCCCGAGGCCGCTCTCCCACTGGGCGAGGGGTTGGGGTGAGGGACCTCGCTACAGCGGGATGTTGCCGTGCTTCTTCGGCGGCACGGTCTCCGCCTTGGTCTGCAGCATCTCGAGGGCCATCGCCACGCGCGTGCGCGTCTCGCGGGGGTCGATCACGTCGTCGACGTAGCCGCGCGCAGCGGCGATGTAGGGGTGCTCGTAGCGCTCCTTGTAGTCGGCGACGATCTCGGCGCGCTTCGCCTCGGGGTCATCGGCCTGCTGGATCTCGCGACGGCCGATGATGTTCACCGCCTGGCCGCCTCCCATCACGGCGATCGCTACGCCGGGCCAGGCGAAGTTGATGTCGGCGCCGAGGTGCTTCGAGCCCATCGCGTCGTAGGCGCCGCCAAAGCCCTTGCGCATCACCACGGTCACCTTCGGCACGGTCGCCTCGGCGAAGGCGTACACGAGCTTGGCGCCGTGCACGATGATTCCGCCGTACTCCTGCGACACGCCCGGCAGGTAGCCCGGCACGTCGACGAGGGTCACGATCGGGATGTTGAAGGCGTCGCAGAAGCGCACGAACCGCGCGCCCTTCCTCGAGCTGTCGATGTCGAGCACTCCACCGAGGTACATCGGCTGGTTCGCCACCACGCCGACGCTGTGCCCGCCGATGCGCGCGAAGCCCACCACGATGTTCTGCGCGAAGTGCTCGTGCACCTCCATGAAGTCGCCGTTGTCGACCAGCCGCTCGATCACGTCGCGCACGTCGTAGGGCTGCGTGTCGTCGGCAGGAACCACGTTGAGGATGTCGTCGAGGGAGCGCGTGATCGGGTCGCCGGTATCGACGTAGGGCGCGCTCTCGAGGTTGTTCCCGGGGATGAACGAGACGAGACGGCGCACGTCCTCGAGCGCCTGGTCCTCGGTCTCCGCGGCGAAGTGGGAGACGCCCGACTTCGCGGCGTGCGACATCGCACCGCCCAGCTCCTCGAAGGTGGTGCTCTCGCCGGTCACGCTGAGAATGACGTCGGGGCCGGTGATGAACATCTGGCTCGTGCCCTGGACCATGAAGATGAAGTCCGTGATCGCGGGAGAGTAGACCGCGCCGCCGGCGCAGGGACCGAGGATGACGCTGATCTGCGGGATCACGCCCGACGCGCGCACGTTGCGCAGGAAGATGTCGCCGTACTTCGCGAGGCTGACCACACCCTCCTGGATGCGCGCGCCGCCGCTGTCGTTGAGGCCGATGACCGGCGCGCCGCTCTTCAGCGCGAGGTCCATCGACTTCGCGATCTTGTCGCCCATCACCTCGCCGAGCGAGCCGCCCGAGACGGTGAAGTCCTGCGCGAAGACGAAGACGAGCCGCCCGTCGATCTTGCCCCAGCCCGTTACCACCGCGTCGCCGTAGACGAGATCACTGCCGCCTTCGACGAGGTCGCTCTCGCGGACGGCGAGGGCGTCCACCTCCTGGAACGTGGCGGGGTCGAGCAGGGCCGCGATGCGCTCGCGGGCGGTCATCTTGCCGCGCTCGTGTTGCGCATCGATGCGGGCCTGCCCGCCGCCGAGGCGTGAGCGCTCCCTGAGCGCGGTCATCCTTGCGAGGTCGTCCTCGTGTGACATCGGGTCTCTCCGGCTCTTGTCGGTACTCTGCGCACGGCCTGGTCAGGGCACGCACGTGGCCTCGAGCGCACGGAGACGCCGGGCCGGGTTTTACGAAGTATGGATGACCGGCCGCGCCCGCGCCAGCGCACCCGAATGCACCTCGAGGGTGCTCGCGTCTGAGACCATCCGCGCCGCTTCCTCACGCTCGTGATACCCGAGGAGGCGGCGGGCTCCCGTTCTTCGTCTGCGCCTCGTTCGCATGAAGGTCGCCGGGCTGGAGGTCGAGATTGCGCCCGGTTTCGGCGCCGAAGCGACATGCCTCAATCGTGTCGCCTCGAGACGTATCATCCGGACGGTGGAACGGGGAGGTTCGACCTGGGCAAGCGAATCGCGCTTGGCATGATCAGCGCCGAGGATGCCAGGGATCCCGCGAAGCTGGCGGCGTGGATCGCCGCCGTGCAGGAGAACGCTCGGCGCGCCATGGATGCACCACTGACGACGTCGGCGGACTGACGCCGCCGCTGACGCCCGCTATCGAGGCGGAATGGTGAGGCGCTGGCCGATCTGCAGGTTCGTCAGCTCCGAGGCCGTCGTGTTGTTGGCGGCCGCCAGCTTCGCAACCGTGATGCCAAACAGGTTCGCCACATCGATCGCGGTATCGCCCGCCTTCACCACGTATGTGTCTCCGACACTCGCGCCTGCCGAGGGCGTCGCGGTCGCACTCGGGGTGGCGGTCGGCGTTGCTGCTGCCGTGGGAGCGGGCGTCGGCGCGGCGGCGGGCGCATCGGGGACCACGACCTGCTGGCCGATCTGGAGGTTGCGCAGCGCCGCCTCGGTGGTGCCGTTCAACGCCGCCAGCGCGGCCACGGTCGTCGAGAAGGTGGCGGCGATGCCGGTGGCGGTGTCGCCGCTCTTCACCGTGTAGGTCTGGCGGTTCGGCGGCGGCGCGGGTGCCGGCGCACCCGGCGCCGCCACCGTCGCGGGACCCGTGCCGGGCGCCGGAGTGGCCGAAGGCGTCGGCGTCGGCGTCACGGGGATGACGAGGACCTGCCCCAGCTGCAGCGAGGACGGGTTCGTGATGTTGTTCGCCTTCAGCAGGTCCGCCGTCGACACCTCGAAGCGCGCGGCGATGCGGCCGGGGTTGTCGCCCGCGACGACGGTGTAGGTCACCTTCGGCACCTCGGGCGTGGGCGATGGCCGAGGCGTGAGCGCGGGCGGCGGTGTCGGCGGGGGCGCCTTCGCAACGATCAGTCGCCGCGGGCATCGAGGCGTACGGCGACGCCGTCGGCACGGCGGAGGGCGCGCCCGGCGGCTCCGTCAGTCCGGTCAGCCCCGAGCAGGCGACGAGCGCGACCGCACTCGCCTCGATGAGCGCACGCATCGCGCGCATCATGGGCATCCGCATGCGTCCGCGGCTCGCATCCATGCGATCGTGCGCCAATCTCGAGGCGATCCATGCCTCGATGTGCGTGCGGAGACGGTTCGATCCTAGCGAGCGGCCTCGTGGTGGACCAACGCGAGTGGTCCTCAGCGGCCGGTCTGCAGGTCCGCGAGGATGGCGGCGCCGGCCTTCAGCATCGTGCCGACCGCCTCCGAGGAGATGTGCGCGACGTCGTCGTCGGGCGTGTGCATCCGCTGGTCGTCGCCGGCGTAGAGCGTGACCGCCGGGATACCCGCCTTCGTGAAGGTGGCGTGATCCGAGCTGGCGAACTGCGGGAACGCCCCTCGCGGCATGACCACACCGACGGCGCCCGCGGCCTTCGAGGCACGGTCGGCGAGCGTGCGCGAGCTCGCCTCGTCGCTGGCCACCACCTCGGGATGGTCGAGCACACCGATCATGTCGAGGTTGAGCATGTAGCGCACGCCCTGCGTGCCGTGCGCCTGCACGAACGCCTGGGAGCCAAAGAGCCCGACCTCTTCCGAGCCGAACGCGACGAAGCACAGGCCGGCCGCACGCTGCGTGCGTGCCAGCTCCAGCATTCCGGCGGTGCCCGAGGCGTTGTCGTTCGCGCCGGGCGCGCGCGGCACGGAGTCGTAGTGCGCGCCTACGTAGGCCGTGCACGGCTCGTTCGAGGGCTGACCGACGACGTTGTGCGACTCGAACCGGTCCGACTTCCGCAGCGCGCGCACCCCGATGGCCGCGCCCGCCTTCGCGGTGGCGTCGAGCAGGGACGCATCCTCGGAAGCCACGCCCACGACGGGAATCGTGATGGCGGGCGACCCGGCGGCGATCGTGCCTCGGAAGGGGCCGGGCTGGGTGTTCGCCACGACGAGCGCGACGGCGCCGGCCTGCTGCGCGGCCTCTGCCTTCTCGCGAAAGCTGGCGACGCCTCGATTCACGAGCACGATCGCGCCTCGCGCGTCGACGCCCGCATAATCGGCAGCACGACCGAGCCCCGCGAACACGAGGCGGCCGCGCGCCTCGCCATCCGGCGCGCCCGCCATCGCGATTGCGTCGAGGGCGGCGTTACCCGGCGGAACGGCGAGGACCTGCGACTCGTCGCGCGGCACCTGGACGGGAAACGCCTCGATGGTGGCGCCGTAGCCAGCACGCTCGAGCTGATCGCGAATGTAGTCCGCGGCTCGCTGCTCGCCCGGCGTTCCGGCCTCCCGCACGCCGATGTCGCCGGCGAGCACGCGGATGTGTTCCATCGCGCGGGCGGCGTCGGGCGCGGTGGGTGCTCGGAAGGGCGGCGTGCTCGTCCCGGTCGCAGAGGCGACGGCACCGGCCGGCGCCGGCGCCTCGAGGACTGCGCCCGGCCTCGGATCGCCCGTGCACGCGAGCGACAGGCACACCAGGACGAGGGCGGCAACAGACAGCGGCAGACCAAATGGCTGACGAGGCGTCACGCTCAGCGCTTGCGCCCTCGCGAGCCGAACCAGCGCCGGAGGAGGTCACCCATCGAGGGCTGGCGGTACTGGATCTGCTTTCCGCGCCAGTACTGCGGGTCGCGCGAGCCACCTCGACGCCCGAACACCATCATTGCGAACGCGGAGATGAACAGCACCACGCCCGCGTAGAGGACCCACTGCATGATCAGCGGACTGAGCCCGCGCAGGAAGAACGACGCCAGGATGAGGAAGAACGACAGCAGCATGACCTGCGACATGTCGATGCCGGACAGCCACGTGAGGAAGCCCCGCTACCGCGCCGAGATAGAGGCGCCAAGCTGGTTCACCGTGCGCTGGCGCTGCCGCGCGCGCCGCTGGCTCGCGGAGGGGAACTCCTCGATCTTCCCGAGGATCTCCTCGATCTCGCGCTCCAGGCGGTCGCGGTTTCCGGTCGGTTCGTCGGGCATTGCCACCTCGCACGGTGCGCTGCTCGGGGAGGAGTTGGCCGACACGGCGCACTTCGAGTGTAGCGCGGTCGCATCTCCGTCCCGGTGCGGGAGTGCCCGCACTACCATCACGGCATCCGGAGCGCGAACGGGAGATCGAGGAGGGCGACGATGCAGATCACTGCCACCCGGCACCTCGAGGGGAACATCCTCGAGCGGAGATTCACCGTACCCGGCGCGGGCGGGCGACCCGTCCCCGGCGTCCTCTGGACCGCCGAGGGCGCCTCGAGCGGGGCGCAGGCCCCGAGGCCGCTGGTGCTCCTCGGGCACGGCGGAGGCGGCGCGAAGGACGCGCCCAACAACCTCGAGAGCCGCGACTACTACACGGGCGTCCGAGGCATCGCGACGGCGGCCATCGATGGGCCGGTGCACGGCGACCGCGGACCGGTCACCGACACCTCTCACCCGGCGTACACCGAGATGTGGCGCGTCCCCTCGGCAATTGACGACATGAACGAGGACTGGGCGCGCACCCTCGACGCGCTGCTCGCCCTCGATGAGTTCGACGCGAGCGCGATCGGCTACCACGGCCTCTCGATGGGCACGATGTTCGGGTTGCCGTACGTGGCCTCAGAGGCGCGCATCGCGACGGCCGTCCTCGGGCTGTGCGGCCTGCGTGGCTCCTCGATCGTGCGCAGCGGCATCGAGGGGCGGCTCGCGGCGGACGCGCCTCGGGTCAGCGTGCCGCTGATGTACCACGTGCAGTGGGACGACGAGCGCTTCGACCGCGACAGCGCGTTCGAGCTGTACTCGATGCTGGCGAGCGCGGACAAGCGCCTGCAGTCGACGCCGGGACTCCATGGCGGCGCCACCCTCGAGGCGCGCGCCACGCTGCGTGACTTCCTGGCGAACCGCCTGCTCGCGCCGGTGCCCGCCTCGGTCTAGCCGTCGCACCGTCGACCGGGTACGCCGCGGGGATGCGAGCTGGAACGTCCGTCGTCGACAACCGCAAGATCGAGTCGCACCGTCGACCGGGCACACGGCGGGGATGCGAGGGCACCCCGATGCCGGCGAGGGTGCGCGCCGTCACCCCGTTTCGTGGTGAGCCCCGCCGTCATCCGCCTCGGCCCACCGCGGTCAGCCCTCGGGGGCGCCCCAGCCGCCGCCTCCCGGCGTCTCAATGCGCACTCGGTCGCCGGGGGCGACGCGGACCTCCGCCCGCGCGCCGAGGTCGACCGTGGCGCCATCCGCTCGCAGGAGCGTATTGCGCCCGACCGCGCCCGGCGTCCCGCCCTCGAGGCCCCACGGGGCGTAGCGCCTGCGCTCACTGACGATGGTTACGGTGGCGTCGTCGTGGAACAGGTACTCGCGCACGAGACCGTCCCCGCCTCGATGCGCGCCCGCACCGCCGGTGCCGGGCCGCAGCTCGTAGCGCTCGACCGTGAACGGGTACGCGAGTGGCAGCGCCTCGAGGGGGGTGTTGAGCGTGTTCGTCATGTGCGTGTGCACGCCGGAGCGGCCGTCGCGCAGCGGACCCGCGCCGGCGCCTCCAGCGATCGTCTCGTAGTACGCGTAGGGGCGCCCTCGCGCGCGGTCGTAGCCGCCGATGGTGACGTTGTTCATCGTGCCGCTCGAGGCGGCGGGGATGCGGCCCGGCAGCGCGAGGGCGAGCGCGCCGAGGGCGACATCGGTGATGCGCTGCGAGGTCTCGACGTTGCCCGCCGAGACCGCCCTCGGCGGGCCCGCATTCACCACGGAGCGCTCCGGCAGCGTGAAGCGAGTCGGGCGGTAGCAGCCCTCGTTGGCGGGCGCGTCGGGGCCGGCGAGGCAGCGCACGACGTAGTAGCAGGCCGATCGCGTGACGGCGGCGACGGCGTTGAGCGACGCCTCCTCGGTCTCCGGGTCCGTCCCCGTGAAGTCGAAGTGGGCCTCGTCACCGGCGATCTCGAGGGCGAGCCGGATCACGAGGCCGTCGACCCCGCCTGCCTCCGGCGACGTGGGTGGCACGTCGACCTCGAGGCGGTCTTCGAACTCGTAGCGGCCGTCCGGGATCGACGGCGATCACGGCGCGGATCACGCGCTCCCCGTGCGCGAGCAACCTCGAAGCGCGCGCGCAGCCCGTCGAGGCCGAACCGCGCGGCCGCCGCCTGCAGTCGCGCGGCGCCGAGGGCGGTGGCGGCGAGCTGGGCGCGGAAGTCGCCACGCCGCTCCTCGGGGGCGCGCGAGTTGCACGATCGCGCCAGCGCCGACTCCTCGATGCGGCCCGCCCGCACGAGGTGGATCGGCGGGATCACGAGCCCCTCCTGGAGCAGCTCGCGCGCGACGGGCATCGATCCGGGCGCCATCCCACCGATGTCGGCGTGGTGCGCCCTCGTCGCCACGTAGCCGATAGGCTCGTCGCCATCCTCAAGGAACACCGGTGCGACGGTGGTGACGTCGGGGAGGTGCGTGCCACCGAGGAAGGGGTCGTTGACCGCGAGCACGTCACCCGCCTCGAAGGGCGCGAGCGCCATCACCGCGCGGACGGCGGTCGGCATCGCCCCGAGGTGGACCGGGATGTGCGCGGCCTGGCTCACCATCTGCCCGCTCGCGTCGAAGACCGCGCACGAGAAGTCGCGCCGCTCCTTGATGTTGGGCGAGAACGCGGTGCGCCCGAGCGCCTCGCCCATCTCCTCGGCGACCGAGGCGAGCACGGCCTGCGCGATGGCGAGGTCGGCGGGACCGAGCGGCCGCGGCGTGGTCACGAGGCGTCCTCGGGCCGCGCGCGCTCCAGCACGAGGTTGCCCCAGCCATCGACGACCGCGCGCCAGCCGGGTGCGACCAGCGTGGTGGTGTCGAGCTGGGTCACGATCGCGGGGCCCTCGATGGTGTCGCCGGCGCCGAGGGCGTCCCGCGCGTAGACGGGCGTCGCGCGCCACGCGCCGTCGAGCCAGACGCGCGACTCGGAGGCAGGCTTCGCGCCGCGACCCTCGACCGCAGGCGGCTCGTCATCAGGGTGGGCGCGCGCACGCGGGCGGTGACGCGCGCGTTCACCACCTCGACGATCGCCTGCGAGTCGGCGTGCGCGTACCTCGCGAGATGCGCCGCATCGAAGGCTCGGCGCGCCGTATCGAACGCGACTCGCGCGCCATCGGGGTCCGACTCGCTGGTGCGCTCGAAGGGGACCGTCAGTTCGTAGGACTGCCCGGCGTAGCGCAGGTCCAGCGCGCGTACGATCTCAACCTCGCTGTCGCTCCCCTCGAGGTGCCTCGAGGCGAGGTCGCCGCGCGCGAGCGCCTCGGCCTCGTCGAGGGCGGCACGCGCCTCGTCGTCGGCACCGTCGATGGGGCGCAGCACAGAGCGCGTGCGCGTCGAGGTGAGGTCGGCGCGCGCGGCGCCGAGCGCGCAGAGCACGCCCGGAGATCGCGGCACCAGCACGCGAGGCAGCTCCAGCGCGTCGGCGAGCTCGCAGGCGTGCAGTGGCCCCGCGCCGCCGAACGCCACGAGCGTGAACTCGCGCGGGTCGAAGCCACGCTCCACCGAGACCACGCGCAGCGCGCGCTCCCATGTTCGCGTTCGCCACATCGACGACGGCCTGCGCAGCGCGCTGGGCGTCGCCCCCAAAGCCGCGCACCAGTCCCGAGGCGGCGCGTCGGGCGCGGCGCTCATCGAGGCGGAGCGCGCCGCCAAGCAGCCCGCGCGCCTCCAGCCGACCGAGCACGACGTGCGCATCGGTGACGGTGAAGTCCTGCCCGCGTCCGTACGCCGCCGGTCCCGGGTCGGCGCCCGCAGAGCGCGGGCCGACTCGAAGCGCGGCCCCGGCATCGAGGCGGGCGATCGAGCCGCCGCCGGCGCCGACGGTGTGCACATCGACGACCGGCGTGCGCGCGGTCAGCCCGTCGATCACGAGCGATGCACGCGCGGGCACGGCGCCGTCGCACAGCGCGACGTCGGTCGAGGTGCCGCCCATGTCGAAGGTGATCACGCGCTCGAATCCCGCGCGACGCGCCACATCGAAGGCCCCGGCGACGCCCGCCGACGGCCCCGAGAGCAACGTGGCCACGGGGAGCGCGGCGGCGCGACTCACCTCGGCGGCCCCGCCGTCCGAGCGCACCACGCGCAGCTCCTCTATGCCGCGCGCGCGCAGGCCGTCCTCCAGCCGCCCGAGGTAGCGCGCCATCACCGGCCCGACGTACGCGTTGAGGACGGCCGTCGAGGTGCGCTCCACCTCGCGGTACTCCGGCGAGACGCGCGAGCCGAGCGAGACGAACAGCTCACTGCGCGTCGCCACCTGGTCGAACAGCACCTCGATCGCGGGGTTGGCGTACGAGTAGAGCAGCGAGACGGCCAGCGACTCGGCGCCCGCCGCCTCCGCCCGCTGGACGAGCGCGCGCACCTCTGAGTGGTCCGGCGCCACCTCTATGCTGCCGTCCGGCCGCAGCCGCCCGTGGAGCTCGAACGTCAGCTCGGGGCCGACGAGGGGCTCCGGCGTGACCGGCTCGAGGTCGTAGATGTCGGGGCGCACCTGGCGGCCGATGGTGAGGAGGTCGCGCACGCCCTCCGTGAGGACGAGCGCGGTGCGCGCGCCGCGCCGCTCGAGGACGGCGTTGGTGGCGACCGTTGAGCCGTGCACGACCAGCTCGATGGGGGCGTCCACCCCGATGCTCGCGCGCAGCGCATCGAGCCCCTCGAGGACCGCCCTCGAGGGGTCGTCGGGCGTCGAGAGCCGCTTGTGCAGGCGCACGGCGCCACCGTCCGACCACAGGAAGTCGGTGAAGGTGCCCCCCACGTCCACGCCGAGGATGCTCGCCACGCCTCGCAGCCTAGCGGCTCGAGAGGCGGGGGAGCGCCGCGGGACCGGCAACGGCCCAGGGTGGAAGAGATCGATCACGACGGTGTGGTTCGACAGGCCCTTCGACTGCGCTCAGGGGAGCCTCACCACGAACGGATGAACGCGCCTCACGGCGGGGCCTTGAACCCGGCAAATGGGGCTGACGGCGCTCAGGGGAGCCTCACCACGAACGGATGAACGCGCCCCGGATAGCGGCCTGGGGGCGGAAGCTCCGGTCAGAGTGCGCCGTCAACCGTTCGTGGTGAGCGGAGCGCAGCGGAGGCGAACCACACCGGCCGTCCTCGGACTCCCCGATCGAGGACTCCGAGCAGCACGGGCAGGCACGGATGCCACAGTCGCCTCGAGGCGTGGCCCCTCGCGCCCTACGCCCGTCCCTCGAAGGCGCGCTGCAGTTCGGCGATGTCGAGCTTCTTCATCTGGAACATCGCCTCCATCGCCCGGTCGACCTTCGCCTGGTCCGGGTCGTTCAGCATCTGCTCCCAGCCGGCGGGTACCACCTGCCACGAGACGCCGTAGCGGTCCTTCAACCACCTGCACTGCTGCGCCGCCGGATCACCCCCGGCGCCGAGTCGTTCCCAGTAGTAATCCACCTCGGCCTGGTCGGCACACACCACCTCGAGCGAGATCGCCTCGTTGAAGGTGAACACAGGCCCACCGTTGATCGCGACGAACTCCTGCCCGTCGAGCTCGAAGCCGACGGCGAGCACGGAGCCCGCCGGCTTGCCGTGAAACTCCCTGCCGACCTCGGAGTAGCGCGTGATGGCGCCCATCTTCGCGTTCCGGAAGATGCCGACGTAGTACCGCGCGGCCTCCTCGGCCTCGGTGTCGAACCACAGGTTCGGTCGAATCACTGGCGACCTCCTCGCTGCCTCATCACAACAGTGAACCACGCTGGGCGAACCGGGCCCGAGTCGCACTCGGCGCGTTGACCGGGCCCCGGCGCGCCCATACCCTCGTCTCTCGAGTCTGACCTCGGAATCGCGTGTGCGCGCCCTCGAGGGCCGCCACGTCCTCGCAATCCTGTATCCGGAGCCCTCACCATGGCCGACCTCGACACGTACGCGCTCGCGCCCCGCACCATCCTCGGGAAGCGCGTCTCGACCCTCCGCCGCGAGGGCATCCTCCCGGCCAACATCTTCGGCCGCAACCAGGCCTCGGTTGCCGTCCAGATGCCTGCCCGCACGGCGCGCGAGCTGCTGATCGCGCACGGCACCGACAACCTGCTCCAGGTCCAGGTCGAGGGCGAAGCGACGCCGAGGCCCGTCGTCGTGCGCTCCTTCCAGCGCCACCCGGTCAACCGCTCGATTCTCCACCTCGACTTCTTCGAGGTGGACCTGCGCCGCGCCATCCAGGGGTCGGTGCCGATCCGACTCACGGGCGAGGCGCCCGCCATCCACGTCTACCAGGCGCTCCTCCTCACGGGCGCCGACTCGATCCAGGTCGAGGCCCTGCCCGCCGACATCCCCGAGCACATCGAGGTGTCGCTCGATGGCATGTCGCGTCCCGACTCCGTCATCACCGTCGCCGACCTCAAGCTGCCCGCCGCTGTCCGCGTCCTCACCGACCCGGAGACGATGGTCGCCCGCATCGGGCGCGGGCGCGTCCGCGCCGAGGCGGCAGCGGTCCTCGAGGGCGAAGAGCCCGAGGAAGCCGCCGAAGGCGAGGAGTCCGAGGAAGGCGCCGCCGAGTAGGCGGACCTCCTCGCGCTTGCTCCCCTGCGCCAACCGACGTAGCCTCGAGGCACTATGGAACTTCGCGACTTCCTGAGCCTCGCGCTCATTCTCGTTTCCACGATGCTGACGCTGGTCGTCCTCCTGCAGGCCAAGGGCACGGGCTTCGGCGCCGCACTCGGCGGGCAGGATGCCGGCTTCCGCACCAAGCGAGGGGTGCAGCGCACGCTGCATAACATCACCATCGTGCTCGCGGCGGTGTTCATCTCGCTGGCCGCCGGCGCGGTCTGGGCCGCGGGCTAGCCCGAACTGCCGGCGGGCGCACGGATGCGCCGGCTCCCGTCCAGGTCCACCACGCGCAGGGTCTTCGCGCTCGCCTGGCTCGTCGGAGGCATCGTCGCCCTGGCGGCCGGCTGGTTCCTCCTCGGGTCACGCTCCGCCTCGGGAGGAGACACCTACATCGAGGGCGTCCTCGGGCAGCCCGAGCGCGTCAACCCGCTCTTCGCACAACCGGGCACGCCCGATGCCGACCTCGTCGCGCTGGTGTTCGCCGGACTGACCCGCTCGAGGGGTGACGGCCTCCCGGTCCCCGACCTCGCGGAGTCGTGGAACGTCACGCCCGACGGGCTGCGCTACACCTTCCGCCTGCGCTCGGCGCTGTTCTGGCAGGATGGCGAGCCCCTCACCTCGACCGACGTCGCGTTCACGGTCGCGAAGGTGCAGGAGCCCGGCTTCCGGGGCACGCCCGGCCTCGCGGCGCAGTGGAGCGGGATCTCCCTCGAGACACCCGACGATCGCACGGCGGTCTTCACCCTGCGCGCGCCCTCGGCGGTCTTCCTGACGAGCGCCACCCTCCCTCTGCTCCCCGCCCACCTCCTGCGCGAGGTGACCGCGGCAGATCTCGCAGACGCCTCGTTCAACCAGCATCCGGTCGGCGCAGGTCCGTACCGCCTGACCACGCTCACCCGCGGGCGCGCGGACCTCGAGGCCAACGCCAACTTCCATCGAGGGGTGCCCGCGCTGCACGCCCTCGAGCTGCGCTTCTACCGTGACGAGACCGCCCTGGCGGCCGCGATCGAGAGCCGAGAGGTCAACGCC
>JAXLWY010000029.1:0-18564 GCA_046328255.1 Dehalococcoidia bacterium | reverse complement strand
GTGGCGATGTCCGAGCGCGGCGGCCTCGGCGTGCTCCACCTCGAGGGGGTGCAGACGCGCTACGAGGACCCCGCGAGCGTCCTCGCCGAGATCGCCGCTGCCTCCCTCGACGAGTCCACGGCAGTGATCCAGCGCATCTACGCCGAGCCGATCAAGGACCATCTCGTCGCTCAGCGCATCGAGGAGATCAAGCGCCGAGGCGGCACCGCCGCGGTGTCGGCCGCGCCTCAGAACACCAAGCGCCTCGCGCCGATCGCGAAGGAGGCGGGCGTCGATGTGTTCGTGGTCGCCTCGACGGTCACGACCGCGCGCCACGTCTCGAGGTCGCTCAAGGGCCTGCGCCTCGATGAGCTGGTCGAGCAGATGGCGGGCGTGCCGATCCTCGTGGGCAACACGGTGGACTTCCAGGCGACGCTCGAGCTGATGGAGATGGGCGTGCACGGTGTGCTCGTCGGCGTCGGGCCCGGCGCGGCTTGTACCTCGCGCGAGGTGCTCGGCGTGGGCATGCCGCAGGTGTCGGCCACCATCGACACTGCGTACGCGCGCGACATCTACTTCGAGCAGACGGGGCGCTACGTCCCCATCATCACCGACGGCGGCTTCCGCACCGGCGGCGACATCTCGAAGGCGATCGCGGCGGGCGCCGACGCCGTGATGGTGGGTTCGCCGTTCGCGGGCACCATCGGCGCGCCGGGCCTCGGCTACCACTGGGGCATGGCGACGCCGAGCGCGGTCCTGCCTCGAGGGGTGCGCGTGCACGTCGGGCAGCAGCGCACGCTCGACAAGCTGTTGTTCGGCCCCACCTCGAGGACGGACGGCACCGAGAACCTGGTCGGCGCGCTCAAGACCTCGATGGCCACGTGCGGCGCCCTCACGATCAAGGAGTTCCACGGCGCGCGCATGGTCGTCGCCCCCGCCATCAAGACGGAGGGGAAGATCTACCAGATCGCCCAGGGACGAGACCGGTAGCGGGCCTCACTCCTGCGAACCCTCACCCCTGGGAACCCTCGCCCCAACCCTCTCCCAGGGGGAGAGGGAGTCGGAGGTCGGGATTCTGGACCCTCTCCACCTGGGAGTCGGAGGTCGAGGTTCTAGACCCTCTCCCCCTGGGAGAGGGCAGGGTGAGGGTCCGTGACATACCGCGACGGTGTGGGCCTCGTCACGCTCCTCGCGCGATGCCGGGAGCTGCGACGCGAGGCGACCGACGCCGAAGCGCTGCTCTGGGATTTACTGCGCGGGCGCCAACTCGCCGGCGCGAAGTTCCGACGCCAGCATCAGTTCGGCCGGTACATCCTCGACTTCTACTGCCACGCGTCACGCCTCGCCATCGAGGTCGACGGCGCCCACCACGCGAGCCAGGCGGAGCAGGATGCCGAGCGCACGAGCTACCTCGAGGCGCACGGGCTGCGCGTGGTCCGGTTCACGAATCGCGACGTGCTTCTCGAGACGGAGACGGTGCTCCAGGCGATCTGGTCGGCGGTGGCCGAGTCGACCTGACCCTCACCCTGCCCTCGCCCAGGGGGAGAGGGTCTAGGACCTCGGACTCCGGCCCCCTCTCCCTCTGGGAGAGGGCGGGCGTGAGGGTCCTCAGTACCCCTGCCGCACCTCGACCACGCGACGCGTGCCCGCGAGGTCTCGGTGGTAGCGCACCTCGATGGTCTGGCGTGGGGCCGAGGGCGCTCGCGATGAGGTCGGCAGCGAACGTCGCCTGGCCCGAGCCCACCTCGACGAGGACGGCGCGCGGGCCCTCGGCAAGGCGCGCGGAGAGCTGCGCACACAGCGCGCGGTAGGCGTCGAGGCCGTCCGGGCCGCCATCGACGGCGAGGCGCGGCTCGTGGGAGCGAATCGCCTCGGGGAGCGCCTCCACCTCGTCGCTGGGGATGTAGGGCAGGTTCGCGAGCACCACGTCGAGGGGCTCGCCGACCGGCTCCAGCAGGTTGCCCGCGAGCAGCACCACGCGGTCCTCGAGGCTGAAGCGCCTGCGGTTGCGACCCGCCCACGCCAGCGCCTCGGTGGAGGCGTCGGTCGCGAAGACCTGCGCCTCGGGGGCGTGGCGCGCCACGGTGAGCGCGACCGCGCCCGAGCCGGTACCCGCATCGGCGACCCGCACGAGACGGCGCGCGTGCGGGTGCTCGTGGATCGCGGCGAGCGCCGCCTCGACGAGGGTCTCCGTCTCGGGGCGGGGTACGAGGCAGCCCGGACCGACCTCGAACGTGAGCCCGTAGAACTCCCGTCGCCCGAGGATGTACGCGAGCGGCTCGTGCGCGAGGCGCCGCAGCAGCAAAGACTCGAACCGCCCGAGGACATCCATATCGGGGACCTCGGAGCCGCGCGCGAGCACCTGCACGCGGTCGAGGCCTGACGCCTCGGCGTAGAGCAGCTCCGCCTCGAGGCGTCCCTCGTCGAGGTCGTCGGCGGCGTGCACCGATATGAGCTGCCGCGCCGCCTCGAGGAGGCGGCCGCTAATCCGAGGGGGCACGGTTGGACCGGAAGCCTGGTGATGCCTCGAAGTCGGCGCGCGACACCCTGAAGAACGAGCGCCGGCCGTCCTGCGTCTCGACGTCCCCATCGCGCCTGAAGCCGAGCTTCGCGAGAACGTGCTGCGAAGCCACGTTCTCGGGCCAGGTCAACGCCACCATCGACTCGCAGCCCCTCACTTCGAAGGCCCAGCGCATTGCCGCCGCGCCCGCCTCGGTCGCGTAGCCCCTGCCCCAGGCGTCGCGCGCGTATCCGTATCCGATCTCCACCGCCTCCTCGGACGTGCCTTCGCGCCAGATCGGCATTCCGCAGTAGCCAACTCGCTCGCGCGTGAATCGATCCTCGACGGCCCAGGGGCCCAGTCCGACTCGCCCCCACTCCGCGATCGTCCGCTCGAAGACAGCCCTGGCGTCACTCGGGGACTGTGGGTGGCCATCGCCGAGAAAGCGGCTCACCTCGGGATCCGCGCGCAGCGCCGCGTACCACGCGAGGTCTTCGGGCTGCCATGGACGCAGTCGCAGTCGAGGCGTCTCGATCGTGGGAGGCGACGTCATCGACACGCGCGTGTGACCGTATCATTCCGCGCGAATCGCGCCCGAGGGGTGCAGTCGCACCGACCCGGCGCTCGCTGGTGGGGAGCGCGAGGGGCGCAGCCCCTCGCACGAGAAGGGGCGGGTGGGCGGGCAGTCAGCCCGAAGGGCTGGCCATCGCCGCTCACACGCCGGCGGCCTGGAGGAGGCGCGCCTGCTCATCGACGGCGACCGCCTCGATGAGCGGGTCGAGCTCGCCGTCCATGACGCGCGGCAGCGAGTGCAGCGTGAGGTTTACGCGGTGATCGGTCACGCGGTCCTGCGGGAAGTTGTAGGTGCGGATCTTCTCGGCGCGCTCGGCGCCACCCACCTGCGCCTTGCGCGCGCCCGCCTGCTCGGCGGCCTGCTTCGCGCGCTCCAGCTCGTAGATGCGGGCGCGCAGGTGCGCCTCGGCCTTGGCGCGGTTCTTGGCCTGCGACCGCTCGTCCTGGCAGACGACCACGATCCCGGTCGGCTCGTGGGTCATGCGGACCGCCGTCGCCACCTTGTTCACGTTCTGGCCGCCCGCACCGCCCGAGTGGAAGATGTCGATGCGGACCTTGCCCCAGTCGATGTCCACATCGACGTCATCGACCTCGGGGAGGACGGCGACCGTGGCCGTCGAGGTGTGGATGCGCCCCTGCGTCTCGGTCTCGGGGACGCGCTGCACTCGATGCACGCCGGACTCGTGCTTCATGTGCAGCGGTACGCCTCCTGGCCGTGCAGCTCGAAGGTGATCTCCTTGTAGCCGCCGGCGGTGGCCTCCGAGGTGTTGATCACCTCGGTCTTCCAGCCGTGTCGCTCGGCGTAGCGGATGTACATGCGGAAGAGGTCGGCCGCGAACAGCGCCGCCTCCTCGCCGCCGGTGCCCGAGCGGATCTCGACGATCACGTCCTTCTCGTCGGCGGCGTCGCGAGGCAGCAGCGCGAGCTTGAGCTCGGCGTCGAGGCGTTCGAGCTCGGGCGCCAGGCGGTCCACCTCCTCGCGGCCGAGCTCGCGCTCGTCCTCGTCGCCGCTCGTCATCAGCGCGCGCGCATCGGTGAGCGCCTCGCTCGTCTCGCGGTAACGGCGGAAGAGCGCGACCACCTCCTCGAGGCGTGACCGCTCGCGGGCGAGCTCGTTCATCCGGCGGTGGTCGGCGACCACCTCGGGGTCCGCGAGGAGGCGGTTCAGCTCCTCGAAGCGCGCTTCAATCTCGGCCAGTCGTTCCAGCATCCCATGAGTCTAACAGCCGTCCGAGGTTGGCTCAGCGGGGGAACGACTACGCGGGCGGGTGTACAACGTCGTATGCCTTCACGAGGCGTTTCGGCGCGACGGAGCGCCACGCCTCGATCAGCAGGTCCTCGAGCTCATCCGCCTCGATGTCCGCCAGCCGGATAAGGACCGCGGGATAGCCGTGGTAGTGGGGCTCGGTGAACAGCTCCGGGCGTCTCATCGAGAGCAGCGCGTCCTTCTCCTCGAGGCTGGCGACCCGCACCGCGAGCACCTCGAGGTTGGGGACGCGAGGGCGCTTCGGCTCGACGCGTTCCATCCACGTCCACGCGAAGCCTCGATCGCGCGCACCGGAGCGCACGGAGACCGCGAACTGGCGCGCGTCCTCGGCGCTCTCGGTCGTGCCGGGGAGGGTGCGCGCGACGCGCCGCACGTCGTCGTGCGTGGCCATCGAGGGTGCAGGTTCAGGCGGCGGGCGGAGTCCGGCGGAGCTTCTCGGCCACGCCCGGTAGCGAGCGGATGGCTGCTGCGACCTGTTCGGCCTCGGGTATGCCCGTCAGGTCGATGCCATGACTCACGCGGAGAAACTCCACCCCGATCACCTCGCCGGTCTCGTCGTAATCGACGTAGCGCCACATGTCGATCTCCCGCGTGTCTGTCGACAGCGCGGCGGTCGAGTCGAACTGGATATAGACCGCGTCGGCCTGGCTGTCGTAGCTGATGAACATCCGTCACCTCCGCCGCGGCATGAGTGTCACCACCCAGGGAGGGTCACTGAAGCGGTCTACGACGACGCGGATTCCACGATCACGGACCACGCCATCATAGACGATTTCAAAGTCGCCGATTGTCGTCGAATCTGGACGCTCGATGATCGCCTCGATCTCGCCCACTGAAACAGCTCGTCGCTGCATGTTCTTGAGTGGGTGCTGTGTAAGGCGAAGTTGCACGCCCTGTCAGTCTCATCGTGCTCGAATGCGCGCCGCCACCTCGGCGAGCGGAACTTCCGATTGCTCGCCGTTGCCGGTGAGGGGCTTCACCTGCACCACCCCCGAGGCCGCCTCGCGGTCTCCGATGATGAGGGCGAACCGTGCGCCGGAGCCGTCGGCGGTGCGGAGCGCGGCCCGCATCGAGCGACCCGCGGTGCCGTTGCGGACCAACAGCCCCTCGCGACGCAGGGCGGTCGCGAGGCGCGCGCACGCCGCCGCACCCGACGCACCGAGGGGCACCGTGATCGCATCGAGGCCGGCGGACGGCGCGGATGCCTCGCCGCCCAGCGCCAGCATCAGCCGCTCGAGGCCGGTCGCCCAGCCAACGCCGGGCGTATGGGGCCCGCCCAGCGTCTCGATGAGTCCGTCATAGCGACCGCCTGCCCCGATCGTGGACTGGCCGCCCGCCGCGCGCGGCTCGAACTCCCAGACCGTGTGCGTGTAGTAGTCGAGGCCGCGCACGATGCTCGGGTCCACCTCGTACGCGATGTCGAGCTCGTCGAGGAGGGCGCAGACACGGTCCCAGTGCGCCATGTCCTCGACGGAGAGATGCTCGAGGATGCTCGGCGCGGTGCGAACCGCCTCGTGGGCCGCGTCCTCCTTCGAGTCGAGGATGCGCAGCACGTTCGTCTCGAAGCGGCGTCGCGAGTCGGCGGACAGCGTCGCGAGGTGCGGACGGAAGTGCTCGCGCAATGCTGCCTCGTAGGTGCGCCGCGTCGAGGGCGTGCCGATCGAGTTCACGCGCAGCACGAGGTCGGTCAGCCCAAGCGCGCGGTAGATCTCGCGCTGCAGCTCGATCACCTCGACGTCCGCCTCGGGGGACGGATCGCCGATGCACTCCACGCCGAACTGGTGCAGCTGGCGGTAGCGCCCCGCCTGCGGCCGGTCGTAGCGGAAGAAGGGGCCCCAGTAGAACAGCCGCACAGGCTGCGGTCTCGAGGCCATGCCGTGCTCGAGGTAGGCGCGGGCCACGCCGGCTGTGCCCTCCGGCCGCAGCGCGAGGCGGTCGCCGCCGCGGTCCTCGAAGACGTACATCTCCTTCGAGACGATGTCGGACTCGTCGCCGACGGTGCGCAGGAAGACGCTGGCGTCCTCGACGATCGGCGTGCGGATCAGGTGGTAGTCGAAGGAGCGCGCCACCCGCGTAGCGGTCGCGACCACGTGCTCGAACAGCCCCTCGTCCTCCGGGAGCAGGTCGTGCATGCCTCGAGGCGCGCGCAGGTCGGCCATGCCGCGAGTCTACCGGCGCGCCCGCGTCTGCGCCCGCGGCGTGTCCGGCGCCACCCTAGAATCCGGGCCACGAACGCACATCGAGGAGCCACGGGAATCGAGGCAGTGATGACGAGCGTGCACGACCGTGAGTTGCGCGCCCGCACGATCGTCGTCGAGACCGCCATTCGCAGCCGGCGGTCGATTCGCGGCCTCGAAGGACCGCCGCTCGCGCCCGCCGAGGTGGAGTCGCTCGTCGCCCTCGCGCTGACCGCACCGGCGCCCCATCACACGCAGCCGTGGCGCTTCGCCGAGGTGTCGCCGGAGCGCCGTGACGCCCTCGCGACCGCGATGGGCGAGGCGTGGCGCGCCGACATGGAGGCCGATGGTGTGCCCGAGGCGCAGCGGGCGCGTGCCCTCGCGCGCTCGCGACGCCAGGTCGAGGAGGCGCCGACGCTGCTCCTCGGATGCGCGGTCGCCGACGGGCTGCGCGTGTACGCCGACGACCGCCGCGCCCGCGCCGAGTGGACGCTCGCCACGCACTCGTTCGGCGCGGGGATGCAGAACGTCCTGCTCGCGGCCTCCGTCCGAGGGCTGGGCGCCTTCTGGATCTCGGCGCCGCTGTACGCGCAGGACGCTGTACGTGCCGCGCTTGACCTCGATCCCGCGTGGCAGCCGCAGGCGCTGATCGCCCTCGGCCACCCGAGCGCGGACTACCGGCCCTTCGCGCGCCCCACCCCGGACCTCGCGAGGCACTTCGTGCGGCGGTGAGGTCCGCGCAGGGGCTCTCCCGTACGGCGCGACCCTGATCCCGGACCGCTCGCGCGGGACTCGAGGGCGCGGCGGGGCTAAACTGAGTCATGGCCACCACGAGCCGGCCGCCAGCCGGTGCCCGCGAGCTGTTCGAGGCGCTCCCCGCCTACCTACCCGAGTCGCGCGTCGAGGAGATCCGCGGGGCCTACGAGTTCGCCGCGGCCTGCCACGAGGGCCAGCTCCGCCAGTCCGGTGATCCCTACATCACGCATCCGATTGCCGTCGCGTCGCTCCTCGTGGGGCTGCGCATGGACGCTCACACCATTGCGGCGGCGCTGCTCCACGACGTCGTCGAGGACTGCGACGTCACCATCGAGGAGCTGCGCGAGCGCTTCGACGACGACGTCGCGCGCCTCGTCGAGGGCGCCACGAAGATCTCGGCGCTCCACGTCACGGACGCCAGCCGCGTCGACGCAGAGACGCTACGCAAGATGTTCGTCGCAATGGCCGAGGACGTGCGCGTCGTCATCCTCAAGATCGCGGATCGCCTGCACAACATGGGCACGCTCGATCCCCTCGAGCCCGAGCGCCAGGCCAGGCTCGCGCGCGAGACGATGGAGATCTACGCGCCGCTGGCCGCGCGCCTCGGGATCTGGCAGTTCAAGTGGCAGCTCGAGGACCTCGCGTTCCGCTACCTGCAGCCCGACGAGTACGCACGCGCCGCCGAGATGATCGCCGCGGGTCGTGCCGAGCGAGAGCGCTTCGTCGCCCATGTAGAGGTCCAGCTACGGGCCGCCCTCGATGAGGCCGGCGTCCGCGCCGAGGTGAGCGGGCGCGCCAAGCACCTCTACTCGCTCTACGACAAGGCGAGGCGGTACGCGGCGCAGGGTCGCTCGTTCAACGAGATCTACGACCTCTTCGCCGTGCGCGTGCTCGTCGACTCGATCGCCGATTGCTACAACGCGCTTGGCGTGGTCCACCAGACGTGGCACCCGATTCCGGGCACGTTCGACGACTACATCGCGAGTCCCAAGGAGTCGCTGTACCAGTCGCTGCACACCTCGGTGCTGGGCCCCGGCGCGCACCCCTTCGAGGTGCAGATCCGCACCCACGAGATGCACGAGGTCGCCGAGTACGGCGTCGCCGCCCACTGGTCCTACAAGGAGGAACCGCGACGGCGAGACGTGCGCTACGACGAGCGGATGTCCTGGCTGCGCCACCTCGTCGAGTGGCAGCAGGACGCCTCCGGCACCGAGGACTTTCTCGAGTCGGTGAAGAGCGACGTGTTCGCCGACCAGGTCTTCGTCTACACGCCGAAGGCCGAGGTGCGCGTGCTCCCTCGCGGGTCCACGCCCATCGATTTCGCCTACCGCATTCACACCGACCTGGGCCACCAGTGCGCCGGCGCGCGCGTGAACGGACGGATGGTTCCCCTCAACACGCCGCTCGAGAACGGCGACGTCGTCGAGGTGATTCGCAGCCGCACGCCGAAAGGCCCGTCGCGCGACTGGCTGATCGAGCACCTGGGCTACCTCGGCTCCAGCCATTCGAGGCAGAAGGTTCGCCAGTGGTTCCGGCGGGAACAGCGTGGCGAGAACATCGCCCGCGGACGCGAGATGTTCGACCGCGACGTCGTCGCCTCGGGGTGCGCGAGATGCCCTCCGACCTGCATCTCCGCCTCGGGTACGCCGATCACGACGACATGCTCGCGGCCATCGGTACGGCGACGTATCGCTGCAGCGCCTCGGGCTGCTCCTCGTGCAGGACGAGGAAGACGAGATCGCCCTCGCGCCCACCACGACCCGGCCGACGAAGCTCGGGCCCGCCGGGGTGCGCGTGCTCGGCACCGGCGGCCTGCACACCACGCTCGCGAAGTGTTGCAACCCGGTCCCCGGCGACGTCATCCTCGGCTGCGTCACGCGCGCGCGAGGGGTGACCGTGCACCGCGCGACGTGTCGCACCGTTCAGCACATCGGTGAGATGGAGCGCCTGGTCGAGTGTGACTGGGGTCCCACCGGCACGGTCTACGTGTCCAACATCGAGGTCGTCGCCTGGGATCGCCCCGGCCTGCTGCGCGACCTCTCGGCGCTGGTCGCGTCGCAGCACGTGAACATCGCGGCGGTACGCCACGACACCGCCATCGACGGCACGATCACCGTGCGGATGACTCTCGAGACGGAGGGCCTGGCGCAGCTGGCCGCGATGATGTCCCGCCTTGAGAGCGTGCGCGGCGTCGCCGCCGTCAACCGCATCGAGGGCTGACACTCCTCGATGACGCGACTGCTGATCACCGGCGCGACGGGCACCGTCGGTTCCGAGGTGGCACGCCGGGCCCTCGACGCCGGGTGGGACGTCGTCGGCACCTATCGACACGAGCGCGGGGGCTCGCAGCTCGGAGACGCGATCGAGTGGCGAGCGCTCGCCCTCGACGAGCCGGATGCGGCGCTTGCCCTGATCGAGTTGGTGCGTCCGGACGCGATCGTGCACACGGCGGCGATTGTGCAGGACGGCAGGTCGGGATGTGGGCCGTGACTGCCGAGGGTGCCGCTCGTGTTGCCCTCGCCGCTCGCGAGGCAGGCGTGCGGCTCGTCCATATCTCGAGCGACGCGATTTTCGACGGGACGGCCGCACCCTATGAGGAGGGCGCGCAGCCCTCGCCGATCACGCCCTACGGGGCGGCGAACGGCGGCCGAGGTGGCGGTCGCGGCTCTCCACCCCGCAGCGGCGATCGTGCGCACCTCGCTGGTCCTGCGCCGCGAGCCGCCGGACCCACAGAGCCGAATGGTGCTCGACATCGCCGCGGGCACGAGGAGCGAACGCCTCTTCACCGACGAGTACCGCTGTCCGATCGCCGTCGAGGACCTCGCGTCCGCCCTCGTGGAGCTCGTAGGTGAGGCGAGCAGCTACTCGGGCATGCTGCACGTCGCAGGTTCCGAGGCGCTCTCGAGGCTCGAACTCGGGCGGCTCGTCCTCGCCGCGCACGGCTTCGAGGGCGCGGCGCTGCCCTCGTGGACGCTGGCCGAGAGCGGCCTCAGGCGACCTTCGGACGTGCGCCTCTCGAGCTCCCGAGCTCAGTCGATCCTCCGCACGCGCCTGCGTCCGATGAGCGAGTACCTTGGGCAGCGGCACCTCGCCTCGAGGCACCTTGCCGCATCCTCAAACACCGAAGCGTGACGGTAGCGCCCGCTACGAGGGCGCCAGTTCGTGCCAGACGTTCGCGATGAACCCTCGCGCGTCCGCCTCGACGACCTGCCTCGCGATCGCCGGCGTTCCGCTCACGCAGTGCCACGCGAAGACCGTCGCCCGCCCGGTCACGAAGGCGGGAATCGAGTCGGCTTCAGCGTTCGCCGCACAGTACTCCGTCATGGCAGCCGAGGGGCGCGGCTCGTGTTTGCCTTTTCGCCGCAGGGGAGGTTCGCACCCACGGTGCAGGCGTAGACCCTGCCCTCCATGCACCGCCAGGACGTGCCGCGTACGAACACATCGAGGTGCATTCGCCGAGGCGCCGGTAGCCCGCCTGATCCCCTCGGCGATGGACCTCGGGACGGGCTCTCCCATGTAACGCGAGTCGGGTGCATCGATGGTGCCGACCCGCGCGCAGTAGGCGAAGGGGTCGGTGGTGCTGGCGTTGCCGGACACGCCCGTAGCCGTCCCCGACGGGGGGCTCGTCACGACCGCGGGCGTCGCGGTCGGCGCCGGCGAGGGCGTGCCGTCCGCGCCTCGAGGCGTGCAGGCGACGCCGACGAGCACCAGCGTCGCGCACAACATCCCCGCGACCGCCCGGCACCGACCTCCACTCGTTGCAGCCTGCATCGATGGTCGACCCTGGTGGGCCGAGGGGCAAATCGGAAGAAGGTCATGCGTGCGTTGCCGTGAACTCCTCGACGGTGCATGCTGCGCCCGCCTGGAAGGCTGGACCTCCCACCGCCCCACGCTGGTCCGCCGCGGCTTACTCGTTGGCACCTCGAACTCCCCAGCCACGAGCCGGCAAGGTGGTCATCCGTTCCGGTGCTCCCTCGACTCAGCTCGCTTCCAGCGTGTGACTCATTCTTCCGTGCAGTCGTGGGGACTTGGCGTCACGGACGCCAACGCGAGGTCAGCGGCTGGTATCGTCCGACTCGCGCCGCGCCCGGCTGCTGCTCGCGAATGGTGGGGAGTGCCGTGATCACCCGTTTCGCTTCTCCGAGCGAGCCCCGGCGTGCCGCATCCGGTGGCCAACAGCTTCGCGACTGCATCTTACTGGCCCTGTTGATCGGTGTCGTCGCGGCGCCGTATCTTCGTCTGGGTTACGGCCTGGATGACTGGGACTTACTCCACCGGATATCTACACACGACAACAAACCGTTCTGGCGGGCATACCGCGAGTTCTGGCATGCGGAGCCATGGTTCCGCATGCGGCCTCTGCAGTCCGCGTACCATCTCGCGCTCTATCGAACATTCGGACTGGACGATGATTGGCCGCACCTGATCAATCTGGGCGTGTACGTGGGAGGGGTGATTGGCGCGTACGGCGTTCTGCTCAACCTTGGCGTCACTCGTCGCATGGCGCTGGCCACCTGCATCCTCTTTGCGGTGTTTCCTCATTTCTCGACTGATCGAATCTGGTACTCCGCACACTTCATCACTCTCAGCTTCGCCTGCGGTGCTGCAGCGATGTACGCCGATTTGCGCGCGCTTGATGTCGTTTCGAAGAAGGCCTTCATTGGCCTGAAGACCCTCAGTATCCTGGGAATCAGTGTCTCCATTCTCCTCTACGAGGTCACCATCCCGTTGCTGTTTCTGAGCGGCCTGGCGCTCTGGTGGAGGTCGAGACTGCTCGATCGCGGAACCCGCCGCGCTCTTCTCTCCGGTGGTGCAAACGCCGTCCTCGTCCTTGCCCTGGTTGGCTTCAAGGCGGTGACCAGTACGCGCACCGATGCGCCGAATGGTATTCGCGAGCTCATCTCGAGGGCTGTCCGGCTGTTCGGTGGTGCGGCTCTCAACGGCTACTCGAGGAATCTGCTGGAGCTCCCCGACAGCGCATGGCGTTCCCTGACACAGTACGGAGATGTCACAGCGTTCATCGTGGCCGGCATCGCAGGAGTCATGACGTTCGCCTACCTCGTGGCAGACGGGGGGACGGGCAGGGTCAGCGTCAGGCAGACTGCGTCGTATCTTGCCATCGGCGGAGCGATCTCGATCTTCTCGTACGCGATCTTCATCGTCCTGCCACTTCCGTTCGTGAAGGCGGGATCGCAGAATCGAATCGCGATCGTCGCGACAATGGGCGTGGCGCTGGTCGTTGCGGCTGCGATCCTCGCTCTGAGCCAGTCGGTGGCGCGATATACATCGCTTTCTGCCAACATCTTCGTCGCCACAATGACTTCGCTGCTGGTATTCGGCAGCGTCGCCGTGGATGTTGTCGTCACCAGGATGGCCGTCGAAGCGTATGAGAAACAAGTCAGCATTGTTTCCCGTGTGTCGAGCCACATGAACGGCAACCTGGACGGGATAAGCATTCTGGTGGACGGTAGTTGCCAGTGGATTGGTCCATGGCCTGTATTCGAGACGTTCTGGGACACGACGGGAAGTATGAGGTTACTGACCGGACAGCGGTCGGTCCGTGCCGACGTGGTATCGCCCATCCTCGAAGTTCATCCCGACGGTGTGCTCATGCCCGCGATCCCTGGAATGAGTGACCGTTTTGTCGATTCGCGATACGGCTACGAAGGTCTGTACCTGTACAGGGCAGATACGGACTCTCTGACAAGGCTTTCCTCCGAGGAGGAGGCCCGCTCGTACTTCCAGCGTGAGAGTCCGAATGCGCTGTCCCCCTGCTATGGATTCCTCGGTCTCGGAACGCCGATCTTTCCGAATCTTTTCTGGGGAACGCGACTCTGACCGAGGGTTGAGAATGGTGCTCGTGGCACGGACGCCCCGCCTCCCATGAATCCCGCGCGCGTGCGCAGCGGCGCCCTCCTCGGGATCGAGGGCATACCCGTCGATGTCGAGGTGGACATCGGCAGCGGCCTGCCCGCGTTCAACATCGTGGGACTGCCCGACGCCGCCGTGCAGGAGGCCCGCGAGCGGGTCCGCGCCGCGATTCGCAACGCCGGGTTCGAGTTCCCCCTTCGTCGGATCACGGTCAACCTCGCGCCCGCCGATGTGCGGAAGGAAGGGCCGATCTACGACCTGCCGATTGCCGCGGGCATCCTTGTCGCGTCGGGGCAGATCGAGGACCGCTGGGCGCAGGCGGTGCTGCTCGGCGAGCTCTCCCTCGATGGCGGATTGCGCCACGTCAACGGCGTGCTGCCCCTCGTCGCGATGTGCGCCGAGCGCGGCATCGAGGACGCCATCGTTCCCGCCGAGGATCTCGCCGAGGCCAGCATGGTCGACGGCGTGCGCGCCCTCGGCCTGAGCGCACTCGCCAACCTCAAGAAGGACCCGTCGACGTGGGACGTGACGCCCTCGAACGGTTCGCGCGGGCCTGCCCTCGAGGCGCCGCATGACATCGCGGTGGTCCAGGGACAGGAGCACGTGAAGCGGGCCTTCGAGGTGGCCGCGGCAGGCGGACACAACGTGATGATGCAGGGCCCGCCCGGCTCCGGGAAGACGTTGCTCGCGCGGGCGATGCCGGGGTTGCTCCCCCCGCTGACGCCTGCGGAGGCGCTCGAGGTGACGAAGATCTACTCGGTGGCCGGCCTCGTGGGGCGCGACCAGCCGCTCATCACCACGCGCCCGTTCCGCGCGCCGCACCACACGGTCTCGCACGCGGGCCTCGTGGGGGGCGGCTCGAAGATCCGGCCGGGCGAGGTGTCGCTCGCACATCGAGGGGTGCTCTTCCTCGATGAGTTCCCGGAGTTCTCGGCCGTCGCGCTCGAGTCGTTGCGTGAACCCCTCGAGTCGGGCGTGGTCACGATCACGCGCGTCCGGGGCTCCGTGGCCTTCCCCGCCGTGCTGCTGCTGATCGCCGCGATGAATCCCTGTCCGTGCGGCTACTACGGAGACAGCCGCCGCGCCTGCAGCTGCGCCGAGATGGTGGTCTCGAGGTACCAGCGCCGCATCTCCGGTCCGCTGCTCGACCGGTTCGACCTGTTCATCGACGTCCCGCGCGTCGAGTACGACGAGCTCACGGGGTCGCGCAGCGGCGAGTCCTCCGAATCGATCCGTGCGCGAGTCGCGTCGGCGCGCGCGCTGCAGTCGGCACGACTCGCGGGAACGCGGATGGTGACCAACTCGGAGATGGGACCCCTCGAGGTGCGGCGCTACTGCCAGGAGTTGCTCGTTCCCGCCGCGCAGCCGCTCCTCGCGAGCGCCATGGAGCAGCTTGCGCTGTCGGCGCGCGCTTTCCATCGCGTGCTCAAGGTCGCGAGGACTATCGCGGACCTCGCGAGCTCCCTGCCGATCGAAGTGCACCATCTCGCCGAGGCGATCCAGTACCGTCGCCGGGGAAGAGACTGAGGCGTCCCGCTCACCCCTGGACGACCTGAGCGCCGATGCATGAGGTGCCGCATGACGGTTCCCACGCGCTACACGAACGCGTCACGTGACTTCGAGCTGTTCCTTCTCGACGCTCGTACCGAGGCCGGACTGGTCACCTCGAATCAGACGTACACGATGGTGCAGGGCGTGCTCCAGGCCTTTCGACGTCGCCTGACCGTCGAGGAGGGCGTGCGCTTCGCCGCTGTCCTCCCGCCGATCCTCTGCGCACTTTTCGTCGCCGACTGGGATCTCGAGCAGGTCCCGCGTGCCTTCGAGGACCGCGTGACCATGACTCGCGAAGTGCAAAGCCTTCGCGCCGACCACAACTGGGCTCCCGACCACTCGATTCGAGCGGTGGCAACGGCGCTCCGACGCCATGTCGACGAGGTGCAGTTCGAGGCGGTGCTGGCGCGGCTTCCCGCGGGGGCTGCGGAGTTCTGGCTCGCCTTGCCCACGTCCACCGACTGAGGTGCTTGCGGCCGGGCCGTTCGAGCCGCCACACTGCGCGCGTGCCGGCACTGCCCTTCCGTATCGAGTTCGGGCCGCGCGCGATCGAGGATCTGCATCGCCGCCTCGACGCCACGCGCTGGCCCGCGATGCCGTTCCACACGGGATGGGCTGCAGGCACGCACGACTCGGTCCTACGTGACCTCGTCGCGTACTGGCGTAACGATTTCGACTGGTTCGCGGTGCAGGAGCGGCTCAACCGCCTGCCGCACGTGCGGGTGTCAATCGACGGGCCGGGCGATGAGGAGCTGCACGCCGTCCTCCTCGCGAGGGGCGGCGCGCCGCGAGTGCCTGTGGTGCTGCTGCACGGCTGGCCGGGCTCCTTCCTCGAGTTCCTGCCCGCTGCCGAGGCGCTGACGCAGGACGCCGACGACGGTCCCGGTCTCGACCTCGTGATCCCGTCGCTACCGGGCTTCGGCTTCTCGGATGCGCCCCGCGCGCCCGGGATGCATCCGGGTCGCATCGCCGAGCGCATCCACGGCCTGATGGGGCTACTCGGCTACGAACGCTACGGCGTGCAGGGCGGCGACTGGGGCGCGATCGTCGGGGCGCGCCTCGCGAGGGCGCACCCCGAGGCAGTGCTTGGACTGCACCTCAACTTCCCCGCCGGCATCGTCCCGCTCGAGGAAGGAGAACCGGGCGCCGACGAGCTGGCCTACCGCGCGCGCCTCGGTGCCTGGCGGGATGCCGAGGGTGGCTACAGCCACCTGCAGGGCACGAAGCCGCAGAGCCTCGGGTACGGTCTCAACGATTCGCCGGTCGGGCTGCTCGCGTGGATCCTCGAGAAGTTCGAGCGCTGGAGCAATCACGGGGATGACCTCTGGCAGACCTTCGACCGCGACGCGCTGCTTGCCAACGTGACGCTGTACTGGCTGACCGGCAGCGCGCTGTCCTCGGCACGCACGTACTACGAGCGCAACCACGAGCAGCCGCCATACCAGCCTCGAGGCCGACTCGACGTGCCGACGGCCTACGCCGACTTCCCCGGCGAGCCGTGGCGCGCACCACGCGAGCTCCTCGAACGGTCATTCAACCTCGTGAGGTGGACAGAGCAGCCTCGAGGGGGGCACCTTGCCGCGCTCGAGCAGCCTGATCTCTTCGCCTCCGACGTGCGTTCGTTCTTTACGCAGCTGGGATGAACCCTCCTCAGCCCCTTCGATACGATTGACGACAGAACCGCGGCACAGGCGCACGAGTCCCCGTCGCATCCGATTGGACGTCTATGCCCGATGTCGATTTCGAGGCCGCGTATCGCGGTACCCCGCCGTGGGACATCGGGCGTCCGCAGGCAGCGATCGTCGCGCTCGCCGACGCGGGACGACTCGTTGGCGAGGTGCTCGATGTCGGGTGCGGCACCGGGGAGCACGCGCTGCTGGCGGCCGCTCGTGGCCTGCCGGCGACGGGCGTCGATGCGGCGTCGGTGGCCATTGGACGAGCGCGCGAGAAGGCGCGTGAGCGCAGATTGGACGCGCGATTCGTCGTCGGCGACGCGCTCGCCCTCGAGTCCCTCGGGCAACAGTTCGACACCGTTATCGACACGGGGCTCTTCCATGTGTTCGACGACGAGGATCGGGATCGCTACGTGTCGAGCCTGGGTCGCGTCGTGCGGTCGGGCGGCTCGGTCCTCTTGCTGTGCTTCAGCGATCGGGTGCCGCCGCTTGCCTCGGGGCCGAGGCGCGTGAGCGAGGATGAGCTGCGGCGGGCATTCCTCGACGGCTGGGAGGTGGTGAGGATCGAGGCAGCCGAGTTCGAGGTCGGCTCGCTCGCCGTCACCGCGTTTCCTGCACTGCTGGCGATCATCGCGAGGCGGTGAGCGAAACGGACGTCGACGAATCACGAGCGGTGGGCGACGTTCGGTGCGCGCTTGGTGCGACGGCGCGGCCTGCCCTAGACTCTGTCTACAGGCCCTCGTAGCTCAGAGGATAGAGCACCGGCCTCCGGAGCCGGGTGCGCAGGTTCGAGTCCTGCCGAGGGTACCAGCACGTCATCGGCGTACCGGAGCAGGGACATGGCTCGACACACGGATGCCGCGTATGAAGAGGTGGTGCGCGCGCCCGGCTGGATGATAGTCGTGGTGCTCACCATCGCAGTGTTCAGTGGCATCGGGCTGTTCGGCATCCTCCGCGACCCGACGCTCTCGCCCGTCGAGCGCACCGTCAGCGCGCTGGCGGTGTTCGTGGCAGGTTTCGCGGTCGGAGTCGTCGGACTGATGTTCTCGAGTCTCCAGGTGCGCGCGGATCCTCGGGGCGTGGCTTTCGGGTTCGGGCCGTTCCGCAGCTCGTTGCTGCCCGCCGATATCACCGGCGCGGAGGCCGGGCGATACCGCTGGTTCCGCTTCGGTGGGTGGGGATTGCGCTGGTCGTGGAATCTCCGTGATCGCGCCTACTCGGTGCCGTTCGTCGGATCGGGCGTCGAGATCCACCTGCGCAGTGGTCGTTCGTTCTTCATCAGTAGCCGTCACCCGGACTCGCTCGCGAAAGCGATCGAGGCTCTCCGCGGGGGCGCCGCACAGTCGATGGCGGGCCTGTGAGTCGAGAACGTCGTCAGGAGGAACGCAGGCTGCGTCAGCGGCGGCGTCGCGAGGCGCGTCCCGGGAACTACGTTCCCGCGGCGGGCCCCGTCGAGTTCCCCGGGATCATGGGTGTGTTCCAGAGGAACACGCGCCTGTTCTACCTCGGGGCGATGCTGCTGATGCTCGGCAGCCTTGGCGCGGTCTTCTTCACCTCGAACGGCACGAGCTCGACCAGGAGCAACACGCCGACGCCCACCGCGACGGCCGAGGCCACTTCGACGCCGGAGCCCGACCCCAACGAGATCAAGCGTGTGTATGCCACGGCGCCGGCGCTGCAGATCAACCCGGCGTCGAGCTACGAGGCGGTCATCCACACCGACGCCGGCGATGTCCGGGTGCAGCTCGACCCGAAGGATGCGCCCGGCTACGTCAACAACTTCGTCTTCCTCGCGCAGAACCGCTTCTACAACGGACTCTCGTTCCAGCGCGTCGAGCCGGGGTTCGTCGCCCAGGCAGGCGATCCGCCCGGCCGCGCCGAGGGTCCCGGCTACAACCTGACCGAGGAGAAGAACGCACTTCCGTTCGACTCCGGTGTCATCTCGATGGCGAAGGCCGGCAAGGTCGTGAACGGTTCGCAGTTCTTCATCACCCTTGGTGCGGCGCCGCACCTGAACTCGGATTTCACGGTGTTCGGGCGTGTAACCGCCGGGATGGACGTGCTGAAGGGATTCCCCGCGCGACCTCTCGGCGCGCCGGTCTCGGCGCCCGCGGTGGCGATCAAGAGCATCGACATCATCGAGCAGCCCGCGCCGTAAGCCTGACGTTTCCGGGGCCTCTCGACCGTCCTCGACGCGCGTTCCGTCTTTCTCGATGC
>JAXLWY010000028.1:0-19095 GCA_046328255.1 Dehalococcoidia bacterium | reverse complement strand
CGCGCGCTGCACGAGGAGCTCTCCGGCGCGGCCTCGAACGGCGCTTTGCCCGGTTACGTCCTCGACAGTTCGCACGACGCGAACGCGGCGCTCACCGCTGATCGCGCGCTGGGCGCGATCGCCCTCGGTGAGGCCTTGCTTCTGTCACCTCGGTAGGGGTGGACGACTCAGGGCGGTCGCGGTTCGTTCCCGGGCGACCAACCGCAGCGCGAGTCCAGCGACAGTCGGAAACAGCACCAACCAGATGGCTTGCGACCAGTGTGTCCATCCGATGATCGCCGTCTGGATCACCACCCAGGCAACCAGCAACCCGCCGGTTCCCGCGCTGACCAGGGGCGCCGACGGGCGCCGGAGTGCCAGGACGACCGCACTGGCGATGTTAGTCCCCCCGATGACGATGCCCAGGAACAAGCCGGGAATGAGAAAGTCCGGGAAGGGTGACCCCTTCAGCAACCCCGGATCGATGGAGAGCGCGTTCTGTCCTGGGTGTCGTACGAATTCCTGACCGGCTACGACCGCCAACAGACCGATAACCGTGTGCAACAGGATCAGGAGCCCTCGGAGCAACCGTGCCTCCTCGCGCAGGCCTGCCTCTGACACTCTCCGAACCGATCAGGCCACCGCGAAACGCACCGGAAGCACCGGCTGGCGTCCCCCCGTCAGTCCATCCTCCGGTGGAGCTTGCGGATCTCGGCGGAGACGGCGCCGTTCTTGATGTCGAGGATGGCGTACGTGCCAAGCTCGTCGCGGCCGTGGCGAAGGCCGGGGCGGGTGGTGCTGCCGGGGTTCAGGAACATCACGCCCTGGTACCAGCCGATGTACTCCTCGTGGGTGTCGCCGAAGCAGACCATGTCCACGGGCTCGCCGAACTTGCGCTCCATCAGCTCGTGCACGGTGCCCTCGGGGAACTCGAGGGTGTGCGTGAAGCGCACGCGCGGACCGGGCCAGTGGATGTCGTGCACCATGCCGATGCGCACGCCGCCCACGTCGACGACGCGCGTGATCTCGGCGAGGCGGTCGCCCTCCTCGCGCGGGTCGGGGTACCCCCGCACGGCAAGGACGGGCGCGACGGTCTCGAGGTGATCGAGCACGCCGAGCTCATCGAGGTCGCCGCAGTGGAGGATGAGATCGACCTCGCGAATCGCCTCGAGCAGCTCCGGCGGTGAGTCCCAGCCGTCGCCCTTGGCGTGCGTGTCCGAGACGATCGCGACGCGCGTCGCGCCGATCGAGAGGCGTCCGGGCCAGATCTCGCGAGTCGCACCCATCGAGTCACCACCTTCGCGCCGATGATATCGCCCTCGCTGGGGGAGCCGCCGAGCCCGTCATCGCTCGTCCGCAGATAACGTTTGCGCGTGAGCTGAGGCCTCGCGCTACACTGTTTGTACTTTCCTCGGCGAGCCGCCGACACACTCCTCCAGGTCGAATCATCTGCCTCCCGTTCGTGTGAGCGCGAGCGGTGCAACGAGGCGTGAACGGGGCGTCCGCTTGGCATCGGCTCTGCGAGGCGCCGTCGCGAGTGGTCACGCGGCACCTCGGACCGCCTCGCTGCGCGACCGGCATCGGCTGCTGCACTACCTCTGGGTCTACCGCTGGCGATACCTCGTGGGGCTGGTGTCGATCCTCGCGGCGTCGTTTGCGGCGATGGTGCCGCCGTTCGTCCTCCGGGACGCCGTCGATGCGATCGCTCGCGGTGCCGGAGGTCGAGAACTCCTCGGTTACGTCGGGTGGATCGCGCTGCTCGCGCTCGTCGAGAGTGTGTTTCGCTTTCTGTCTCGCCAGCTGGTCTCCGGAACGGCCTATGTCGTGCAGTACCACCTGCGCAACGACCTGGCCCACCACCTGTTGCTCCTCGACCAGCGGTTTTACGTCGAGTCACGCACCGGCGACCTGATGTCGAGGGCAACGCAGGACCTCCAGTGGCTGCGCGACTTCACGGGTCCGACACTCATCGACGTGGTGCGAACCGTGGTCATGCTCACGCTCGGCGTGGCGTTCCTCCTCAGCATCGACCTTCGCCTCGCGCTGATCTCGCTCGCGTACTTCCCGTTCGTCGCGGGCGCGGTCTGGTACTTCCAGTCGGCCATGGATCGCCGCTACACCGCGGTGACGAGGCAGTTCGGGGAGCTGGCCAACCGCGTGCAGGAGTCGATCTCCGGGATGCGCTCGGTGAAGGCGCACGCCCTCGAGGACATCGAGCGGGAGTGGTTCGCGCGCGACAACGCCGAGATGATGGCGCGCTCGCTGAGCCTGGCGCGGTACACGTCGGGGCTGTTCCCGGTGATGACGCTCGCGACCGGCGCGTCGACCGCCCTCGTGCTGTGGTTCGGCGGCCGCGACGTGGTCAGCGGGCGGATCACGATCGGGCAGTTCGTCCAGTTCTCGGCGTACCTGGGGCTGCTCGGATCGCAGCTCGCGGCACTCGGCTGGACGATCGCGAGCTGGCAGCAGGGCACGGTCTCGCTGAAGCGGATCGACGAGATCCTGCGCACGACGCCTCGACTCGCGGACCCCGAGCACCCGCATGCGCCCTCGGCCGTCCATGGCGACATCGAGTTTCGCGATGTCTCCACCGTCTACGGCGACACGCCCGTGCTCAGGGACGTGAACCTGCACATCGAGGCGGGGCGCACCGTTGCGCTGGTGGGCGCGACGGGGTCCGGGAAGACCACGCTGGCGGCGCTGCTGCCGCGGCTGCTCGACCCCTCGGCAGGCGCGGTCCTCATCGATGGGGTGGACGTGCGCGAGTGGCCGCTCGACCGCCTGCGCGAGGCGATCGGGTTCGTGCCCCAGGAGTCGTTCTTGTTCTCGACTCCCTGCGCGACCAACGTCACGTCCGGGCGGCTCGACGCGACGGAGTCCGAGCTGGCCGCTGCGCTGGACGCCTCCCAGCTCGTGAACGACCTCGAGCAGTTCCCGCAGGGGATCGACACGGTGATCGGGGAGCGCGGGGTGACGCTGAGCGGCGGCCAGAAGCAGCGCGCCGCCCTCGCGCGGGCGCTCGTGAAGGACCCGCCGATCCTGATCCTCGATGACGCGCTGTCGCACGTGGACACGCACACCGAGGAGGAGATCCTGCGCCACCTCGGCGAGTACACGCGAGGCCGCACAACCATCCTCATCGCGCACCGCACCTCGACACTGCGGGGGGCGGACCTGATCGTCGCCCTCGAGGACGGCACGGTCGCCGAGGTGGGCACGCACGAGCAACTCCTCGAGACGGGCGGGGTGTACTCCCGGCTCTACCACCGCCAGCGCGCCGAGGAGCTGGGCACCGGTGCGGACCTGCCACCCGAGGCGATCGAGGTGGGGAGCACCGAGGCCCACTCGTGACCACCGACTTCTACGGCGACGAGTCGGCCATCGGGAAGGTCTACGACCGGCGCATCCTCGGGCGGCTGTGGCGCTACCTGCACCCATACCAGCTGCAGGTGTGGACCTCGGTGGTGCTGATCCTCGCGATCTCCGCCCTCGATGCGGCGGGGCCGCTGCTCGTGCGCGCGGCGATCGACACCCAGATCGCCGTCGGCAGGACGGACCGGCTGGCGACGCTCACGCTGCTGTTCGTGGGGACGCTGGTGGCGGGGTTCCTGCTGTCCTACCTGCAGGGGATGCTGATGGCGTACGTGGGGCAGCACGTCGTCCTCGATCTGCGCATCGAGCTGTTTGGCCACCTCCAGCGGATGGCGATCGCGTTCTTCGACCGCAACCCAATCGGGCGCCTGGTGACGCGCGTGACCAACGATGTGAACGTGATCGAACAGGTGCTGACGCAGGGGCTCGTCCAAATCTTCACCAACCTGTTCATGGTGGTGCTGTTCCTGGGGGTGCTGCTGTTCCTCGACTGGCGGCTGGCGGTGGCGATGTACGCCTCAATGCCGCTCCTGGTGTGGGCGGTGCGTACCTTCGCCATGACCCAGCGCGAGGCGTACTCGGACCAGCGGGTGTGGCTCGCGCGGATCAACGCCTACCTCAACGAGCTGATCACGGGCGTGACGGTGCTGCAGCTGTTCAACCGCCGAGGCGAGAGCATGCGCCGCTTCGACGAGCGGAACACGGGCCTCCTCGCGGCGAACATGCGCTCGATCTTCTGGTACGCCGTCTTCGAGCCGACGGTGGTGGTGTTCAGCGCGGTGACCACAGGCGCGATCCTCTGGTACGGCGGCGGGAGGGTGGTGCAGGGGGCGCTCACCCTCGGCACGTTGGTGGCGTTCATCCAGTACATGCAGCGCTTCTACTGGCCGCTGCGCGACCTCTCGCAGCGCTACACCACGCTCCAGTCCGCGATCGCCTCGGCGGAGCGCATCTTCGCGGTGCTGGACGAGCCCGAGGAGGTGCGCGACATCGAGGCGCCGCAGCGCATCGAGCGGCCGCGCGGCGAGATCGAGTTCCGTAACGTGTGGTTCGCGTACGGGGAGGCGCCCGAGGACGCGCGCCACCTCGATGGCTCCGAGAGGTGGGTGCTGCGCGGGGTGTCGTTCACGATCCAGCCGGGGGAGAAGGTGGCGATCGTCGGCGCAACGGGCGCGGGCAAGTCGACGATGATGAGCCTGCTCACGAGGTTCTACGACGTCCAGCGCGGCGCCATCCTCGTCGATGGCGTGCCGATCACGCAGCTTCCGCAACGCGAGCTGCGTCGCCACGTGGGACTGATGCTGCAGGACCCGTTCATCTACACCGACTCCGTCCTGGAGAACGTGCGGCTGCGCGACCACTCGATCACGGAGGAGCGCGTGATCGAGGCGGCGCGCGCCGTCGGCGCCGCGTCCTTCATCGAGCGGTTGCCCGAGGGCTACGCCACCATGCTCGCCGAGCGCGGCGCCAACCTGTCGACGGGCCAGAAGCAGCTGGATCGCCCTCGCACGCGTCGCGGCGTTCGACCCCGAGATCGTGCTGGTGATGGACGAGGCGACGGCGAGCATCGACCCGGAGACGGAGGCGGTGATCCAGTCCGGCATCGAGCGGGTGACGACGAACCGCACCTCGATCATCATCGCCCACCGCCTGAACACGATCCGCGCCGTGAGCCGCATCCTCGTCCTGGGCATCGCGGCCAGCTCGTCGAGGACGGCACGCACGAGGAGCTGCTGGCGCGGGGCGGCTACTATCACCGCCTCTACGAGCTGCAGTACCGCGCGCAGGCCGTCGACGCGGCGCGCTCATAGCCGAGGAGTCGATGCCGTGACCAGCGCCCCCGACCGCCCACCCCTCGAGCCGGTGCTCCGCCTGCCGTGGTACACGGGTCCCGATGGCCACACGCACGTCGAGGCGTTCGCGTTCCCCCTCGGCGTGGGCTCGCCCTCGCTGTCCGCGCTGGTGCCGGTGGAGGGCGTGATCTTCCGGCGCACGAAACCCGAGCTGGACGCGGACTTCCATCCCGCGCCTCGACGCCAGTTCGTGATCACGATCCAGGGCGAAGGCGAAATCGAGAGACGTCCGATGGCACGCTGCTGCCGCTCGGACCGGGCTCGATCGTGCTCGTCGAGGACACCGCTCGACACCCACGGCCGCGGTCACACCGGCCCGGGGCAAGGGCAGCGCCGACCGGCTCTCGCTGTTCATCCCCGTGCCCGCCGACTGGCAACCACCGAGCTAGGCACGTCGGACCTCGGGCAGTGGGAGCGCTCACCCTGGCCCTCTCCCAGGGGGAAAGGGAACCAGAGCGGGAACCTCTCGCGGAGTGAGAACTCGAAAGGGCTCCCTCCCCGAGGGCTGCAGGTCTTTACCCTCGACGGCCACGAACCTGAAGTTGGGGCCGTCGCGTCGACCAGGCCCGCCACGGCCTGTGGAAGTGCGAGCCGTAGACACGCACCTGCGTGCCGGCGGTCCGCTCGAGGAACGCGCGCCGAGTCTCGCGGGCCCACTTCGCGTCGCGGTCGAACGTCGGGCGCTCCTCGACGGGCGCACCGGATCGGACTGTGCATCATGTCGCTGATGAAGGCGGCCTCCTGAAGCCGGCACTGGCGATGCGCACGTTGACGTGCCCGGGGGAGTGCCCGCGGCTCGGCCTGGAGGAAGAAGGAGTCCGAGATCCGGTGCGTGCAAGGCGTCACGATGTCGACCAGACCGGCGTCGAGGGGTGGGCGCAGACTGTCCTCGACGAGGGTGCGCGTGGCCTCGGCGGTCTCGGCCTCGTGTTGCCAGTGCGCCCATTCGCGGTCGACGTAGAGGTAGCGCGCTCGCGGGAACGTGGGCACCCAGCGCTCCGTCCTCGAGGCGTGCGTTCCAGCCGACGTGATCCGTGTGCATGTGCGTGGCGATCACGAAGTCGACGCTCTCGACGGGGAAGCCCGCGCCCACGAACTCCTCGAGGAAGGTGCCGGAGCGCATGTTGAAGTCGGGATGCTCTCCACCTCGGTGCTTGTCGTTGCCCACGCCCGTGTCGACGACAACCGTGATCCCATCGGCCTGGAGCACGAAGGACTGGATCGACTGCAGCAGGTGCCCGCGTTCGTTGGCGAAGTGCGGCTGCAGCCAGGGCAGCGCCGGGTTCAGGATGTCGAACGGCGCCTCGGCGTCCGGGAACATCCAGCGCACCGAGGTCGGGGAGGATGAACTCCTCGACGACCGTGACGGTCGCGTCGCTGACTGTACCGGAGAATACCGCCATGGCCGGGCCTCCTTGCCCTCGAGGCTGCCGCGGAGCCCAGCGAGCGTGCGTGCGCTGGACGTCAGTAGCCGAAGAGTCGCAGCCGCACGTACATCCACGGGTGCACCTCGGCGACGTGGAGCGGTACTCCGCGCGAACTTGGGAAACGCGAGCAATACCAGCGGAACGAGGACGGAGCGAGCCGAGGACGGGCGCAGGCCCGGCCGGAAGCGCCTCCACCACCAGGTAGTACACCCACCAGTTCTCAAACAGGTTCGGGAAGGCCATCAGCAGCCAGCGCGCACCGGTCACCTCGAATGCGACGGCCCCCACGAGTCGATCCACGAACAGCGCGATCGCGGGCCAGCGCGCCCACGGGTTGGTCCAGCGCCACGCGACCAGCGCCTCGATCGCCAGGTAGTACGTGTCGAGGACCTTGTCGACTTCTGCGTACCGCTCGTCCCAGACCGCGGGCCGAACAGCGATCGCGTCGACGATCATCACGTCGACGGCATCGACGCCGGCGGCGGCCGCGAGTCCGGCCGCCAGCGGCCAGCGGGAAGATCGCCAGCGAATCCGGCAGCCGCAGGACGACGATCACGAGCGTTCCGGTCACGACGCGCTCTGGCCTTCTGCTCGAGCCCCGCGCAGTTCATAGCACTTTGCGACCGACGCCCCGAGGGCCGCCGGTCCTCGCGTGGGGCGGCGCCACCAGGAGGGCGCGGCAACAGCAGTCGGTTATACCGTCGCCGCGATCGCGCCGAGGACAACCAGGCCCAGCGCAGCGCTCACGAGCAATGCGACCTCGGGACCGAGTGCCGAGGCGAGGGCTCCGCCCACCACCGCGCCGATGGATCGAGCGAGTCCGCGACGTCCGCTGGATGCTCATCACGCGTCCGCGCATGCGGTCCTCGGCGTGGGGTCTGGAACTCGCTCGAGGTTGCCGGAGACGGCGCCGGCGATGCCCATCGCGACCAGGAGCGCGAGCGAGAAGGGGAACGAGCCACCGACGGCGAACCGACCATCGCGGCGAACCATGCCGCCCTCGAGGTGACGATGATGGCTGCGGTGGGTCGCGACGTGGCCTGCCGTCGCCATGGCGAAGGCGCCGAGCATGCCGAGGCTGAGCGCCGCCGACATCAGCCCAAACCCCCGGACCGATGCCGAGAAACGTCGGGCGTAGACGGAACCAGGGGGAAGACAGCAGCCGAGAGCAGCGAGAGGGCGGAGAGCGCGAGCACCGCGGGAACGGCGTGCCCAGGGTAATGAGAGCTGTCGAACAGCATCGCCGAGGCCTCGACATCCGGCCCCTGGGCGGCATCGGCACGCCGACGCGGGCCATCATCGCGCCTGCGAGCGCGAGGAGCGCGGCTGCGAGATCGAACACCACCGGCGCGAGCCGGGCGCCCGCAATCAGGACGCCCGCCGCGAGCGGTGCAACGAGTCGCCGCTGAACTGGAAAGCCGCGCGAGCGCGCCTGTCGCGACGAGCCTGATTTGCCCACGATATCGACGAGGAGCGTGTGCCAGGCGGGGGAATATCGCGGCGTCGGCGACGCCGATGGCAGAGGCCAGCACGTACACGCCCTCGACACGACCGCTCGCGACGAGCACGGCTGACGCAACGCACACGAGCGTCCACGCAAACGGGCCGCGACCAGCATGCGTCGTCGGTCGATGCGGTCATCAGCGCGCCGACGGCGACAGAGGATCGACGGCATCGCGGCGAGCCGTTCAGCGAGCCCACCAGCAGAGGCGAGTCGGTCAACTCGATGTGCTTGGCTGCAGCGCCGAGGAACCAGAAGTTGAGCCTCGAAGCGTGGCGCCCGAGGCGACCCAGTACCTCCAGAAGTCGGCGAGCTGAGCGCCTCGACGGTGCGCGAGGAGGCCAAGCCGCCGCCTGCGCAGCCCGGTGCTCACCGAACGACGCCCGCGCTCGGGGTCGACGCAGATGCCCGCCGTGGCCGTGCAGGCGCCCTCGGCGCGCGCCTGTGCTCGCTGTGCCCGCGCTCGAAGCGCTCGGTCACGTCTCGGCGTGGTGCGAGCGCGCCGATGAGGCGGCGCCGCCGCGTCGAGGATGATGGCGAAGGTCAGCTCGACGTAGATCGTCGTGCTGTCCCCTGCGCACCGAGCGTCGAGACAGCTGGCCTCGATACTGCCCCGCGTGCGGCCAGTGCGTCGGAAGCCGGTCCAGTGCTGCTCTCGGAAAGAAGTTCGGGGATGATGAGGTCGAGCGTCTGGCCGATGGTCGGCGGGAGTGTGGCCGAACATCTGGGCGGCCGCAGCGTTCCAGACGCGGATCACGCCTCGGTGGTCCGCGGCACTATCGATCCGGTGCCTGCTCAACGATCTGCTCGAACGACACCTGCGGCGAAGTACTCCGTCATCACGCGCTTCCTCGACGGTCATGGTGGAGCGCTATCGCCATCGCGCACCATCGACGGCGTGCTCGACAGGCCCTTCGACAAGCTGGAGGCCTCAGGGCGCGCAGATCGGGGCGCGGCACGAGGCCAGCGCGATCACCGTACACCGCCCCCGATGTCACCGGACCGACTCCGCAACCTCACCGCCGCTTCGCCCCCGTCGCCCGACTGCCTGATCATCGCGCTCGACACGCGAGTTGCAAGGAATCAGCGCGAGCGTGCTGGCGACGCCGAGGAGCTGATCGCGTACGAGGCCACGCGACGACGAGCGCGCGACCCGACCTGTGTCTTCCTGGGACCATCGATGAGGTCGCGCGGCTGGCCACCCTCGCGCGGAGCTACGGCGTGCCCGTGCCTCGAGGTGTCCGGACCGGCCTCGCGGGGGCGCGGTGGTAGTGCAGGGCGGGGTCCTCTGTGCACGACGGATGAACCGCATCCTCGATGTGGACGTGCGCAACCGGACGGCGACCGTCGAGCCGGGCGTGATCAACCTGCAGCTGCAGGAGGCGGTGGTGCGCACGGCCTGCATGGCCGCGCCCGACCCTCCTCGCAGCGAGTGTGCACCATCGGCGGCAACGTCGCGACGAACTGGGCGGAATTCCGCGACGTCAGGACGAAGAATTCCTCGTCAACCACATCCTCAAGCGACGGTGCTGCCGGAGCGGTCGCGTCGCCTACCTCGGCGGGCGCGTGCCCGACGCGCCGGGGTTCGACCTGCGCGGCCTGTTTGTGGGCTCCAGGGGACGCTCGGCATCGCAACAGAGATCACGGTGCGCCTCATCCCGCTGGCCGAGTCGGTGCGCACGTTGCTCGCAGCGTTCGACAGGCATCGAGTCGGCCTCGAACGCGGTGACGGCGGTGATCATCGTCGGGCGTCGTCCCGGTGGCGCCTCTCGGAGATGCTGATCGCGAAATCATCCTCGCGGTGCGCGCACGCGCGCGACGCGTCGCTGACCTGCAGGACGCAGAGCGGTGCTGCTCGTCGAGATCGACGGGCTGCGCGAGACGGTGGAGGCGCAGTCGGCGCGCGTGATCGAAGCGCGAGGCGGCGCCCTCGACCTGCAGGCAGCCGGAGGCTGCGGAAACGCGAGCGGCCGCGGGAGGGTTTGCAGGAGCGCGATCGGCGCGATCGGGGCGCTGGCCTCAACTTCACCTCCTCGATGGCGTGGTGCCGGAGGACGAAGCTGCCCGGTGGTGATGCGCGGCGTCGAGGAGGCGAGCGCGCGCTACGGGCTTCCGCTGCGGCAACGTCTTCCATGCCGGCGACGGCAACCTCCACCCGAACGTCATGTTCGATGAGCTGAGCCGGGCGCGACCGAGCGCGTGCTGGCGCTCGGCGGCGAGATCCTGCGCCTGTGCGTCGATGCCGGCGGCGCGATCACCGGCGAGCACGGCGTCGGTCTCGAGCAAGCGCACGTGCCATGGAGTGGGTGTTCAGCGCGGACGACCTGGCGGCGATGGGACGCGTCCGGAGGCGTTGACCCTGATCGGGCTGTTCAACCTGTGCAAGGTGCTCCCGAGTGGACACGGTGCTCGGTGCAGCGGAGCACGGCGAGCTGCGCTCGCACCTCGCGACGCCCGGCGTCTACATCTAGCTGGGTGACGGCGCCGTCCGCATCGAGGCGCTGCGGGCGTCCTGCCCAGAACCCGCGAAGGCGACCTGCCTCGGCGTATCCGATCGACGTACCTGGAACTCGCGCTTCGACCCGGGAGCGCCGACGGCGGCGGCGGTGCTCGCGGCGGCGTTCGAGGCGGGTCGGCGGTGGTGCCGCAGGGCGCGCGCACGGCGCTCACCCTCGGGCGGCCGCTCTCGCGGTACGACGTCGCCCTCGACATGACCGACCTCGATCACGTCGTCGAGTACGAGCCCGCCGACATGACAGTCACCGTCGAGGCGGGCGTGACGCTCGCGGCGCTGCAGGCCCGGCTCGCCGAGGAGGGCCAGTACCTCTCGGTGGACCCGCCGCCCTCGGACGAGGTGACCATCGGTGGGCTATTGGCGACCGCACGGGCGGGCTCCTGGCGCGGACACCTGCCGAGCGCGCGCGACCTCGTCCTGGGTGCGACGGTTGCCACGCCCGAGGGCACGCTGGCGACCTCGGGGGGCCGCGTGGTCAAGAACGTGACGGGGTACGACCTGCACCGGATGCACACGGGGGCCCTCGGTGCGCTGGGGGTGATCGTGAGCGCGTCGTTCAAGGTCGCGCCGCTTCCCGAGGCGACATCGACGCTGGCGTTCCGCTGCGCCGATCTCGCAACGGCCGAGCGCGCCGCGTTCGAGTTGCTGGACCGCCGACTTCCGATGCGCATGCTGACCGTCCTCGATCCGCCGACCGCCGCCGGCCTCGGGTTCGACGCCGCCATCGTCATACTCGTGGCGTTCGAGGGCGTGCCGGGTGCGGTCGCGCGTGCCGAACGCGAGACGCGCGACCTCGCCCGGCGGGTGCGTGCGCAGCTCCTCGATGTGCCGGCGACGATGCCGGTCGACCTGCGTCGACGGGCAGCGGCTGGCGACGAGGGGGAGCCGACGATCGTCCGCCTCGGGGTGGCGCCGTCGGACGTCTGCGCGATGCTCGCCCGCGTTGCGGTCGCTGGGTTCGAGGGCTGGGCACACCTCGCGGCGGGTACGGTGCTTGCGCGCGCGTTCGACGTCGATGGGCGCACCATCGAGGAGTTGCGCGCGCACGCGGAGTCGGTCGGGGGCTTCCTCCAGGTGGAGCACGCGCCGCGCGCGCTGCGCGAGGCGATGCCCCCTCCAGGGGACGTTGACCTCATGCGCGCGTTGAAGCAACGTTTCGACCCCTCGGGCGTGCTCAACCCCGGGCGCTGGGCGGAGGGCGTGTGACGACCGCGGTGACGACGGCAGCGCCGGCACGCGTCGGATTCGCGGGCCCCGACGTGCCCGCGCTCGCGGATGTGCGGAGCTGCGTCCACTGCGGCTTCTGCCTGCCGACGTGCCCGACGTACATCGCGACCGGGTCCGAGCTCGAGTCGCCGCGCGGTCGCCTGCACCTGATCGGCGCCATCCTCGACGGGCGAATCGAGGCGAACGAGCACGTGCTGCCGCACCTCGACCTCTGCCTGCAGTGCCGCGCCTGCGAGACGGCGTGCCCGTCGAACGTGCCGTTCGGGCGGATCATGGAGGACGCACGAGCCGCGATCGTGGCGACGGGGCCGTCATCGAGGCCGCGCGCGTGGTCGCTGCGGATGCTCTTCCTCGAGCGGGTGGTCGCGAGTCCGCCGATGCTGCGGGCCGCCCTCGCTCCGGTGAGACTCCTGGCGCGCGTCGACCAGGTCATTCGTGCGAGGCGCGAGGGCCACGAGGGTCTCGTGCGCCCGCTGCTGCAGCGCGGCCTCGGTACCCGCGCTCCTGCCGCGGAGGCTCAGCTCGACGCGCTGAGCGCGCGGCCGTTCCGCCGCAGCGGCCTGCTCGCGAGCCCGGTCGAGCCGGTCGCGCGTGTCGCGCTCCTGACGGGCTGCGTGCACGGCGAGCTCACGCCCCGGATGCACGAGGCGACGCTGCGGGTGCTGGCCAGGCTGGGTCGCGAGGTCGTGGCGCCCTCGGACCAGGCGTGCTGCGGCGCGCTCCACGCGCACGCTGGCGACAGCGAGGCCGCGCGGGACCTAGCACGGCGCAACATCGAGGCGTTCGAGCGCGCGGACGTGGAGGCGGTGATCGTCAACGCGGCGGGCTGCGGCGCGGCGATGAAGGAGTACGGCCGGCTGTTGCGCAACGACTCGGACTGGCGAGAGCGCGCCGAGACGTTCGCGGCGAAGGTCCAGGACGCGACTGAGTACGTCGCCTCGAGTCCAGGCTTCGAGCGCGGCCTTGGTCCCATCGATGCGGTGGCGACGCTGCAGGACTCGTGCCACCTCGCGCATGCGCAGGGCATCCGCGACGCGCCCCGGCGGATCCTTAACGCCATCCCAGGCTTGCAGGTGCGCGAGTTGAAGACACCCGATCGCTGCTGCGGGGCCGCTGGGCTCTACTCGCTGGTGCAGCCGGAGATGTCGCGCTCGGTGCTGGAGGCGAAGCTGGACGACGTGCAGGCGACCGGCGCCGAGGTGGTGTGCACCTCGAATCCGGGGTGCACGCTGCAACTCGCCGCGGGCATCGTGAGTCGCGGCCTCGAGGCGCAGGCGATGCACGTGCTCGAACTCCTCGACGAGTCCTATACGGTGCGGAGCCGCGGAGCCTGAGCGCCCACGAGGTTCGCGCGCTCGAGACGCAACAGGGCCCGGTCTCGCGACCGGGCCCTGTTCTGTCTTGCTGCTGGGTCCACCCGAGGATCAGGCCGTGCCTGATCTCACCCCGAAGCCCGACGAGCTATTGACTGACGTCAGCCCTCGGAGGCTAGTACCGGCTGCCGCCGCGGCCACCACCGCCGCCGCCGTAGCCGCCACCACCGCTGCGGCCACCGCCGCCGCCGTAGCCGCCGCCACCGTAGCCGCCACCGCCGCCGCGGCTTCCGCCGCCACCGCCGTAGCCACCACCGCCGCCGCCGTAGCCACCACCGCCGCCGCCCGGACGTCGGTCCTCGCGCTCACGTGCGAGGTTGACGTTCAGCGTGCGACCCCCGAAGTCCGTGCCGTTCAGGGCGTCAATCGCCTTCTGCGCGTCCTCGTTGCCCATCTCCACGAAACCAAACCCCCGAGGGCGACCGGTCTCGCGATCCGTGGGAAGCACCACGGTCATCACTTCCCCGTAGCCGGCAAAGAGGCTTCGAAGCTCCTCCTCACGTGCCGAGAACGGGAGATTCCCCACATAGATCCTCTGCGACAAAAAACACCACTCCACCCGGCACTGCCGGAACTGGGCCACCCGACGGCGACCCATGCTGGGGACTTCTCAGGGCGCGACGCGGAAGCTCGGGGGGAACGACCTGGTCCGTATCTGAGAGAGCGAACTTCGTTCGCCGTGCCCATCATAACACCCTCGGAGCCGCGCAACCGGACCTCGTGCCTGCAAGCATCGAGGCGCAATGCGGGTGCGATGAGCTGAGCATCGAATCGCGGCTCAGGGCAACACGATCTGCTGGCCAATCCGCAGCTTCGAGGGGTCCGCGATGCCGTTGAGGCTGGCGAGCGCATCGGTGGTGGTGTTCGCCTTGCGGGCCAACGACCAGAGCGAGTCGCCATCCTCGATGAGGTAGGTGCGCGGGCCACTGGGTGCAACGGGCGCGGCCGAGGCGGCAGTCGACGAAGCGCTCGCGCGCGCTCCTCGAGGGAGCCTGAGCTGCTGGCCGATCGAGAGCATGTTCGGGTTCGTGATGCCGTTGGCCGCGCTCAGCGACTCGACGTCCGTGCCGAGTCGGTGTGCGATGCCGCTCAGGGTGTCGCCCGACTCCACCGTGTACGTGGAGACTCGGGGCGGAGTGTCGCGCAGGAACTCCCACAGCTCGGGCGTCGCGACGCCGTAGCGCCAGACACCGACCGCGTCGACGTCGTGCTCGTACGAGCGGTCGATGAAGGACCGCCACGCGTCGAGGTTGCTCGAGGTGCCGTCGCCCACGGGGGAAATCGGCAGGTTGAACTTCGACAGGCGCCGGATGGCGACATCCAGGGCGAACGAGGGCGTGATGCCATCGGCTCCGGGGTCCTCCCCGGCACGGCGGTACTTCTCGATGTTGGAGACCGTGGAGAACGCCTTCCAGTAGACCTGCGGCGCGAGGCCGTCGGAGAACGCGGCGAACTCCTGGAGAGGCGTGGCATCGAGCGCCCACGGGCGCGGGTCGACCGAGGTGATCAGCGAGGCGGCCGGCGCGCGCCAGCGGAGGGCGGCGCCGAACGCGACGGCCGCTGCAGGCGTGCCCTGCCAGAATCCGGCGTGCGGCTCCGTGTCGAGCGAGAGGTTTCGAGCGCCGGCGTTCAGGACGTCGGCGGACATCTCGGCCTCCTCGGCGGGATCAACACCGTGCACCACCGACCAGTGCGGGAACGGACGCCACCGTTCTCGAAGAAGCTCGCGAGCTGCTCGACCTTCCGCGGGCCAGTTACGGCATCAGGCGGTCTTGTCCCACTTCGACATCCAGTCGGTGCCGTCGTGGGTCTTGAGAATCACGCCGAGTCCGTGTGCGGCGAGGACGTCGCGGATGGCCAGCCGTATTGACCATCCTGGGGAAACTGCCACACCCACGCGAGGTGCGTCGCGAGACCCGCGCCGGCGTAGGCGGTCGGACGTCGCGGCGCGCCCCTCGAGGGCGCCGGTCACCGCCGCGAGAGCGCGCCTCGAGGCGCGGCCGCGAGTGCGAGTCCCGCTCCGAGCGCGGTGCCTGTGCAGGCGCGGGAACTGCCGACGGGCATGCCGTGGCGCACGGGGCATCTGTCGCTCCGCTCAACAGCGGGACGTGCCCGCCTCGTGTACACCCCGCCGGACTCTGCGTCGTCTACCTTACAGCTTCCTACATCCGATGACACGTTCCTAACAACCGATTACCGGGATCTCCCTCAGTCGAGCACGACGAACGTGCTGGCGAGGAGGTCGTGCGGAAGCTCGCCTCGAGGGCCGGCGTGTCGCGGCGGCATAGCCCGCGCCGAGGAGGCCCCAGTCCAGCGGGGTCCACGCCGCCGAGCGCAGGAGTCCGCGTGCCGCCTCGGGGGAGCGCCTCGGCGGTCAGCACTCGCGTATCGGTCAACCAGCGCCCGACGGAGCTTCCTCGCGCGTTGCCCGACCACGCATAGGCGACGGGCGCCAGGGGCACGAGGATCGCGAAGAGCGAGAACAACGGCGCGACGAGCACGCCGAGCACGAGCAGCAGCGCGATCGTGAGCAAGTCGATCGTGACGCCCGCGAGGCGCCGACGCACGCCGGCGACTCGATGGAGCGTGCCGCCGAGACGCACGTCGCGCGTCCGCGGCGGACCGGCCACGTCGAGGATGGCGATTCCCGGCAGGGTTGCCAGCGGTGCGAACGCCAGACCGAAGATCAGGGTGGGTGAAAGGACGAGGCGCTCGCGGGCGCGGACCGAGAGCGTGGCGCCCTCGCGGGGGGCGTCGACCACGTAGACGCCCGGTTGCGCGACGCGGAACGTGCCGCCCGCCGGCGTGACCGCGATGGGGAGCAATTCGCGGCTGCCGAGGGCGAAGACGCGCGTCTCAGGCGCGCTCGTGTCGGACGGGCCCTCGAGGGCGATGTCGTAGGAGCCGGGCGACAGCTCGAGGGCAGGTGCGGCGGGCGTCGCGACATGCACCAGCGATGTGTCAGCCCTCGCGACGACGCTCAGCCAGAACAGCGCGAACGCCGCACCGACGGCGTAGAGCGTCCAGCCGATCGCGGTCCCGACTCGAGATCCGGTGCCGCGCGGCGAAGGTTCGGTCAATCCAACCGCTCGAGGAAGGCGCCGTTGACGGCATCGAGGGGTGGGGCGCCACGCAGGGTGCGGAGTCGGTTGATGCGCTCGAGGATGGGCGGGTGCGTGGAGAGCATGCCCTGCGCGCGCTCCTCGAACTTCTTGATCGGGTTCACGATGTACATGTGCTGCGTGGAGCGGTTCGCCACTTCCAGCACGTCCTGGTCGCTCGCGATCTTCGCCAGCGCCGACTCGAGGCCCACGGGGTTGCGAGTGAGCTCGGCGCCGCTCGCGTCGGCGAGGTACTCGCGCTGACGGCTCACGGCGAGCTGCACGAAGCGAGCGACGATCGGCGCCACGATCGCGAGCACCATCGCGAGGATGAACAGGATTGCCTGAGCACCGCCCCCGCCCGAGCCCTCGCGGTCGCGGCCGCGCCTCGGGCCGCCGCCGAACCAGAAGGTGTAGCGCAGCAGCCAGTCCGCGATGAGGGCGATGCTGCCGACGAGCACGCCGACCAGTAGCGCGAACCGGATATCGAGGTTGCGGACATGGGAGAGCTCGTGGGCGATCACGCCCTGCAGCTCCTCGCGATCCAGCTTCGCGAGGAGGCCCGTGGTCACGGCCACCGATGCGTGCTCGGGGTCGCGGCCGGTAGCGAAGGCGTTCGGCGCGCTGTCCTCGATGACGTACACCTTCGGCGTGGGCACCCCCGCGGCGAGCGCGAGCTCGGCGACCACGTTCCGCAGTTGCTGGTACTCGGGGCCCTCGGCGGCGCGTGCCTGCGAGGCGGCGAGCACCGCCTGGTCACCGGCGAAGTACGACCCGAGCGAGGCGAACGAGGCGAAGGCGATGCCGCCCGCCATGGCGCCAAAGCCGCCGATGGAGTCTCCGGTGTACCCATAGCCCGCGCTGTATCCGAGTGCTGCCAGCAGCACGATCACGACGAACACCAGCAGCCATGAGCGGCGTCGGTTGGCGGACTGGAGATCGTAGAAGGTGGCGCTGGCCATGCCCGACGCCCCCTCTTCCGTGGCCTGCGCGGTCCGCTATTACCGCAGGCGCACCTCGGGGACCGCGCGGTCGGTCTCCTCGACCTCGAAGAACTCGCGCCGTCCAAAGCCGAGCATGCCGGCGAAGATGACGCCGGGGAATTGCTGGATGGCCTGGTTGTAGTCGCGGACGACGGCGTTGAAGTGCTGGCGCGAGAACGAGATCTGGTTCTCGGTGGTGCTCAGCTCCTCCTGAAGGGACATCACGTTCTGGTTGGCCTTGAGGTCGGGGTAGTTCTCGACGGTGGCGAAGAAGCCTCGGAGGGCCTGGCTCAGCTGGTTCTCGGCCTGCGCGACCTGCGCGACGCCGGCTGCTCCTGCGGCCGCGGCGGCTCCGGAGGAGGCGGCGATGGCGCCGGCGCGCGCCTGGGTGATCCGCGTGAGCACGTCCTGCTCGAATCCCATGTAGTCCTTGACGGCGTTCACGAGGTTGGGAATGAGGTCGTGGCGGCGCTTGAGCTGGACATCGATCTGCGCCCACGCCTCGTCCACGCGGAGCTTGCGCTGCACGAGTCCGTTGTAGAGGGCAATGACGATCACCACGAGGACCGCGATGACGCCAAGCACGATCAGCAACGTCGGCATCCGAACCTCCAGCCGCGTGGCGACTCGCTCGGACGAGGAGATCGCAACGCTCAGTATAAGCCTGGAGCGAGGGCGGCTCGGGTGCTTACGTCACGCCTGGACGGTGCCTACCACCAGCCGATCTTGTGGAGCTTGCCTTTGTGCTCCCAGCCGTCGCGGCCCGCGCGCTGCATCCGGCGGAGGTGGCGATCGCAGAGCCAGAGCGTGAGGCGCTCGCGATCCTCGCCCACCCATCGGAGGACTGCCGCTTCCTCGATGGGGTGAGCGGTGCAGAACTCGCAGCGTTGCATCACGATGTGCCCACCACTTCCGATTGCGTTGCCGTCACGATAGCCGGTGCGCGTCCGCTCGAGGGGCGGCGGCCCGGGGCCGGACAAGCGGGCGGGAGGTCCTCGATGCGGCGTGACTTCCAGGATGCGGTGGACAGCGGGGACGCCGAGGCGGTGCGACGCCTCCTCGATGAGGGCGTCGACGTCGATGCGCGCGACGGCCACGGTCAGACGGGACTGATGCGCGCGGCCCCCCGCGGACGCCTCGAGGTGGCGCGTGCGCTCATCGAGGCGGGGGCGAACATCGATCGGTCGGCAAAGTACGGCCTGACCGCGCTGATGCTCGCGATCATCAACGCCCGGGAGGAGGTGGCGCTGGCGCTGATCGAGGCCGGCGCCGACCTCTCGCGAGTCGGCCTCGGAGCGCCGGGCTTCAGCGGGAAGACCGCCCTCGATCTCGCGCGCGAACGTGGCCACTCAGCGGTCGTGACCGCGATCGAGGGACGCGACTCGCACGCGACCGGCTAGGCCCGTTGCGAACTGGAGGCGCTGCGCCTCGATGGCAGGCGCGCTGTCAGGAATCCGAGTCGAGCGCCGACGTACGCGGCCTCGGCCTGTCGCCAGGCGTGGAGCGCCGTTGAGTGCTGATCCATCGCCTCGATGGCCGTCTCGATGTCGGCTCCGGCGGCTGCCCGGCGGACGGCGGCGTGCAACACGAGGTGGGTCGCGCGCCAGAGGCCGCGGGTCCCGTTCTTTGCTCGCTGGAGCGCGTGCACATCCTCGTCGTCGCGCACGTCGTAGAAGCCGGCCTCGATCGGACGGCTCAGTTCGTCGGGAAAGTCCGGGGAGTCCGGGGAGGTCACGCGGCGCGGGCCGCCTCGAGGGCGTGCAG
>JAXLWY010000027.1:0-21819 GCA_046328255.1 Dehalococcoidia bacterium | reverse complement strand
GGTGGCTTGTCGTTCTTCCTCTTCATCGGATTGACGATTACCGGCGTGCTCTTGATGTTCTACTACGTGCCCTCGGTGGAACGGGCGTACCAGGACATCCAGAACATCCAGACCAACGTGCAGTTCGGCTATCTGATGCGCAACCTGCATCGATGGATGGCGCACGGCATGGTGCTGATGGTGCTGCTGCACATGATGCGAGTCTTCTACACGGGCGCGTACAAGCCGCCTCGTGAGTTCAACTGGATCGTGGGCGTGGTGCTGCTCGTTCTGACGCTGCTCCTTTCGTTCACGGGATACCTCTTGCCGTGGGATGAGCTGTCGCTCTGGGCGATCACGGTGGGGACGAACATGGTGGGGTCGGCGCCGATCCTGGGGCCGCCCCAGCAGTTCGTACTCATCGGTGGGTTCGAGGTCGGCCCGGCGGCGCTGGTGCGGTTCTACACGCTGCACGTGATCGGTTTCCCGCTGCTGGCGGCGACGTTCATGACGGTGCACTTCTGGCGGATCCGCCGTGACGGCGGCCTCGCCAGGCCGCTGTAGGAAGGGGCCTGTCGTGGCAACAGAAGCCGCAGCCGCCGCCTCGGCGGCAGTACGAGGACGGGCGCGACGCCAGCGCGAGGAAGAGCTGCTGGTCTGGCCGGATCTCGTGTTCATCGAGTTCATCTCGGCGCTGGTGTTCACGCTCTCGTTCACGCTCCTGTCGATCGCGATCAACTCGCCGCTGCAGGACCGCGCGAACCCGGCGAACACCCCGAACCCCTCGAAGGCGCCGTGGTACTTCCTCAACCTGCAGGAACTGCTCCTGCACATGAACCCGGCCCTCGCGGGCGTGATCGTGCCGACGGTGGCGCTGATCGCGATTGGCGCGATTCCGTACTACGACAACGGGCACGACGGCCAGGGCGAGTACCTCTCGACGCCGGGCGCGTGGCGGATGGTCAAGCTGGGCGCGTGGGTGGGCGCGGTCGGCACCCTGCTCCTCATCCTCTGGGATGGGTCGAAGCACGTGCAGGTCTACCAGATGATCTTCGGGAAGGGCAGCTGGCCCGCGAGCCTCGACTGGTTCCGCAGTGCGCGTGAGTTCCAGAAGTGGCTCGACACGAGCGCGTACTCGCCGATTCCCGAGGGGCTGCGCCGGATTCCTCTCGGCGACTACCTGCTGCGGACCGACCTGCTCGGACTGACCGAGAAGCCGATCGACCTCACGGTGAACGTCCCGGGGCTGATCGTGGAGCAGATCATCCCGGTGACGCTGATGGTCGGCCTGCCGATCCTGCTCTCGGTGTTCGCGTGGCGCATTGGCTGGGCGAAGACGCGACGCGACCACATGATCCTGCAGTTCTCCGGGTTCCTCGCGGTGTACTTCCTGCTGACGATTGTCGGCACGGCGTTCCGCGGTCGCGGTATGGAGCTGTACTGGCCGTGGGACAACCCGCCGGTCATCACCTAGTCGGTCCGCGGGTGAGTAGTTCGATTTCGGACCGGGGAGGTCCTGGATGACCAATCAGCCACAGGGCGATGCGAGCGGGTCCTGGCAACAGGCGCTCGCGACCCGGCGAACGCAGCTCGCCGGTGGGGCGACGGTGCCCTCGACGGCTGCCGCGCGACGCCTGCCGGACATCTCGCGGCGGCGGTTCATCGTCCTGAACTTCTGGGCCGGCCTCGGTACGGTGCTGGCGGGGTCGGTGGGGCTGCTGGTTGATTACCTCTACCCGCGAGGCGTCACGGGCTTCGGTGGTCCGGTGCCTGCGGGGAAGGTGACGGAGCTCGCGAAGGGCGGGGCCCCCAAGGAGTTTCCGATCGGCCAGTTCTGGCTCGTCAACCTCGACCCGGCAGAGACGCGTGCCGGCGGCTCCGGCGGCGGTGAGGGCATCATCGCGCTGTGGCGCAAGTGCCCGCACCTCGGGTGCTCTGTGCCGTGGCGTCCCGGATTCACGTTCAACGATGACCAGGGCTGGTTCCGCTGCCCGTGTCACGGTTCCACCTACACGAAGGCCGGCGTGCGCGTGTTCGGTCCGGCGCCGCGCTCGATGGACACGATGGCGGTGGAGATCGACGGGTCGGGGAACATCGTGGTGCAGACGGGGCAGCGGACGCCCGGCGGCCCCGATAACCCTCAGCGGGCGAAGAAGGTCTAGCGCCCTCGGGCGGCTGCGATGTGGTTCGGGCAATGCGGGTCATGGGATAGGGCGCAGGGATGAATACCAGCAAGCAGGTCAATGCCATGATCGGGCTGCTGGGCCTGCTTGTGCTGGTGCTGGGTGCGTACGCGCTCTACGAGCCGACGCGGCAGCAGGTGGAGCGCGACGATATCCGCGAGCGCGACATCGTGCGCGCCTCGAAGATGTTCGTGAACAACTGCCGCAGCTGTCACGGAATGGACGGCAACGGGTCGGAGGAGGGCGCGTTCGCCCCGCAGATCCACCGCGACTCGTTCCTCATCATCGACGCGGAGAACAAGGACTTTGCTCCGACGCCGGCCGGCGAGGCGGAGAAGATTCGCAACTTCCTGCGCAACACCATCGCCTGCGGGCGCACCGGTTCGCCGATGCCGACGTGGGCCGAGCGCTACGGCGGCCCGCTATCCGACACGAAGATCAACCAGCTCGTGACGCTGCTGACGACGCCCGGGGCGTGGGAGATCTACGACGAGATCCAGAACGAGCATTTCACCGAGGTGTTCCCCGACATCAAGAGCCGCGACGAGGCGTTCGCGAAGGACAAGGAAGCGACCGTCGTCAAGCTGGCCGACGTGCCGAGCCTGAGCATCACCGAGGCCAACTGCGGCCAGTACTCGGGGACGACGGCCTCGGAGTTCCGCATTCGCGATCCGTTCGTGCCGAAGGGCTCGGCACCCGCGGAGGGCGCCTCCGCAACCGCGAAGGCCGCGCCTTCGGGGCCGCTGGTGAAGGGCATCGCGGTGGCCGACTTCTTCAAGGCGAACTGCGCGGTCTGCCACGGCCAGAACCGCCAGGGTGGTGTGGGTCCGGCGTTGACGCCGGCGCGCCTCACGAACACGGACGAGTTCTACATCGACACGATCGCGAACGGTCGTCCCGGGACGGCGATGCCATCGTGGAAGGCCGCGGGGCTGTCGGAGGACGACATCAAGAACCTGATGCAGTTCGAGAAGTACTCGCAGCCGTAACCGTGCGTGCCTCGCGAGGCACGCGGGATGTCTGAGTTCTGGCAGTGACGCTCTCTGGCTCGAGGTCGAGCGGGCGAGCTACGCTTGGAACGATGTTTGCGGAGGGGTGAAGATGGCGACTGAGACGGGAAAGCGATACCGCTGTCCGGATTGCGGTGCGGAATTCATCGTGACGCGCGGTGGCGACGGCGAGCTTCGCTGTGGCACGACCGCGCTCGAGCAGGTGTAGGGGGTAGGACGTGGCTGTAGCTCTGGGCAAGCGATACCGCGACGACCTCACGAACATCGAGGTGCTGTGCATCAAGCCGGGCACCAAGGCGGCCGAGGTGAACCTGAACATCGATGGGCGCGGCATGGAAGAGCTGCAGCCGAAGGTGTTGCCCTCGGCGGACTAGGAGTCGGGCGTGCGGTTGACGCGTCGTGAGGCGTGCTCGTACGCTCGTGGAGGCGGTCGCGGCGACCGCTCGAGCTTGTGAGTGGCAGTGACTGAAATCTACGTCGGTGAATCGGAATCGATCGACTCTGCGCTGAAGCGCTTCAATAAGCGCGTCCAGGCAGAAGGTGTGCTCACCGACGCTCGCCGTCACGAGTACTACGAAAAGCCCTCGGAACGGCGCAAGAAGAAGGAAGCTGCCCGGAAGCGGAAGATGCGCAAGGCGGAACGCCGCCAGGAACAACGCGCGCAACACAGCTACGCGCGCTAGTCGCCTTCGAACGAACCCCGGCTGAGCCGGGGTTCGGTGCTTCTGGCGGTCGACGATGGTCTCGCCTCGTTCGCGGGGCTGCGGCAGGTGGCTGGGGACGTGATGGCGGACAGCACGATCGGTCTCGCGGAGCGCTTTCGGGCCGAGCTGACTGACGCAGTGCGTGCGCGGGACGCGTTCCGCCGCGACACGCTGCGGCTGATCATCGCCGCCATCGACAACGCGCGCATCGAGGCGCGTCATGACCTCTCCGACGACGAGGTGCTGCGCGTCCTGCGGCGCGAGGCAAAGCAGCGCCGTGACTCCATGCAGGAGTACGCGAAGGGCAATCGGGCAGACCTGGTGGCGCAGGAGGAGGCGGAACTCCACGTCATCGAGTCGTACCTGCCGCCCGAGTTGAGCGACGAGGAGCTGCGCGCTGCCGCGGCGGCGGTGGTCGCCGAGGTGGGCGCCTCGGGCCAGGGCGACATCGGCAAGGTGATGGGCCCGTTGCTGAAACGGGTGGGCGATCGTGCGGATGGGCGTCGGGCCAACGAGGTGGTCCGTGAGCTTCTCGGTTCCCGGTAGCAGCCGCGCAGTCGCGCGCACGCGGTAAGTGGCGTGAGCGCGCCTCCTCCTCGAAGCGGTCGCCGGAGCCTCGCGGCGCTGCCTCACCGCGACCGCTCGCTGATCTTCGGGCTGGTCGTCGCGTGGGCCGCCTTCGCGGGGCTGTATCCGTGGTTCCCGGGGATCCAGCGGTTCGAGACGGGGGTGACGTCGCGGCTCGAACTGCGGTCGCCCTCGAACGTCACGTACGCCTCGGAGGTGCGCACGGCGCAGGCTCGCGATGCCGCCGCGGCCGCCGTTCCGGACGTGCGCGTGTACGACCCCGCGATTCGCGCGCGCCGCATGGGTGACCTCGATCGGCGGCTCGAGCGGATCGACACCGTACGCCGCGACGTGACGCTCTCGGTCGCGGCGCGCGACTCGGCGGTGCGCTCTCTCGCCGAAGATGCGCTCTCGGAACGCGGCGGGGCAGCGCTCGTGGCCGCCTCGGACGCCCAGTGGCGCGTCGTGGTGGAGCAGGCGCGATCAGCGCTGGGGCGGGTACTGGCGAATCCGATCGCGAGTGCGGAGGACATCGCGACGGCGAAGGCGCAGACAGCCGAGGGGGCACCGCCGGAGCTGGGGCCCGAGCTGACACAGGCCACCGTGCAGCTGCTCGACCCGTTCGTGCTCGAGACCGTGGTGGTTGACCGGGCGCGGACCGCCGCCCGGCGCGCCGACGCGATGAACGCCGTGCCGCCTGTGCTCGTGTCAGTGGGCGCCAACGAGGTGGTGATCAGTCCGGGCCAGCTGCTCGGACCGCTGGAGATCGAGAAGCTCGACTGGCTCGGACTGCGGTCGCGCGCGCTGTCACCGGCGGCCCTGCTGGCGACAGCACTGATGAGTGCGCTCATCGGGGCAACCTGGGGCGGCCACCTCTACGTGATGCGGCCCACGGGCCTGCGTCGTCTGCGGCACCTGGCACTGGCCGCGCTGCTCGTCGCGGTGGCGTTCGCGTCGATGCGTGTGGCGTTGCCTCTCGTGCTGCCCGATGCAGCGTCGCGCTTCCTCGTGAACGCGCTGCCGGTGGCGGCGGTCGCGATCACCGCAGCGGTGCTGCTCGATGCGACGACGGCGCTTGTGGTGTCGCTGACCATGGCGATCGGCCTCGGGTTCCTGGCGGCGAACCTCCCGCCCGAGAACGGGCCGCTCGGGTCGGGTGAGATCTCGCGGTTTGTCATGTTCGTCGCTGCCACCTCGATCGCCGGGGTGCTGGTGGCAGCGAAGACGGATCGGTTGCCGCGCCTGTTCGGGGCCGGTGCGGCTGCGGGTGCGACCGGCGCCGGAGTGGCGCTCGCCTTCTGGCTGCTCGATCCGGGCAGGCAGGCGTCGTCGCTGGCCTGGCTCGCGGCCGCGAGCGCGACCGGCGGCGTACTCGCTGCATTGCTGGCCGTGGGCGCACTGGTCGCGCTGAGCCGCCCGTTCGGCGTCGTGACGCGCGTCCGGCTGATGGAGCTCGCCCAACTGAGCCACCCGCTGCTGAGGCGCCTGCAGGACGAGGCACCCGGGACCTTCCAGCACGCGGTGCTCGTGGGGAACCTGGCGGAGCGCGCGGCGGACCGCATCGGCGCCGACGCCCAGCTGGTGCGCGTGGGGGCCTACTACCACGACGTCGGGAAGCTCGTGGCGCCTGCGTTCTTCGTCGAGAACGCGCATCCCGAGGCCAACCCCCACGAGGGGCTCGACCCGCTGCAGAGCACGCGCGTGATCCACCAGCACGTGACCGCCGGCATCGAGCTGGCGCGCCGAGCAGGGCTGCCGCCTGCGGTCACCCAGTTCATCCCGGAGCACCACGGCACGCGGCTGATGACGTACTTCTACCGCCGCGCCGCCGAGGCCGATCCCGACGTGGACGCCGAGTTGTTTCGCTATCCCGGACCGCGGCCGAGCTCGCGGGAGAGCGCGCTGGTGATGATCGCCGATGCGTGCGAGGCGACGGTGCGCGCCTCGCTGGACCGCACCGAGGAGCGGATCCGCGCGATCGTCGACGGGATTGTGCGGGAGCGCATCGAGGAAGGGCAGTTCGACGAGTGCGACCTGTCGTTGCGCGACCTCGCGGTGGCGGCCGACTCGTTCACGCGCTCGCTGACGGCCGTGTATCACCCGCGTGTCGCCTACCCCGAGCCCACTGCGCGCGAACTCGATGCGCGGCGCGTGGACCCTCTACCGGAGCGACCAGCGCTGCCGCCCGGCCGGCCTGCGTCGACAGCGCTGGACGCGGTCGGCACCGACGAGGCCTGAGGCGGGCGACCGTCTCGAGGGGTTCATATACTCGGGGCGCGGAGGACGATATGCGGGCTGCAGTGGTGGTGTTTCCCGGGACGTGGAGCGACTCGGACTGCGTGTACGCGCTCGAGCGCGTGGGCGTGGAGGCGCGGCGCGTGTGGCATCGTGAGCGCCGCATCGAGCCCGACGAGGTCGTTGTGCTGGCCGGCGGCTTTTCGTACGGGGACTACCTGCGGTGTGGAGCGATCGCGCGCTTCTCGCCGATCATGGCGGCGGTGCAGGAGCACGCCTCGGCCGGTGGGCTCGTCATCGGGATCTGCAACGGCTTCCAGATCCTGTGCGAGGCCGGGTTGCTGCCGGGCGTGCTGATGCGGAACGCCTCGCTGCAGTTCCGCTGCCAGGAGGTACACCTCCTCGTCGACAGTCACGCCTCGCCATTCACGCAGGGCATCGAGGCGGGGCGTCCCCTCGCGATCCCGATCTCGCACGGCGAGGGGAACTACTTCGCCGACGACGCCACGCTCGACCGGCTGGAGGACAGCGGGCGGGTGGCGTTCCGGTACTGCGACGCCTCGGGGGCGGTGACGCCCGAGGCGAACCCGAATGGATCCCGCCGCAACATCGCCGGCGTACTCAAGGAGCGCGGGAACGTGCTGGGGATGATGCCGCACCCCGAGCGCGCATGTGACCCGCGCCTGGGCGGCGAAGACGGCAACGTGATCTGGCGCTCGATGCTGAGCGCCGTCGGAGGCGCTGTTCCCGGCGCCTGACAAAAATCTGCGTGATATCAACTTCACCTGTTGAGGGTAACGGCGCGCGCGTCTAGCCTCTGGGGGTCCGGCGCCGCAGTGCGGCCCGGTGCGCACCGGGTGAAACACAAGGAGAACGTTGCATGGTTTCGAAGCGCTGGGCACAGATCGGGATGACTCTGGTGGTCGCGGGGGCCGCGGTGGGTGCTGCGTGCAGCGGCGCTGCCGAGACGCCCAAGGCGACCGCGACGACGAAGGCCGCGAGCCCTGCGGCGACCGCGAAGGCCGCGACCAGCACGCCGGCCGCCGCTCCCAAGGCCTCCGCGACGCCCGCCGCCGCGCCCAAGGCTTCGGCGACGGCAGCCGCAACGCCCAAGAGCTAGCTCGTTTCTCGAGGCAGACTCTGCATCAGCCGCCGCTCAATCGAGTGGCGGCTGATTGTCGTTGCTGCGCGCGAGATGCTGTCGAATGCTCGCGCCATGCGTCCGGGTGACCCGGAGGCGACCCGTCCGTTCGCCCGGTGACTACGATCGCCTCGATGGCGCGCGTGTGCGCCGGAGGGGACGTGTCTCGTGGCCATGGCAACGTCGAATCCATATCCGGTACGCCTCGACATCGACTATCCGGAACGCCTCGGGCGGTTGAGTACGCTGCTGCGGCTCGTGTTCGTGATTCCGATCCTCGTGATCCTGGTGCTGGTTGGCGGAGGTGGCGGCGGAACCCAGATCGGGAACCGCGATGACGCGCGCGTGGGTTCGGTCGAGGGCGCGAGAGTGCGCTCAGTCGAGGGCGCGCGCTCGTCGGGTGCCGGTGCCGGAATTCTCATCGGCGCGGCGACTGCGCTGATGATTGTCTTTCGGCAGAAGTACCCGCGCTGGTGGTTCGACTTCCAGCGCGAGCTGGCGCGCTTCACGCTGCGCGTGGGGGCGTACGCCCTGCTCCTGCGCGACGAGTACCCGTCGACGGACGAGGAGCAGGCGGTCCACCTCGAGATCGACTATCCCGACGCGCGAGCGCTCAACCGCTGGCTGCCGCTGGTGAAGTGGCTGCTGGCGCTGCCGCACTACATCGTGCTGGTGTTCCTCGCCATCGGTGTGCTCATCGCGGTGATCGTGGCCTGGGTCGCGATCCTGCTGACGGGGCGCTACCCGCGAGCGCTGTTCGACTACGTGGTGGGCGTCGAGCGGTGGGGTGAGCGCGTGTGCGGCTACATGCTCTACCTGGTGACGGACCGGTACCCGCCGTTCTCGCTGCGCTGAACCCGGATCCACGCGTCGAGGACGGGCCGCTGTCCGAGATTCGCGCCGTTGCTACCCTCGATGCCGCGCACTGGCGGAGCACTCATGAATCGCGCTCGGAACGAGGGGGCCACTGTGCCTGTCGATGACCACACGCTGGCCCAGGTGGCGATGTCGCGGGCCGAGTACGAGCGCCTGATCGATCGCCTCGATCGCGAGCCGACCGAGGTCGAGCTCGGGATGGCGGGCGCACTCTGGTCCGAGCACTGCGGGTACAAGCACACGCGCCCGCTCTTCAAGCACTTCCCCACCTCGGGGCCGTACGTGCTGACGCAGGTGGGCGAGGAGAACGCGGGCGCGATCGATCTCGGGGACGGGTGGTGCGCCGTCTTCAAGATGGAGTCGCACAACCATCCGAGCGCGATCGAGCCGTACGAGGGTGCGGCGACCGGCGTCGGCGGGATCCTGCGCGACATCTTCGCGATGGGGATGCGGCCGATCGCGCTGCTCGATTCGCTGCGGTTCGGGCCGCTCTCGGAGCCGCACAACCGGCGCCTGTTCAAGGGCGTGGTGGCGGGCATCGGCGGGTACGGGAACTGCATCGGCGTGCCGACTGTCGGCGGCGAGGTGCAGATGGACCCGTCGTACTCGGGCAATCCGCTGGTGAACGCGATGGCGGTCGGCATCGGGCGGCGTGAGCACCTGCTCTCGGCTGCGGCGCGCGGCGTCGGCAACCCGCTGGTGCTCGTCGGCGCCGACACCGGCCGCGACGGCATCCACGGGGCGACGTTCGCCTCGGTGGAACTGGACGAAGACTCCGCGGAGCGGCGGCCCGCCGTGCAGGTGGGCAATCCGTTCATGGAGAAGCTGCTGATGGAGGCCTGCGTCGAGCTGGCGGAGCAGCACGGCGACTGGATCGAGGGGTTGCAGGACCTCGGTGCAGCGGGACTGACCTCGAGCGCCGTCGAGTCCGCACACCGCGCGGGCACCGGGATCGACCTCGATGTGGCGCTGGTGCCTCGGCGCGAGCAACACATGACCCCCTACGAGGTGATGCTGTCGGAGTCGCAGGAGCGGATGCTCGTAATCCCGAAACGTGAGCACCTCGACGACGTGCTGGGTCTGTTCCGACGGTGGGAGCTCCACGCAGACGTGATCGGACGCGTGACCGACGACGGCGTGGCGACGATCCGCGACGGCGACGCGGTGGTTGCGCGGATCCCCATCGCTGTCCTGAGCGACCCGCCGCAGTACGAGCTCGAGCCGGAGCGGCCGCGCGAGTTGGACGCGCTGCAGGCGGAGGACCTCGAGGCGCAAGCCGACCTCGATGCCTCCGCGGCGAGCGCCGCGCTGCTGCGCCTGCTCGGGTCCGAGAACATCGCCAGCCGGCGCTGGATCTACCGCCAGTACGACCACCAGGTGCTGAACCACACGGTGGTGAAGCCTGGCGGTGACGCCGCGGTGATGTGGCTGCGCGGGACGCCTCGAGGGATTGCGGTGGCGACCGACTGCAACGGGCGGTTCGTGGCCCTCGAGCCGCGCGTGGGCGCGGCGATGGCGGTCGCCGAGGCCGCGCGCAATGTCGTGGCGACCGGCGCGACGCCGGCCGCGATCACCGACTGTCTCAACTTCGGCAACCCCGAGAAGCCGGGCGTCGCGTACCAGATCGAGCAGTCGATCCTCGGACTCTCCGAGGCGGCTCGCGCGCTGGGAACACCGGTGATCTCCGGGAACGCGTCGCTCTACAACGAGGTGCCCGAGGCGGCGGTGATGCCGACGCCCGCGATTGGACTCGTGGGCGTGCTCGCCGACATCGAACACCACCTCGAGATCGCGCTGCGCGAGGGCGACGACGTGATCCTGCTCGGGGCAACGGTGGCGCAGTCCGCCTCGACGCTGGCCGGGTCCGAGTACCAGGCGCTCACCCTCGGGCGGGCCGCGGGCGCCCCCGCGATCGACCTCGACCTCGAGGCGCGCGTGCAACGGCTCGTGCTCGAGGCGCACGCACGCGGCCTGCTGACGAGCGCGCACGACCTCGCCGACGGCGGGCTCGCGGTGGCGCTCGCGGAGTCGTGCATCGCGGGCGGCGTCGGCCTCGATGCAGCGGGCGCGGACATGGGGACGCGCCTCGACGCCGCGCTGTTCGGGGAGGCGCCCTCGCGCTTCGTCGTCGGCACCCGCGACGCCGACGCGCTGCTCGATCTGGCGCGCAGCCGCCAGCGTGCCCGCCGTGCGCCTCGGCACGGCGGGGGGCTCATCGCTGCGCTTCGGGCCGGTGATCGCCGAGGTGGACGCGCTACGCGACGTGTACGAGCGCGCCCTGCCCGAGCGGCTGGCCGGGGTCGAGGCGGAGTAGGCGTGCTCGGCGGCGTGCGACCGGTCGCGTTTCTCGCGACCGCGCGACCTGCCGAGGCGCGCTGGTTCTACGAGCGCATTCTCGGGCTGCGCTTCGTCGAGGAGGACGAGTTCGCGCTCGTCTTCGACCTGGGGTTCGTGCGCCTGCGGATCGCGCGCGTGGCCGAGGTGGAATCCGCTTCGCGGACCCTGCTCGGGTGGGAAGTCGAGGACGCGGTCGCGACGGCCGGAGCGCTGGCAGAGGCCGGCGTGGATCTCGAGCGGTACGCGGGATTCGAGCAGGACGAGCTCGGCCTGTGGCGGGCGCCGGGCGGTGCGCTCGTGGGCTGGTTCCGCGATCCCGATGGGAACCTGCTCTCTATCACGCAGGCGCCACCGGCCTCGGACTAGCGTGCGCCCTCGCTACTGCCAGTTGCTCGTGGCGAGGACGACGAACATCACCAGCGCGATCAGCACAAACGGCGCCACGCCGAGAGCGAGGGCGCGCACCGGACTGCCCCGGAGCGAGAGATAGATCGCGCCGAAGCCGACGCCGAGGAAGAACAGCGCAAACACCGCCGTGGCGCCATCGGAGTACTTCGAGTCGTGCTCGAGCCCGAGCACATTGAGCAGATTGCCCAGCCCGAGGTAGAGGCTGACGGCCGCGACCAGCCAGGCGACGTACTTCAGGGTCGTCTCCCCTCGAGGAGTGGCCGCACAGGGGTTGCGAAACGACCGCCCTCGCTGCCATCGGATTCGACGCTCGACTCGATCCCTTCCGACGGACGGGCCCAGGGGTCAGGCTGTATGCTCGTGGTCGAAGGGACGATCCCCTGTCGCCGAACGCCGTTGCGTCTTCGTTGCGCGTCCTTGTTCCGGCATTCTGCCTGCTGGTTGCTTGCGGTGGGGCGCCCCAGCCGCGCCTCGAGAACATCCCCGCCAGCACGCCGCCGCCAACCTCGACTCGATCTCCAACCCCACCACCGGACGTCGTGCCACAGTCGGAAACCCTGAGGCTCTGCCGCAGAGTCGAGTCCGACTCCGCTTCGCAGGGCCCGGAGCAGATCGAGGTGCACCCGACGGCGATCCTTCCGGGTGAGGACCTGGTCATTACCGGCTCACGCTTTCCGGCCAACGTACCGGTGACCGCGCGGATGGGCGCACCCTTCAGCGGACGATTCGTGGACGTGGCGACCGGCGAAACGTCTGCGGACGGGACGCTCGAGATTCGATTCCCGCTCCCCGATCGAGCCGACCTGGTGGCGAGGCCACGGCCTGGGACGGTCGGCTGCCTCGCGATCGTGGTGTTTGCAGTAACGGAACGCGGCCCGGTTGGCGCGGCACGCGGCCTGCTGTATCTCGGACCCTGAGAACGGCGTTCGCCCTCGAACATGTGTTTGACATCGATGGAACGGGTGTTCTAGGATGAGGGCAGCTCGCCTGTGGTGGGCGTTGCAGTTCGATTGCGGGGATATCGGGTCGCGGGTACGCTGGCAGCTCTCTCGAAGAGTCCACAGTGTGTCCGAGTTCGCGCGAGAGTCAGGCTTTGATAGCCCCACCTCTCCTGCGGACAACCCTGTGAGTAACCCCGAGATCGGACCGATGCACGCGCCGACTATAGGCAGCGTCCCGGCTCCGACACGCTGGAAGGGTGTACCGCCGTGAAGGTTGTGTTCCTGGAGACAGTTGAGGGTTCCGGGTCCATGGGCGAGGTGCGCAACGTCACCAATGGATACGCCCGGAACTACCTGTTGCCCCGCGGCCTGGCCGCGCCGGCAACGCCGCGAGTCCTGCAGCAGGCTGCGCAGCTTGCCGCAATCGAGGAGGAGCGGCAGCGGTCCCAGGACGAGCAGGCTCAAGGGCTGGTCGGCACGCTCGAGAGTCATCCGCTCGTAATGGCCGTCAGGGTGGGCGAGCAGGGACGTCTGTACGGGTCCGTGACCAACGCGGATATCGCCGAGAAGGCTGGGGAGATTCTTGGCGATCAACTGGACAGGCGTCGCATCCTGCTGCCCGAGGTGATCCGGACCGTCGGTGTGTACACCGTGGCCGTGCGCCTGTCGCGTAATGTGACAGGCAACGCGACGGTGGTGGTCGTCGATGCTGAGGCGCCGGAAGGCGTCGAGGCAGCCGTCCAGGCGCTGCTGGCTGTGCCGGCAGAAGAGGACGAGGCGGCCAGCGCTGACGGCTACGTCACCGCGGGCGTGTCGGAGTCGGGCGAACCGTCGCAGAGCGATGGGTCCGCCCCTGATGCGTCCAAGGCCGGCCTCGACGCCTCCGGGGAGGGCACCTCCTCCAGCTCGTAAGCGCGTCTCGACATGGTGATCGAGCGACCGGCGCCGTTCCGGTCTGATCGGCGACGCACCGAGGACGCCGTGGCGGCCTCGCGGGGCGCGCAGGCGGGTCTGCCTCCTCACGACGTCGGCGCCGAGGAGGCGGTGCTCGCGGCGCTGCTTCTCGACGACGAGGCCTACGCGCGGATCCTCAGCATCCTCCAGCCGGACGACTTCTTTCGCGAGCAGAACCGCTGGTGCTACGAGGCTGCGCAGGCGGTCGCGGAGCGCGGTGAGCCGATCACCGTGGCCACTGTCGCGCACGACCTCGAGCGGGCGGGACGCCTCGATGCGAGCGGTGGCGAGGCGTACCTCGTCGAGCTGGCCGGCAAGTACTTCACCGCGATCGGCGTCGAGGCGCACGCGCGCATCGTGGCGCGGGACGCCCTCTACCGGCGGCTGATCGAGGCGGCAGGCGAGATCGCGCGCGTGGCGTACCAGGGCGGGCCCGACGCCTCGGCCGTGCTGTCGGCGGCGGAGACGCTGCTCCTCGATCTGCGGACCGCGGAGTCGGCAGGCGACTTCCGGCGGCTGCGCAGCCTCCTCGAGGAGTTCCTCGAAGACCCCGGCGAAGACGCCGACTCGATGCACACGGTGGCCGTGCGCAGCGGGTTCATGGACCTCGATACGGTGCTCGGTGGGTTCAAGCGCGGCGACCTCGTGGTGCTGGCGGCGCGCACCGGCGTCGGGAAGTCGTCGCTGCTGCTGAACTTCGCGCGCAACGCGGCGATCGGGTCGAACGGGACGGTTGCGTTCTTTGCCCTCGAGATGTCCGCCGAGCAGCTGGCCATGCGCCTGCTCTCGCACGAGGCGGACGTCGACTCGACGCGGCTGCGCCTGGGGATGCACCGTGAGGACGAAGAGGCACGGATCATGCACGCCATCGGCGTGCTCGGCGAGGCGAAGCTCTACATCGACGACTCGGCGTACCTGTCGGTGCCGGAGATCCGCGCGAAGCTGCGACGGTTGCAGGCAGACCAGGGGCTCGACCTCGTGATCGTCGACTACCTGCAGCTGCTGCACGGCGCCGGTCGCCTCGACACGCGCGTGAACGAGATCTCTGGCATCACGCGCTCGCTTAAGGAGCTGGCGCGCGAACTGAAGGTGCCGGTGATCGCGGCGGCGCAGCTCTCGCGCGCGGTCGAGACTCGCCAGCCGCACATCCCGATGCTCTCGGACCTGCGCGAGTCGGGCTCGATCGAGCAGGACGCCGACGTGGTGATGTTCATCTACCGCGAGGACGTCTACCTCACGCCACAGGAGTGGCAGGAGCAGCATCCGGATCAGCCCGGCGGCCAGCATCCGACGGGCCTCGCGCAGATCATCATCGCCAAGCACCGCAACGGACCTACCGACACCGTGACTGTTCGGTTCCGCGACCGGACGGCGTCGTTCATGGACCTGGTGCTGCGCGAACCGCCGCCGGCGTTCTGATGTGGCGCGGATGGGCTCGCGGGGATGCGTGGCGCTACGCGTTCACCTCGTCACCAGCTCGGCTGCGGCTGCCTCGCGGCACTGAGAAGGCACGCGAGCCCGTTGCTCGCGGCCGTGGAGGGTCACGCCTTCGTGCACCAGGGTTCGCGGGCGACCTCGTGAGCCGCGCTCCGGTGACGCTCGTCGCTGCATCGTTGGCGTCGGCGCGGGGCCGCTGCACACGCGTCGCCAGCAACGACGCGCTCGATGTGACCTCGGGAGGGAACCGGCGCAGCGCGAGGCATCGATGAGCACATGGATGCCCGGCGTGCCGTTCTCGGGATTCGTCACCGGCGCGGCGGCGACGACGCTCCCGGTGCAGCTTTTCACCGAGCTGCTGCCGCAGATCGCCGACCCGGTGGAGCTGCGCGTGACGCTGTACGCGCTGTTCGCGATCCAGCGCCGCCGAGGGCGGCTGCGCGCCGTGCGCGAGAGCGAGCTCGCGGTGGAGGCCCCGCTCGCAAGCGCGCTCGAGCCGCTGGGGGGACGCGACGCGTTGCGGTTCGGGCTTGCGGGTGCGCGCGCACGCGGAGTGCTGCTGGCATGCGCCCTCGAGGATGGGGACACGCTGTACTTCATCAATAGCGACCTCGGGAGGCGCTCGCTCGCGGCGGTGCAGTCGGGCGCGATCGTGGTGCCGGATGGCGTGGCCCTCGCGGGTGGTCCGGTCGAGCAGCCGCCCGCCCCGGCGCGGGTGTACGAGGCGGAGATCGGGACGCTGACGCCCTCGATCGCGGAGGCGCTGACCTCGGCCTGCGAGCGCTATCCGGAAGCCTGGGTTGTGGAGGCGCTGCAGATGGCGGCACGTCGAGGGGCGCGCAACTGGAACTACGCCGCGGCGGTGCTGCGGGGCTGGGAGAGCGAAGGACGCGGGCGCACGGACGCGCCGGCCCTCGATGGAGCCCGTGATGGGGATGGAGCGGAGCATGGACGCGCTGGGGGAGCTGCTGGCGGCGCAACGCCTGCGCACGGAACAGGCGCGGGAGCGGCGGCTGACCCGTACGCTCGGGTGGTCCGCCGCGACTGGCCCTGAGCCAACCTCGAGGGGGATGGAGCCCGAGGTCTGTCCGCTCTGCCTCGGTGCGCGGTTCGTCCGCGTGACGACGGACGTCGATGACCCGCGGTTCGGTCAGCCGGTGCCATGCGAGTGTGTACAACGCGAGGATGCACGCGGGCGCCATGAGCGGCTGCTGCGCTACTCGAGGCTGGGCGCGCTGAGCCGGATGACGTTCGCCACGCTGCTGCGTCGAGGCCGCTCGGACGACGCGGACGCGCAGCGGGGATACGAGCAGGCGGTGGCGGTCGCGGAGCGGTACGCCGAGGAGCCCGAGGGCTGGCTCGTGCTCACGGGCGTGCCGGGCTGCGGCAAGACGCACCTCGCAGCGGCGATCGCGACGCGGGCGATTGAGCGCGGGATACCCGCGCTCTTCTTCGGTGTCGCGGATCTGCTCGATCAGCTGCGGGCGTCGTACGGCGAGGACGCGGAGCTGCCGCACGAGCGGCTGCTGGAGCAGTTGCGCAACGCGCCACTCGTGATCCTCGATGACCTCGATGCGTTCGCGGAGACGGCGTGGGCGCGAGAAGTTCCTGCAGCTGGTGTCACACCGATTCCACGCGGCGCTGCCCACGGTGTTCACCTGCGAGCGGCCGCTCGCGGAGCTCGATGCGCGCCTCGCCTCGCGACTGAGCGACCCTTCGATGTCACAGGTGCTGGTGCTGCAGGCGGCGAGCGCGCCGCTCTACTCGAGCGTGGGGGCGATGACGCGCGCGCGGCTCCTCGAGTTCTCGTTCGAGCGCTTCGATCCGGGTGGGCGGGGCCTGCGAGGGAAGGTGCGCGACAATCTCGAGGAGCGTACCGCCTCGCGCGGCAGTGGGCGGACGCGCCGCACGGCTGGCTGGTGCTGGTGGGCAAGAACGGTGCGGGCAAGACGCACCTCGCGGCGGCGGCGGCGGTGCACCGCCTCCAACAGGGCGAACGCGTGTGCTTCGTGAACGTGCCGGACCTGCTCGACGAGCTGCGCTCGACGTTCGCGCCGGGCTCGGCGAGCCGCTTCGACCGGGTGTTCCAGCCGCTGCTCGATGTGCCGCTGCTCGTCCTCGACGACCCGGGGGCGCAGCAGACGAGCCCGTGGGCGCAGGAGAAGCTCTACCAGATCATCAACCACCGACACCTGGCGAGGTCGCACACGATCGTGACGACCAACGTGGAGCTGGGGGCGATGGAGCCGCGCATCGCCTCGCGGCTGTCGGACCTCGACGTGGCGGTGGTCTACGAGATCACGGCGCCGGACTACCGCCTAGGAGGCGTGTAGCTCTCGGGGTGAGGTGGGGGTCGAGCGCGATGCTCGTCGGTCCGGCCAGGGTGCAAGACTCCCCCGAACAGTTGAAGTCGCCAGCCATCCATTCGAGGGACGGCGGCCCGTCTCCTATATCTGAGATATCAACGATCTCGGAGATCGAAGCGATACGGGATTGACTGGCTACGCCGGCTTGCGATGATGGTGTGCGCGGACTGGATTCGAACCGGTATCTCGAGCTTTGCCAGGCTGGCGACTTGCCATTCGTCCACCGCGCCATGAACAAGAGAGGCCGGTTGCACCCGGCCTCTCTTGCGTCCTAGCCTGCTGCTCCTTCACGTCGCGGACTGCGATCGCGAGGAGCTCGAGTGCGCGCACGATCTGGCTCCCACTCCACACCGAGATGGTCCACCTGCTTGAGCAGCGGCTTCTGACAGGCGGATGTGGACCATAGGCGGTCGTCATGAGCGGTCGTCGTAAGCGCTCCCTGCGTTGCGACCGACTCGTGTATCTGCGATCTCTCGGATCTCACCGCGCGGGAGCATGCCGGGCGAAGCAGTTATCTGACTAAGCGAGCAGATCAGAAGCTTGGGAGAATAAGACCACAGGTGGGGTCGGCGACCCCGCCGCTCTACTCCACTGGCCTTGGCGGGAGGCCTTCCTGCCAGGTGGCGCCGTGGGGGCCGTACTCCGCGCTTCCAGACGGGGACGGACTCCTTGACGCGGTCAACGGCGGCGAGGGCGGCCGCGAAGGCCTGGGCGATGCTCGGCACTGACGGCCACCAGCAGCGAGGCCTCGCCGATCTCGAGCATGCCGGTGCGGTGGTGGATCGCGACGTCGTGGATCTCGAAGTCGCGCCGTACGGCCTCGCTGACTCTGGCGCAGGACCTTCTCCGCCATCGGGACGTAGGCCTCGTACTCGAGTCGGAGCACCTCGTGGCCCTGGTGGGTGTCGCGGACGACGCCCTCGAAGAGGACGACCGCGCCGCTCGAGGACGTGAGCACGAGGTTGCGCAGACCGACGGCATCGAGGGGATCGGGGGTCACGAGGAAGTGAGGATCCTCACCCCGCCCTCTCCCAGGGGGAGAGGCTTCCGGAGCGCCACCCGAGATCGGCTGGATGAGCGCCACCTCGTCGCCGTCGTGGAGTTGCTGGTGCTGGTCGAGGACGTACTCCTCGTTGATGGCAACGGCGAGGACCTCGAAGTAGGGCTTCAGCGCTGGCTTCGACTCGATGATGCGTCGGCTGAGGTCGGCGAGGGTGACCGAGTCGCCCTCAAAAGACTCTTCGAGGTCACCGCCGGCGAGCTGCTTGAGACCGGCGAAGAGACGCACTTTCACACGCATGTGGCGAGTATAGGGAGGCCGTGGGCCTCGATTCACCGGGGCGGGGCGTCGACGGAACGCCTCGCGTCTCAGCGCGTGGTTCGCCGCGCTCTCCGGCAAGCTCAGGGGAGCCTCACTACGAGCGAATGAGGACCGCAGGTGGTTAGTAGATCCTCACCGAGTTCGCGGAACCTCGCGACGAATGGATGACCCGCGGGCCTCCGCTCATCTAAGACGCGTCGGGATGCGCGTGTATCCTCCGGGGTGACGGCGCAGGGAGGCGCGATGGGCGGGCGTGCGAGCTCGATCTGGCGCGTGCTACGCGGCGAGATTGCCGAACTGCTGCTGCCCCAGCGCTGCATCGACTGCGGAACGTTCGGCGCTGCGCTGCACGCGGCGTGCATCGAGGAGCTGCCGCGCGCCGACGGTGCGCGCTGCGCGCGGTGCTGGACGCCGTTGCGCGGGACGAGCCCCCTCACAGACGGCGTGCGCGAGAGCGATCACGGCGAGCCGCTCTGCGCGCGTTGCGCGCTCGCCGGGTGGGACGCCATCGAGGGGCGGCGTGCCGCGTTCCGCTACGAAGGGGTCGCGCGCACCGCGATTCTCGAGGCGAAGTTTCGAGGCCTGCGGTCTGTGCTGACGCCGCTGGCAGAGGCGGCAGCGAGTGCCATCGGGGCCTCGTGGGAGATCGAAGCGGTGGTTCCGGTGCCACTGCACCCCTCGCGACGGCGGCGGCGAGGGTACGACCAGGGGGCGGTGATCGCTCGGGCAGTCGGGGGGCGCCTCGGGCTGCCCGTGCGCGAGGACCTGATCCGGCGCGAGCGACGCACTCGAGCGCAGAGCTCGCTGGGCCGGGAGGAGCGAGCGCGGAACGTCGAGGGCGCGTTCGGGCCTCGGAGGCCGTCGGGGGAGGCGCCCGCGCGCGTCCTGCTGGTGGACGACGTGCTCACCACAGGCGCCACCCTCGAGGCTGCCGCGGTGGCCCTGCGCCTCGCGGGTGTGGAACACGTGTTCGCGCTCGCGCTGGCAATTGAGGACGAGGCGGCGCCAGCCGCACACGGCCTGCGTGCGCCTCGGCACACAGTTGCCACGAACATCCGTGATTCACGTAGTGACACACCAGTGGGTACTTCCTAGACTCGGGGCGCGGGGAGGCGTCGAGGGCGACGCACGCACCGACAGGCCTCGGATCGCCGCGCGTCGCGCGGCGGGAGTGGCAGTTCCCATGATCATCACGATCACCCTCAATCCCGCCATCGATGAGACCGTCGAGGTCGACCACCTCGAGGTGGGGGACACCAACCGGATTCACTCGATTCGCCGCGACATCGGCGGCAAGGGCGTCAACGTGGCGCGCGTGCTCAAGGAGCTGGGCTACGAAGCCCTCGCGATGGGCTTCGCGCCGGGACGCTTCGGCGGGATGATCGAGGAACAGCTCACCGACGAGGGCATCGGCTGCGACTTCGTGCCGTACCCGGGTGAGACGCGCACGAACATCAACATCGTCGATCGCGCGAAGCACCAGAGCACGATGCTCGCGGCGCCGGGGCCCGCCGTGCCGCCGGAGGCGATCGACCGGCTGAGCCGCCACGTCCGGCGCAGGATGCGGCGGGACTCGTGGCTGGTGATGGCTGGATCGATGCCACCGGCGATGGAGGTGACCTTCCACGCGGAGATCCTGGCGCACGCGGCAGAACTGGGCGCCACGACCGCCCTCGACGCGGACGGGCCGGTCGTCGAGCAACTGTTCGGCCTCGGCGTGCGGCCCTCGATCCTGAAGATGAACGATCACGAGCTCGGGCGCCTGCTGCATCGCGAGTGCGAGAGCGAAGAGAACGTGCTCGAGGGCGCGCGCTCGCTGCGGCGGCTCGGCATCGAGAGCGCCGTGATCACGCGCGGGGGCGAGGGCGCCGTGGCCGTCACCCCCGAGGGCGAGTTCCGCGCCGTGCCACCCCTCGTGACTGTGGACTCGGCGGTGGGGGCCGGCGACGGCTTCCTCGCGGGGCTCCTGCTGGGACTGAGGCAGGAGCGCGGCTGGGCGGAGTCGTTGCGGCTGGCCTCGGCGGTGGGTGCGGCGGTCTGCATGGCGCCGGGGACGGCGCTCTGTCACCGCGGCGACGTGAACGAGCTGCTGCCGAACGGCTTCGTCGAGCGCATCCGCGAGCGCGTCGCGGTCCGCTAGCCTGCTGCCCTCGAAGGTTCGATTGCCCCGAGGCGAGGATTCGATGGCCGCCGTTGCCCGATCGCGCCCGTGGCTCGTCGTCATGCTCGGCGGCATGGGTGGCGGTCGCCTTGAGGAGCTGATGCGCGCTGCCCTCGAGGCGAGCGCGCTCGACGCGATCGAGTGCGCGCTGGCGACCGGTCGCTACGGGCGCGCCGTGTTGCTCGCCGACCGTCCGCCTGCACTCGACGTGCCGTCGGATGTCGAGGTGGAGGTCGATCGGCCCGGCGAACCGTTCCAGTGGGGACGCCGGCTCTTCGATGCCGTGTCGCGATACGGCATCGAGTCGCTGGTCTACGTCGGTGGGGGGAGCGCGCCGCTGCTGGAGGCCGGGGAGTTCGAGGCGCTGGCGAGCGCTCTCGAAGGACCGGCAGGCTCAGCACGCGATGGCGGGGCACGGGGAGTCAGCAACAACTTCTACTCGGCGGACCTGTTCGGGTTGCGCCCCGCCTTCCTGCTCGGAACGCTGGCGTCCGCTCCGACCAAGGACAACGGCGTCCCGCGACGGCTGCGCGACGAGTGCGGCGTGGAGTTCGTCGAGCTGCCGAGGACGCTCGCAACGCAGACCAACCTCGACACACCGATCGACCTCGCGGCGCTTGCCCTGAGCGGTCGTGGCGGGCCACGGCTGCGCCGGATCCTGGCGGACGTGCCGCTGCCCGCGCGCGTCGGACAGGCGGCGCGCGTGTTCACTGAGCGCACCGCCGAGGTACTGATCGCCGGGCGAGTCGCCTCTCGAACGTGGCAGTACCTCGAGCGGGAGACCGCGTGCCGGGTGCGCCTGCTGGCGGAGGAGCGCGGGATGGCGGCCGCGGGGCGCGAGGAGGACGGCGGCGCGCGGTCGATGCTGGGGATGCTGCTCGCCTCGGCGGGGCCGCGCGCCTTCTTCGAGACCCTGTTGCCGCAGCTCTGCGACGCCGCCTTTATCGATGTGCGGCCTGCGCTCGTCCAGCTCGGGGTGCGGCCATCGAGGGCGGACCGCTTTGCGGCCGACCTCGGCCTGGCGGAGGCCATCGAGGACACCGCGCTGCGCGCGCTGGTCGAGGCCGCGAACGCGTCGCCGGTCCCCGTGGTGCTCGGGGGTCATTCGCTGGTGGCTGCGGGGCTGATGCTGCTCAACGACTGGGCGTGGGAGCAGGTGGACGGCGTGCGGCGGGCCGCCTCGACGGAGGTTTGAAGGA
>JAXLWY010000026.1:0-21986 GCA_046328255.1 Dehalococcoidia bacterium | reverse complement strand
TCGCCACTCCTCGAAACTCATCCGGACCACACGCGGGACGCCGCCTATGATGGCGCGGGAGGCTCGATGCGATTCCTCGTTGCGTATGACGGCACCGACGGCGCTGTCGCCGCCCTGGCGGCTGCTGCGAAGCTCGCGCGGGCATCAGCGGCCGAGGTCACGGTGCTTCACGTCCTGAACCCGCTCATCGATGCGGCAGATATCGTCGCGCCGACGACACGCGAAGCGCTGGCGAAGGTCGCGGATGCCTCACGCACCGCGCTCACGGCCCGACTGGAAGCACTCGACCTCGTGGCCGACGTGCGCATCGAGCAGCTCACCCACGGGGAGGACGACTGGGAGCACGTGGTGCACGTCGCCCAGGACATCGAGGCCGACATCGTTGTGATCGGCAGCCGCCGCAGCAGCGGACTCGCCGGAGCGCTCCTCGGGTCGGTCTCGGGAGCCGTCGTGCGGCACGCGCCCTGCCCTGTGCTCGTGGTGCGGCCGGGCGAGGGCTAGTTCTCGGAGCCTCGCTAGGCCGAGGGCTCGGGTCCGTGGCGCTGCTCACGCAGGAGCGCCTCGATATCCCCGATGAGCGACTCCGTGCTGGGCAGCTCGGCGGCGCCGCTCTCGACCTTCGGTGCGGGCTGACTCTCGTCGTACACGCGTTCCATCTCGTTGATCTGCCCGCGCATCTGACCGGCATTCTCCAGCTGATCGAGGGCGGCCTCGGTCTGCTGCTCGAACGCCGTCACGTTGCCTCGCAGCGCCCCAAGGGAAGTGCGGCGGCCGGTGACGGCATCGATGCGCTCGATGAGCGAAAGCGCGGCCTTCGGGTTCGGCCCCGCCGTCACGTACGACGGAATGCGCACGGTCAGGCGGGCCGTCCGCATTCCGAGGGAACGGAGGTGCAGCGCCAGCACGGTCTGGATGCCGGTCGGCCCCTGGTAGCCGGTCGGCGTCGACTCCATCTGGAAGAGCGACTCGAACTCGGGATCCGCATCGGCCAGACCAACGAAGGCGGGCCGCGTGTGCGGCACAAGGGCGGGTCGTGAGCCGAGCGCGATGAACTCGGTCGCATCGAGTTCCTGCATCACGTCACCGATCGCCTCGCAGTAGCTTCGCCACGCGAGACTCGGTTCGCGTCCCGCGAGGAGCACGACGTCGCGCGAGCCGGGCACCGAGGGAGCGGCGTAGAACCGGGTGCCGGGCCAGCGGATGATCCGCTCGTTGCCCTGCAACTGGACGTGTGGCCGGGCGACGGTCAGGTCGTAGTAGCGGTCGGGATCGAGGTCCGCGACCTCGGTCGCGCCCCAGTCCGTGCGCAGGTATCGAATCGCGGCCACCGCCGAGCCGGTCCCATCGTGCCAGCCTCGGAAGGCGCCGATGACGAGGGGGTTATCGAGCCGTTCGAGGCTCGGCACGGACAGCCGAACAGAGTCGTGCATCGCGCCCTCCGAACCACGCAGGCGCACATGCGCTCACCGGTCGGAGCGCGTCTTTCAACAATACTCCGCGGGCGGGGCGTCGTGAACGTGACAGCGATATCCCGACCCGTCCGTCCGGGCAGGAGACCTAGTCCTTCGCCCGCCCTACGAGCTCGTACTTCGGCTGTCGTGACCATGCCGCGCCTGGTGGGCTCTCCTGCATGCGCAGTTCCGCGCGTCGGCGCTGCTCCTCCAGCTTCTTCGCCTCCTTGAGCACCCCGTCGACGTACTTGGCGTGCTCCACCTCGCGCTGCACCACGTTCGCGTTCGGCTTCTTCGCGCGGCCGGGATGGAGGAGCAGGCGCTTCTCCTGCTCGAGCTGGCGGAGGTGGGTCTCGACGTTCCCCGTGGCCGCGCGCTTGAGGCGCTTGTCGAGGCCGGGGTAGACGGCCTCCATGATCTCCCACGACGTCCGAGGGCGTCGGTCGTCGAGGACCTCGAGGATCTGGCGCTCCCGCATCTCGCGGTGCGCGATCAGCCCCTGCAGTCGTTCGCGCGGATCGTTGACGATCGCGCCGTGGCCGGGGCAGATCACCTTGAGGTTGGGCAGCTTCACCAGCTGCTGGAGCGAGGCGCGGTAGCTCCCGAGGTCATTGACGGTGGTGGTGCTTGATCCGAGCAGGCGTCGCCGGTGAAGGTGAGCACGCCCTCGTCTTCGAGGTAGTAGCTGATCGAGTCGACCGCTGTGGCCGGGCGCGAAGATCACGCGCGGGCTTCACGCCGCTGCCCATGTCGAGCACCGCCGCCCGATGAAGCGAACCGCCTTTTCTTCGGCAGCTTCCCCTTGAGCAGCGGCACTGCGCGCCTGTGGACCACCACCTCGGCCTTGGAAGATGCCAGTTCGCCCAGCGCAGATTGCCGCTGTGATCGGCGTGGTGGTGGGTAATCGCCGCGAGTGCGCGATCTCCGGAGCGCCCACCGCCGCGAGGTACTCCGCGAAGCATCCACTTGTAGTGATCCATCGCCTCGCCGGAGTCGATGGTGAGCGCCTGGCCCTTGCCGACGAGGTAGATGTTGGTGCCGCCGGGGTGCACGGCTTGTCGTCGGAACCCGGATCGCGCGGACGCTGGGACTGATCTGCACGCTGCACTCCTCGCTACAGCCGCGCGACGGTGACGGCCATTACGAGGCGTACCAGCGCGCCCCGCGGCGTTGTGGGGTGTGCGAGCCTGTCCGGGATCAGCGCTTCGCGCAGAGCGTGATCAGCCGGGCTGATTCCTGCTGCGCTGCAGGCCTGCTCACCAGCGGGTCCAGCGCGGAAGTACTGGCGCCGCTCGAGAACGCCGTCGCGGCCTGCTTCGCGAGATCGGCCGCGGCGGTTGCCGCCTCGATGGTATTTCCGAGGATGGCGCAGGCGGGCGCGGTCGCCGCCTCGGCGGCCGTGATGTCGGCGGCGAGCTGGCGTATTGCCTTCCGATGCGTTCCAGCGCCGAGGTGGTAATCACGGCTCCTGGAGAGCTCGGCGCGTGCCGGCCTTCAGGAGCGATCCGGCCGGTGCCATCGAGCAGCTCGCTGCTCCACTTTCGGAGCTGCGCGGACGGCTGGGTCCCCCGGCGAGGTCGAGGAGACACCGAGTCGTGCGCCTGTCGGGCGGCGGCAGGGCTCGAGGTACTTGCCGCGCACCCATGATGGCGCTTCCAGCAGGCCTCGACCAGCTCGCACAGCGTCCGGCGCCGTACTCGACCACATCGACGGTGGTGCCGTCGGTCCGTGCCGGCGCGCACGCCAACCTGGCAGTCGTTTCGGCAGACTGATTCCCGTGCCGCCCGCCGAGATCGTCACGCTCACGGCCGGTGCCGCGGCGTCACCCGAGGTCTGGACGATCTCCCCAATGCTGCTGCTGGTGCCCGCCGCCGCAGTCCACGGTCGATCTTCGTATCCGCGTCGAGGGCGTCGCCGACTGAGCGCAGCGGCTCGGGTCCGCGGCTGGTTTCACCGACGGCGACGTTGCAGCCCGACGCGATCCATGCAAGGACGACGCAGCCCGCAAGCAGGGTGCTGCGAGCGGCGAGGGGAGCGGATCGAAGAAGCGAGCGCACGATCCCAGCGTAGGGGACGCCTCGCCAGTGTCACACGCACGGACGGGAAATCGAGGCGAAGTGGTCGACGATCAGCCCGCGCGGCGCTGGCCGTTCACCCTCGGCGACGACCGGGCGGACGCGCGCAATCGCGAGCTCGCCACAGTCGTGGCAGAGGACGAACAGGTCTCGAGAACGCGGCCGCAGCGAGAGTCCGAGCTTGGTGGCCACCAGTTGCCGCGCTCGACCTTGCATCTGGGTGAGGTCGGAAGGATCTGGGCGCTTGCACGCATCACAACTGCTGAACATGCGCGGGGCCTCTTTCGCCATCCAGAGACACTCCGATGGTCGGGCGCCGGGCTGGATTTCCTGCAGCTTCACGGGGCGAAGTCGGAGGGCGATGAGCCAACTCGAGGCACTGGGCTTGAACTCGCGGCCTCGCAGCGGCTCGAGGCGGCGAACTCGACGTAACGGCACTTACCGAGGCTGCCTTCGTGACCGTCTCGAGGAGCTCAACCCACACGTGCTCGCCGTGCTCCCGGAGCTGGGCCGCCGTGAGCGTCTGCGCGCGGAGGCGCGCGCCCTCGAGGCTCGATTCACTCCGTCGGTGCGTCCGCCCCTGTTCGGCGTGCCCGTCGCGGTGAAGGACGTGATTCGCGTCGACGGCTTCCCGACGCGCGCGGGCTCGGCGTTGCCCACCGAAGTCTTCGCGGGCGCCGAGGCGTGGGTCGTGACGCGCCTCCGCGAGGCCGGCGCGCTCATCCTCGGCAAGTCCGCCACCACCGAGTTCGCCTACTTCGAGCCCGCGGCGACGCGGAACCCGAGAGCACCCGGCCATACCCCGGGCGGGTCGAGCAGCGGGTCGGCGGCCGCGGTTGCCGCGGGGCTGGCTCCGCTCGCCCTCGGCACGCAGACGGTGGGTTCCGTGATCCGGCCCGCCGCCTACTGCGGCGTCGCCGCGCTGAAGCCGTCGCTGGGACGCGTGCCCTCGAGCGGCGTCGTGTACTACTCGCCGAGCGTCGACACCGTAGGCTGGTTCACCCGCGATGTCGCCGGTCTGATCGAGGCCGCGCGCGTGCTCATCGAGGACTGGCGCGAAGCCTCGTCGGCGCCCCGTGTCGTGCTTGGCGTACCGGAAGGCCCCTACCTCGCACGCGCCGAGTCGGCAGCGTTGGGCGCCTTCGAGCGCACTCTCGACACACTGGTGGCTGCGGGCATCGAGGTGCGGCGCGTGCCGGCCCTCGAGGACATCGCGGCGATCAGCACGCGCCACGGCTGGCTGACCGCCGCCGAGTTCGCCGATCAGCACCGCGCGCTGTTCGCCGAGTACGGCCCGCTCTACCGACCTCGCTCAGCCCAGCTCTTCGAGGAAGGCAGCGCGGTGACCTCGGAGCAGCGCTCCGCGGGCGTCGCCGGAACGCTTGCCCTGCGCAACGCGCTCGAGGGACTCATGGAGCTCCACCGGCTCGACGCCTGGGCCAGTCCGTCGGCGCCGGGCGCCGCTCCGCTCGGGCAAGCCTCGACCGGCAGCCCGGTGATGAACACACCGTGGACGCACGCGGGGTTGCCCGTCGTCAGCGTGCCGGCCGGCGATATCGGGGGGTTGCCCGTCGGGCTGCAGCTCGCCGGGCGGCATGGCGCCGACGAGGCGCTGCTCGCGGTCGCGAGCGCGGTCGAGTCAGTGCTCGCGGCGACAGGCGGCTAGGCCGGCTCGAACGCGCTCGGTACCGCCGGTGCGGATGAGGCGGGTGCAACCTCGCGACGGCCGAGGGCGAAATACGCGAGAGGACCGACGAAATTCACGAGCGTGGCCGCGCGCCAGGCCCACTTCGGCCCGCGCACAGCGGCGTCTGGACGACGCAGGAGATCGATCTGCGCGGCGACCAGCAGCGCGAACTGGATCAGGCCCATGATCGCGAGCGGGAATCGCTTCCGCCTGCCCAGCGCACGACGTCGACGTCGCTTCCACATGTGGCCCTCCGTGTGCGCGATTCAGTGTCCCGGACGGCGAGAGGCGCCGCAACGTCCGCGGTCAGATCGCGATGGGGCCTTCGCGCCATGCGCGCCATTCGCGCCAGAGTGCAAGGCGCGCCGCCGAGTAACGCTCCGCATCCACCTCGCTCCGAGGCGCGTCGTGCTGGTATTGCCAGATGTGGCGCGCCTCGTGGGAGGCGACCGCCACCAGCGCCTCCTGCCAGTCGGCGATCTCGACGACCGGCGACGTAACTCCGCCGTAGCCGTGCGTGCGCACCTCGCGCCGCTCGAGCTGACCTCGCGGGTCGGCGGGCGCGCCGGTGCGCGCTCGGGCGCCGGAGCGGGCGTTCGGACGGGTGCGTCGGAGGTCGGAGGCTCGCACGCCATCGAGGGACTCGCCCTCGCGGACTCGACGCCAGCGCGCCGTGCGCACCTCGTTCGTCGTGGGGAAGTTCGAGGGCGCGCCGATCGCAAGCGTGACGAGGCGCGTCATGCCCGGCTGGCGTTGCGCGGCCGAGATCGAGGGCAGGCCGTCGTACGCGCGGCCTCGATAGATGTCGCGGGTGTTCTTGACCCGGACCGCGAGCTCGCCATGGTCGATCTCGGCCATCGCGAACTCGACGAGCGTGCGCACCTCGTCGAGCGGGTACCGCGACGTGCTCTGCAGCCACATGGCTTCACGCTACATCGATGGCGGCCCGTGAGCGAGATGCTTCGAGGAGCACACGTCGCCTCTGGTACTCGAGCCGGATGAAGCGCGGCGCGTACGGCAGGTAGGCGTCGGCACGCGCGATGGATAACGCGAAGAAGCTCCCCGTCACCGTGCCGGCGCAGTGCCCGCACAGGCACGGCCACCGCTCGGTGTCGTCGAAGGCGTTGAGCCGGTAGTCGATGGTGATCTCCTCGCCTGCCTCCACATCCCGCCATGCGAACACCTTCACGCCGCTTCTCATCGCGTTCGGTTCGCACGAATGGTTGAGGTAGCAGCCCGGCGGGAAGAGCACTGCGCTGTGGTTCCAGTCGAGCTCGCACAGGTGCCTTCGCTCATCGTCCGACAACAGACTGATCTCGGAAGCGGTGAGCGCCGGACCCTGCCTGCGACGGAAGATGAACTCGCCGCGCCGAAAACTCCGTCGCACGAACACGCCTCTGCCCTTTGGCCCAGCGTCCCGTAGCTCGACGTCCCGGATCATCCCTCTCCCTCAATGCGTGTTTGGCCCGTGGGGTGACGAGAGTCTACGCGCGGCCATCTGGCGAGGTACGCCTCGTGGCGCGGTGCTGCCCGAGGCACGATGATGACCGGAGCCGGGAGAACGGATCATCGGAGGATGCGTTGGGGAACCGGACGATAGTCGTCGTCGCACTGCTCTGTGCCATTCCCGGACTGATGCTGCGCATGGGCGGCTACCACATCGGCACGGCCTCCGACACCGCGCTCTACGGACTCTCGATCGTCGCCGCCGCGTTCCTCCTCGCGTGGAGCGCCGAGGCGTCCGAGGTGGACGTCGCGCAGGGCGTGGCGGTCGCGTTCATCGCGCTGATCGCCGTCCTTCCCGAGTACGCCGTGAGCATGACCTTCGCCTGGCACGCGCCGGGCGATCCTGAGCAGGCAAAATTCGCGATCGCGAACATGACCGGCGGCAATCGACTGCTCATCGGCGCGGCATGGCCGCTGATCGTCGCCATCCTCTACTTCCGCACACGCGTCGGCACGCTGATCCTCGAACGCAGCTACTCGCTCGAGGTGGTGGCGCTGACGCTGGCGACGCTCTACTCGTTTGTGATCCCGTTCAAGGCGTCCGTGTCGCTCCTCGACGCCGCCATCCTCGGCGTGATCTTCGTCGCCTACGTCTCGGTCCTCGCGAGGGCGCCCGCAGAGGACCCCGAGCTCGTCGGCCCCGCGAGGATGATCGGCGCGCTGCCGCGCCTGCAGCGACGCAGCGTGGTGGGCGCGCTCTTTGTCTACTCGGCGGGATCGATCCTTGCCTCGGCCGAGCCGTTCGCCCACGGCCTCGTGCACGTGGGAACCGAGATCGGCATCGATGAGTTCCTGCTCGTGCAGTGGCTCGCGCCTGTCGCCTCGGAGGCGCCCGAGTTCGTGGTCACGTTCATCCTCGCGTGGCGAGGTCGCGCGGCAGTCGCGATGGGGGCGCTCATCTCTTCGAAGGTGAACCAGTGGACGCTGCTCGTGGGCGGCCTGCCGATTGCCTACGCAGTCTCAGATCGCAGCACGGCGGCGCTTCCCCTCGAAACGCTGGCGCGCGAGGAGATGTTCCTGACGGCGGCGCAGTCGATCTTCGCGGTCGCAGTCCTTGCCAGCCTCAGCCTGTCCGGCCGTGAGGCGGTGCTGCTGTTCGTCCTGTTCGCCATCCAGTTCGTCGCGCCGGTATTCGGTGAGCTATCGCCCGGCATCGCAGTTCTCATCGAGGAGCTCCGCGTCGGCATCGGCGTCCTCTACATCGTGCTTGCCGTCCTGATCGCGTTGCGCCAGTACCGCCAGGTGGGTGAGCTGGTTGGCACCGCGCTCCAGGTGTTCAAGAATCCAAAGGCCTTCGCCGAGGCGCACGCGGAGGCGTAGCGCGTGGGCGGTGGGCCTCGCGAGGCCCGGTCGCCGTGAGGGCGGATTCCCCACAGGCTGCCCTCACCCCCGCCAGTTGCGGCCGCGTCGCATGGCGGCAGTCTGAAGCGTCGGCGAGCGAAGGCTAGTTCGAGGGCATCTCGGAGTCCGGTGCCGCCGCGGGACTGCCACCGTTGCCGCCGCCCACCAGCGCCGGCACCCGTCCGCCCGCGAGCATCTGCGCGAGGAACGCCGCGAACATCCCGCCGCCGCCGTCCCCACCGACGACGATGTCCGGGGTGATCTTCAGCCCGGCCCCCGCGATCGACTTCGCGATCTCGATGCCGAACAGGTTCGCCTGGCCGATCGCGTTCTGCTGGCGGTCGTAGGCCTCGGCGGTGGCGTTGCCGATCGCGAGGATCTTCGAGCCCTCAGCGTTGCCCTCCAGCTCGATGGCGCGCGCGCGGCCCTCGGCGCCGATGACCGTGGTCTGGCGGTTCTGCTCGGCGATCTGCACGCCAATCTGCGCCGAGACGAGGTTGATCTGCTGGTCGGCCTGTGCGCGCGTGTTCTCGGTGGCGATGCGCTGCTGCTCCGACTTCTGCTGCTCGATGAACATCTCCTGCTGCTGCATCGCGATCACGCGCCGCGTGTGGATGTGCATCAACTCCTCGGGCAGGATGATCTGCGAGATCAGCACCCGCACGCACTCGACGTGGTACTTCTCCATCTCCTCGCGCGCGCGCACCTCGGCCTTCTCCTGCTCGACGGCGCGGTCCTGCATGAATGACATCGCCTCGGTGGACGACGCCTGGTTGCGGAAGGACGAGTCGATCATCGGGTGGATGACGTGGTCGATCAGGTTCTGGACGGAGCCGATCTTCGCCACCATCAGCGGCGCCTGCTCGGGATGCACGCGCATGATCACCTTCACCGAGACCTTCATCTCGAAGCCGTCACGGCTGATCACGGAGAGCGGGTTGAAGAGCTGCAGGCGGCGAGGCTCGGGCTCCTCGTCGGTCTGGGTGCGCGGCCCCGACTGCTCGGTGATGATGGTGGTTTCCTCGGCCCAGTCGATCGTGAGGTTCGTCGTCGGAATTACGTAGGCGAGGTAGGCCCAGCGGTTGAGGTAGTACACACCCGGCCCTGCGACCTCCGACTGGATTCCGCGGAAGCCCTGCGGCACCACGTAGCGCTCGAGGCCCTCGGCGAGGCGCTCTGCCTGAGGCCGGTCCGGCTCGGGCCCGACGTTCGATACGAGGACCGCCACCTGGCCGCGCTGCACGACCGCGACGTCGTCGAGGGTGACGTCGAACATCAAGGGGTTGATGTAGTACGTACCCGGCCGCAGGAGGTCGAGTTGCGGGCCCCGCTGACCGCCGGCCGCGAGGAACGCCGAGCCATTCTGGAAGTCGGTGTGTCCCGTGACGCTCGCGGCCACGAGCTCACCCGAGGGGAGTGGTTCGCCGTCCTTCGCGGTGACCTGCCCGACCATCGCGGCCCCGACGACTGTGGCGGGCGCGACCTGCACGCTGAACAGGTCGGTGTTGAGGCGATAGCGGCCGGGCAGGATCACGTCGATCTGGGGGCCGCGCTGGCCCTCGTTTGCGAGGAACGCCTCGCCGTCCTGGAACGAGTTGTGCCCGGCGGTCTGCGACGCGAGCAGGCGCCCCGCCTCGATCTGCTCACCGTCTCGAGCGCTGACCACACCCACCTGGTTCGCCGGCACGATGAGGGCCGGTTCGACGCGAATGCGAAACAGGTAGGTGTTGATTCGATACTGGCCCGGCGGGAGTACGTCGACCTGGGGACCCTTCTGGCCACCGGCGCGCAGGAAGGCCTCGCCGTCCTGGAAGAGGTCGTGGCTGCCGATGCGCCGCGCGAAGATGTGTCCCGGTGCGAGCGGGTTCCCGTCGATCGACTCGACGATGCCCACCTCGTTCTCGCCGATGACGATCATCGGGCGCTTCTGCACTCGATAGAGGTACGGGAAGAGGACGTGCAGGCCCGGGCGCAGCACGCGCGCCTGGATGCCGACCTGGCCCGGCATCGCGATGACGCGGCCCTCCGGAAGTCCGGCTCCGAAGTAGCGCCGCTCGACGAGACCCACCTCCTCGCCGCCGATGTTCACGAGCGGCCGCCCGATGAGGACGATGAGCAGGAGGACAGGGATGCCGATGGTCAGCGCCGTCGTCAACCACGCGATCTGAGGCAGGTCGAACGGCATCGTGCGCCTCCGGGCCTCCGGACACCATCACGGTTGCGCGGATCACGATCGGGCTTGCGTCGAGGACTGTCTAGGTGAGGAAGGCCTTGCGGGTGCGTGTCGGGTGAGGCTCGTGCGATGCCGAGCTAGGTCACCTCGAGGGGAACGCCGTCACGGCAGAGGGGGCAGTCCGAGGGCTCCCAGGTCTGCATCTCCACCTCGGTCGCCGCAAACAGCGGCACGCCAAAGTCGACCTTGCCGCCCGAGCGGTCGACCATGACCGCCACGGCGACCGGGACCCCGCCCGCCCTCCGCACCGCCTCGAGCGTTTCTCGCACCGAGCCGCCTGTGGTGAGCACGTCGTCGACGACGAGCGCACGCTCGCCCGGCTCGAGGCGGAAGTGCCGGCCGATCGAGCGGCCGCCCTCGTCGCGCTCGGCGATGACTCCCCGCAGTCCGAGGTGGCGGGCGACCTCGTAGGCGATGATCACCCCGCCGGTGGTCGGCCCGACGACGATCTGAGGCGCGAACTCACGTCCGCCCTCGGCGAGTCGCGCGCATACCACGTCGGTCTGTGGCGGCCACTGCAGGAGGTTGAACTTCTCGAGGTACGCATCGGAGTGGCGTCCGGACGCGAGCTGGAAGTGCCCGCGCAGGAACGCGCCGGCATCCTCGAACGCACGCACGACGACGGGATCTACTGCGATGTGGCACTGCCTCCGGAAGTCGAGGAGGCCTCGGCGGGGCTGGTGATCCGACCCGCGGCCGACAGCGGCCAGTAGCGGAACTCGGCGCGTCCGATGAGGAAGTGCTCGGGGAGCATGCCCCATGAATGCGAGTCGTATGAGTTGTTCCGGTTGTCACCGAGGACGAACAGGTTGCCCTCCGGCACCGATCGGGCCGTACTGGTAATGCGGCGGCTCGGCGAGGTAGGGCTCGTCGGTGACCTGGCCGTCGATGTACACACGGCCCTCTCGCACCTCGACCTGCTGGCCGGGCACCGCGATCACGCGCTTGATGAAGTCGCGCGAGGGGTCCTGGGGGAACTCGAAGACCACCACGTCGCCTGGCTTTGGCAGCCCGAATGGCCTCCACGTCTTGTCGACGAACGGGAGCAACAGGACGCTCAGCGTGCGGAACGCGACCTTGTTGACGATGAGCAAACTCGCCATTAATGAAAGTTCGGCTCCATCGAGCCGCCATCGACGATGAAGTTCTGGAGGCCTGCTGGACGGCGATGAACATGAAGAAGCGCGAGCGCCCGACCTCAACACCTCCGCCAGCCACTGGTAAGGGATCATCGAAAGCGGGGTGCGCCTCGCGGGCGCCGCAGCCCACGGCCGCTGCTGCCACTCGGCCTCCCACGGGTCGAAGTCGATCAGGCCCTGATGCGTGGCGGTCAGGACCACCGGCGTCTGGACAAGGACGGGCGTCTGCACCCGAGGGAGATCCTGGCTGATCGGCTCGCGCATTGCCCGAGTATAGCCCCGAGATCAGTTCGCACGCGCGGCTTCCCGAAGAAGCGCGCGGATAAGTGAACTGATTATGTATCACCAGGCTCGACGCGTGGCGCCCAGCAACTCGATGCGTGACGACGCAGCATCGGCAACAGCGGCACGCGCTCGATTCAACGCCGGTCGAGGGTCGGCATCCACGCCCTGTGCGAGCGAAGCAGCGAACGCGGCGTGGATCTCCGTCGAGATGTTGACCTTGCGAATGCCGGCGCGCACGGCCTCGCGGAGTTGACTCGATCGCACGCCGGATCCGCCGTGCAGGACCAGCGGCAGGCCGCGTGTGGCCTCTCGGAGCGCGGCGACGAGATCGAGGTTCACGTCGCCCGCCATGCCGTGCGCCGTTCCCACCGAGACCGCCAGCGCGTCGACGCGCGTTGCCTCGACGAACCGGCGGGCGTCCTCGGGCTCGGTGACACCGCTTCCGAGGTCGCCACGCCCGGCTCGCGCCCGCCGACGTGGCCGAGCTCGGCCTCGAGGGCGAGCCCCGCCTCGAGGAGACCGCCGCGCCCGCGCGGGCGTCTCGCGCGTGTTGCGCTCCAGCGAGAACGTCGATCGCATCGAACATTAACGACGTGAACCCGCTGCGAATCGCCGCTCGAACCTGCGGCAGCGAGGTCCCGTGATCGAGGTGGACCGCGACCGGCGTCTCGGCAAGGCTGCGAGCGTGCGGGCCGTGGCCGCAACCACTTCGATGCCGCCGAAGTGCGTGATGTTGCTCGTGTTGAACTGCAGCAGCACCGGCGCGCGCAAAGACGCGCGGCATCGAGCACGCCGAGCGCCAGCTCGAGGTTCGAGACGTTGAATCCGGGCACCGCATAGCCGCCGCGCTCGGCCGCGTGAAGCAGGCTCGGCCGGTCGCCAGTCCCATTCGCGCCTCCACACCTCGGGGAGCATCGAGGAGCTCCGTGCCCCGCGGATCCCGCTCGATGCGCCACCCTCGGCCTCGGGGCGGCTGACAGCGCAGCACGGAGGCGCGCCCGCGGCGTACCAGGTGGAGCCCGCCCGCGTGGACTTAGAGCAGCTTGTTCGAAGCGCCCAGGCGGGCGACGTGGAGTCGTTCAACCGCCTGGTTCTTGCGCACCAGGACCAGGTGTACAGCCTCGCCTACCGCTTCATGGGACAGCGTGCCGCCGCCGAGGACGCCACGCAGGAGGCCTTCGTGCGGGCGTTTCGCGCCATTCGGAGCTTCCGAGGGGAGCACTTCCGCGCGTGGCTCCTCAGCATCACCGCCAACGCCTGTCGGGACGAGCTGCGACGACAGCGGCGGCGTCCCACGCGCTCCCTCGATGCGCCGGCGCTCGAGGGTGAGGCGAGCGCGCCCGACCCTGCGGATCCCGGACCCAGCCCCGAGGCGGCCGCCCTCAACGCTGAGCTGCGCGCCGCCCTCGAGCGCGCGCTCCTCCAGCTCCCCGAGGAGTGGCGTCTCGTCGTCGTGCTGACCGACGTGCACGGCCTGTCCTACGAGGAGGTGTCGATCGCCGCGGGACTGCCCCTCGGCACAGTGAAGTCGCGAATCAGCCGGGCGCGTGGACGGCTGCGCGACATCCTGCTCGCCACCGGGGAACTTACGTCCCCCGCTGGGCGTCTTACTTCCTAGAACGCGAACGGGAGAGCGCATGCGTTGGCCCTGGCAGCGCGACGAGGATGAGATGCCGAGCACGCCCGCGAGCGAGCGGGACGAGCGGCTGTCGGCATACCTCGATGGTGCGCTCGTGCCGCCGCAGCGCACCCAGCTGGAAGCTGAGGCAGAACGCGACGTCGAGGTGCGCGTCGCCCTCGAGGGGATGCGCGCGGTCCGTGCGAGCCTTGGCTCACTCGGTTTCGAGCACGCCCCGCGCTCGTTCGCCCTGCAGCCCGGCACGGTGAGGCCCTCACCGGCGCTCCCGCGCATCGAGTTGTTCGCGCGCGTCGGAGCCGTGGCTGCCGCACTCGTGCTGACGGTGGTCAGCGTGCTGCCGACCACGACGTTCGTCTCCACGCTGGCCTCGAAGCCGCAGGCGGACTCGGCCCTGTCCGGGGCGCAATCGACAGGTGCGCCGCGCGATGCCGCAACCGCCGTCGCCGATACGCGCAAGCAGGCCGAGCAGTCCTCGGGCGCCCGGGCCGCTGCGCCTGCGACCGGCGCCAACGAGTCTGCCCCGGCCATCGCGCCGGCGGCCGCGCCCGCAGGTGCGCCCGCGGCAGCTCCTCAGGCTCCGCCGGCTCGACCGTCGAGTGGCGCGCCGTCCGGAGGGGCAGCGGCGCCCTCGCCTGAGACGCCCTCGAAGGCCGCCATTCGCGAACCCACTGCCTCGGCCACACCATTGCCGCCGTTGCCGCTCCAGCGGCTCGACCAGGGGCCCGTGTGGCTGAGCGTGCAGATTGTGCTGGCCGTCGCGGCATCCACGCTCACGCTGCTCGCTGCAGCGCTCTGGCTGCGGCGTCGAGGCTCGCTCTGATCGTGCGTCGCTGTGCGAGGAGGGTCGCATGAGTTCGATGTTCCGCATGCTGTGGCTGGTCGTGTTGCTGTCCGTGGCCACGTTCGCGGGAGCGTGCGATTCGACTACCACGCTGGTGACGACGCCGGACCCGGGAGGTATCGCGGTGACCGGGACCGGCAAGGTGACGGTTGTGCCCGATATCGCCGTGCTCAACATCGGTGTCGAGGTGCACGCCCCGACGGTCGCCGAGGCGCGCCGCCTCGCGGCCACGGCAGCCGATGCCGTCCAGACCTCCATCACGAGCAATGGCGTGAACGAGAAGGACATCCGGACCCAGGGGCTGCGGATCAACCCCGAGTACAGCTCGCGGCCGACGACGAACGGCCGACCAGCGATCACCGGCTACGTGGTTGCGAACACCGTCACGGTCAAGGTGCGCGACCTCGACAAGGCCTCGAAGACGCTCGATGACGCGGTCGCAGCCGGTGGCGATGCTACGCGCGTCAATGGCATTTCGTTCGCGGTCGACCGACCCGAGCAGTTCCTCGCTCAGGCCCGCGAGCAGGCAGTGAAGGACGCGCACGACCGCGCGGACAACCTCGCGAAGCTGGCCGGCGTCGAGCTGGGCAAGCCACGCTCCATCAATGAATCGAGCAACGGGGATGTGATCGCGGTGCCCGCAGCTGCGCGGGCAGCGGGCGTCCAGGCCGAGGCGCCCACGCCCATCAACCCGGGCGAGTCCGAGATCACGCTCCAGGTGCACGTGGTCTACGCACTGAAATAGGCTCACGTGGCGGGCGCTGCCGCCCTCGGCTCGCGGACGGTACGATTCGTGTCGACGGCGCGACGTTCTCGCGCCGCGCATTCGAGGTGCCTCGTGGTCCTCAGCGATCGAGACATCCGCGCGTACCTCGAATCGGGGCGCCTGGTCGTGGATCCCATGCGCGACGATGCGCTCCAGCCCGCCTCGATCGACATCCGCCTCGACCGCGAGTTCCGCGTGTTCCGCAATCACCGCGAGTCGTTCATCGACGTGCGCGCGCCCGTCGATGACCTCACGGAGCTCGAGGTGGTCGCCGACGACGAGGCGTTCGTGCTGCACCCGGGCGAGTTCGTGCTCGGGTCGACGCTGGAACGCGTCGTCATCCCCGACGATCTCGTTGCGCGCGTCGAGGGGAAGTCGTCCCTTGGCCGGCTGGGCCTGCTCGTGCACGCGACGGCGGGATACGTCGACCCGGGATGGGACGGGCACCTCACGATGGAGCTCTCGAACGTCGCGAACCTGCCGATCAAGCTCTACTACGGCATGAAGATCGGCCAGCTCTCGATTCACGAGCTGTCCTCGGCGGCGGAGCGGCCCTACGGGTCGCCGGGGCTGCACTCGAAGTACCAGGGGCAGCAGGGCCCCACGGCCAGTCGCGGGTGGGTCGACTACCGCCGACCCGCAGACTGATGGCCGGCTTGCCCGGCTCCGCGCGCCCGCCCGGCGAGTTCATGCGCCTTGCGCTGGCGGAGGCGGAGCGCGCCCTCGGCTGGTCATCCCCCAACCCCGCCGTGGGCGCCGTGATCGTCCTCGATGGCGCGGTCGTCGGCGCGGGCCACACGCAGCCGCCCGGCGGCCCGCACGCCGAGGTGATGGCGCTGCGCGAGGCGGGAACCCGCGCGCGCGGAGCGACCGCGTACGTGACCCTCGAGCCGCACGCCCACCGGGGGCGCACGCCCCCTGCACGGACGCCCTCATCGAGGCGGGCGTCGCGGCGATCCCACTACTCCCTCGACGACCCAACCCCGAGGTGAACGGCCGCGGCCGCGCTGGTCGAGGCGGCCGGCGTGGGCGTCGAGGTGGGCGAGGGGGTGCGGCGGAGAGGCGCGCGCATCCTCGAGGGGTACCTCGGGCACCGACGAACGGGCCTGCCCGCCGTGTCGTCAAGTTCGCCGCCTCGCTCGATGGGCGGATCGCGGCGTCCTCGGGCGACTCGCGCTGGGTCTCGGGCCCGCAGACGCTCGCGTGGGCGCACCGCAACCGTCCGCGCCTCGACGCGATCGTGGTCGGGTCGGGGCTGGTCGTGATCGACGATCCGCAGCTGACCGCGCGTCCCGAGGGCGAGGCCGGCGCGGTGCACCAGCCGCTGCGCGTCGTCCTCGATGCGCGGGGGCGGACGCCCGCCGCCCTTGCGCGTACTGCAACCCGGCGCTTTCCCGCTCATCGCCACCACCGAGGCGTCACCCGAGGGCGTAGCGCCATCGATGTCGGCGCGGGCGCCGAGGTGCTCGTGCTCCCGTCCGACGACAGCCACGTCGACCTCCGTGCGCTGCTGGCAGCCCTCGGGGCCCGCGGGGCCCTCACCGTCCTCTTCGAGGGCGGTGAGCGTCGTCGTCCTGGGTCGCGCCACAGGCCGTCGCATGGTGGACCGGGTGCAGGCCGTGATCGCGCCGATCATCTCATCGGTGCGGCGAGCGCCCTCGGCCGTTGCCAGGCAGGGCGTCGACGGATGGCGCAGGCGCTGCGGCTGCGGACGTCGAGGTCACGCGCCTCGGCGACGATGTGCCGATCGAGGGTGCCGGTCTGGCCGGAAGTAGTTGCGAGGGCGGAAGCGTTGTTCACGGGCATCATCGAAGAGGTCGGCACGGTCAGTGTCCGTGATGGCGGCGTGCTCGTGATCGACTGCGACGCGATCATCGAGGGTCGAAGCTCGGGGACTCGATCGCGGTCAACGGCGTCGACCTCACGATTCGCGCCATGGACGCGCGCTCGATGACGTTCGATGTGATGCCCGAGACGTTCCGCCGCTCGAACCTCGTCAACTCTCAGGCCGGTTCCGCGGTGAACCTCGAGCGGTCCTGCGCCCGGATGACCGCCTGTCAGGCCACATCGTGCAGGCGTGGTTCGAGGTCCACGTGCACCCTCGACAGCCTCACACCAGAAGGCGACGCGCTCATCGCGCGCTACCGTCGCTCCCGATGCCAGGGCTATATCGCGATGAAGGGCCCGGTCTGCGTCGACGGTGCATCGCTGACTGTGATGGCAAAGGACGCGGAGTCTTTCCGGCGTCTCGCTGGTCCAGTACACGCAAGGAACTACGAACCTCACGCCCCGTCACCCCGGTGATAGCATCAACCTCGAAACCGACATCTCGCTCGATACGTGGAGCAGATGCTCGAGGGCGCGCGCGGCCCGGTGACCCGCCCGCCCGGCGGGGATTCATGACGACGAAGCAACCGAGCCAGAACCAGCGCAAGCCCACCGGTACGAAGACTCGCGCCCCCGCCCTCATGAGCGTCGAGGATGCCATCGCGGCCTTCAAGGCGGGGCAGCCGCTCATCATCGTCGACGACGAGGACCGCGAGAATGACGACATCTGCATCCCCGCCCAGTTCTGCACCGCGGAGGTGAGGTCAACCTGATGGCCACCGAGGCGCGCGGCCTCATCTGCGTGCTGATGGGACGTGGTGCGACCGACTCGACCTGCACCCCATGGCCGCGCACAACGGCGCGCCTCTCGGGACAGCCTTCACCGTGAGCGTCGAGGCGCGCGAGGCGTGACGACCGGCATCTCGGCCGCCGATCGCGCGCGGACCATCCGGTGCTCAGGGACCCCTCGAGTTCCGCGCGCGACCTCACCCGGCCGGGCCACATCTTCCCGTTGCGCGCCCGCTCGGGGAGGCGTGCTGGTGCGCGCCGGTCAGACCGAGGCGTCTGTCGACCTCTGCAAGCTCGCAGGACTCCAGCCGGCGGCAGTGGTCCCTGCGAGATCATGGTCACGGACAGCTCGATGGCGCGCATGCCACAGCTCAGCGGTTCGCCCGCAAGTTCAAGATGGGGATCGTGACTGTCGCCGACATCATCGCGTACCGCCTCGCGCACGAGCGCCTCGTCGAGCGCGTCGAAGAGCCGCTGCACCGACGCGATTTGGAACGCTCGCGCCGTCAGCTACCGCGCTCATCGACTCCAAGGAGCACGTGGCCCCTCGTCCTCGGCGACGTCGCGAGCAGTGAGCCCACGCTGGTGCGCGTCCACGATCAGTGCCTCACCGGCGATGTGTTCGGCTCACTCCGCTGCGATTGCGGCGAGCAGCTCGAGGCCGCGATGCAGCGCATCGCCGACGAGGACGCGGCGTGATCGTCTACATGGACCAGGAAGGCCGGGGCATCGGCCTGCACAACAAGATCGCGCCTACCGCCTGCAGGACGAGCAGGGCCTCGACACCGTCGAGGCGAACAGCGCTGGGCCTGCCTGCCGAGAACCGCGACTACAGCATCGGCGCGCAGATCCTCGTCGACCTCGGCATCACGCGGATGCGGCTCGTGACAACAACCCGCTCAAGGTCCGCGAGATCCAGACGCACGGCGAGCTGCGCGGCGCCGGCCTCGATGGCTACGGCCTCGAGATCGTCGAGCGTGTGCCGCTCGAGGTGGAGCCCAACCCGCACAACCTCCGCTACCTCCAGACCAAGCGCGAGAAGATGGGCCGATCACGGGGACCGGGGCTGGGCTAGTGCGCACCTTCGAGGCTCGCTCGACGCCAGCGGGCTGCACGTCGCCGTCGTCGTCGCGGTTCAACGAGTTGATCACCGAGCGCCTGCTGCAGGCGCCCTCGACTACGGCGGCGAGCACGGCGTGTCCGATCACAACCTCGATGTGGCGTGGGTGCCGGGTGCGTACGAGCTGCCGCTCGCAGCGCGCGCTCGCCGATACCGGTCGGTACGACGCCATCGCCTGCGTCGGCGCGGTGATCCGAGGCGGGCACCGCGCTTCGATTTCGTGGCGGGCGGTACATGGCATCGCCGATGTGGCCGCCGATTACGGGATGCCAGTCGCGTTTGGCGTCGTACCTCGGACACTGTCGAGCAGGCCCAGGCACGCGCGGGCGGCGCCGTGGGCAACAAGGGCCGCGAGGCAATGCTCGCGGCGATCGAGATGGCCACCCTCCTGCCCGCACTCGAGGGTTAGGCCAGCCAGGAAGGCTCTCCCCACCATGGTGATGCGTCCCCGCCGCAGGATGCGCGCGGCATCGACACCCCAGGAACCAGCACAGCGCGGCGGCGGCGAGCAGGTGGACGCGGCGGCGGAGCAGTCGATCCGGCTCGCGCACCGCGCGCTGAGTCGATTCCCTGAGCTCGTCGGACGGCATCGCTACGTCGCGGGCGGCGCCGCCGTCGCCGGCGCGCTCGTCGTGCTCGCCAGCGTGGCCATCGCCCGGCGCATGCTCCGCGGCCAGACCGCCGAGGAGGCAGTCGAGGGCGTCACGCAGGCCGAGATCGAGTCGCTCCACCCTCGTGAGCGCGACGATGAAGCGCCTTCGGAGCCGCCATCAGACGCCGCACAACCCGCGCCGATGCGCTCGAACGGGGCGAGCGCGAACGGGTACGCCGCGAGTGCGTCGAACCGCGGCGATTCCCAGAATTGATGGTCGCCCGCGGGACCGGCTGAGGTGCCACTCGGTGTGTCGCGAGTGCTCGGGGACCTGCTCGCGAACGTCGACGTTCGCTACCTCCTCGCGCAGCTGCTCACCGCGCCGATACCCGTCGGCGTTGCACCGAGGCTGCGCGCCGAGTGCCTGCGCATGGTGGGCCTCCAGATCGGGCCCCGAGGACTCGTGTTCGCGCCCTTTCGGCTACTCGGCGGGCGTGACGCCTCGCGCAGACTGGTCATCGGCTCGGATTCGTTCATCAACGCGGACTGTGTCTTCGATGCGACCGACCGGATTACCGTGGGTCATCGAGTCGCGCTGGGGCACGGCGTCCTGATCACGACCTCGGGACACGACACTCGCTTCTCCGCTCGACGGGCGGGCGAACTCCTGCCGGCGCCGGTCACGATCGGCAACGGCGCCTGGATTGCCTCGCGAGCCGTGATCCTTCCGGGCGTGGCGGTGGGAGACGGCGCGGTCGTCGCCGCCGGCGCCGTCGTCACGCGCGATGTTCCACCCGACACGGTCGTCGGTGGGGTGCCGGCTCGCGTGTTGCGCCAACTCGGGGATGCGAAAGGCACGCCTCCTCCGCATTGACGCCATAAGAACGCGCGTTCTACCATCATCACATGCCTCGCCTCGACCCCGGACCGCGCCTGCCGAGGCGTATCGCGCACTTCGACCTCGACACTTTCTTCGTCGCGGTCGAGCGACTGGACGACGCGGCGCTGATCGGCAAGCCCGTCCTCGTCGGGTTCAACGGCCCTCGAGGCGTAGTCGCGAGCGCCTCGTACGAGTCGCGCGCATTCGGCTGCCGTTCCGCGATGCCGATGGCGGTCGCACTCCGACTCTGCCCGCAGGCGATCGTGGTTTCGCCACACTTCGATCGCTACGTCGCGCTGTCGCGCGCGTTCCACGAGCGTTTGCGCGAGGCTGCACCAATCGTCGAGTCTGTCGGCGTCGACGAGGCATATGCGGACCTGACCGGCCTCGGTCCGCAGGGTGGGGCATTCGAAGTCGCGCGCCGCCTGCGCGCACGGGTGCGGTCCGACCTCGGTCTGGCGGTCTCCGTCTGTATCGCGAGCTCGCGGATCACGGCGAAGACGGGCTCGGACCGTGCGAAGCCGGACGGCTTGATCGAGGTGCCGCCGGGCGAGGACGCCGCATTCCTCGCACCGTTCCCCATCCGCGAGCTCCCGCTCGTTGGTCCGAAGCTCGCCGAACGCCTGGCAGCCGCGGGCATCACGTCGATCGGTGAGGCGGCCGCCGCCGATCCGCGGTGGCTCGAGGACCGCTTCGGCAAGGTGGGCGCCTACCTCCACGACCGCGCGCGCGGCATCGACCCCACGCCGGTGGTCGGTGGGCCGCGCGAGGCGAAGTCGGTGTCGCGCGAAGTGACGTTCGGGCGCGACGTCGAGGACGCCGCCGAACTGCGCCGCGTCCTCCTCGTGCATGCGGACAGCATCGGCGGCGACCTCCGTGGCTCGGGCAAGCGCGCGCGCACGGTCACGCTGAAGCTGCGCTGGGCGGACTTCACCACGTTCGTTCGCTCGCGGACGGTGGACCTGCCGCTCCAGTCGACGCAGGAACTGCACCGCGAGGGGATCACGCTGCTCGAGGCGTTGACGGCGCAGATCGGGACGCACCCCGTGCGCCTCATCGGCCTCGGGGCCACGAACCTGGTCGAGGATGTGGTGCAACTGGCATTCGAGGACGCGCCCGTGCGGCAGCGGGAACTGCTCGATCACGCGATCGACGGCCTGCGCGAGCGCTTCGGCGCGGCCTCGGTCAGCCGCGGGCCTCGTCGCGCGGCGCGCCCGGACCTCCGCGACGCGATGCGCTGAGCGCCACCCCGCCGCGAAGCCGGAACGGGTCGCGCCGGCCTTGTCGGCGACGCCCTGACTGCTACTCTCGAATCTCACGATATCGAGTGCGTTTGGTAGATTTGGTGTGGCGGCGAACGGGTTCGTCGCGCCGTGCACGCCGATCCGAGGGCCGATGATGAGCGCGAACCCGGGCCCGACCGCCGGCGCCGAGGGCACACGCTGGATCAGTCTCCGGTTCGCCTGCGCGCTGGTCGGAGTCAATCAATCAACCGTCCGACGCTGGGCGGACGACGGGCAGATCCGTTCGTTTCGGACGCCGGGTGGCCATCGGCGGCTCGCCGAGGCGGATCTGCTCGCGCTGACCGCGGGCGCGCGCCCGGCCCTCGAGACCGCGGCGGTCAGCCGGATCCGGCGCCAGCTGCACACCCGCACCGACCCGGACTGGTACGCGACCATCGAGGCCGGTGATCGCGAGGCGTTGCGGCTCCTCGGCCGCCGTCTTGTCGAGCTGGTGTCGGACTACCTCGAGCGGCGCCGTCCCCGCACGGTCGTTGAGCAGGAAGTGGACGAGATCGGTCGCGGCTACGGCGCG
>JAXLWY010000025.1:0-24420 GCA_046328255.1 Dehalococcoidia bacterium | reverse complement strand
GGCGCCGGGGAGCATCACGCCGCATCGCAAGTTCGTGGGCCAGGTGTACATCCTGGGCAAGGACGAGGGGGGGCGGCACACGCCGTTCTTCAACGGGTACCGGCCGCAGTTCTACGTGCGGACGACCGACGTGACGGGGAGCGTGACGCTGCCCGAGGGCACCGAGATGGTGATGCCCGGCGACGACGTGACGCTCAACATCGAGCTGGGGACACCCATCGCCGTGGAGGACGGGCTGCGCTTCGCCATCCGCGAGGGCGGCCGCACCGTCGGCGCAGGTGTCGTCACCAAGGTCATCGAATAAGCAGGAAGACCCTGTAGCCTGAGAGAACCGGGCTTCCGCGAGCGGAGACGATCATGGCCAAGGGCGACCGCGAACACATTACGCTCGCGTGCACAGTGTGCCGCAGCCGGACGTACCATACGTCCAAGAACAAGCGGAACACGACCGAGCGTGTCGAGCTGAAGAAGTACTGCCCGCGCTGTCGCGTGGCGCAGCCGCACCGCGAGACGCGCTAGCTCTGAGCAGGTAGGAGACCACCATGGGCCGAGCGGCCCGGCGAGCGCAAGAACGACTGGATCGGCGCCAGCAGACGCAGCAGCGGATCGCGCCTGCGCGCGCGCCGCGCATCAGCGTCTCCGGGCCCGTCGTCGAGGAACGCACTGGTGCGGCGGTCTGGAAGCCATGGACGTGGCGCTGGGTGGCCGACATCGTGAGCGAGCTGCGGAAGGTCACCTGGCCCTCGCGCTCGGAAACCAACAACCTCACGATGGTCGTGATCCTCGTGTCCGCCCTGGTGGCGGTGCTCCTCGGCGGCGCCGACATCGGGTTCAACTGGCTGGTGGAGCGCACGCTGCTGCCATAGCGCGCACGGCGCCGCCCCCAAGTGCCACTCGCGCGGCCGTCCCGCGCAGGAGGAGTCCTCCGCTGACCACCGACCCCACCGACGAGCCAGAGCGAGACCAGGCGCCGGGCACCGCGCTCGCGGACGAAGCGTCCGACGAGAACAGTGCGGATGATCGCGCCTGGTATGTGGTCCAGACCTATTCCGGGTACGAGAACAAGGTGAAGACGAACCTCGACCAGCGCGTCAAATCGATGGACGTCGAGGACCGCATCTTCGCCGTGGTCGTGCCGACCGAAGACGAGATCGAAATCCGCGACGGGCAGCGCCGCACGGTCTCGAAGAAGCTCTTCCCCGGCTACGTGTTCGTACAGATGCGCATGGACGACGACACCTGGTACGTGGTCCGGAACACCCCGGGCGTGACCGGGTTCGCCGGCGTGACGGGCGACGATCGCTCCCGGCCGACGGCGCTCGCTGACACCGAGGTCAACCGCATCCTCCGTCAGATGGAGGTGGCGCAGCCTCGCATCAACATCGGGTTCAAGGAGGGCGAGCAGGTCCGGATCACGGACGGCGTCTTCCAGGACTTTGTCGGCGTGGTCGACGAGATCAACCTCGACAAGGGCAAGGTGCGTGTCATGGTCACGATGTTCGGACGCGACACGCCCGTCGAACTGGACTTCCTCCAGGTCGAGAAGCAGTAGGACCACCCAGCGGCTATGACCACGCCTCGGCACGCACGCGCGAGGGGTGGGAGCAGGTCCGCGCCTCGGGCGCGGGCAGCGAAGGATGATTGCGGATGGCCAAGAAAGTTCGCGCGATCGTGACGCTGCAGATCCCGGCAGGGGCAGCGAACCCGGCGCCTCCCGTGGGCACCGCCCTGGGGCCCCACGGCATCAACATCATGGACTTCGTGAAGTCCTACAACGAGCGCACCGCGGCGCAGGCCGGGAACATCATCCCCGCCCAGATCACGATCTTCGAGGACCGCTCGTTCACGTTCGTCCTCAAGACGCCGCCGGCGTCCGACATGCTGCGCAAGGCGGCGGGCGTGGCGAAGGGCTCGAACAGCCAGCTGCTCAACCGTGTCGGGAGCGTCACGCACGCGCAGATCCGGCAAATCGCCGAGACGAAGATGCCCGACCTGAACACGACCGACCTCGACAAGGCGATCCGGCAGATCGAGGGCACCGCGCACTCCATGGGAATCGAGGTCAAGTAGCCATGCCGCACCCCACAAAGCGCGTCTCGGCTGCTCGGGCGCAGGTCGACAAGTTCAGGGAATACACCACGGACGAGGCGCTCTCGCTCGTCAAGGAGACGGCCACCGCGAAGTTCAACGAGACGGTGGAGGTCCATCTCCGCACGGGCCTCGACGGGCGTCATGCCGATCAGCAGATCCGCGGCTCCGTCGTGATGCCACACGGCCTCGGACGCACGATGCGCGTGGCAGTTTTCGCCGAGGGCGAGGCCGCGAGCGTCGCCACTGCGGCGGGCGCCGATGTCGTGGGGTCGGATGACCTCATTTCGCGCGTCGAAGGTGGCGAGCTCAACTTCGACGTGATGCTCGCCCAGCGCGAGCTCATGGGGAAGGTCGGCCGCCTCGGTCGCATCCTCGGTCCGCGCGGGCTGATGCCGAACCCGCGCACCGGCACGGTCGTCGAAGCCAACCAGGTGGAGCGTGCCGTTCGCGAGGCCAAGGCCGGTCGCGTCGAGTTCCGCCTCGATCGCACGAACCTGGTGCACTGCCCGATCGGCAAGGTGTCGTTCACACCCGAGCAGCTGCGCGACAACCTCGGCGCCCTCATCGACGAGATCGTGAAGGCGAAGCCGACTGGCGCGAAGGGGCAGTACATCCGTGGTGCCTCGCTCGCCTCGACGATGGGCCCCGGCGTCCGCATCGAGGTCAACGACCTCCTGACGCTCGCCGCGAAGTCCTGAGCCAGACGTCCTGACCGCTCGTATGCCGGATTCCGCTCGCGCTGGCGAGCGGAATCCGGCATACTGAACCCGGCGCCCCGCGAGGGGTCGCCACCGCCGAAGACCACGGGTGGGCAGCGCCCACAATGGACTCGGAGATCCCGAGGCCGCCTGTGCAGGTGGAGAGCATCGCTGGATGACGCCCTCGAGCAGAGGGTGTCTCGCGTGTACCTCCGCTCCTCGGCGCACCGTTGCACGCATCGCGCGACGTGATCGCGCGCCGAGGAGGTTCGCATGCCCACCGAGCGCAAGGTCCAGATGGTCGCGGAGCTCAGCGAGCTCCTCAAGGACGCCGAGATCGCGATCGCAACGACCTACCAGGGCGTGCCGATGGGCGTGCAGAACGAGCTTCGGCGGACGCTCGCCGATGCGGGCGCGCAGTTCCAGGTCGTGAAGAACACGCTGCTCAAGCGTGCCGCCAACGACCTCGGGAAGCCGCTCTACGGCGAATTGACCGAGGGCCCGACCGCCCTCGCCGTGAGCGTGGGGGACATCGTCGCCGCCGCGAAGGCGCTCACGACATTCGTCCAGGCACGGCCGAACTCACCGCTCAAGATTCGGAACGCGGTCGTCAACGGGCAGCTTGTCGATGCGGCGTACGTCGCGGACCTCGCGACCGTGCCGCCGCGTGACGAGCTGGTGGCGCGACTCGCGGGCAACCTGGTGAGCAAGATCCGCGAGCTGGCGGGCCTGCTGCAGGCCACCACCCGTGACTTCATCGGGCTCATCGAGGCGCGCGCCGTCCAGCTCGAAGAGCAGGGCGCCTGAGCGCGCATCGGGCGCATCCACATCGAGGTCCACGTTTCCGGGTCTACCGGCGCGTGACAGGCACAGAGCAAGCTCCGGCGGGCGCCGGGTAGCGCAGGAGGTACGGGCATGTCGAAGATTGAGGACGCACTCGAGATCATCAAGGGCATGACCCTGCTCGAGCTGCGCGACCTGAACAAGGCGATCGAGGAGGAGTTCGGCGTCACCGCCGCCGCCCCCATGGCGATGGCGATGATGCCCGCAGCCGGCGCCGCCGCCGCACCGGCCGCCGAAGAGAAGGACGAGTTCGACGTCATTCTCGCCAACTTTGGGGCCAACAAGATCAACGTGATCAAGGTCGTCCGCGAGCTCACGTCGCTCGGCCTCAAGGAGGCCAAGGACCTCGTCGAGGCCGCCCCGAAGGCGGTCAAGGAAGGCGTCTCGAAGTCGGACGCCGAGGCCGCCAAGGCGAAGCTCGAGGAGGCCGGCGCCACCGTCGAGCTGAAGTAGTCGGATTCCGCACACCGCTCGGGGCGACTTCCATGGATGGGAGAGCCTCGAGCGGTGCTGTCTCGTTCCGGCCCGCCTGCGATGCGTGCGGGAACGCGACCGACCGCGTGCTAGGCTGACGGGGCTCCTGCCTCGCGGCCTCGGGCGGGATCAGCGGAACGGGAAGCATGGATTGCTACTTCTGCGATGCCGCCGCGGTCCAGGAATGCGCTCGCTGCGGACTGCTCTACTGCGATAGCCACGGCGACGCGCTCTGTCAGCGCTGCCTCGATCCCATGCTCGCGCTGCCCTCCTACCGTGTCTATCGGGGATCGCTTCTGACGCTGCTCGTGGGCACCGTCTTCGCCGTGTGGCTGCTCGTCGCGCCGCTCGGCGCCGGTGACGCGGACGGCCCCGTGCCGCCCTCGATCTCCAAGGTCGTCGGCTCCCCGGCGGCAACGGACACTCCGGCGCCGCGAGGCGGCGTCGCCAGCAATCCGTCCGGACCGGCCGGTACGGCCGCGGGTGCACCTCCCGCCCCTGCCGCCACCGCGCGTCCTGCCGAGGCGACCTCGACGGCGCCGACGACGTATACAGTGCAGTCGGGCGATACGCTCGTGGGGATCGCGACAAAGACCCTGCCGCCGGGGAAGACGGTGGCGAACTTCGTCATCGAAATCCAGGAGGCGAACGGTATCCAGGACCCGGCCACCATCCGGATTGGCCAGACGCTCCGGATTCCCCACTAGCGGACAACCGAGCGGCGCGAACGCGGGACGAGGGGCGCTCGATGACCGGCCAGCCATCGATCACGATGCTCCTCGAGCAGCCCGATGCACGCGCCCGACGGAGCATCGTGCGGAAGGCCCTCGCCTTCACGCCTGCTGCATTGCTGTTCCTCCTCGCGACCGCGTTCGCCCTCTACAACGTCTTCACGAGCAGCGCGGGGGCACTGGTCGGCGTCATCGTGTTCGGGCTGCCTGCCTTCGCGCTCACGTATGAGGCCGTGGCTGCGCTCCGTGACCTGCGCTCCTCACCGCGTATCACTCGAGGGGTGATCGCGCGGATGTGGAACAAGGGAACGGTTCTCTGGATGACCCGTGCCTACTACCTCCTGATCGAGAGCCCCGCGGAATCCTCCGGAAGCGAGCAGCACTTCTTCGTAATCTCGCCGGAGGCATACCTGCAGCTGAGCGACGGTCGAACCGTCGAGGTGCGCCACTGGCCGCACACGAACACCGTGGTCAGCCTCGGCGTGATCGAATCGAACGCGAACACGCGCGACCGACGCCGATCGACCTGACGTGGACAGCGCCAACGCCGAGGTGACCTATGGCCGCGTTCGGGAACTCCCGGAGACCGATCGCCCCCGGGAGCGGCTTGGCCGCCTCGGTCCGCAGGCCCTGACCACGTCCGAGCTGCTGGCGATCCTGCTGAACACGGGCACGGCCACCGAGGATGTGCTCGTACTTGCCACGCGTCTGCTCGGCGATCACGGAGGCCTGCGCGGTCTCGCCTCGGCGGACCTCTCGACGCTCCAGGACACGAAGGGCATCGGCCCAGCCAAGGCCACGACGGTGGCGGCAGCGTTCGAGCTCGGACGCCGACTCGCCCTCGAGGGAGACGACGTGCGGCCCGCGATCACGGGGCCTGCCGACATCGCGCGGCTGGTGCAGGCGGAGATGGAGCTGCTGCAGCACGAGGAGCTGCGCCTGCTCACGATGGACACGAAGCACCGCGTGCTCTCGAACCAGGTGCTGTATCGCGGGTCCGTCAATGCCGCGCCCGCGCGCGTTGCCGAGGTCTTTCGCGAGGCCGTGCGCCGCAACGCCACCGCGATCGCCGTCGTGCACAACCACCCCTCCGGCGATCCCGCACCCAGCCGTGACGACATCGCGCTCACCGCGCAGCTCGTGGCGGCGGGCGAGCTGCTCGAGCTCGAACTCATCGACCACATCGTGATCGGTCACGGGCGACACGTGTCGATGCGCGAGCGGCGCCTCGGCTTCGACCGCTGATCCGAGCAGGCTCCAGCCTGCCCACGCCGATCCGAGCTACGGCGCGGCCGTCCGAGGCATCGAGAACAGGACGCCCAGCGCGAGGAGCGCGCAGAGGGAGCCCCAGCCGAACGCCGCCTCCGGCCCGTACTGCATCCAGAGCGCACCCGCGATCACACTCGCCGGAAGAGCGCCCGCACCGACAACCATGTGATACCAGCCATAGGCCCCACCTCGGCCCGAAGCGGGGGCGAGGTCCGCGAGATAGGCCCGGCTCACGCCATCGGTGACGCCGTAATAGGCGCCGTAAAGCACCATGAGGACCGCCGCGGCAGGGATCGAGTCCACGATCCCGAGTGCCCCGTAGACGAGCGCGAACGCAACGAACCCGCCCGCGAGCACGGTCCGCCGCCCGATCCGGTCCGAGAGTTGTCCGCCCGGAATGGCGACTACGACATGCGCCGCGTTCATCACGGCGAGCAGCACCAGCGCTCCAGCCACCGACGCGCCGACATCGGCGAGGCGCAGCACGATGAAGGCGTCGCTCGAATTGCCGAGCGCGAACACAGCCACCGCGAGGAGGAAGCGGCGCTGCGGCTGCGGTCCCAGCGCGGGGAGGATCGGGGACGTGGCCGGCGCCGGGCGGGCGTGCGGCGCCTCGCGGATGAGGAGCAGCACGATCACGGCGATGAAGGCCGGCACGGCCGCAATCAGGACCACGGCGCGGAATGTCGAGTCGGTGAGCTGGCCCCCCTCGAGGGTGACCGCGAGCGCCGCCGCGAGCACGCCCAGCACTGCTCCGGTGGAATCGGCGGCGCGGTGGATACCGAACGCGAAGCCGCGCTTGCCCTCGGAGGCCGCGCCGGCGAGCAGTGCATCGCGCGCCGGCGTCCGCACGCCCTTGCCGACGCGATCCGCGAATCGCAGCAACCCGGCACTGGCGGCGCCCGCCGAGAGCGCGAACAGGGGCTTGGTCGCGGCGGAGAGCCCGTAGCCGGTGAGGACCACGGGCAACCTTCGAGGCAGGCGATCGGAGATCTGGCCCGCCACCAGGCGCAGCAGCGACGCGGTCGATTCCGCCACGCCCTCGATCAGCCCGACCGCAGCGAGGGAGACGCCGAGGGTTCCCGTCAGGTACAGCGGCAGGACATTGAGCGTCATTTCGGAGGACACATCGGTGAAGAACGACGTGACAGCGAGGATGAGGACGGTCCGAGCGCCAGCGCTGAGGCCGCTTCTGGGTGTGGCAGCCCCGGAGGCTGCTTGCTGCGAAGTCATGCGGGCACGTGCGTGGTGGTCACCTCGGCGAGCAATCTGTCCTCCTGGCCCGTGAGGCGAGTTCTGACGACGGTCACTCGCCGGCCCCGCCTCACAATGCGCGATTCGCCTCGTACCTCACCGTCGCCGACGTTTCCGACGAGCACAGCGTGGACGTCGATGGCGAGGGGGAAGCCCTCGCCCAGGGGACCCACCTCGACGCCCTGGCGCGCGAGGATGCTCGCCATCATGTCGGCCATCGCGACGAACGCCCCGGCGTGCACCTGGCCCGTTCGGTTGCGCACGGCGTCCGTCACGGGGAGCCGGCAGACCACGTGATCGGCGTCCTCCTCGTCAAACTGGAGGTCGAGGTAGTTGACGAAGGGGTTGTCGTGGGGACGCGGAGCGGTCACTCGGACTCCCCATGGATGCCAGCGTCGAGGGGCCACATCCTACGACGCTCGATCGGGCACTTCCAGCGCCCCGGCCCGCGCTTGCACTGCCGCGAGAGACGGGAGCTAAGCTGGGGGCCCGCTGCACGGATGCGCGAGGGCCTGTGAACTGGTTTGACCTGCTGGTCGGTGGCATCCTCGGATGGAGCGCCTTCTCTTCGCTGCGGCGAGGGCTCATCCGCGAGTTTGTCGGGTTCGTGGCGATGCTCGTGGGCGCGATCGCCGCCGGCCGCTACTACGACGACCTCTCCTCGAACTTTGCCTTCGTGACGGACAACGAGGCGGCCCGCAACCTGATCGCGGCAACCGCGATCTTCAGCGGCATCTCGGTGATCGGTGCGGTGGCATCGCAGATGCTCAAGACCGTCGCGTCCGTGTTGATGCTCGGCCCGCTGGATCACCTCGGCGGCGCTGTGTTCGGACTCGCGAAGGGCCTGCTCTTCGTCGAGCTGTTCATCGTGCTCGGGGCCCAGTTCCCCGCGTTCGAGCAGCTCACGTCCGGGGTCAACGGCTCGCTGCTGGCACCGTATCTGCTGTCGGCGGCCCCGTTCGTGGAGCGGCTACTCCCGGCCGAGTTCCACGATGCGATCAGCCAGGTCGAGGCCGGGATCCGGGGTGCGGTCCCCTCGATTCCCGCGCCCTAGCCCAGAGCCTCGCGCAAGCGTCGGAGCGCTCGTTTACAACGCCCGGCGAGAATGTGACACACTCTCCGCACCTCCTCTTTCCGGGGGCGGAGGGTGGCGGTTGGCAGCCGAGCGCAGGGCGCTGGTCCTGAATCAGAATTACGAGCCGCTCAATGTGTGCTCCGCTCGGCGTGCGTTCGTGCTTGTTCACTACGGCAAAGCGGAGCTCATCGAGCGCATCGAGCACGGCTTTCGGGGCGTCGAGAGAACCTACGACCTGCCCTCCGTAATCCGCCTCCAGTATCAGGTCCGTCGCCCCCGACCCCAGGTGCGCCTCACCCGTCGCGAGGTGTTCGCGCGGGATCTCGGCCGCTGCCAGTACTGCGGGCGCTCGTCCTCCGACCTCACGCTCGACCACGTGATGCCGCGTCATCGCGGCGGCCCGCACGAGTGGGAGAACCTCGTGGCGGCGTGCCGGGCGTGCAACCACCACAAGGGCGGGCGCACGCCCGCCGAAGCGCGGATGAAGCTGTTGCGTCAGCCCTCGCGGCCGAGCGCGACGCCCGCGACGCTGTTCGGCCACTACCTCGAGGGCTACCGGGAGTGGCGTCCGTTCCTCGCCGGGTGGATCGACCGCAACGCCCCTGCGAGCGGATTCGAGGGCGCCGCCGCCTCCTGATCGCGTCCGGTCGCGTCTGAAAGCAGGGAGTCCCGCGAAGCCGTCGGGGTGCAGGCACCGGAATGCTCGGGTTCCGCCGGAGGCGTTACCGGTGAGTCGGCCGCCATGCTGAGCGCATGGCCATCCCGAGCATCAGCGCGGCATCGAGCGTCGTCACGGGCGCCAGCGAACCCACCGGGCCGGTCGCGTCCGGCTTCGCCAGTAGCCTCGCGAGCCAGCAGCAGCTCGAGGCTGCGCGAACCGTCCTCGAGGCCCTGCCGGCGCCGATCGTCTACTCGCTCCGTGATAACGCCGGATCACCCTCGGAGGCTGTCGATCGGCTCTTCGCGGTGCTGAAGGACGGCTCGTTCGATCCCCCTCCGGGTCCGCTCGGCCGCCCCGAGTCGATCATCGGCGCCACCGCCCACGCCGCCTCGCTCTTCGACTCGCCTGCCCAGCTCTGGGACGCGATGCGCGGCGCCATCGGCAGCGCAATGTCGGCACCGAGGCCCGTCACAGCCCGGCCGACAGGCTCTGCGGCGGTGCGCTCTCCCGGTGCGCCGCCTCCCCCCGAAGTGCACTCACTCGCCGACGCAGAGCGCTTGCTCACGGACCTGCGTGCTCATCCCATCGCGTCCGCGACCTCGGATGGCCCCGCGATGACGGACTGGTGGGAGGCAGCTCTGCGATTCCTCCTCGGAGCGCACACCGAGTCCCGGTCGTAGCGCTCGCTTGACGCCGGCGCGCCGCGCCTGCTCCCATGGTTGGGTTCGAGGGGAGTAACTCCCGCCGCCCCGGGGCGGCGGCGGCTGGCTCGTCAATACGGGTTCGCAACCCCGGGCCAGGCGGCGAGGACTTCGAGGCAGCGCCTCGATCTTCTCGCGTGTGAGACCTCGCAATGGCTGTGGCCATCGCGAGGCTGCGCGCGCGGGAGGTGTGCTTGTCCCTGGATTCCTCATTCGATGTGCTGGCGGGTCTGGGCCTGGGGCCCTGGATCGCCTTCAACGCGCTGGTCCTGGCGCTGCTCGCCATCGACCTCGGCGTGTTCCACCGCCACGCCCACGAGGTGTCGCGCCGCGAGGCACTCGCCTGGAGCGCAGTCTGGATTGGCCTCGCACTCGTCTTCAACGCCGGCGTGTACTGGATCAGCGGGTTCGAGCGCGGGCTCGAGTGGACCACCGGCTACCTGATCGAGAAGTCGCTCTCCGTCGACAACGTCTTCGTCTTCCTGCTCCTCTTCTCGACGTTCGGCGTGCCGGTGGCGTACCAGCACCGCGTGCTGTTCTGGGGCATCCTCGGCGCCCTGGTGATGCGAGGCGCGCTGATCCTCGTGGGAGCAGTGCTCCTCGAGCGGTTCCACGCCGTCATCTACGTGTTCGGCGGGCTGCTGATCGTCACCGGGCTCCGATTCCTCCGTGACCAGAGCGGCCACCCTGACCCGCGTCAGAGTGCCGTGTTGCGAATTGCGCGGCGGTTCATCAGGATCTCCGACGCGTACGACGGACAACGATTCTGGACGCGTCGGAACGGTCTCCTCTACGCGACACCATTGTTCGTCGTCCTGTTGCTGATCGAGGTGACGGACCTGGTCTTCGCGGTGGATTCGATTCCGGCGATCTTCGCCGTCACGAACGATCCGTTCATCGTCTACACGTCGAACGTCTTCGCGATCCTCGGACTGCGGGCGCTCTACTTCGTGCTGGGCGGTTACCTCGAGGGCCTGCGCTACCTCAAGCCCGCACTGGCGGCGATCCTCGTGTTCGTGGGCGCGAAGATGCTGCTCGTCGACCTCGTCAAGCTGCCCCCGCTGCTGTCGCTGCTGGTGATCGCCCTGATCCTCGGGATCGCCGTCCTGGCTTCGGTGCGGAGGTCGGAGCGCGCTCGCGTCGCATCCCCGATTGAGGAGGCAACCTGAGCGGAATCCAACAGGTCGGCCCTCCCCGCCGAACTCGCGAGCTACGTCAGCTCGCGGGTTCGGCGGTCCTCGATGGCCGCGATGTCCTTGAGCTCGAGCTCGTTGCGCACCCCCACGAGCGACTCGAGGCAGGCCCCGGGGCCGCCCCAGCCATAGGTCCTCACGATCTTCAGGGCGGCCGCTCCGCGCTCGCACGCGAGCGGAAGCCGTTGCTCCATCGTCTTGCGGAGCCCGTCCCACATCTCCTTTGGGTGCTGCATCGCAAAGCGCGCGTACTGGAGGGACATGAAGTCGTTCCCGACGGTGCCCGCCTCGTTCCAGTCCGCGGGGGGATCCCGCAACAGTTCCTTCATCCCCTGGTGACGTTGCTCGACTTCCCACGTGTTGTCCAGGTGCAGCGCCTCGAGGTGCATCTCGGCCTCGGGTGCCAGCACGAGCTCGCGCAGGGCCTGGCGAACGACCTCGCCACCCTCGATGTCGTCGTCCACGGGCGGGCGCACGACGTCCGGGTAACGCTCCAGCCGCTGGCGGACGTGCTCGAGGGCGACCCCGAAGACGTGCGCCAGCGCGTGGCGCGGGACCCCCGTGTGCACCAGGAGTCGCACGCGATCGTCGAGCCAGTCGACATTCGAGATGCTGCCACCCTCGAAGCCTTCGACGACGAGCGTTCGCTCCGCCTCGATACCGAGACGGCGCTCGATTTCCTCGTAGCGCTTGTCGAGCGCCGCCGATGTCCTTGCCCAGGACCTTCATGGTGCCCCCACCCTTGTTCGCCCGAAGAGCCTAGCGGCCCGCGCGCTCATCGAGGGGACGCGCCTAGAGCGCGAGGGGCTGGCACGTCAGGCAGTAATCGGTTTCGCGGCTGCTCTGCACCTGCGAGCGGATGGTCGAACCGCACCGCGGGCACGCCTGCTCGGCTTTGCGGTGGACGCGGAGGTGGTCGCGCCATTCCTCGTTGCGCTGGTAGAGGCCGTCGCGCACCTCGGCCTCGAGGATGGGGCGAGCCCAGTCGAACACGGCGTGCATCGCGAGGAACAGTCCGCGCCGCTGCTCCTCGTCGAGCGTGGCGACGCGCCGGTGCGGATGGATGCGCGCCTCCCACAGGATCTCGTCGGAGCAGGCGTTGCCAATGCCCGCCATGAACTCCTGGTTCGTGAGCACGTTCTTCGCCTGGCCACGATGCTTCTTCAATCCCGCAAGGAACTCATCCTCGGTGATCGCGAGGGCGTCGGGGCCCAGCGACGCCCACTGCGGGATGAGGTCGAGTCCGTCCGCCGGAACGAGGTACCAGCGTCCCATGCGGCGCGCGTCCGAGTATCGGAGCTCATTCCCATCGTCGAAGCCGAGGACGACGCACGTGCCCGGGCGCTTTCGCTCGCCCGCCACGGCCCAGTGGAACCGTCCCGTGAGCATCGGATTCACGACCAGCCGTCGCCCGTCATCGACCGTGAACAGGAGGAACTTCCCGTACCGGCCGATCGGGCCGAGCGCGTGCCCCTCGAGGCTCTCCATCTTGTCCTCGGAGCGGATGAGCCACGGGTAGCGCACCTCGGTCCGTGTCACGAGGTGGCCCGCCGTGCGCGGCTCGAGGAACCCGCGGATCGCCTCGAGGTCCGGGATCTCCGGCATGTCAGTCGTCGAGCGCCGGCGCCTGCGGACCCCGCCAGCGTGGGTAGGAGCCAAACACGCGCAGCCAGAGTGTCTCGCGCTGCACAGCGTCGAGGGCGGCCGCGAGGGCTTCGTCCGTGCGATGGCCCTGCACGTCGACGAGGAAGACGTAGGTCCCCAGCTGGCGCCTCGTGGGGCGGCTTTCGATGTGCGTGAGGTTGATCCCGCGTTCCGAGAACGCACGCAGCACCTCGACGAGCGAGCCGGGGCGATCATGGTGCGTGGTAAACGCGATCGAGGTCTTGTCGTCGCCGCTGGAGGGCGCGTCGGCAGCACCGATGACGACGAACCGCGTCTCGTTGCCGGGCGTCGGCAATGTCGTCCGCATAGACGGTGGCGCCGTAGAGCGCGGCGGCCAGCGCGTTGCTCACGGCAAGCGTTCGCGGCTCCTGCAGCGCCGACTCGATGGCCGCCGCCGTCGATAGCGCCGCGACGGGCCGCGCCGATGGTGCGAGTTCCGCAAGGCGCCTCCGGCACTGCGCAAGCGCCTGTGGATGCGAATAGACGACGCTCGCATCGCGGGGGTCGAGACCGGCGGGTCCCACCAGTGCGTGACGAATCGGGAGGACGACTTCCGCGCAGATACGCAGCGCGAAGTCCTCCTGCAGCAACTGATCGAGGTCTCCGTGACGCCGCCCTCGATCGAGTTCTCAATTGCGCACACGGCGGCGTCTGCAGAGCGAGCGCGCACCGCCTCGACGGCGGAGGCAACCGAAGGACACGGCACGAGGTCAGCGGTCGGATCGCGAGAAGATCGCAGCGGCCTCGGTGTACGTCCCGCGCAGCCCAGGCGCGAGGCGCATCGTTCTGTCTATCGCGTCGCACGGGATCGGCTTCGGGCGCCACAGGTGAGGCGACCAGCCGTCGGAGCGCGCCCTCGGAGTCTTCCGCGATCACGGCGATCACCTCGTCACCCACGTGCAGGACCGTGTCGCCCGTGGGCACCTGCGGCGTGCCGTCCAGCCCGACCACCAGGGAGATGAGTGCCTGCGGCGGGAGCGTGAGGTCTCGCAGCGCTCGGTTGGCCGCGGGAGAGCCGGGCTGGACGTGCAGATCGACCACTTCGAGGCCGCGTCGACGCAGATGCATGAGCGGCACGAGCGTGTGCTCCGGGAGGTCCACCTCGAGCTGTGCGAGCACCGCCGAGGCCGCAGACACCGTCGAGTCGACGCCGAGCAGCCGGAACAGGCGTTCGTTCAGCGGGTCGTTCACGCGGGCGATCGCCCTCGGCACGTGGAACCAGTGCTTTGCGACCTGGCTCGCGACGAGGTTGTGGCTGTCGCTGCCGGTCACGGCGATGACGAGGTCCGCGCGCCGTACTCCGATGCTCTCGAGGAACACCACCTCGGTTCCGTCGCCGAGCACCACGCTCTCGCCGAGTTCGTCCCGAAGATCGCGCACCAGTGCCACGTCGTTATCGACCAGCACGACCTCGTGCTCGGAGTTGCGCAGCAGCTCGAGGGCGAGCCCGTAGCCGACGGTCCCGGCGCCGATAACCACGATGTACATGCGCGAGGTCTCGTCTCAGCTACGGTCTATGGGGCCTCGTCGACCGGCGGCACAGGAGGCGGCGGCCCCATCAGCGCACGGTACGCAAGATCCACACCCACAATCGTGGGACTGAAGGTCCTCAGTCCGAGGCGCGAGAATATCTCACTGCGGAACGGATCGTTCAGGCGGACCACGGCGTTGCGCACGCCGAAGACGTGCATCGCGACCTGCGCCGCGAACACGTTGCGATTGTCACCCTGGGCAAGCGCCATGAACGCGTCCGCCTGGCGCAGGCCCGCCGCCTCCAGGACGCGCTGGTCCATCCCTGAGCCCACCGTGCGCTTGCCGTTGAACGACGCCGGAAGGCGTCGGAACGAGGATTCGCTGGTGTCGATGACCGTCACGCCGTGGCCCTCGCCCGCGAGTCGCGCGGCAACCGAGGCACCCGTCCGGCCGCAGCCCATGATCACCACGTTCACGGGACGGGCCGCTCGTCGCTGGCATAGCGGAAGAGCCACACGTCGCACGGAGCATGCTCGAGGACGTACTGGGCGGTCTCGTCCAGCTGGAAGCGCCCGTACGGACCGCTCGGTCCGAGGCCCATGGCGATCGCGTCCATGCGCCCGGCGCTAGCCTCGTCGACGATCGCGGGTCCCGCATGGCGTGCCTGGAGCAGCTCGCCCCGGACCTTCACCTTGTGATCCCCGGCCACTTGCTCTGCCCGCTCGAGGACGGCCTCGCCGCGCTCGGCCTCCGCGGGAAGGTCCGCGTCGAGGGCCTGCGCGCGGGGCACCTCGATGACGTGGAGTGCCGCCACGCTCGCCTTCGTGTTGCGTGCGATATCGCAGACGGTCGCGAGGGCTCCATACGAGGCATCCGACCCATCGACGGGCACGAGGATCGAGCGAACCACCTTGAGCGGGTCAACCTTCGGCACGAACGCCTCCCGGCGCTGGATCTCCTAGCGGCCCTGCCGCCTCGCCAGCTGGTATCTCACGAAGGCGTTCAACAGCAACACAGCACCCAGGACGTAGCCCATCCGGCTGGCGTCCGCTGCGGCCGTAACAAGAAGGGCGAGCGCGCCGGACCCTGCCGACGCGCCCGCCACAATCAAATCCGACTTCCCACTCATGCCCGTGCTCCAACCGCGGGTTCTCCGCCGAGCTCGAATGCACGAGTACCGACGCTAGGCCGTGGTCTGCGGCGTGTCAATTGAGCCTGGGGCGGGGACTTTGGTCCCCGCGTTCCGCAGCAGTCGGCTCGCGACCCACAGCGCGACGGCCGCGAGCGGCACCATCCACCAGCCGAACGCGCCGGCGATGAGGATCGCCAGCCCTAGCGACTGCAGCGCCTCGAGGGAAGCCTGCCAGGCCTGCCGGACCGGAGCAAACACATTTGGCGCGGAGGTCGTGCTCGCCGGCGCGGCCGGGCTGAGGCTCACCGTGAGCGTCGACATGTCCGCGAGCCGCTTCAGGCCGGCGAGCCTGCCATCGGCGCGTTCGATCTGGGCCCTGGTCTGGTTGATGCGGTCCTGGATCTGCAGAATGTCAGCCGTCGTGCGGGCGGAGCCCAGCATCTCGAGGTAGCGCGCCTCGACGGAACGGAGGTTGCGCAGCGTGGACTCGAGGTCCGTGACGTCACCGGTGACGTCCTGCGACCCCGTATTGATCGAGCGCACCTCGACGGCGACTCCACGGAGCTGCTGAACCACGTCGTCGAACCGGTCCGCTGGGATACGCAGCGTCAGCGACGCACCTCCCTGGGGAGGGCGGGCGACGGTCGGCTGCACGCCCTCGCGTCGGTCGGACGTTCGAGGCGGGACCGTGGGGTCCTGGCGGCCGAAGAACCGCGACTCCGCGACGAACCCTCCGGCCCCGGTCGCGATGGCGCTCACCCGCTCGAAGGAGTCGCTCACAGACTCCACCTGCATCTCGATCGATCCGGTGCGGATGATTGAGCGCCCCAGGAAGTCGAGGCTGGGCAGCGTGGGTTCAGCAGGTTGCGCGCCGGCGGAACCGGAAGCCGGCGGAGCAGGCGCCGCCGCTCCCGGAGCGACCGCGGGCGCCAGTTGCTTCTTCGGGGATGCGGCGTCCTGCGCGGCGGGAGCACCTGCCGAGCTGGCGCTGCCGGCGCTTCCTGTGCCTCCCGTAATCTCGCGCGCGTCCCGAAGCAGCGCCTCGGCGCCACCACTGGCAGGGGCCGCGTCCGGGGCGGCGGGCGCAACCATCGACTCGGGTGGCGTCGCGGAGGTCGTCCGCGACTCCAGGCTGCCGGCGCATCCGACGAGCGCACCGCCGAGCAGCAATGTGCCGAGCACCGGACCCACGGTCCATGCCCTTCGGCGTGGTCTGGTCGCAGCCTGGTCGATCTGAGCGGTCACCGGAAGCCTCCCATCATCGCGACGCGCGGCTCTCGATGAGCGGTCGCAGTGATGAGACGGCGCCGAGGGCGTGCGGGTTCCCGAGCTGTGCGTGGAAGCTCCGCTGGAGGGGGCCTCGGCTAGTGAAGCTGCTCGATCCAGGCGTCGACGCGGCCGCCGCGCACTTCGAGGAAGCCCACCGTGCCGAGCTGTGTATTCAGGTTCCGCGGATACGTCGGAGAACCCGAGTTCACGATCAGCACCCCGCGCAGCGTCTGGACGAGGGGCGTGTGCGTGTCACCCGCGACCACCACGTGCACGGGCCCCTCGAAATGGCGCTGCATGCGGGCATCGAGGTTCGCGCTCGGCAGTTCGAGGTGGGAGAAGTCATGAGTCATCCCCACGCGGAGCCCGTCAATGTCGAGGATCTGGTTGTAGGCGAGGCGGGGATCGTTCGGCGCGACCGTTCGTCCCGAGGTGCCGTCGTCGCCGTTGCCGCGCACACCGATCACGGGCGCGACCTCCTCGAGCCAGTCGAGCACCACCACGTCGTGCATATCGCCGGCATGCAGGATGAGGTCGACATCGCGGAAGACCTCGTAGACCTCGTCCCAGAGGGAGCGGCGCGCCTCCGGCACGTGGGTGTCGGTGATCAGTCCAATGCGGATGTCGCCGCTGAACTGGTGCCGCTGGATCCAGGGACGCTCGCTCGCCTTGTCGGTGCTCATGTGGCGATTCTACGCCTCGGCGAGCCCGCCGCGGGCGGCGCGAAACGATGCGATGAGGGTCGCCCCTCGCTACACTGATCCAAACGCTGACTTCGCCGCGGGGGCCTTATGACTTCGAGCAATGGACAGTCCGCAAACGGCACGCACGGCGAGACCGCGACGTGGACCGTGAAGGCGGGACTCGCCCAGATGCTCAAGGGCGGTGTCATCATGGACGTGGTGACGGCTGAGCACGCACAGATTGCCGAGGAGGCCGGCGCGTGCGCCGTGATGGCACTCGAGCGCGTGCCGTCCGACATCCGTGCGGCCGGCGGGGTCGCCCGGATGAGCCGGGTGGACCTCATCGAGGACATCATGCGCACCGTGTCCATCCCCGTGATGGCCAAGGCGCGCATCGGCCATTTCGTCGAGGCGCAGATCCTCGAGGCGATCGGCGTGGACTACATCGATGAGTCCGAGGTGCTCACGCCCGCAGACGAGAGCTTCCACATCGACAAGCACGCGTTCAGGGTGCCGTTCGTCTGCGGCTGCCGCGACCTCGGGGAAGCGCTCCGCCGCATCGCCGAGGGCGCCGCGATGATCCGCACCAAAGGCGAGGCGGGCACGGGCGACATCGTCGAGGCGGTGCGGCACATGCGCGCCCTCCACGGCGGCATCCGCCAGCTCGCCAGCGCGCCCGACGACGAGCTCCCCAATCGCGCGAAAGAGCTCGGGGCACCGCTCGAACTCGTGCGCGAGGTGAAGCGCCTCGGGAAGCTTCCCGTCGTGAACTTCTCCGCCGGTGGCGTCGCGACACCCGCCGATGCCGCGCTCATGATGCAGCTCGGCGCCGAGGGCGTGTTCGTCGGGTCGGGCATCTTCAAGTCAGGCGCGGAGTTCGAAGAGGGCTCGGTCGAGAGGCATGCCGCGCAGGCCCAGATGGCTGCGTCGATCGTCAAAGCCGTGACCCACTTCCGCGATCCCGACGTCCTCGCCCAGGTCTCGCGCGAGCTCACCGGGGACCCAATGAGGGGTCGCGCCGCGGCCTCACTCTCGGCCGCCGAGCAGCTTGCCGCACGGGGGAACTAGCCACCACTTGAGCACCAGCGAGGAGCCGGTGGCGGTGGCTCCCCGAGTGCGCATCGGCGTGCTCGCCTTACAGGGTGACTTCGCCGAGCACATTGAGCATCTGCGCGCCGTAGGCGCTGAACCGCTCGAGGTACGCACGCTCGCGCAACTGGCCCTGTGCGACGGTCTCATCATCCCCGGCGGCGAGAGCACAACGATCGCTCGGCTGCTCCTCGCCTTCGACCTCATGGATCCCCTGCGAACTCGAATCGAGCACGGGCTGCCGGTCTGGGGCACGTGCGCGGGCGCGATCATGCTCGCCCGCCGCGTCCCAGCCCTCGACCGACCTCCGATCGGGGCGATGGACATCACGGTCGATCGCAACGCCTTCGGCCGGCAGGTCGATTCCTTCGAGGCGGACCTCGACGTGCGCGGGATCGAGGACGGGCCACTCCACGCGGTCTTCATCCGCGCGCCCGTGATTCGCGATCTCGGTCCTGCTGTCGAGGTACTGGCGCAACTCGAGGACGGGCGCGTCGTCGCATGCCGTCAGGGGTCGCTCCTCGCGACCTCCTTCCACCCGGAGCTGACCGGCGACACGCGCTTCCATCGCCTCTTCGTGCAGCTGGTGCGCCAACGCCTCGAGGCGACGGCGGTGTCCGGGTGACCATCGAAGAGCACGACCGCGACGCGCATGGCGTACGACCAACCGACCTGGTCGCGCTCGTGGCCTTCGATGACGACGTCTTCGAGAACCACGCCTTCACACGCGAACGGCTGGCGCGGCCCGACGACGTGCCCCGTCCCCTTGGAGCGGCGATCGAGCACTGGCTGGGGCTCGGACGCCGCACATGGATCGACGTGCAGGGCCGCCAGATCGACGGGATCGCGACCGCGCGCGAGCTCAACCGTGGGACGTGGATCATCGACACGCTGATCGACGCGTCCTCGGGAGACACGGCGGCGATGAGCGCGCTGCTGCGGCAGGCCCACGACGCCGCCCTCGAGGAGCGCGTCACGCATGTGCTGCTCCGCACGCGCACCGACTCGCCCGCGCTTTCCGCCGCCCTCCACCTCGGTTTCAAGCGCGTGCTGGTGGAATCGACGTGGCGAGGTGGCGTCGACTCGCGAGCCGGCGCGGATGCGCGGAACCTGGCCTGTCGACGGGCGGATCCCTCGGACGAGGCGGGCAGATTCCAACTGTTCAATCGCCTGCTGCCACTCGATGCACGCGAGGCCATGGCGCTCACGCTCGAAGAGTGGCAGCAGACGCGGGAGCGGCGCTGGCTCCACCGCGGCGGCACCGAATGGCTCGCCTTCGAGGGGGACACGCTCGTCGGCGAGCTCCAGGTGGCGGGACGGCGGGCGGATCCGCAGTTCGCAATCGTTGTCGACGGCGCGCGGCCCGAGGCTGCTGCTGCGCTCGCCGTTCGCGCTCGGGAGGTCCTGCGGAGGCGTGAGCCTGCACTCGCGATGACGATCGCGGGGAACGCCACCGAGACCGCGTACCAGGCGTGCGGCTTTGAGCGCCTGGGCGAATACGGTCTGCTCTGCCTCCGTCTCGCGCATCCGATTCGAGCCACCCAGCGTGCTCGCGCAAGTCTGGCGGTGCCTACCCGTGGTTGATGACACCCTCGTCAGCTCGACCTCCGAGATCCACACCGACTCCGACGAAACGCGCGCGGAGGTGGAGATGCTGGTCGACCGCCTCCCCTCGCGCGTGGCCGACGCCGTCCGTGCACGCGGCCTCGACGGACTGCTCGAAGTGGTCCTCGACCTCGGGCGCGTGCCCACCGCTCGCTATCCAGGGGGCGAGGTGGTTCTTGCTGAAGGCGGAGTGCAGGAGCCCGAGATTGAGCACGTGGTGGCGCAGATCTCCTCGTTCGGCGAGGACAACCGCGCCGGGATCCCGCGCACCCTGCACCGGATCTCCGCGATCCGCAACCGCCGCGGGCGCATCGTGGGGCTGACGTTGCGCATCGGACGGAGCGTCGAGGGCTCGGCTGGGTTAGTTCGCGACCTCTTCGAGGCCGGCCGGAGCGTGTTGTTGCTCGGCCGCCCGGGCGTGGGCAAGACGACGATGCTGCGTGAAGCAGCGCGCATCCTTGCAGACGAGCTGAATAAGCGCGTCGTGATCGTGGACACGTCGAACGAGATCGGCGGCGACGGCGACATCCCGCACGCGGCGATCGGACGGGCGCGGCGCATGCAGGTTCCGCGCCCCGAGCTGCAGCACCAGGTGATGATTGAGGCAGTCGAGAACCACACGCCCGAGGTGATCGTCATCGACGAGATTGGCTCCAGCCTCGAGGCCGACGCCGCGCGCACGATCGCCGAGCGCGGTGTGCAGCTCATCGGGACGGCGCACGGCAACACGTTGCAGAACCTGATGCAGAACCCCACGCTGTCCGACCTCATCGGCGGCATCGAGTCGGTGACGCTGTCGGACGAGGAGGCGCGCCGCCGCGGCACGCAGAAGACCGTACTCGAACGTCGCAATCCACCGACCTTCGACTCGCTCGTCGAGATCCAGGCGTTCGATCGAGTCGCCGTCCACCTCGACATCGCCGAGACCGTGGATGCGGTGCTGCGAGGCTACGAGACAGAGGCTGAGGTCCGCACGCTCGGTGCGGACGGCGGCGTGGCAACCGTCGAGCGCATGCCCGTCGCAGATGAACGCGCAGACTCGGCCGCCTCGAGCCGGGCAAGCCTGCCGCGGGAACCTCGCCAGCTGCGCACCGTGGCTCCGAGTGCGACGGCGTCCTCGGTGGCCCCGGCACCGGGCGCGCACCGCCGGATCATGCCCTTCGGGATCAGCCGCGCGCGCCTTGAGGACGCGATCTCGACGACACGCGCGCAGGCGACGGTCGTGGACAGCATTCGTGACGCCGATGCGGTACTGCCTGCGTCCCCTACTACCACGCCGCTCCGGGCCCCTGAAGGATGCGGAGGCGCGCGGCATCCCGGTGTACGTGCTCCGGAACAACAGCGAACGCCAGATCGAACAGTCGCTCATCGCGATGCGTCACGGCGGAACACAGAACGACCCGACTACTGCCGCGCTGCGAGAAGCCGAGGAGGCGATCGCGGCGGTCACCTTCGGTCGGACGCCACAGGTCGAACTCGCGCCCCAGAGCGCCTACATCCGCCGTCTGCAGCACGAGCTGGTGGGGCGTCACGGACAGCGGTCGCTCTCCAGGGGTCGTGAGCCCTACCGACGGGTCGTCGTCAGCGGCGGAGACCGCCTCGAGGACCTGCCCTGGCTCGATGACAACCACGACGAGTAGCGTGCCCGAGAGACAGCCGGGGCCCGCCGGCGGCCTGTTCGTCGCGTTTGAAGGCGGCGAAGGGGCCGGCAAGTCCACGCAGGTGGAGTTGGTAGCGCGCCACGCGAGGGCGGCCGGGTTCGAGGTCGTCACCTGCCGCGAACCGGGCGGCACACCCTTCGGCGAGGCGATTCGCGACGCGCTGCTCCACGGCTCGCCCACTGCACCCATCGCCGAGCTGCTCGCCTTCAACGCGGCCCGCGCCGAACTCGTGCAGGCGGTGATCCGTCCTGCCCTCGAGCGTGGAGCGCTCGTGCTGTCGGACCGCTTCTGCGCCTCGACGGTGGCCTACCAGCAGTTCGGTCGAGGCCTGGATGCGGCGCTCGTGGCGGGCGTGAACGAGATGGCGAGCGGCAACGTGATTCCCGCGCTCCAGGTGCTCCTCAACCTCACGGTGGCCGAAGGCCTCGGGCGCAGGGGCGGCCCGACCGACCGTTTCGAGGCCGAGGAGCGGGTCTTCCACGAACGTGTGCGGGCGGGTTTCCTCGCGCAGGCTGAGGCCGCACCTGAGCGCTGGCTCGTCCTCGATGCCACACGATCCCCCGAGGCGCTCGCTCTCGACGCCTGGGCCGCCATCGCTGCGCTCCTGACCTCTCGTTGACGCTTGTGTAACGGCCGGTTCGGCGGCCACTTCGCGGCCCCGATGATCTGGCCACAGCATCGAGGAGCGGAGCCGCCGATGCAGGCGATCCTGTGTGACGTGTGCGAACGACGCATCGACGCGGACGCGTTCGAGATCCACATGATCAATGGCTTTGCTGTGAAGACCGAGGCCGGGACACGGCTGTCACAGCGTCGTGGCTCGCGCCAGGTCTACCTCTGCGGCAGCTGCGGCCGCTGGCTCGACCAGGCCATCGACCACCTGCGTTCGAGCTACCGCGCGATGAGGGATGCCGAGCACCTGCTGCACCCGGGCCTCCGCCTCGGGGAGTAGCGCCGAACGTGGCGGTGCGACGAGGAGGCGAGAAGAGAGGGGCAGACCTTCCGGCCTGCCCCTCTGATTGAGCGGGCCCCGCTGGAATACGGCTAGCCGATGCGCTCGAAGATCGTGGCGATCCCCTGGCCGCCACCGATGCAGAGCGACACGAGACCGTAGCGACCGCCCGTCCGCTCGAGCTCGTGCATCACCTTCACGGTCAGGATGGCACCGGTCGCGCCGACCGGATGGCCGAGGGCGACCGCACCGCCGTTGGGATTCGTCTTCTCGGCCGGAAGCCCGAGCGCGGTCGAGCATGCAGCCGCCACCGCGGCGAATGCCTCGTTCAGCTCGATCACATCGAGGTCGTCGACGGTCAGTCCCGTCTTCGCGAGCACTTTCTCGATCGCCGGAATCGGGCCGGACCCCATGATCTGAGGGTCGACGCCGGACTCGGCGCGGCCGACAAGACGGAGGCGCGGCTTCAGGCCCAGCTCACGGGCCTTGGAAGCGGTGGTGACGACCAGCGCCGCGGCGCCGTCGTTGATTCCCGAGGAGTTGCCAGCGGTCACGCTGCCGCCATCCTTGAACGCAGCGCGGAGCTTGCCCAGTGCCTCCAGCGAAGTCGAGCGCGGGTGCTCGTCCGTGTCGAAGACGATCGACTCGCGGCCCTTGCGGACCTCGAGAGGCATGATCTGGTCCTTGAAGTACCCGGCGTCGATGGCGGCACGCGCGCGCTCCTGCGAACGGATCGCGTATTCGTCCTGCAGCGACCGCGAGACCTCGTAGCGCTCGGCCAGGTTCTCGGCGGTGATACCCATCGGCACGTTCTCGAACGGGTCGGTAACGAGATCCATCGTCCCGTCCTCGAGCGCCCCATCGCCCAGGCGGTAGCCGAAGCGGGCCTTGCGCAGGTAGTACGGCATCATGCTCATGTTCTCGGTGCCGCCCGCGACCACGACCTCGGCGTCACCGGTCTGCAGCCAGCGTGCCGCCGTGTTGATCGCCTCGAGGCCCGAGCCGCAGATGCGGTTCACGGTGACGGCGGGGGTGCCGATCGGCATCCCTCCCTTGATCGAGGCGTGCCGCGCGATGTAGCCGTCCTCGGCGACCTGCCCGACGCAGCCCAGGATTACCTGGTCCACCTGCTCCGGGCTGAGCCCGGCGCGCTTGACGGTCTCGCGAATGACGGCAGCAGCGAGGTCGGAGGCCGATGTCTCGCTGAGCGTCCCGCCGAGCGTGCCAATGGCGGTGCGCACTCCGCTGACGATGACCACGTCTTCCACAGGGGACCCCCTTGCGTTCGCTCCGAGTTTCGTCGGTGGTAGTAGCGCGACAGACCGCCGGGTGCCGGAAGCCGGGTGCCACGAGGCGAGGTGCCGAACGGTCGCCCGAGTATAGCGAATGCAGATGGCCGTGGGCTCGCTTCGACCTCACACCTGCCATTCATTGCTGCTGGATCGGGCCCCTCTTACACTTCCGAGCATGCCAGAACATGTCACTGTTGAAGTACCCGCGACATCGGCGAACCTCGGGCCGGGCTTTGATTCGCTCGGCGTCGCTCTCGATTGGCGCGCCCGGTTCCACTTCAAGCTGGAAGCGCAGCAGAGCAAGCCCACGAACGTCATCGAGCAGATGGCGCTCACTGCTGCGCTGTCGTTCTACACCAGGGCCAACGTCGCGCCACCAGCGGGAATCGGCGTGCGCTACGAGGGCGATCTCCCCGTCGGACGCGGCCTGGGCGTCTCTGCGGCCGCACGCGTCGCAGGCGTGGTGGCAGCCAACGAGCTCGCCGATTCGGGACACACGCCGACGACGCTCCTGCGCGTCGCCGCCCACCTCGAGGGCCATGCAGACAACGCGGCGCCCGCCATGCTCGGCGGCCTGCAGGTGGTCGTGAGCGACGAGGACGAGTACTC
>JAXLWY010000024.1:0-26160 GCA_046328255.1 Dehalococcoidia bacterium | reverse complement strand
CCTCCGCGAGGCGATTCGCACGCCCCAGCGCCTCCGCCGCGAACACGTGCGGGGCCGTCACGCTCGCCACATCGAGGACGCGCCCGTTGTCCTTGACGATCCGCACGTCGATCTCCACGAGGTCCTGCGCCTGCCCGGAGGTGAGGTCGGCATCGAGGTCGCTCTCAACGATCACCTTCTCGATGCGCTCGAACGGCACGAGCTCAAACGTGCCAATGCCCAGCCCGAGGAAGCCCTGGTGCCACCTCGCCGTGCCCTTGTGCTGTTCGATCAGGAACTCCGTGCCGTACACGCTGTAGATGATCCCGAGCACGGCCGCAGGTCCGAGCAGCAGCGCGACGATCAGCAGCACCACCAGCAGCCACAGCGGCAGCGCGTTCATGAACGCGACTACGAGGAACACCGCCCCGGCGGTGAGCCCGACCTGCACGAGGGGTACAACGAGCTGCCCCCAGCCCGGCCGGATCGCGATCGACCCCTCGCGGATCACCGCGACGGCGCGCTGCATCGGAATCCGCTCGACGGACGCTCGCATGCGACTCCCTGCCTGCGTTCAGTTTACCGAGGCGCTCGCGCAGGCGTCGCGAGCCCTGCGCCCGGATTTGCGAGCGGTTCCCTCTCGCACCTACCATGCCTCGGCGGAGGTATCTGATGCTGCGCGACCTCGTCGAGATCCTGGCCTGCACGGTCTGCCACGAGCCGCTGACGCTCACGGTCACCGCCGAGGACGGCGTCGAGGTACTCACAGGCAACCTGACCTGCGCTGCCTGCGGCGAGGTCTACCCCATCACCGACGGCATACCGAACCTGCTCCCGCCCGATCTGCGCGCCGCCATCGAGGCCGAGGCCCGAGGCGTCTCGCCATGACGATCGAACGCTCCCGCCAGCTCGGAAAGCTGCTGATGGCGGTCTCCGGCGTCTCGCTCGCCATCTTCCTCGCGGGCGTCGTCCGCCGCTCCTACCTCGTCCTTGCCATCCCCGTCGCGATCCTCGCCGGCGCCACCGCGGGACTCACCTTCTGGGTCGGCTACACGATGGCCGGCACGCGCTGGGAAGCCGACGACCTCGGCGAGTACGACACGCCCGAGGCCCCTCCAGGCGCACGCTCCGCCGCCAGCCCAGATCCCGAGCACGCACCCGCGAGTGGTTACGGCCTCCGGCCCTAGCGGTCGTTCGACCTCCGTGGCGCCTGTTCGCTTCGACGTCGTCGTCTTCGACCTCGGGGGCGTGCTCGTGCAGATCGCCCACGACTGGCGCACGGCGCACACACTCGCGGGATTCGACCCGCACCCGGTCCTCGATGATGCCGACTTCGAGCGCGCGTTCGTCGAGTTCGGCTCGGCCTACCAGCTGGGCGTCCTCTCGACCGCCGACTTCACCCAACGACAGGCCGAGGCCTCGCGCGGTGCCTACACACCCGCGCAGATTGAGCGCATCCTCGAGGCCTGGTCCGGCCTCGAGTACCCCGACATCCACACGGTGATCGATGTCATCGAGGCGGCGGGCGTCGCCACCGCAGCGCTCTCGAATACCAACCCCGCGCACTGGGCGCGCCTCGACGGCACCGCCGAGTACCCCACGGTGGCCCGCCTGCAGCACCGCCACGCCAGCCACCTGCTCGGACTGATGAAGCCCGATCCGCGCACCTTCGCGGCGTTCAGCGCTCGCACCGGCTTCGACGGCGCTCGCACGCTCTATTTCGATGACAGCACGACGAACGTCGAGGCGGCGCGCGCGGCCGGCTGGTCCGCCGCCGGCGTCGACCCCCGGCAACCGACGGCGCCCCAGCTGCTCGCGCACCTGCGGTCGCACGGCTTCGAGGCGTAGCCCGGACTCAACTCGAAGCTCTACCCCCGAGGCGCGCCCACTCCGGTCCGGCCGCCCGCCGGATTCCCGCACGCTCCTCGCCGGGCAGCTCCTCGAGGAGCTGGCGCACGCTCCGCCTCAGCACGGGATGCACCACCTCTGCCGCGATCTCGGCCAGCGGCACCAGCACGAACCCGCGGGTGTGCATCGCCGCGTGCGGCACCTCGAGGTCGGGCTCCGTCACCTGCTCGCCCTCGATCAGCAGGATGTCGACGTCGATCGGCCGCGCGCTATTTCGAGGCGCCCCGAAGTCGCGGCCGGCATCGGCCTCGATCGCCTTGCACAGCCGCAGCAACGCGCGCGCACCAAGATCGGTCATGCCGCTGACCGCCGCGTTGAGAAAGTCGGGCTGCGCGATGCCTCCAGGGTGGCGTCTCGTACGCCGAAGACGCCTGGTCGATGGCGACGCCGCCCTCGATCAGGCGCGCGCCACGGCCTTCTGCGAGGCGCGCCTCCCGATCGCCCATGTTCCCGCCGAGGGCGAGCCACACGCGCTTCGTGCTCACGAGGGCTGCGGCGCGTGCCAGCCGCCCCGCATCACCGCGTCGGCCACGTGCACGACGTCGCGCATCGCGGCCACGTCGTGCACCCGCACGATGTCGACGCCGCCCGCGACCGCGAGTGCCATTGTCGCCGCGGTGCCCCAGGCGCGCCCCTCCACCGGCCTCCCGAGGACCAGCCCCAGTGTCGACTTCCGCGACGTGCCGAGCAGCAACGGCCGCCCGAGGTCGTGCAGCTCGCCCAGTCGCCGCACCATCTCGAGGTTCTGCTCGGGCTGCCACCCGAACCCGAACCCCGGATCCAGGATCAAGCGCTCGCGCTCGAGGCCGGCGCGCTCGGCGATCTCGAGGGAGGCACGAAACCCCTCGCGAATGTCCTCGATCACGTCCCCACCGAAGGCGCGCCCCCGCTGGTTGTGCATCAGCACCGCCGGCAGATCGCGCCGCGCCAGCACCGAGGCGAGTTCGGCATCACCGCGCAGCCCGCGCACGTCGTTGAGCGCGTCCGCGCCCGCCTCGAACGCGCGGGCGGCCACCTCGGCCTTGCTCGTGTCGACCGAGATCGGCACGGCCACCGCGCGACGCATCGCGCGCAGCACCGGCTCGAGACGTCTCCACTCCTGCAACGCGTCGATCGAGGGGAAGTCGGGCCGCGTCGACTCCGCGCCCACATCGAGGAGGTCCGCACCCTCCTCGACCATGCGTGCGGCCTGCTCGGCGGCGACTCCCGGGTCGAGCACCCCGTCGCCCGAGAACGAATCAGGCGTCGCGTTGACGATCCCCATGACGTAGGTGCGCGCGCCCCACGCGAACGTCACCCCGCCGATGACGATCGCCGCGGGCTTCGCGCCGGAGGGGGAGAGTTCCATCCCGACGACCTAGGTCGGGACGTGCGTCGTCGTGACATCGGTGAGCACGCGCCCGTCCTCACCGGCCACCTCGGTGCGGATCACGGTCACGCGCCGGCCTCGACGCACCACGCGCGCCGTCGCCGTCAGCTCACCCTCGCGCTGGTTCGAGAGCATCACCGCGTGGAGGTCGATGCTGACCATGAACCCGCCCGCCGCACCGCCGATGCCGTTCACGCGGTTCGCGAGGATCGTCGCAGTCCCGTCCGCGAGCGCGAGCAGGGTGCCTGCGTGCACAGCCCCCACCGGGGTCTTGTGATAGGCGGCGATCACCATGCGCGCCACGGCGTGCTCGTCATCCACGAACACGTTCTCAATCCCGAGGTGCGCCGCGAGCGGGCTCGTCGGTGGAGACTGCGCGCTCGGGTCGTCAGTCGACAACGTCGATCGCCTCTTCCTCGACGCCCCCACCCTGCGCGATGTGGAACGCGCGCGCACGACCGGCGGCTCGTACTTCAGCGACACGAGGATGTAGTACGTCGTGGGGAACATCGGCTCGTTCTCCGTCGCGCCGGGCGGCCAGAAGCCGCCATCCGCACGTCGGTCGGCGAGGGATACGCCTCGGACCCGACGTGCGAGTGGTAGATCGCGAACAGCTCCTCGCCGGTCTCCTCGCGCCGCCGCTCGAGCCTGAGCATCCGCAGCGGGTTCATCTCGTAGCGATACGGGCTCGCGGCGTCGTTCGCCACGCGATGCACCTCGACGGGCACCGAGTCGCGAGCGTGCACCATGCCGCAGGCCTCGTTGGGCAGGTCCTCGCGCGCGTGCGCCACCATCGCGTCGATCAACGACACGGGGATCCGAGGCATCAGCACCTCGCCTCGACGGGACACGAAGTGACGCGGCGCTCGCCCTCGAGCATCAGACCCACGCCTCGGTCTCCCCGTCGTCGATGCACGCCCCGGCCGACAGCCGCATCTGCAGGAACGTCAGGCTCGAGGGCGGATCGAGCACGTGTTCGACCCAGTGCGGCCACTCGGCCTCCGGCAGCCGATCGACGAGGTCGCCGAACGGCACGTGCACCGAGCCGTCGGGCGCGATCCCGACATCGAGGGACCATCGACCCGGGACGAACACCCGTCCCACGCTGCGCGTACGCAGCAGTTGCGCGCCCTCGTGTCCTCGGTACCGGTCGACGACCGCGCCATCGAAGTGCACGTGCAGCCGCGAGGCGTCGCGCGCCGCGAGTGCCCGCCGCAGCACGGTCTGCTGCAGCACCGCCGTCGATCGACCTTCTCCCACCATGCGATCAGCCTCCGCGGTTCGCTCGCGCCTACTTCTCGATCGGCACGTCGATCATCGAGCCGTATTCGGTCCACGACCCGTCGTAGTTCTTCACGTCCGCCACCCCGAGGAGGTGATGCAGCACGAACCACGTGTGGCTCGAGCGCTCACCGATGCGGCAGTACGCCGTCGTCGGCTCGCCGACCCTGATCCCGGCGCCCTCGTAGAGCGCGCGCAGCTCGTCGACGGCCTTGAACGTGCCGTCCTCGTTGACCGCCCGGGCCCACGGGATGTTCTTCGCGCCGGGGATGTGTCCCGCGCGCTGCGCGGTCTCGGTCATGCCCGGAGGCGCGATGATCTCACCGTTGAACTCGGCGGGACTGCGCACATCGACGAGCTGACGCCCGCCGTGGCGGGCGATCTCGATCACCTCGTCGCGGCGCGCCCGCAGCGCGAGGTCGGCCGGCTGCGCGCTGTACGAACCGGCCGCCACCGCGGGCAGCTCGGTCGTCGTCGGCCGGTTGTCGGCCAGCCACTTCACGCGCCCGCCGTCCATCAACGAGACGTTCTCGTGCCCGTAGAGCTCCAGGAGCCACAGCGCGTACGCCGCGAACCAGTTGTTGTTGTCGCCGTAGAGCACGACGTGCGTGTCGCGCCCGATCCCCGAGGCGCCGAGCAACTCCTCGATGCCCTCGCGCGTGAGGATGTCGCGACGCTGCGCGTCCTGCAGCTGCGTCGTCCAGTTCCACGCGATCGCGCCCTCGATGTGGCCTTCCTTGTAGGCCTCGGTGTCCACGTCCACCTCGACCAGGCGTACGCCCGCGTCATCCTTGTGCTGGGCCACCCAGTCCACACTCACCAGCTTGTCGGCCATGATCCCCTCCGAATCACTGCGCGCTGTCCACCTGCTGCCGCGGGAGCCGTCGGGTACACGTCATCCGTGCCCACGCGGGCCCGCAGGCTACCACCAGAGCTTGTCGGCCACGTCCTCCTCGATCGACTCGTAGTCCGTGGTCCACAGGTGCGAGGACAGGTACTTCCATCCGCCGTCGGCGAGCAGGCACACCACGTGCCCCTCCTCGATGCGCTCCGCCAGCCGCTGCGCCGCGCGCACCACCGCGCCACCCGAGATGCCCGCGAAGATCCCCGTCCGCTGCGTCAGCTCGCGCGTCATCCGGAACGACGTCGCCGAGTCGACCACGATCCGCCCATCGAGGACACGCTCGTCGAACACCGGCGGGATGTACCCCTCCTCGAGGCTGCGCAGGCCCTGGACCTGGTCACCCGGGTGCGGCGCCGCGGCGATCACGCGCACCGAGGGTTTGTCTTCCTTGAGTCGCCGGCCCGTCCCCGTCAGCGTCCCCCCGGTTCCGAGGCCTGCCACGAAGTGGGTCAGCTCCGGCAGGTCGGCCAGGATCTCGACAGCCGTCGTGTGGTAGTGCGCGCCCGGGTTCTGCGGGTTCTCGTACTGGAAGGGCATGAACCACTCGGGATGCTGCGCCGCCAGCTCGGTCGCCATCGCCACGGAGCCGTTCGTGCCGAGGTTGCCGGGCGAGAAGATGATCTCCGCACCGAACGCACGCAGCAGCTCGATCCGCTCGGGACTCACGGCGTCCGGCATCACCACCTTCACCGGGTACCCCTTGAGGCGCCCCACCAGCGCGAGGGCGATCCCGGTGTTCCCCGAGGTCGGCTCGAGGATCGTCTGGCCCGGCGCAAGCCGCCCCGTGCGCTCCGCGTCCTCGACCATGAACTTCGCGATCCGGTCCTTCACCGAGCCCGTCGGGTTCTGCCCCTCGAGCTTGGCGTACAGGCGCACGGACGGCTTCGGCGACAGCTCGGAGATCTCGACGAGCGGCGTGTTGCCCACCATGTCGAGCAGCGACCGATACAGCACGCCTGCCCCCGCCCTTTCCAGGCCGCCCGCGCGCCCTTCGATACCCGACTACGCCCCGCCCGCCAGCGCCGGCAGGATCGACACCTCGTCCCCGTCCGACAGCTCGGTGTCCGCGCCCTGGAGGTACCGGATGTCCTCGTCGTTGAGGTAGATGTTCACGAACCGGTGCAACGCGCCGGACTCGTCCGCGATCTGCGACTCGAACCCCGGGTACTTCGCCTCGATGTTCTTGATCAGCTCCGCGATCGTGCCACCGTCGCTCGTGAACGACTTCTGGTTGTCCACGACCTTCTGAATCACCGAGGTGACAAGAACCTTGACCGGCACGTGCGTTCCCTCTCGTGATGCGTCGCCGGTCTCCTGCGAGCCGGGAGTCAGCCTGTCCATCGAAACCAGCGATCGGTGCCGCGAGGGCCTCGAGGGCCCGGCTACCCGACCTGGCCGCCGATCTCCGCCAGCAGCGGGGGCGTCCCGCAGAACTGGTCGTAGTCGATCAGCTCGGTCACCGTCGGATGCTCGCCGCACAGCGGGCAGCTCGGGTCGCGCCGGATCCGCATCGTGCGGAACTCCATCGTCAGCGCGTCCACCAGCAGCAGTCGCCCCACGAGGGGTTCGCCGATCTCGAGGATCTGCTTGAACACCTCGGTCGCCTGGATCGAGCCGATGATCCCGGTGATCGCCCCCAGCACGCCGGCCTCGGCACACGAGGGCACGAGCCCCGGAGGTGGTGGCGCGGGATAGAGGCAGCGGTAGCAGCCCTGCCCCGGCTTGTAGACCGTTGCCTGCCCGTCGAACAGCAGGATCGAGCCGTCCACGAGCGTCTTGCCGAGGAGGTAGCACGCGTCGTTGACGAGGTAGCGCGTCGCGAAGTTGTCCGCGCCGTTCACCACGATGTCGTAGTCCCTGATCACCTCCATCGCGTTGTCGGACGTGATCGGCATCTCGTGGAGGCGCACCTCCACGCCGGGGTTGTACGCTTCGAGGGTCTCCTGCGCCGAGAGCGCCTTGCGCTTGCCCACGTCCGCCGTCTGGTGCAGCAACTGCCGCTGGAGGTTCGACAGGTCCACCGTGTCGAACTCCACGATGCCCACCGTGCCCACGCCCGCCAGCGCGAGGTAGATCGCCACCGGCGAACCGAGGCCCCCTGCCCCGATGATCAGCACCTTCGCAGCTTTCAGCTTGCGCTGCCCGACCGGCCCTACCTGTCCCATGATGATGTGCCGCGAGTAGCGCATCACCTCGTCGGCGGAGAGCGCCGTCGAGGCGCCAGTGCCATTCGATGTCACTTGCCTGCTCCCCCCGCGAGCGCCGGGATAACCGCCACCTGGTCACCGTCCTCGACCACCGTCTCCACACCCGACAGGGCATGGATCTCCTGGTTGTTCACGTAGATGTTGATGTGTCGCGGCACGCGGTGCTCGTCGTCGAACACCAGCATGTCGAACCCGGGATACTGCGCGTTCACCGCATCGAGGACCTCGCCCACGTTCCGACCCTCGACGCGCACGTACTCGCGATTCGCGGTGAGCCTCCGAAACGGCGACGGGATGTAGACACTCACCGCCATCCGCACGACCTCCCGAGCTGCCTGCGCGGCATCAAGGCACAACGCGCCGACACTTCGCGCTCCGTTACGTCGATTCTGAACGTCGCCACCGTCGAGTCGCCAGCCTACAGCGCCACGCTGAGATAACGCTCGCCCGTATCGCAGAGCATCGTCACCACGCGCTTTCCCGCCCCCAGCTCCTGCGCCACCTTCACCGCAGCCCACACGTTCGCCCCCGAGGAGATTCCCACCAGGAGTCCCTCCTCGCGGCTGAGTCGCTTCGTCATCGCGAACGCGTCCTCGTCACGGACGCTCATCACCTCGTCGTAGATCGCCGTGTTGAGCACGCCGGGCACGAATGACGCCCCGATGCCCTGGATCCCGTGCACTCCGGCCCGCCCACCCTGCAGCACGGGCGCGCGGGCGGGCTCGACGGCCACGATCCGAGGTTCGAGCCCCGCGCCGCGCAGCACTTCGCCGACACCCGTGATTGTCCCACCCGTCCCGACGCCCGCGACGAACGCGTCAACCCTGCCGCCCGTCGCCTCGAGGATCTCCGGACCCGTGGTGCGACGGTGCACCTCCGGATTCGCGGGGTTGTCGAACTGCTGCAGCATGAAGTAGCCCTTGCGTCGCACCAGCTCGCCGGCTGCGTAGACTGCGCCCGACATCCCCTCGATCGCCGGCGTCAGCACCAGCTCCGCGCCCAGCCGCTCGAGCAGGCGCCGCCGCTCCATGCTCATGTCCTCGGGCATCGTCAGCACCAGGTGGTACCCGCGTCGCGCCGCCACCAGCGCCAGGCCGATCCCCGTGTTCCCCGACGTCGGCTCGACGAGCGTCGCTCCCGGCTGGATCGACCCGTCGCGCTCGGCCGCGGCGATCATGCTCAGTGCGATGCGGTCCTTCACCGAACCGCCCGGGTTCAGCGACTCCAGCTTGCCGAGGATCTCCGCGGCGCCCTCGGGCACCACGGCATGCAGGCGCACCAGCGGGGTGTGCCCGATCAACTCCAGCACCGAGTCCGCGATCAGCGGTCGCCCGCCAACCGTCACCTCTTGCACCCGGGAGCCTCCTTCGGAGGGCCTTCGGCCACGCCCCATCGAGGGCGCACACCCGAACCCGCCGCTCGAATCCTAGATCTGGTAGCTCGCGCCCTGCGTCTGCAGTCTGACTCGCTCGCGCTCCGCGAGGTCCGCCACGCTCACCGCCGATAACCGCCGTCGCGTCTCGTCGTAGATCTCGCGCCACACCCATTGCTGCCCGCAGAGCACGTTGTGCTCGTGCCCGTCCGCCTGGTCCTCGAGACACGCGAGCGGGGCGAGTGACCCCTCCAGGCTCTCGAGGGCGTGCAGCAGGCAGATGTCGCTGGCGGGTCGCGCAAGTTCGTGGCCTCCGCCGGGACCCCGCGTGCTGCGCACGAACCCATCGCGCCGCAGCTGCGCCAGCAGGTGATCGAGGTAGGACTCCGGGATCTGCTGCCGCCGCGCGATCTCCGCGCGCTGCACCGGCCCGTCGCCCCCATACAGGGCGAGGTCGATCAGCGCGCGCACGCCGTAGTCACCCTTGGTGCTGAGTCGCATCACGTTCGCGACCACTCCCCACCGCCGGTCGAGCGGACCCGAGTCTAATTCTCGACCAACTTTGTCGAGTATAGCACCGGGAGTGCCCCTGCAAGAGGGTAGGTGAGCGTGTGCGCCGAACCACGCGGTCCGTCGGCCCTGACCGCGCCCGTCATCCGTTCGTGGTGCGGTCGCCGTTATCCGTTCGTGGTGAGCCTGTCGAACCACACGCCGTCGCATCACGGATCGTGGCTACGAACCATCCCGGAAGGCTGCCATAGCTCGCCCCGATGTAGAACGGGTGCGAGCCGCCCACCATTTCGTAGTCGCTACCGTACGGACCGATGCCCACCAACCGCGCCGTCCGCCTCTACGTCACTCCCACCGAGTTCGACCTGCCCATGCTCCTGCTCGAGGGTGAGCGCGCCCGCCGCGTGCTTTCGGTCCTGCGGCTCCCCGTCGGCGCCCCACTCCGGGTCTTCGACGGCGACGGCCGCGAACGCCACGCGACCCTCGAGGCTGCCACGCGGACGCTTGCGACGCTTCGCCTCGGCGCTCCGCTTGCGCCGCTCCCCGAGCCGCGTCTCCGGCTGACGCTGTGCTGTGCCTTCCCACGCGGCGCCCGCGGCGACTGGCTCGTCGAGAAAGCCACCGAGCTCGGCGTCGCCGCGTTCGCTCCCCTCGAGGCGGACCGCGCCGTGATGCACGCCGGTGACGGCCGCCTCGATCGCTGGCGCCGCATCGCCATCGAGGCCGCCGAGCAGTGCGGGCGCGCCACGGTCCCGGCCTTCCTCGACACTCCACCCCTCGACGCGCTGGCGCTGGTGGCCGACCTTGACGTCACCCGTACGCCGTCCGAGGCGCTCGCCGCGGCCTCCGTCGCATCCACCGTCGAGGCGCTCGCGCTCTACGTCGGTCCCGAGGGCGGCTGGTCGGACGACGAGCGCGCGGCCCACGCGGCGGCCGGCCACGTTTTCGTGACCCTCGGCCCGCGCACGCTCCGCGTCGAGACCGCCGCAGTCGCGCTGCTCACGCTCAGCCTCGCCGCGCTCGAAGTCCGGCGCTCCGCCTGAATCAGTTCGTGGTGCGGCTCCCCTGAGGCTGGCGCGGGCCTGTCGAACCGTCGCCGTTCCGTGCCCGGTAACGGAGCCCGCGTTCCTCCGTTCGTGGTGAGCCGCCTTCCTCCGTTCGTGGTGAGCCTGTCGAACCACATCCGCCGTCCTCGGTGCCGGTCCAGTGCCGTCCGTTCGTCGTCGGACCGCCCTCAGCCCCCCGTCCAACCCTCGGGCGGCTTGCCCAGCAGCACCGAGGCCCGCGGAATCGGCGGCAGCAGGAACGGCCGCAAGTGCGCGGCACGGATGTACTCGAATCCCGCCAGCTGCCCGAGGGCCATCAGCGCGCGCGTGCTGCGCAGTCGCGGCTCTCCGACCCCCTGCCCGAGCACGCGCTCGTTCCAGCGGTCGAGGCGTTCGTTCCCCGTGGGCGCGAAGTCCCAGATCAGCGCCAGACCGCCCGGGGCCAGCACGCGCCGCACCTCGCGCGCAAACTCCTGCACCTCGTCATCATCGAGACGCGCCGCCACGTATCCCGACAGCACGAGGTCGAACGTGCCATCGCGAAACGGCAGCCGCGTCGCCGCCGCGCGCGCGAACTCGTACGGCCGTTCGGCGCTCCGCGCGGCCCTGTGCGCGCGCCAGCACCGTCGAGGCGAAGTCGATTCCGACCGGGGTCCGCTCGAACCCCACCCGCTCGTCGAGCAGTCGCAGCGCCGAGCCCGCGCCGCACCCCACGTCGAGCACGCGCATCCACGGCTCGAGCTTGAGGTTCTCGCGCAGCCCGAACACCGGTGCGTTCACCAGGAACGCGCCCGCCGGCGAGAGGGCGAAGCGGAACAGCAGCCCGCCCGGCGACACCGAGGCGTGCCACCGCTCGAACTCCACCAGCCGTCGCGCCTCAGCCGAGGCTCTCTGCGATGCATCGCGCGTCATGTCCCCCGATGGTCGCAGGTCCCCTGACCCCGCTCAATCGAGGTCGTTCCCGACCCGCTTTGACATGTTCGTGGTGAGGCTCTCATAGCCTGTCGAAGGCCAGTCGAACCACGCGTGTTGCACGCATGCGCGCCGACTCGCCGGAGTCGTGATTACGAGCCGCGGTTGGAGCGCGGGTTGTGGTTCGCCGGGCCCTTCGACAGGCTCAGGGAGCCTCACCACGAACGGACGACCGCGACCGCTCGCGCCGGGGACTCGAACCACCCGCGGACGACCGCGACGCTCGCGACCGAACCACCCGCGGACCACGGCGATCCGCTGGCGCCCGGGACTCCGAACCACCCTCTCCCTCTGGAGAGGGCAGGGTGAGGGCTCCGCGCCCGCGGTTCGCCGGGGCCTCGACCTACCCCTCGGCGTCCGGCGGCCCGCCCTCCGAGACCCGCTCACCCCGCCGAGGCCGCGGCGGCTGCTTGCGCTGCGCCTCGAGATCCGCCTCCAACAGGTCCGCCGAGCGCCGTGCCATGGCCTGTGCATCCTCGATCGCGCGGTTGTAGAAGAGGAACGCTAGCTCCTCGGCGACAAAGTCGAGGATGAACCCCGCCGCCATCTCGCCCAGCTCCTCGCCGCGCTCGCGCTCGAAGTAGGCGCGGATCCGTCGCACCCCCTCGGCGCGTGCTTCCCGGTCGAGGCCGAAGTCCGATGCCATCCCGCCCGTCCTCGCCCTCCAGCTCGTCGAGGTTGAATCCGCCGCTATCCACGCCCGAGGGGCCCGAGCAGCGGCCCGTGCTCGTGCAGCTCCGGACGCGGCGCGGTGGGCTCGTGGTGCCCCATGTCGAACGACAGCCGCACGCGCCGTCCCCGCTCCGCGGCCCAGCCCGCGATGGCCGCCAGCTCCCGCAACCGGGGCGCGAGCGTCTCGTATCCCGCGGTCAGCTCATCGAGGCGCGCGTCGGCCGACTCGAGTGCGTTCGCCACTTCGAGGCAGCACGCCGCCAGCTCCTCCGCAGGCTGCCACGCCCGCTCGAGCTCCTGCGCGTCGGCCTCGTCGTCGATGTGGCGGTCGGCGTAGCGGACGAGCGCGCGCGTCCGCACCTTGTGCTTCCGCTGCAGATGCAGCGCAGCCTGCGCCAGCTCGTGCATCCCCCCGAACTGCACCGTGTACGCCCAGCTCGCGAAGAACAGCACCACGTCCGGGTCACCCTCGAAGTCCAGCGGGCACGGCTCGTTGCCCTCCACTTCCACGAAGAAGCGCCGTCCCGCCGCCTGCTGGGCCTCGAGGGTGGGCATGGTCCGAGGGTAGCCGACTGCTGCCCGACCTACTTCCAGAGCCAGGCAGTGTCCGTGAACGTCCCGTCCGCCTTGCTCTCGAACTCCCCGATCACGAGCGCCCCGTTGAGCGCCGCCAGCGGCCCGTTCGGTCCTGCCTGGTACGCGATCGCGTACCGGATCGACATCGACATGCCGTCCTCATCTCCACCCATGTGACCGATCCCGTGGCCGTTCCAGATTGCACCCTCGCCGCCCGCGATCCCGACGACGCCCTGTCCCTCGGCGTACATCTGGCCGGGCACGCGCTCGAACGCCGTGAACGTTCCCATCCCCCCGGCCTCGAGCCCGAGCATCTTCCCGCCGTACTCGATCGAGGTCTCCACCTTCACGTAGCGGTAGTCGTCTCCGGGCAGCACGCGCGTGCCGGTCACCTTCCCGCTCGCCTCCCAGATCTTGTCACCAAGCACGTGAACCTCCCGTTCGCACACTCGAGGACGCCCCGAGCGCGCGCCAGTGTATCCGCTTCCGTGCGCCGTAACTTACGAATCAGGACTCGCGCTCGGGGTGACCGGCGTCATTGCCGCGCCTTGACCGAGGTGGTAACTTATCTTTCGTAAGCACTACCCGAAGTGGGGCACACCGCATCCGAGGAGGCTCCCGTGCCAGCCGTCACCGTCGAGAACATCCTCACCCTTCCCCGCGTCGCCGCCCCGTCCCTCGAGGCACACCCGAGGCCCATCCGCTCCGTCACCATCGCCCCCCGCGGCTTCGAGGGGGACGGATTCCCCGTGCGGCGCGCCTTCCACGGCGTCGATCTCGCCCTCCTCGACCCGTTCGTCCACCTCGATCAGATGGGCGAGGTCGAATACGCACCCGGCGAGCCGAAGGGCACGCCGTGGCACCCGCACCGCGGCTTCGAAACCGTCACGTACATGATCGACGGCACGTTCGAACACCAGGACTCGCATGGCGGCGGCGGCGTGATCACGAACGGCGACACCCAGTGGATGACCGCGGGGGCCGGCATCCTCCACATCGAGAAGCCGCCCGAGTGGCTCGTCACCGCCGGCGGGCTCTTCCACGGCTTCCAGCTCTGGGTGAACCTGCCCGCGAGCGCCAAGTTCATCGCTCCAAAGTACCAGGACATCCGCGCCTCGAGCGTCGCGCTCCTCGCCTCGAGGGATGGCGGCGCGCTCATCCGCATAGTCGCGGGCGCGCTCCCCGGTGAGCACGACCTCCATCGAGGCCCGGGCGTCACCCACACGCCCATCGTCATGGCGCACGTGACGATGCAGCCCGGCGCCCGCCTCGACCTCCCCTGGCCCACCGACTTCAACGCGCTCGCCTACGTGCTCAACGGCAACGGCATCTTCGGCGGCGCGGGCATCGAGGGATCAGGCGTCGAGGCGGCACGCGGTCGCGGCGGCCAGCTTGTCGTGTTCGGGCCCGGCGACACGCTGTCGGCCGTCGCCGACCCTTCGATGGACGGCCCCGCGCCGACGCTCGACCTGCTCCTGCTCGGTGGTCAGCCGATCGGCGAGCCGGTCGCCTGGTACGGCCCCTTCGTCATGAACACCCATGCCGAGCTGGCGCAGGCCTTTTCCGACTACAAGCACGGCCGCCTCGGCCAGATCCCCGCCGACGCGATCTAACGAAGACCGAGGTCGGCGCCTGGCAGGGCGCCGACCTCCCACACCCGTTCTGAGCGAGCCCGACCTTCACCTGTTCGTGGTGAGGCTCTCCTGAGCGCAGTCGAAGGGCCCGTCGAACCCACCACGCGGTCTCCTGCATTCACGAATCGGGAATCCAGCGGGGGGCGCGAGAGCGCTTCGCCCCCTCGCTATAGACAGGGGCGCGCGGTGGGCCAGCGCCGGAAGCGCGACCTCAGCCTCCGGCTGCCTCTCCCCCTGGGAGAGAGCCGGGTGAGGGCCGACCTCAGACGTCGAGCGTCGCGTACTGGGCGTTGTGCATGATGAAGGCCTTGCGAGGCGCCACCTCGTCGCCCATCAGACGCGTGAACAACTCGTCGGCCATCTCCGCGTCGTGCACCTCCACCTTCAGGAGGCTGCGCCGCGCCGGGTCCATCGTCGTCTCCCAGAGCTGCTCGGGGTTCATCTCACCCAGGCCCTTGTAGCGCTGGACGTTGTACTTCTTGTCCTTGTTCTTCTCGAAGAAGGCGTCGCGGTCGGGCTCCGTGTACAGCCAGTTCACCTGTCGACCCGAGGTCGCGCTGAACAGCGGCGGCTGCGCGATGAAGAGATACCCCTCGCTGATCAGCTCGGGCATGAAGCGGTAGAAGAACGTGAGCAGCAGCGTGCGGATGTGCGCGCCGTCGACGTCTGCGTCGGTCATGATGATCACCTTGTGGTACCGGAGCTTCGAGGTGTCGTAGTCCTGCCCGAAGCCCGTCCCCAGCGCGGTGATGATGATCCGGATCTCCTCGTGCGCCAGCATCTTGTCCAGGCGCGCCTTCTCCACGTTCAGGATCTTGCCCCGCAGCGGCAGGATCGCCTGCGTCCGCCGGTCGCGCGCGCTCTTCGCCGACCCACCGGCCGAGTCGCCCTCCACGAGGTAGATCTCGCTATGCGCGGGGTCCGTCTCCGAGCAGTCCGCGAGCTTGCCCGGCAGCGTCGACCCCTCCAGCACACCCTTGCGCTGCACCAGGTCGCGCGCCTTGCGCGCCGCCTCGCGCGCCCTCGAGGCGGTCAGCGCCTTCTCGATGATCTTGCGGCCGTCTCCAGGGTTCTCCTCGAGGTATTGCGTGAGCCGGTTCGTCACCACCGATGCCACGACGCCCGTGACCTCGGGGTTGCCGAGGCGCGTCTTGGTCTGCCCCTCGAACTGTGGCTCCCCGATCTTCACGCTCACGACCGCCGACAGCCCCTCGCGCACGTCGTCGCCGCTCAGGTTGGGATCGTTGTCCTTGAGCAGCTTCGCCTTGCGCCCGTAGTCGTTGAGCGCTTTCGTGACCGCCGTCCGGAACCCGGTGAGGTGGCTCCCGCCGTCGATCGTCTTGATCGTGTTCGCGAACGAGTACACCGACTCCGAGAAGCCGGCGTTGTACTGGACCGCCACCTCGACCATCACGCCGTCGCGCTCCTCGAGCACGTACACAGGGTTGTGCAGCGCCCCTTTCTCGCGGTTGATGTGGCGCACGAACGCCTCGACGCCCGAGTCGAAGTAGAAGTTCACCTCGCGACCATCGCCGCGCTCGTCCACGAAGTGGATCCACACGCCCTTGGTCAGGTACGCCATCTCGCGGAAGCGGCTGGCCAGTGTCGCGAAGTCGTAGTCCAGCGTCTCGAACACGCTCGCGTCCGGCAGGAAGCGGATCACGGTCCCGTTGCTCTCGGGCGCCTCGCCCTTGACCGGCGCGATCGGCCCGTCGGCGTGCCCGAGGGTGTAGCGCTGGCGATAGAGCTTCCCCTCCTTCGACACCTCGGCCTCGAGCTCCGTCGAGAGCGCGTTCACCACCGAGGCGCCCACACCGTGGAGGCCGCCCGAGACCTTGTAGCCACCGCCGCCGAACTTGCCGCCGGCGTGCAGCACCGTCAGCACCGTCTCGAGGCCGGACAGGCCGGTCTTCTCCACAGTGTCCACCGGGATGCCGCGTCCGTTGTCGCGCACCGTGACGTGCCCGTCGGCCTCAATCGTGATGTCCACGCGGTCGCAGTAGCCCGCCATCGCCTCGTCGATCGCGTTATCCACGATCTCGTACACGAGGTGGTGGAGCCCGCGCTCATCGGTCGACCCGATGTACATGCCGGGACGCCGGCGCACGGCCTCGAGGCCCTCGAGCACCTGGATGCTCGAGGCGTTGTACGTCGAGTCCTGCGCACCGTTGCGCGCCCGTGGTGTGGTGGTCATGCTCGTTCCGATCTGTCGCCACGCGGGGTGGTCGAGGTGATGCGGGGCTCATGGAGGTGGGTCGGTCCCTCGGCAGGACACGCACGCCCGCTTCGAGGGCGCTGCGACGGAGGGTCGACCACGGGAATCGCGGAGAATACGTTTGAAGCGCTCAGCGGTCGCTCAATATTCACATACCCCATGATAGCCGAAACGCCGCTAGAGGGGTCTCACCGGGGATGTGGTTTCCCCTCTGGCGTTCCTCGCAGCCCCGTAATCCCGCTCTGATGCGTTGTGCTCCACAGATCGAGGATCGACGGCTTGTGCTCGCAAATTCGCCTCTGAGCGCGCGAGCGGACCCGCCATCCTCCGTCGATGTGCCGTGCATCGATGCCCGCAACAGCCTGCGTCCGAGGACTCAACCGCCGCGAAACGTCCTCTGCGCGGCCCCGTTCCCACGCCGATCAGGGCAGATCAATCAAGTTTCGAATCTGCGGTGCGCCCACGGTGCGAATCAATCAAGTGCTCGCCCGCCGTTCGCTGACGCACGACCTACCATCGAGGCATGCCCGAACCCGCCGACGCCATCTCGATGACCCCGATCGGTGTCGTTCGCAACGCCGAGCACGACGCCGCCCGTCAGGACTGGCGCGGCGTCCGCTCGCGGATCGAACTCCGCGAGGATCTCGCCCCCGCCCTCCTCGGCCTTACCGACTACTCCCACGTCATCGTCCTCGGCTGGCTCCACGAGATCCCGCCCGACCTCCGCCCGCGGACGCAGGCCTACCCCTCGGGTGACGCACGCCTCCCCCTGCAGGGGGCGCTCGCGCTCCGTGGCGGCGCGCGGCCCAACCCGCTCGCGTTCACGGTCTGCCGCCTGCGCCGCATCGAGGGCGCCACGCTCGAGGTCGAGGACCTCGACCTCGTCGACGGCAGCCCCGTGCTCGACCTCAAGCCCTACATCGCCTTCTACGACTCCGTCCCGAAGGCCACTCTCCCGAAGTGGGCGCGCGGCTAGACTCCACCTCTCGAGGGGAACCCAACCATGGACGTCCGGACTGCGATTCACACCCGCCGCGACATCGAGCGCTTCGCCGAGGCCTGCCCGCCTCGCGACGTCGTCGAGCGTCTCATCGAGGCCGGGACGTGGGCGCCGAACCACAAGCTCACCGAGCCGTGGCGCTTCCACGTCCTCGCGGGCACGGGCCGCGACGCGATGGCGAACGCCGTCGTGGACTGGCTGGCATCCGAGGGCAGGCCCGAGGGCGCGCAGCGCTCGGCGCGCTCCAAGCTCCTGCGGGCGCCGGTCATCCTCGTCGTCACGCAGGTCGGCAACCCCGACGACGCCACGCGCGACCTCGAGGACTACGCCGCCTGCGCCATGGCGGTCCAGAACATGCTGCTCGCCGCTCACGCCGAGGGGCTGATCGTCCACCTGAGCACCGACGCCATGGCGACGTACGATGGAGCGAAGCAATACCTCGGCCTTGCGCCGCACGATCGCATCGTCGCCTACCTGAACGTGGGCTACCCGCGCCCCGAGGACCCACCGAAGTCTGGCCAGCGCCGCGCGCCCATCGTGCGCTGGGACTGGCACGAGCCCGCCTGAGAGGCACCACCCATGACAACGACACCCAACGCGCGCAACCAGGCAGTGATCGAGGAGTTCCGCGCGACCGAGGGCCGCGTCGGCGGGGTCTGGGAGGGCCGCCCGCTGCTCCTCCTCACCACCACCGGCGCGAAGAGCGCTCGCCGGCACACCACGCCGCTGATGTACCACCACGACGGCGATAACCTCTACGTGTTCGCCTCGATGGGTGGCGCTCCGACGAGTCCGGCGTGGTTCCACAACCTCGTCGCGAACCCGCGCGTGACGGTCGAGCGCGGCGCCGACCGCTTCGAGGCCCGCGCCGTCGTCCTCACCGGCGAGGAGCGCGACCGCATCTACGCGATCCAGGGCGTCAACTTCCCCCAGTTCGCCGAGTACCAGTCGAAGACCACGCGCACGATCCCGGTCGTGCAGCTGGTCCACGAGGGCTAGGCGGGCATGGTCGACATCGGCATCATCGGGCTCGCGCGGAGCGGCAAGACGTCGCTCTTCAACGCGATGACGCGCGGCACCGCCGCGGTCGGCGCCTTCTCCTCGAAGAATGAACCCAACGTCGGCGTCGTGCGCGTGCCTGATGCGCGCGTCGATGCGCTCGCACAGCTCTACCGCCCGAAGAAGACCACCTACGCCGAGGTCCGTTTCGTCGACTACCCCGTCACGGGGTTCGGTGCCGAGGGCCCCGCCGCGAAGTACGTCGCCGAGCTCGCGGGCATGGACGCCCTCGTCCACGTCGTGCGCGCCTTCGAGGACGACGCCGTCCCGCATCCCCAGCAGTCCGTCGACGCCCACCGCGACGCCGAGGCGCTCGACCTCGAACTCACCTTCGCCGACCTCGCCCTGATCGAGCGTCGCCTGACCCGCATCGAGGCGGAGATGCGTTCGGTACGCGCCGCCGACCGCGCTCCCCTCGAACGCGACCGCGCGCTCATGGAGCGACTGAAGACCACCCTCGAGGGCGGCGCCGCGATCCGCTCCCTGGCGCTCACCGAGGACGAGACGCGCTCGCTCTCCGCCTACCAGTTCGTCACGCGCCGCCCGGTGCTGCTCGTCGTCAACATCGGGGAGTCGCAGCTCGCAGACGCCGAGGCGCTCGAGCGCGAATTCGAGGCGCAGCACGGTGGTCCGGGTGTCGCCGTCGTCGCCCTGTGCGCGAAAGTCGAGGCCGAGCTCGCCACCATGGAGCCCGACGAGGCCGCGGAGTTCCGCCGCGACCTCGGCCTCCCCGACGAGTCTCCCCTCGCGAGGGCCATCCAGGCCGCCTACGCGCTGCTGAATCTCCAGTCGTTCCTCACGGCGGGCGACGACGAGTGCCGCGCGTGGACCGTCCGACGTGGCGCCTCGGCGCCCGAGGCGGCAGGCCGCATCCACTCCGACCTCGAGAAGGGCTTCATCCGCGCGGAGGTGGCCCGCTGGGACGAGCTCGTCGAGGCCGGCTCGCTCGCCGAGCTGAAGAAGCGCGGCCGCCTCCACGTCGAGGGCAAGACGTACCTCGTGCAGGACGGCGACGTGATCAACGTCCTGTTCAACCTGTAGAGGACCGTGCCCGCGCTGCCGGACTGGCTCTGGATCCTGCTCACGATCTTCCTCGGCGTGCTGCTCCTGCTCGCCGCGGTCGCGGTCTGGGCGGCGCGCCAGATTGGTGTCCGGCTCCTCCTCGGGCGGCTGAACCGTCTCTCCCTCCTTCGCCGCGTGGCGCTGGTCCGAGGGCTGGCGTTCGACCGCCGCGTCCCCCTCCTCGCGAGAGTGATCCCGTGGCTCCTCGTCGGCTACCTCGTCTCGCCCATCGACCTCATCCCCGACTTCATCCCGGTGTTCGGCCAGCTGGACGACATCGCGATCGTGGCGTTCGGTCTCTGGCTGATGCTCCGCCTGATCCCGCCGGAGCTGCTCGAGGAGCACCTCCGCCGCGAAGAACGCACGCTCCCATTGCCCTGACGCGCCGTCGGACCGCTGCGCGGGTGCGTATCATCGAGGCGTCGCTCACGGGAGGCGCGCGATGGTACCGCTGCTGCTCGGACTGGCCACGATCGTCGCGCTGCTGACCCTCGCAGGCCTGTTCGCGCGCCGCGATCCGGACGTTCACACGCTGATGTTCCGCATCGAGGCGTTACCGCATGGCCTCCGCGGCCGACTCGGTGTCTGGATTGCCCGCGACCGCGAGGCCTCAGCGCTGGTCCGGTTCCTCCCCCTGACGGCCTTCGTCTACTGGGTGACGCCGCTCGACCTCATTCCGGACTTCATCCCCGGGATCGGGTTCTTCGATGACCGCCTCGTCCTGGCCCTCGCGCTCTGGTGCGTGGGACGGGTCTCCCGTGGCTCCCCGAGGCGCACCTCGCCCGCGTCGAGTTCATCCGCGACGCCGCCCTCGAAGCGGCTCGTGACGAGTCGACCGAGGCGCAGGCGCCTCCCGCCGCGCCCGGCCCCGATCCGCTCGAGTCACCCGCGAACGTATGATTCGCGCGTGAACGCCGACCTCGCCCGCGACATCACCGAGGCCATCCAGGCAGCTCTCGAGGGCGGCCCGCCCGCAGTGGTCGCGACCGTCACGCGTCCGGGGTCGCCGGCGCTCCCCCTCGGGGCCAAGCTGCTGGTCCGCTCCGACGGATCTGTTGTCGGCGCGATCCGGGACGACATCGACGCGATGGTCGCGCAGGCAGCCATCGAGCAGCTGCGCACGCTTCCACGCATCATGGTCGAGACCCTCTGGATCGGCGACGAACGCGGGGTCACGACCAGGCGCTCCCAGGCCGCCGATGACGCCGCCACCATCATGGTCGAGCTGTTTGAAGCGCCCGCGCGCCTGCTGGTCGTCGGCGGCGGGCACGTCGGCCTTGCCGTGGCGACCCTCGGCGAGCTGTCTGGCATGTCGGTGTCCGTCTTCGATGACCGCGAGGAGTTCGCGAACGTCGAGCGCTTCCCGATGGCAGATCGTGTGTTCGCGGGCGACACCGCCCGGGCGCTGGACGAGTTCGGAATCGGTGGCTCGGACTACATCGTCCTGGTCTCGCGCGGGCACCAGCTCGATGAGCTGGCGCTGCGCCACTCGGTGGCCGCCGGCGCAGCCTACGTCGGCATGATCGGGAGCCGCCGCCGCACGAGCACCATCCTCGAACACCTGCGCGCGGAGGGCATCGACCCTCGCGCCCTCGAGCGGGTGCGCACTCCGATCGGCATCGATATCGGCGCCGAGACGCCCGAGGAGATCGCCGTTTCCATCCTCGCCGAGATCATCATGGTGCGGCGCGGAGGTTCAGGCGCACTCATGAGCGCCGGAAGATCGGCGCAAGGCTCGTGACGAGTCTCGACGAGATGGCGTTTCAGGCCGTCGAGGCCTTCACGGCTGTGCTACCTTTGGAGCGCGGCAGCGCCGCTTGATACTGCCAGTTCCCTCTGGGGCACGCGGGCCGAGCAATCGGCCTTCGTGCTATCTGGGGACCCATCCCGCCAGCATGCCTGCGAGAAGGCGCGTAAACGAGGCCGGTAGAGGGTCCGGGGCCGGCCGAGGCCAGCCCCTCGCCGTTCCCTCTGCCACTCAAGGTAACGTCGCCGGGGTTCAATTCGGATCTCTCGGGTGCGGGTTCACCTCCCAACGCCTCGGGACGCGCCTTGTTACACTCGGAAGTGAACTGCCGGAGGCGATATGTCCCGCGACGTCTTTGCCGAGCTTCGAGACGCACAACGGCGAGGGGAGCCCCGTGTGATGGCGACCGTCGCCGAGACCCTCGGCTCGACGCCTCGCAAGGCCGGTGCCCGCCTGTTGCTGAGACCCGACGGCTCGTTCGTCGGCACGATCGGCGGGGGCTGCGGAGAGGCCGAGGTCTGGCAGGACGCGATGGAGACGATGCGCGACGGGAAGCCCCGCCTCGTCACGGTGGACCTCACCCAGCCCGTCGACGGCGACGACAAGATCTGCGGCGGCATCATGCAGGTCTTCGTCGAACGCGTCTCCGGCTGACAGACTCCGCGTGGTGACTTCGAACGACGAATCTCGTCCTCGGTTCGCGTCCATCGAGGACGTCACCGGCGCGCTGAGCGCCGCCGGATACCTCGCGGACCGCGAACTCTCCACCACGGTCTTCCTCGCGCAGGAACTGCAAAAGCCACTGCTCCTCGAGGGTGAGGCAGGCGTCGGCAAAACTGAGCTGGCGAAGGCACTTGCGACCGCGCTGGGCGCGCGCCTGATCCGCCTGCAGTGCTACGAGGGCCTCGATTCCTCGCAGGCGCTCTACGAGTGGAACTACCAGCGTCAGCTGTTGCACATCCGCCTTGCGGAAGCGGCTCACCGGCTCGACAGCGCCGCCACGCCCGTCGCGAACGTGGAGCGCGAACTCTTCTCGCAGGAGTACCTCATCCACCGGCCACTCCTCGACGCGATCCTCGCGGAGGACGACGTGCCGCCCGTGCTGCTCATCGACGAGGTGGACCGAGCCGACGAGGAGTTCGAGGCCTTCCTCCTCGAGGTGCTCTCCGACTTCCAGATCACGGTGCCCGAGCTGGGCACGCTGCGCGCGCGACGCCGCCCGTTCGTGATCCTCACCAGCAACCGCACGCGCGAACTGCACGATGCCCTGAAGCGCCGCTGCCTCTACCTGTGGCTCTCCTACCCCACGTTCGAGCGCGAGTACGACATCCTCCGGACGCGCGTGCCGGGCATCAACGACCACCTGGCGACGCAGATCTGCGGCTTCATGCAGCTCCTGCGCGATCGCGACTTCTACAAGCGCCCCGGCGTCGCCGAGACCATCGACTGGGGAGCGGCACTCGTCGCGCTCCACCGCGACGCCCTCGACGAGACGACGGTCGCGGAGACGCTCGGCTGCATCTTCAAATACCACGACGACGTCGAGCGCTTCCGCGATGAAAACCTCGTGGCCATTCTCGATCAGGTGAGCGAGCGTGCCCTCTAGGCCCACCGGCCCCGCCGATCCAACAGCATTGCTGCAGGATGGCCGCGCGCTCGCCGCGTTCCTCGCGCAGGCTCCTTCCCAGCGTCGCGGTACGTTGCCGGAGAACCTGCTCGCCTTCTGCGCCATGCTGCGCCTCGCGGGCATTCATGTCACCGTCGGCAGCACCATCGAGGCCGCGCGCGCCCTCGAGGTGGTCGACTTGCGCCGGCCGGACGACGTTCGCGCCGCGCTCGCCGCAACCCTGCTCTCCGAGGCGGCCGCACGCCCGCTCTTTGACGCGCTCTTCAGGGTGTTCTGGTCGCTCCTCGCGCCGCCGCCGGCAATCCTTCCCCCGGCCGGCGCGCTCGGCGGTTCTCGCTCCGTCGACGGTCCAGCGGCGCGCCAGGAGCAACGCACGCTGACCGGCGACGGCGCCGGCGCCGGGACCCGCAGCGTGACCCGAGGCCAGCCGCGCTCATACAGCGACGCCGATATGGTCACATCCCGTGACTTCTCCACGTTGCGCGGCGACGAGTTGCGCGAGGTCCGGCGCCTGATCCGCGTGCTGGCGCGCCGCCTGAGCACGGCCGTGTCTCGCCACTCCACCGCGCACAGGCGGGGCCGCGAGGTAGATCTTCGCCGCTCGCTGCGCCTCGCCGCTCGCCACGGCGGTGAGGTCCGCGAGCTCGAGCGGCGCCACCGCGTCCCGCGCCGCACCGACCTCGTCGTTCTCGCCGATGTGAGCGGCTCGATGGACGTCTACGCCCAGTTCCTTGTCCAGTTCGTCTACGCGCTCCAGCAGGAGCTGCGCGGCGTCTCAACCTTCGTCTTCTCGACCCGCCTGTTCGAGGTCACGCCGATGCTCCGCGCGCGGTCCTTCGAGGAAGCCCTGCGCCTGGTCGAAGAGCGGGTCGACGGGTGGAGCGGCGGCACGCAGATCGGGCGCTCGCTCGCCGACTTCAACCGCCGCTTCGCCCGTGATCGCGTCCATCGGAACACGATCGTCGTCATCGTGTCGGACGGCTGGGATCGAGGCGAATCCGAGAGCCTGCGACGCGAGATGGCGGCGCTCGCACGCCGTGCCCGGCGGGTCATCTGGCTGAATCCGCTGCTCGGGCAGGAGGGCTACGAACCCCTCACCCGAGGCATGTCCGCCGCGCTCCCGTTCTGTGATGACTTCATGCCCGTGCACAGCGTCGATTCACTGGCTGCCTTCGGCCGCCATCTGCTCACCGTTTCGCGGCAGTAGCAGAAGCCCTCGGTTTCTGACGGGTACCGGGCAATCCCTGTGGACACCTCCCCGGCCGCTGCGTAAAGTCGCGAAACACCCGACGTAACGCGGGCGTCGGCGCAGGGATGCGCGGTCTTCAGACGGGGGTTCCAGTGGACAATGCGTGGCGCTGGTTCTTCTCCGGCATCGTGGTTGGGCTGATCTGCACCGCGCTCGCGCTCATCGTGATTGACCCCGTGGGCCGGTTCGGGCTGCGGGCGCCCGGTTTGCCCTCCCTCTCAGGCGTCGCGAGGTCGGCGGCACCCACCTCGGCGGCCGAGCGCACCTTCGTACTGGTGATCGACGAGAGCGGCCACGTTGTATCCCAGCGCGTCGAGCTGACTGCGGAGGCTGCTCCTGCGCCTCCGGCCGCACCAAGTGCGCCTGCCGCACCAGGCGAACCCGCCGCACCACTCACGCCAACGGCCACGCCCACCCCCGGGCTCACCCTTAGTAAGGCCGTGATGGCGAAGCTGGACCAGGCGGGATACCTCGCCGCACGCGAGGGAACGGCCTACGTCACCACGCGCAAGCTCGAGCTGAAGAAGGTGGACTACAAGGGCGCGGTCTCGAACCAGTCCGTTGACGGCATCAAGGATCTCGGCGGGTCCCGCATCGTCGACGTCGACATCACGTCGGACGGTACACTCTACGCGCTGGTCGTCGACGGGCCGTTCGACTGGCGCGTCTTCAAGCGAGGCGCTGCGGCGAGCACGTGGAGCGCCGCGGGCTCCTCGGCGTCTGCCAACTGGCCCGCAGACGTCCAGGCGATGGCAGTCACCGATGGCGGTGCCGTGTACCTGTCGTCCTCGGATCCAGGCGGCGTGTACCGCCTCGAGGCAGATGGGACGACGCTCAGGCCGTGGGTCGAGGGCGGACGCACGCTTGGCATTGACGCGAGCGGCGACGACTCGAAGGTGATGTTCGTCGCTCCCGAGACCTCGCCCCGCCGCCCCGAAGACCAGGTGCGCGTGGTCGAGAGTGGGGCGGCACAGCGCTGGCTGTCGACGTACGCGGCCTGTGGCGGCGCCGCCTCGACGAAGCCTTCCCCCTCGCTCCCGCGCGACGTGGCCATCCTCCCCCAGAACGAACGCGGCAGTGAGGCCGCGCTCGTCGTCGATTCCAACAACGTGGTCTGGTACCAGGAGCGCTTTGGACCCGGCTACCCCGTGTTCGGCGTGCCCTGCGAGGCTGGCGCGGACGGCACCCACCTGAACGGCCCGCGTGGCGTCGCCGTCGACAACCTGGGCAACGTGTTCATCAGCGACCCGGGCAACGGCCGAGTGGTGGTGCTGCCGAAGCCGGGCGCGGTGCCCACCGCCACGCCAAAGGCAAAAGCAACCCCGAAGGCGACCGAGCAACCCGAGGCCACACCCCTCCCGACGCCGCCATCGGTCGGCTCGCCGCCGCCGGCACCGCTGGCCTTCGTTGACTTCGGTAACCCGGGCGCGTGTCCTCCTGCTGGCCGCTGCCCCGAGGCCGATGTGATGCTGCCACCGAACATCACCGTGCGACCCGGCGACTCAGTTCGATTCAACGTCCGCGCCCTGTCCCACCAGGTGGCAATCTTCGCCCCCGGCACCCGCGTCGAGGACATCAAGACGAGCACCCTCGGCGGAATCGACGGCACGCCCGGCGCGAACAACATCGTCACAGACCCTGCTCGACGCGTCGCCGAGTCGCCTGCGCTGCCCTTCCAGCAGCCCGCCCCCGCCGAGTGGGACTGGGACACGAGGGGGCTCGCGCCCGGCGCCTACCTCGTGATCTGCACGTTCAAACCACACCTCGACTC
>JAXLWY010000023.1:0-26419 GCA_046328255.1 Dehalococcoidia bacterium | reverse complement strand
GCGTGGTGGGCGCCCCGAGGAGGATGAGCGGCACCGCGACCATCATCAGCAGCTCGTGCTGGATCATGTGGAAGAAGAAGTGCCGCTCCGCGAGCGCGTCGAGAGGTGTCTCGACGGCCAGCACGATCAGCAGCACGCCCCCGAAGTAGGACAGGCTGCGCCACATCGAATGGGGGCGCGTGCGTTCCACCCATCGATCGAGGCCCCTCGCATAGAGCAGCACCGCGATCGCGGCCGGCACCATGATGCTGGGATCGACGTACCAGGCGTTGTACCAGGGGCCGAAGTGAGGACCCGCGTGCAGCGGGGGGACGGGACCCGGGAGCGGAAACGGCAGCGCCATCGCTCGAGTGTAGACCGCTCCTCGATGGGCGCACGAGGCGGACGACACCTCGCGCGTCTCCGTATTGACGCCGTTTTCGCGTGCTTTCTACGATGATGTCGGCCGTTCGCGTACTCCGTACGCAAAGTCGTCGTATGCGGCGCGTCGCATCCCCACGGGGGCGGAAGGCCTGTCCCGGTGCGAACCCTTCGAGTCGCGCTCGCGCAGTTGAATCCAACCGTCGGCGACCTGGCGGGGAACGCCACGCGCATCCTGGAGGTGGCACGCGAGGCCGCCACTCAGGGCGCCGATGTGGTCGCCTTCCCCGAGCTCGCGCTCACCGGCTATCCGCCCGAGGACCTCCTGGTGCGCCAGCCGTTCGTCGATGACGCCACGCGCGCCCTCGCGCAACTCGCCGCGGACGCCGCCGGCCTGCCGCCGCTCATCGTCGGTTGCCTCGAGTTCACGCAGCACCTCTACAACGCCGCCGCCGTCATCCACGACGGACGCGTGATCGGAACGACGCGCAAGCACTACCTGCCGAACTACGGCGTGTTCGACGAGGCACGCTACTTCCAGCCGGGCGAGCAGGCGCCCGTCTTCCGCATCGGCGGCGCCGACGTCGGCGTCAGCATCTGCGAGGATGCCTGGTACCCCGGCGGTCCGATGCGCGAGCAGGCGCTGGCGGGCGCCACCGTCATCATCAACATCAACGGGTCGCCCTACTACTTCGACAAGGCCGCCGTCCGCGAGCGCATGCTCGCCACGCGGGCGACCGACAACGGCGTCACGCTCTGCTACGTGAACATGGTCGGCGGACAGGACGAGCTCGTCTTCGATGGCAACTCGGTCGTGCTCGGGCCGGGCGGCGACGTCATCGCGCGCGGGGCATCGATGGCCGAGGGCCTGCTGGTCGTCGATGTGCCGGTCGACCGCGCGATCCAGGCGCAACTCCACAGCCCGCTCCTGCGTCGTGACCGCGTGGGTCGCGAGACCGCGCCGCCCATCCTCGTGACCGGCGCGTCCGAGGCCCACCGTGCCGCGTTACCCGCACCCACCACGGATCGCGAGGACCCGTTGCGCGAGGCGTACAACGCCCTCGTCCTCGGCACGCGCGACTACCTCCGCAAGACGGGATTCAGGGACGCTCTCGTGGCGGTCTCCGGCGGCATCGACTCCGCGATCGTTGCCGCGATTGCCGTCGACGCGATCGGCGCCGATCACGTCCGTGGCGTGGCGATGCCCTCGAGGTACTCCTCGGACGGGTCGGTCGCCGACGCGCGGGCGCTGGCCGACGCGCTCGGCATCGAGCTCGTCACGCTTCCCATCGAGGGCATGCACGCCGCTGCCATCGATACGCTCACCAACGAGTTCGCGGGCACCGCGCCCGGGGTCGCCGAGGAAGGCAGTGCAGCCTCGCATCCGGGGCTGCTCATCATGGCGCTCTCCAACAAGACCGGCGCCATCGTCCTGACGACGGGCAACAAGTCGGAATACGCCTGCGGCTACGCGACCCTCTATGGCGACATGGCAGGTGGGTTTGCGGTGATCAAGGACGTGCCGAAGGCGGCGCTCGTCTACCGGCTCGCGCGCTGGCGGAACACCGTGAGCCCCGTGATCCCCGTAGCCACCATCGAGAAGCCGCCGTCCGCCGAGTTGCGTCCCGATCAGCTCGATACCGACTCGCTCCCACCCTACGAGGTGCTCGATCCCATCATCGAGGCGTACGTCGAGGACGACCTGCCGCTCGACGCCATCGTCGCGCTCGGGCACGACGAGGCGACGGCGCGCCGCGTGATCGACATGATCAACCGCAACGAGTACAAGCGCCGGCAGTCACCGCCCGGCGTCAAGGTGACCACGCGTGCGTTCGGGCGCGATCGTCGCCTCCCGCTCGCGAACGGCTATCGCGGCTACTGAGGATCGACCGCGGGCGGCGTCGGGCCCGGCTGCGAGGCAAGTCGCTGATCGAGGGCCGCCTGCGCCGTGTCGGACGCGGTGAGCACGATCCAGCGCTCGAAGGCCGAGCGCACCTTCGCGAACGCCGCCTCGATGTCCGCCTGGAGTGGGTCGTCCGGGCTGACGGCGGCACGGCCCCCCGAGACCTGCGCGACGACTCGGTTCAGCGCCGGGCCGAGCTCATCGAGGAGGTCGTGGAACTCCTCGTCGGCCTCCGCGTGGCCGCGGTCCTTCATCAGCTCCAGCGAGCCGAGCACCCACGCCAGCGCGCCGAGCACGGTGCCGGCATCCTGCCCGCTGAGCGCGAACCGCAGCTGATCGGGACGGCGCGAGGTCACCCGCGCCTCACGCGCTGCGCTCGCCCTCGTAGGCCACGGTCGACGCGAAATAGAGCGCACCGATGACCGGCCCATCGGCGCCGAGGGCGGCTCGCACGACTTTTGGGCCCGGCGCCACCTCGTCCACGACACGCTGGAGCAGCGGCACGAGCGCTTCCGCGTGCTCGTCGGCAGCATCGATGACGGCGAATTCGGGGTCGAGCAGAGCGATCGCGTCTGCAAGCAGTCCGGCGGCAGCCTCGAGGTTGGCGCCGGAAAGCCGCACGCCTGCCTCGAACTGCGGAACCGCCGGGAGCGCCCCCGCTTCCTCGCCGTGCCCGCGCACGAGGCGTCCTCCGGCCAGCACGGCTGCTGTCGGAACGCCGCGCAACGAGATGTAGAGCGCGTCGCTCACGCCTCGAGCGGCGCCGGCGCGACGCTCCGCCTGGAGTCCCGCCATCACCCTCGACATCGCCACGACCGGCACATCAATGTGGCGCCGCAGCCCCTCGACGATCGCCAGCCCCTCCCATCCGGCCGGCCCGTCGGCGGCGCGCAGCAACTGCCCCGTGATCGGGTCGACCGGACCGGGAGCAGCAACACCGATCGCGAGGGCCGAGCGGCGATTCCCCTCGGCGGCAAGCGTCGTCGCGATCCGGCCGCCCACCTCCCACGTCCAGGCGCTCTCGTCCTCGAGCGGCGGGAGGTCGAACTCCCGGTGCGCCAGCACGCTCCCGTCGATGTCCGCGACGCGGATGCGCAGCGTGTGCGCCGTGAAGTCCAGTCCGATGAGGGCGGTATCCGACGGTACGCCGGTCATCGAGGTGCCTCCGAGCGCTGGCTGGCCGCCGCGATCTTGCGAACCGCGTCGGCAACGTCATCCATGTCCCGACTGGTGATGCTCCGCGAGAGCGGGACCGCGAGCAGCTCGGTCCTCAGCTGGATCGCGGCGCCGAACCGCTCGGGGTCGAGCCGCGGGTCGTTCCCGTCGAGGCGCGCGCGCACATCCAGGTCCTCGTGGAGGAGCGCGTCGATCGCCGGCGCCGCCGGGACGCCCTCGGCGGACAGGGCCGCCGCGGTCTCCTCGACCGAGCGCTCCCAGAGGACAGAACGGATCCTCACGACGTAACGATCGTAGCCGTGGCGGATGCGACGCCCGTGCGGCATCGGGCTGACGCCACGCACCTGCCGCAACTCGTAGGTCAGGTGCCACGCGGCCTGGCGTCGCGCGTGGAGGGATTCCGACGCGGCGCGCACCTCGGCGAGGGCTGCGCGCACTGCACGCTCGTGTGGCGCCACTCCCGATTCGGCACGCCACTCGCGTACGCGCGCCGCGTGCGCGGGGTCCGCGAGCACGACCGCTCCCACATCAGGCGACGTAATGATGTGCCCCTCGCCGCCGCCAAGGTACGCGACATTCCCCATCGTCCCGACGGCCTGGCCCCCGAGCTCGGCGCCGAGCGAGGCCGTCACGTCCTCGATCACCGTGAGCTGGTAGCGCTCGGCGAGACGGAGCAGGTCCGGCATCATCGCGGGATGCCCGAAGAGATGCGCCACGACGACGGCGCGCGTGCGCTCGCCGAGCGCCGTCGAGAGCGCCCGCGCCGCGATGTTCCCCGTGTCCGCCTCCACGTCAACAGGAAGGATGCGCCAGCCCAGCTCGAGGGCGGCCCGAGCGGCAACGTTCGCCCCGGCGTCCGGGATCGCCACTTCGACGGTTGACGGATCGTGGCCGAGCGCGGCGAGTCGGAGCGCCATCGACGCCGCGGCGGGCCCGCCGGCACAGACCACGACCGAGCGTCCGCCGAACAGTGCCGACAGCACCGTCTCCAGCGCATCGAGCGGCGCGGAGTCGCGCGCGCCCTCGAGGGTGCTCTCGAGCGGGAACGTGGTCGTGCGCACGGAACTGCCGCCGTCAATCGCGAGGGCCGGAGATGACATGCGGCGCAGTGTAGCGAGCCGGGCCCCCTCGAACTGTCCGGGGCCCGGTCGTCATCGCCGTCGACTACCCTCCGAGGGCGTCCTCGCCTGGCGGGAGGATCAGGCCCGGCACGATCGCGGCCGGATACGTGCCCATGGCACGGCAGATGGTGATCAGCGCGGGGAGGGGAATGTCCCGCTTGCCGTTTTCGTAGTTGGACAGGGCAGCTTGCGTAATCCCGGCGGCCCAGGCGACTTCTGCCTGGGTCAGGTCCTTCGCGAGACGTGTCTGGCGAATGGCCTGCCCGACCTGGCTACGCTCGTACCCCAGCTCCGGGAGATGCTTGCGCACGTCTGGACCTCCTGCGGGTGATGTAGCGTTCCTTCTCAATTGTGGTACGCACTTACCGTGAACGTCAAGGTCTCTATCTGTGAATTTCCTTCGTGCTTGCCACCTGCGAGGATCGAGGAACGGCACCGCGCGTGCAAGGTGGCGCAGGTCCCGGGACCTTGAGGAGTGGTCGTGACTCGGTTCACCGGCTCGATGGGCGTGATCGGCGCGGGACGGCTCGGGACTGCGCTGGCGCGCGCGCTGGTACAGCGTGGATATCGAGTGGATAAGGTCGCGAGCCGTGCCCCCTCGAGCGGTGGGCGCCTCGCCTCGCGTCTGCCGGCGGCCTCGCTGGGCACGCTCGCCGAGGTGGTTGCGAGCACCGACTTCGTGTTCGTCACGGTCGCCGACGGCGCCATCGAGGGCGTGGCGAAGAACCTCGCGTGGCGGCCTGGGCAGGCGGTCGTGCACTGCAGCGGTGCGCTCGGCCTCGAGGTCCTGGCCGGCGCGACCGCCCGCGGTGCGATCGCGGGCTGCTTCCATCCGCTCCAGTCGTTCGCCGCCGAGGCAGCGCCCGACCGATTCGACGGCATCACGATCGGCATCGAGGGTGCGGAACGCCTCGGCGGATGGCTGGAGTCGATGGCGGCGGACCTCGGCGCGCGCACCGTCCGTCTCGAGGGCGTCGACCGCGCGCTCTACCACGCTGCAGCTGCCCTCGTGAGCAACGACCTGGTCGCCCTCGCCGCGGCGGCGTCTCGCACATGGGAAGCCGCCGGACTGCCTCGCGAGGCCGCTCGTGAGGCGCTGGCGCCACTCATCCTCGGCGCAGCACGCAACATCGAGGCGCAGCCGCTGGAGCGCGCGCTGACGGGACCGGTCGCGCGAGGTGATGTCGCGACGGTCGCGCGTCATCTCGCAGCGCTGGCCGCAATCCCGGACCTGGCCTTGCTGTACCGCGCGCTCGGCCGCGAGCTGCTGCGACTTCCCCTCGCCATCGACGCCGTAGCGCGAGACGCCCTCGAAGCGATGTTCGCGGAGGAAGGCGCGTGATCCTCGAGCTCGGGTCGCACCGTATCGACTGCACGAATCGCACGGCCGTGATGGCGATCCTCAACGTTTCCGTCGATTCGCCCGTCGCGAGTTCGATCGTGCCGCCCGAGGCGGCCCTCGATCGCGCGCTCGCCATGCGCGAGGCGGGTGCGGAGATCATCGACGTGGGTGCGCACTCCACGCGGACCGGCGCGGTTTCGCTGACCACCGCGGAGGAAGTGGCGCGGGTTGTGCCCGCCGTGGAGTCAATCGCCGGCGCCGGACTGCCGGTGTCGATCGACACATGGAACCCCGAGGTCGCGCGCGCGGCCGTCGAGGCCGGGGCGGTGCTGCTCAACGACGTCACCGGCGCCTCTGACCCCGCGATGGCCGCGCTGGCAGTCGAGACGCGCACTTCGCTCTGCGTGATGCATATGCGCGGGGCGCCGCAGCACCACGGCGAGGCGGACCAGACCTACGCCGACGTCGGCGTCGAGGTGCGCTCTTACCTCGAGGAGCGGGCCGCTGCCCTCGATGCGCTCGGGGCTCCCGAGGTCTGGCTGGACCCCGGCTTTGGATTCGGGAAGTCGGCCGCGGACAACGCGCGACTGCTCGATGCGCTCCCCGCCCTGATCGCCCTCGGACGCCCGGTGCTCGTGTCCGCGTCGAGGAAGGGCTTTCTCGCGCAGCTGATGGGGCTGCCGTACAGCCAGCAGGCTCCGGGGCTCCTCGAGGCGACCGTCGCCTTCAACGCGCTGGCGGCGTGGCTCGGTGTCCATGTCGTGCGCGTGCACGATGTGGCCGAGGTGAGCGCGGCCATCCGAGTGGTCAACGCCGTTCGAGCCGGGCGGGCCTAGCCCGCGAGCGCTCGCTCCACGATGGCGCGTGCCCGAGGACTGAGGGTCAGCGCGAGGGCGGCATCGCGACCCGCGCCGCTCATCTTGCGCCAGGTCTTGCGGAGGACGTCCACCATCTTGTCGTCGTCGATGCGCGCCCAGTCGAGCTCGAGCTGGGTCTCGAGAAAGACGAGGCAGAGGGCGTCCTCGAGGGCCTGCGAGTCGCGGTTGGCGCGCGGGCGCTCCTTGCGGATCACCGCCATCGTCTCCCCGATCGTCGGGTGATCGTAGCCGCAGCTCTCGAGGATGGCGGCGGCGCGACGCGCATGGAAGTCGTGGAGGCCGGTCCGCCAGCGGAGGTAGCCGGTGCGGCCGTCGGGATAGGCGCTTCTCGGCACCAGCCAGCGCTCGATGTGGTGCGCGCGAGCGGCGAGCAGCAGCGGCTCCGAGGGCACGTCGCCATCCACCTCGCGGAGGCGCCACGCCCACCCGGTCGCCAGCGCCGCATGGACGAGTTCCTTGGGAGCCTCCATGCCCCTCGACGTGATGCGATTCGGATCGAGCGCGTTCGCTGCGTCGATGCGTCCGATGGCCTCGAGGAACCGCCCATCCTCGATGCCCGGCGGCAGGCGAACACCATGCGACGGGGGTGACTCGTTCGTGGTAACGTCCGCGCAGCTATTCACGAGTGGATAGAGCAATTTTGTCGAGTATACTTCGCGACTGACACTCACCGGCGCTTCCGGGGCGCGATTATGCACGTTCACCCGCCATCTCGGCGAGGCGACGAGAAGGGGAACCACACCGATGACCACCGCCGCGCGGACCGACCGTCCGGGCTACGTCATCCCGATTCTCGAGCGAGAGTTCGACGACTTCGAGACCGAGGCCACGTCGTTCCTCAACGGCCAGAAGGAGGAGCGGCTCTTCATCGGCTTCCGCCTGAAGCAGGGTGTGTACGGGCAGCGCCAGCCGGGTCGCCAGATGATCCGCATCAAGCTCCCCTTCGGCGGCGTGACGCCGGAGCAGCTCGATGTGCTCGCCGACGTGGTCGAGCGCTATGCCCCGCTGAACAAGGCGCACATCACCACCCGGCAGAACTTCCAGATTCACCACGTACCGCTTCCCGACATGTTCCACGTCCTGCGTCGAGTCGGCGAGGTGGGGCTGTCCTCGCGCGAGGCGTGCGGCAGCGTCGTTCGCAACGTGACGGGCGACCCCTGGGCCGGCATCCGCGATGACGAACCCTTCGATATCACGCCCTACGCCGGCGCGTTCGTGCGCTACTGGGTGCGCAACGAGATCACTCAGCTCCTGCCACGCAAGTTCAAGGTCACCTTCTCGGGCTCCGACCTCGACGAGGGCATCGTCGACATCCACGACCTCGGCTTCATCCCGCGCGTGCGCGTGATCGATGGCAAAGAGGTCCGAGGCTTCAAGATGGTGACCGGCGGCGGCCTCGCGATCTTCGCCCGCAAGGCGCTCGTGGTCAGCGAGTTCGTGCCGGTCGACGAGTACCTCAAGGTGTCGGAGGCAGTGCTGCGGATCTTCAACGCGGCCACTGAGCTGCGAAAGAACCTCGCGAAGGCACGCCTCAAGTTCCTCGTCCAGCGTGTCGGCGAGACCGCCTTCCAGGAGATGGTTGCCGAGGAACTGAAGAAGGACTGGGCGCAGGCCGACCCCGAGACGTTCAAGCCGGACCGCCTGCTCTTCCTCGATGACGAGGAGGCCGACACCCCGAAGGCCCCCGCCAACCTCCCCACGCCCGGCGCGGACCGCGCGGAGTTCGAGGAGTGGGCGCGCACCGCCGTGCGCAAGCAGCGCCAGCCGGGATTCGTCGCCGTCCAGCTTCGCATCCCCCAGGGCGACATCGAGCCACACGAGTTCCGCGGCCTCGCGGCGATCATGCGCCGCTACGGCAACGGCCGAGCGCGAACCACCCAGTGGCAGAACCTCGTCCTTCGCTGGATTCCCGAGGGCGCCGTGTACGGCCTCTGGCGCGAGGTCAGGGAACTCGGGTTCGGTGACAGCGGTATCCAGGAGATCCGCGACGTCGTGTCGTGCCCCGGCACCGACTCGTGCAAGCTCGGCATCACCTCCTCGATGGGGCTCAACCGCGCCCTCGGTGAGCGCATCGCCTCGATGGAAATCACCGACCCGCTGACGCGTCGCATGCTCATCAACGTGAGCGGCTGCCCGAACTCCTGCGGCCAGCACCACCTCGGCAACATCGGCTTCCACGGTGCGGCCATCAAGTCCGGCGAGCGCCAGGTACCGGCCTACCACATCTTCATCGGCGGTTCGCGGCGCGACGGCGCGTCGCTCCGCATCGGCACCCTGCTGAAGTCGCGCATCCCGGCCAAGCGGGCGCCCGACGCCTTCGAGCGCTTCGTGCGCATGTACGAGCGCGACCGTACTGCGGGCGAGGAGTTCAACACGTTCGCCGACCGCGTCGGCACTCAGCCGTTCGAGGACGCGATCAAGGACCTCACGCTGCCGCCCGAGTTCTCGCTCGAGGCGATGGACTCGTTCATCGACTGGGAGCGCGAGGGCCTGTACGTCCTCGAGCGTGGCGAAGGCGAGTGCGCCATCTAGCATTGCGAACGCACCCCGAGGCGGTCCCACATCCGGGTGTGGGACCGCCTCGAGACTCCGACGGGCGTCCGCTTCAAGCGCCCCGGGCACCACAACTGGATTGTGCCGCCTCCTCGTTGGAGGCACACCTCGTTGCAGGCACCACGCGGCCGGCCTAAACTTGAGTTTGTAACGCAGGAACTTCAGGAATACCCAATTTCAGGAATACGGGCATGACCGTCGCGCCGCCCAGTGGTGTGCCAGGCGCTCAGGCCGCCCCTCGGGGTGGCAGCGCTGCACACATCTCACACCTCCGCGCCCTCGAGTCCGAGGCGATCCACATCATGCGGGAGGTGGTCGCCGAGTTTGAGCGTCCGGCGCTGCTGTTCAGCGGCGGCAAGGACTCGATCGTCCTCCTCCGCATTGCTGAAAAGGCGTTCTGGCCGGGCAAGATCCCCTTCCCCGTGGTCCACATCGATACCGGGCACAACTTCCCGGAGGCAATCGAGTTCCGCGACCGGCGCGTCGCCGAGCTCGGCGCGCGACTCGTCGTCGGGTCGGTGCAGGCCTCCATCGATGCCGGGCGCGTCGTCGAGGAGCGCGGCCCGCGCGCCTCGCGCAACCGCCTCCAGACGACCACCCTCCTCGACACCATCGCCGAGCACCGCTTCGACGCCCTCTTCGGCGGCGCTCGCCGCGACGAGGAGCGCGCGAGGGCGAAGGAGCGCGTGTTCTCGTTCCGCGACGACTTCGGCCAGTGGGACCCTCGGAACCAGCGCCCCGAGCTGTGGAACCTCTACAACGGCCTCCACCGCCGTGGCGAGCACATCCGCGTCTTCCCCATCTCCAACTGGACCGAGCTCGACGTCTGGCGGTACATCGCCGAGGAGGGTCTCGAGATCCCCTCGATCTACTTTGCGCATCGGCGCGAGGTCTTCTGGCGCGACGGCATGCTCATGGCCACGAGTCCATACCTCGAGATGATCCCGGGCGAACAGCCCTTCGAGGAGATCGTGCGCTATCGGACGGTGGGCGACATGACCTGCACCGCCGCGGTCGCCTCGAGCGCTGCAACCATCGAGCAGGTGGTTGCCGAGATCGCCGCCACGCGGGTCACCGAGCGCGGCGAAACCCGCGCCGACGACCGCTCCTCGGACTCCGCCATGGAGGACCGCAAGCGCGAGGGGTACTTCTAGTGGTCGGCCTCGCGGGAGCCTCCGCGGGCGCCCCGTCCGAGCTGCTCCGGTTCGCCACCGCGGGCTCCGTCGACGACGGCAAGAGCACCCTCATCGGACGGCTGCTCTACGACTCGAAACAGATCTTCGAGGACCAGCTCGAGGCGGTGGAGCGCGCGAGCCGCGAGCACGGCGACGAGTACGTGAACCTCGCGCTGCTCACCGACGGCCTGCGCGCCGAGCGCGAACAGGGCATCACCATCGACGTGGCCTACCGCTACTTCGCCACGCCTCGGCGCAAGTTCATCATCGCCGACAGTCCCGGCCACGTGCAGTACACCCGCAACATGGTGACCGGCGCCTCGACGGCCGACCTCGCGCTCGTCCTCGTCGATGCGCGCACGGGCGTGATCGAGCAGACGCGCCGGCACGCCTACCTCGCGTCGCTCCTCGGGATCCGCCAGCTGGTGCTCTGTGTGAACAAGATGGACCTCGTTGGGTACTCGGAGGACGCGTTCCGGAGCGTCTCGAAGGAGTTCCTCGAGCTCGCATCGCAGCTCGATGTGGACGGCATCACCTGCATTCCGATCTCCGCCCTCAAGGGTGACTTCATCGTCGATGGCTCCGACAACATGCCCTGGTATGGCGGCCCCACCCTGCTCGAACACCTCGAGACCGTCGAGGTCGGCGCGCGCACGGGGAACGTCGGCGGACGGCTTCCGGTGCAGCTCGTGATCCGCCCGATGAGCAACGAGTACCACGACTATCGTGGCTACGCGGGTGAGATGGCCGGCGGCACCCTGCGCGTCGGCGAGGAGGTACTGATCCTGCCGACGGGCCGCCGCAGCACCATCGCCGCGATCGACAGCGCCTGGGACGCCCTCGACGAGGCGCATCCACCGATGTCGGTCACGGTCCGACTGGCGGATCAGGTCGACGTGGGACGCGGTGACATGATCGCGTCCGCCTCGTCGCCGCCGAAGGTCGCCCGAGCGTTCGAGGCCATGGTCTGCTGGATGAGCGACCGCAGCGAGCTCACGCCCGGTCGACGCTACGTGCTGAAGCACACTTCGAGGCGGGTGCGCGCCATCGTCGATGCCATCGTCTGCCGCCTCGACGTCGAAACGCTCGCCCTCGACACCGATGACGCGCCGCCTGCGGTTGAACGACATCGGCCGGATCCGCCTGCGCACCACCGAGCCGCTCGCGTTCGGCCCCTACCGCACGAACCGCGAGACCGGCGCGTTCATCCTTATCGACGAGGCCACGAACGACACCGTGGCCGCCGGGATGATCGAGGAGCACGACCTCCCCGAGGTGTAGCTCGGCGCCCTCACCCCCAGCCCCTCTCCCAGAAGGAGTGGGGGGCCGGAAAAGGTCTTCCGAGAGCCCTCTCCCCCTGGGAGAGGGTTGGGTGAGGGCTCATGCCGCTATGTTCGATCCGCTGGTGCGGGTCCGATGCGATACCGGGAGAAGAGATGACCGCCGCGTTCACCGAGGTGACTGACGCCACGTTCACTGCCGACGTGCTCGAGCGCTCCAAGGGAGCTGCCGGTCGTCGTCGACTTCTGGGCGCCCTGGTGCAGGCCCTGCCGGATCATCGGCCCCGTCCTCGAGGGGTTGGCGGAGGAGTACGCCGGTCGCGTTCAGCTCGTGAAGCTGAACACCGACGAGAACCCGCGCGTCGCCGGCCAGCTCAAGATCCAGAGCATCCCCCACGTGATGGCCTTCCGGGACGGCAAGCTCGCGAAGCAGTTCGTCGGAGCGGTGCCCGAGCCGCAGGCGCGCGCCTTCTTCGAGGGCCTCCTCCCCTCGGGCGCCGACCTCGAGGCGCAGGCGGGCGAGGAGGCCCGCGCGGCGGGCGACCTCGATGGTGCGCGCGCCCACTTCGAGGCGGCGCTCGCGGCGGACGGCGAGCACGTGCGCGCCTCGATGGGACTCGCTTCGCTGCTCCTCGAGCGGGGCGATCCGCAGCGGGCGTCCGAGGTCCTCGAGCCCGTGGCCGCCTACAGCCGCGACCCCGGCGTGAAGCGACTCGGCGCGCAGGTCCGCCTCCGCCTCGCCGCCGCCGGCCTCGATCGCGCGGCCCTCGGGGCGCGCGTTGCGGCGCACGAGGACGACGCGCGAGCACTACGAGCTCGGTGCGGCGCTCGTGGCAGTCGAAGAGTGGGAGGTTGGCCTCGAGCACCTGCTCGACGCGGTGCGCCTCGATCGCTCTCTCGACGGCGACGGGCCGCGCACCCGGCTGCTCGACGCCCTCGAGGTGCTGGGTGCCGACCACGCGCTCGCGCGCGAGTTCCGCGTCCGACTCGCGAACGTCCTCTTCTAGCGAAGGGAGCAGTCAGCCGACACGCAGTCGTCTCGCTGCTGATCTGTTGCGCGAGCTTCGCCTGCTCGTCCTTCACGAATCGTGTTCGACCCTGGATCTGCGCCCTGATCGCAGACGCGACATCTCGGATGGGCCGCACGCTCTAGAAGAACTGCGGACACCAGGGCGCGCGGCCGCCGTCGAACATCGCATCAGCCCGCGCAAGCGCGCCTGGCGTGTGCTCCTCGACGCGACCGGCTCGCGCCAGCGCGCTCAAGCGCGTTCCGCCGAGGTAGGTCGCCGCGAGGTCGGTGGTCGTGAGGACGAGGTCGGGGCCGGCGTCGCTCGGCGTGCAGCGTGCTCCGTGCGGTCCGCCATCGAGGCGCACGCGTGCCGGGTTCCAGCGGCAGAGGTCGTCCCGTACGTCGAGCACGAGCGCACCCTCGATGCCATAGCGCCGTGCCTCGAGGGCCGCCGCGAGGTCGACGAGTCGCAGCCAGATGGCGTCCCGCCGTCGCCGTTTCAGGCGCCGCACGTCCGCGAGCATCAATGGCAGCGCATCATCGAGGGGGCGGTGCTGGGCAGACACCTGCCTCGAGAGATCGATATCGAGGAGGAAGCGCCACAGCGCGGCGTGGGCCTCGTCGGTCGCCGCCACCTCCTCGACGACGATCACCTCGTTCCCGGGCACGCCGTCCGGCCAGTCCTGGCGCACCCGGTACAGGACGTACCCATCGACGCGTCCGCCATCCACGTAGGCGGCGAAGAACAGCGGCGAGCCGGCGCCGCGTGACCACCCGGCGTCGCGAAAGCGGTCGTTCCACAGCTTCTCGTCGCGCCTCGTCATGCCCGGTCGCGAGGGCAGCGCCCGTTCCCATACCTGCGGAAAGTTCAGCCGCGCGAACACCTCGTCGACCATGCGGACCGCGCCACTCGAGGCCTGGTCGCGTGCGAATCGACCGAACGGACGCTCGATCTCCCAGTGGTCGTCCTCGATGGCCAGCCCGTAGCCGAAGCGCGGGTAGATCAGGGACTCCGAGGCCCAGAGGGAGGCGAGCGGTTCCCCACGCTCGTGTGCGGCCTCGAGGAGAAGGCGCATCATCTCGGTCAGCACGCCCTTGCGACGGTGTCCGGGGCTCACGGCGACCATCGTGATCCCGGCGGTGGGCACCAGCGCGCCGCCCGGCACCGTGGTTCCGAGGGGCAGCGCCGCCGAGGTGCCGATCAGCTCGTCGTCCTCGAAGGCCGCCAGCGTGCGCGAGAAGTCGAGCGTCGCCTGCCAGTGCGCCACGTCCTCGGGGTTGGGGACGTAGCCGAAGCCCTGCCCCTGCACCTCCTGGAACGCGCCCATCTCATCGACGGCGATCGGCCGGAACGTGAGCATCTGCATCGCCCTTCTGCGCAGCGAGCATATGATGCGCGTGAAGCGAGGGAGGGCACCGATGGCCATCGTGACGCTCACCGGCCACCTCGGGTCCATGGGGACGATCGACGAGCGCGTGGCCGAGGCACTCGGGTACTCACTCCTCGATCGCGAGCTGCTCGTTGAAGCGGCGCAGGCGCTCGGCTGGGACGAGCAGGAGGTGCAGGCCTTCGATGAGCGGACCCACGGCCAGGGCGGCCGCCTGACCCGCCTCCTGCGCGCCTTCCTCGAGCATTCGCCCGGCGCGATCGGCGATTCCGAGGGGCTGAGCCTCCTCGCCGCCACCTACGCCGAGACCGCCGCCACGGGCATGCAGCCGCGCGACCGCCGCTACATCGAGGCGCTCAAGGCGCTGATGTCGCAGGTCGCCGAGCGGGGCGATGCCGTGATCGTCGGCCGCGGCGGCCAGGCGGTGCTCGCCGGATGGCGCGACGTGGTCCACGTGCGCGTCGTGTGTGACCTCGACGAGCGCATCCGGCGGGTGGCGGAGCGCGACTCGATGAGCGCGGACGCCGCGAGAGCGCGCGTGCTGGACTCCGACCAGCAGCGCGAGGCGTGGCACCAGAAGTACTTCAACATCGACTACCGCTCGCCCTACCTCTACCACCTCGTGGTGAACAGCGGCTGGCTCACCGACGAACAGGCGAGCGAGCTCGTCGTGCAGCTGGTGCGAGCACTGACGGAGGTCTCGTCCGCAGGCTGATCGAGGGCGCTCGGAGGCCGCTCGTGCGGTCCGCACGAGCACTCAGCGGCGTTTGACATGCCGCGCACCCGGATCGATGATCGCGCCGATTACAGGGTTTCGAATCTGTCCGGGCATTCCCGCGCGAAGGAGAACACGATGGATTGGGCCGACACGCCGGAGCAGGCGGCGTTCCGCAGCGAGGTACAGGCCGTCATCCGCGACGGGCTCCCCCAGGCATACCGCGGCGGCCGCGGCGACTGGGAAAAGGACCGCAAGTCCGAGGCACAGGCAGACCGCGACGCCGCGAAGCAGTGGCAGGACGCCCTCGCCTCGAAGGGCTGGGTCGCCCCGCACTGGCCGAAGGAGTACGGCGGCGCCGGCCTCAGCCCGATGGAGCAGTTCATCTTCAAGCAGGAGATGGCGATCGCGCAGGCGCCCTCGGTCGGCGGGCAGGGCGTCAGCCAGCTCGGGCCGACGATCATCATCCACGGCACCCCCGAGCAGAAGGCGGAGCACCTCCCCAAGATCCTCTCCGGCGAGGTGAACTGGCGGCAGGGCTACTCGGAGCCGGGCTCCGGCTCGGACCTCGCCTCCCTGCAGACGCGCGCGGTCCGCGACGGCGACGACTACGTGATCAACGGCCAGAAGATCTGGACCTCCGGCGCCCACATCGCGGACTGGCTGTACGCGCTCGTCCGCACCGATCCCGACGCGCCGAAGCACCGCGGGATCTCGTTCCTGCTCATGGACAAGCACACGCCCGGCATCACGGTGCGCCCGCTGATCAACATGGCGTGGAGTCACGAGTTCAATGAGACGTTCTTCGAGGACGTCCGCGTGCCCGCCGCCAACCGCGTCGGCGAGGAGAACCGCGGCTGGTACGTCGGCGCGACCCTCCTCGACTTCGAGCGCTCCAACATCTCGGGCGCCATCGTCGCGCGCCGCAACATCGATGAGCTCATCGAGTACGCGAAGACGGACGCCGGCAAGGCCAAGTCGCGCCTTGCGACGACCGACACGCTTCGCCACGAGCTCGCCGAGGAGTACCTCGAGACCGAGGTCATGTTCCAGTTCTCGTTCCGCATCATCTCGATGCAGAACGCGGGCCAGGTCCCGAACTACGAGGCGTCGACGGCCAAGCTCTTCAACTCGGAGCTGGTCCAGCGGCTCGCGCGCACAGGGACCAAGATCTTCGGTCTGCACTCGAACGTCTGGGCGGACGAGTCCGACGAGAGCGCGCCCGTGGAGACGAAGTTCACGTTCGAGTACGTGCGCTCCGTCCCGGCGACGATCGCGGCCGGTACGTCCGAGATCCAGCGCAACATCATCGCGACGCGCGGCCTTGGCCTCCCGCGAGGCTAGTCGCCGCGTTCCGGCTCGATCAGGACGGCGGGGCGCTTCGGCGCCCCGCTCGCGTGTGGAGCGATCAGCGAGTGCGCCTCGAGCGGCGCGCCGATGCGAGGAGTCAGCGATGGACGACCAGGACCTGAAGCAGCGGTACGTGGTGCTCTACCGCCTGACCGAGAAGGGTCGCGAGCAGGCCCGCAGCATCGTTCACCACGCTCGCTCCATCAGGGAGACGAACGAGACCGCAGGGTTCACCGTCCTCGGCATGTACTACGTGCAGGGGCAGTACGACATGGTCGCCATCGTCGAGGCCCCGAGCGAGCAGGCCATGCTCACCGGCCTGTTCTCGATCGCGGGCGAGGGCAACGTGGTCAGCGAGACCCTGCGCGCGTTCACCCCGGACGAGGTGCAGGCCGCGATCGGCCCCGCCTGACCTCGAACGCGGTCGTCGAGAACCGGCGCCGACTAGTACAGACCCGGGACGAGGCGGTACCGCACGCGCTCGCGGTAGTCGACGTACGCCGGGTCCGAGGAGAGCACCGCCTCCTCGTGATCCATGCGCACCACCTGGCCGAGGGTCTGCACGGCGATCACGAGCAGGTTCCAGCTCGTGGGGCTGTCGAGCAGGTACCCGATCTCGCCCACGAGGTACGCCGCATAGACCGGGTGGCGCACCCATCGATACGGGCCGCTCGTGCGGATGCCTCGAAACGCAGGCACGACGCCGAACGACCTGCCCAGGAACCCGAGTGAGGCCACGTACCCGACAGCAGACAGCACCTGGAGGCCCTGCCAGACCGGGCTCAGCTGGGCCCCACCCACTGGACTGCCGCCGGGCCGTAGCGCCAGCAGCAGGAAGGCGCCGACGCCCGTCGCGATCCACGCGAGCGGCGACGTGCTCGTGCGCGACGCTCGCCGCCGGACCACGAACAGCACGACGACCAGCGCCTCCTGGAGCACGATCCCGAGGCCGGTGAGGTTCCCCGTGTCCCGCCAGATCTGCAGGTGGATCAGCGCGAAGATGCCGTAGAACGTGGCCAGCGCGCCTGTCGACACCCACCACCACGCCCGCTCTCGAGTGGTGAAGGGCATGTCCGCGGGCGCGCGAGAGGCGATGACCTGGGTCACGATTCGGGCTCCTCGAGGCACGCGAATACGGCGGTCCCTCGATCATCGACCGCGTGCGTGTCCCCATCGAGGTGGACGCCCCGTAGGGGGAATCCCGCGCTCGCTACGACCTGAGCGCGGCCGCCAGGAGTTCCGCCGAGTGCAGGGGCGTCGCGCCGGTGAAGTGATCGATCTGCTGCCGGCAGCTCGTGCCCGTGACTCCCACCGCGCACCCGGCATCGAGGGCTTCGACCGCGGGGAAGAGGCGCAGGGCGCCCATCTGGCGGGACACCTCGTAGTGCTCGCGCTCGAAGCCGAACGAGCCCGCCATGCCGCAGCAGGCCGAGTCGATCGCGCTGGCCTCGTAGCCCGCGCCGCGCAGGGCGCTCAGCGTGGGCGCAATCCCGGGCCCCGCCTTCTGGTGGCAGTGCGTGTGGAGGGCCACCCGTGCGTCCTCGAGGCGAGCAGGGTCAAAGCACGCCGCGGCCGAGGGGTCCTCGGCAAGCAGCCGTGCCACCAGCTCGTCGAGGAGCACGGAGCCTCTCGCGAGGTCGCGGGCGCGCTCGCCGAGCAGGTCCGGGTACTCCTCGCGGAAGGTGAGCAGGCACGAGGGCTCGGTGCCGACCACCACCACGCCGCGCTCGAGGTAGGGGCGCAGCGCCTCGACGTTGCGCTGCGCGGCCTCCCTCGCGTCACGCAGGAGGCCCTTCGAGATCATCGGTCGTCCGCAGCAACCGAGGTCCGGTGCGAGCACGACGCGGTACCCGAGCGCCTCGAGGACGCGCGTGGCCGCCTGTCCCACCTCGGGGTGGAACCAGCGCATGAACGTGTCGTCCACCAGCACGATCTCGCCTCGCGGTGCGTCGCGGGCAGGTGCGCTGTCCTGGCGTGCGGTGTTGTCTCGAGGCGTGGCGCGCGTGCGCTCGGCGAACCAGCGGCGGAACGGCTGCCGCGCGAGGCGGGGCAGCGGTCGCTGCGGATGCACCCCGAACCGTCCGAGGAGTGAGCGCACCGGCGCCAGCCTCGCGAGCGCGTTGACGAGGGGAGCGTACGGGCTCGCGAGGCGGGCCAGCAGCGCGATGTGCGCAAACGCGCGGTCGCGCAGCGGCACGCCGTGCACCTCGTGACGCTGGGCCAGCACCTCGTACTTCAGCTTCGCCATGTCCACGCCCGAGGGGCACTCGACGGCGCACGCCTTGCACTCCACGCAGAGGTCGAGCGCCGCAGCCACCTCGGGTCCCGCGAGGGCATCCGCCGGCAGCATGCCCGAGATGGCCATCCGCAGGAGGTTGGCGCGACCTCGGGTGGAGTGCTCCTCGTCGCGCGTCACCATGAACGAGGGGCACATCGTGCCGTCCTCCTTGCGACACGCGCCCTGCCCGTTGCACTGCTCGATGGCGCGCGCGAATCCGCCTTCGCGCGTGAAATCAAGGAACGTTCGCGGCTCGAGGTTCGTCGTGCGCGGGCTGACGCGCAGGTAGTCCTCGAAGGCGGGCGTCTCGATGATCTTGCCGGGGTTGAGGATTCCCGCGGGGTCCCACGCGCGCTTGAGCTCGGCGAACGTGCGCGTCAGCTCGGCGCCGAACATGCGCTCGGTGAAGACGCCGCGCAGGATGCCGTCACCGTGCTCGCCCGAGAGAGAGCCGCCAAACTCGAGCACGAGATCGGCGACATCCGAGGCAAGCGCCTGCATGTCGCGCAGCCCTGCATCCGACTTCGGATTCACGAGTGGACGGATGTGCAGGCACCCCACCGAGGCGTGTCCGTAGTACCCCGCCTCCGTGCCGTAGCGCGCCACGATCTCCTCGAACCGTGCGAGGTAGCGAGGCAGGTGCTCGGGCGCGACGGCCGTGTCCTCCACGAGCGCCATCGGCTTGGCATCGCCGCGTACCGACATCAGCAGGCCGAGCCCGGCCTCGCGCATGCGCCACATCGAGGCCTGCTGCGCGGCGTCGGTGGTCGTCACCACGTGCGTCGCGCCGCCGCGTGCGCGCATCACATCGGACGCGCGCGCGAGCTGATCTTCGACCTCCGCGGCCGTGTCGCCGAAGCACTCGATCAGCAGCAGGCCACCCGGATCCCCCTGGACGAAGGAGGCCAGCGAGGCGAAACCGGGGCGTGCACGGCACGCGCGGATGATCCGAGCGTCGACCATCTCGATCGCGGCCGGCGCCAGCTCGAGGGCGACGAGCGTGCCCTCGGCGGCGGCGATCACGCTCGGAAAGTGCGCCGCGGCGATCCCTCGATGCGCGGGAAGCGGCACCAGCCGAACGGTCGCCTCGGTGATCACGGCCAGCGTGCCCTCGGAGCCCACGATCGCCTGGGTGAGGTCGACGCGCGTGCCTCCGTCCGTCGCGAGCGGGACGAACGCGTCGAGGTTGTAGCCGGAGACGCGCCGCTGGATGAGGGAAGTGCTGCGCGATCTCGGCCTCATGATCGCGAGCCAGGCGCAGCGATCCCGGTAGATCATCCCTTCGAGGCCGGGCAGCGCAGCTTCTCGTCGAGCGGGGCGCCCTCGATGGGCGCGAGGGCCGCGCGCATCCCGTCGGCGAGCACGACCTCGAGCGAGACCAGTTGATCCGAGGTCTTGCCGTACAGGATCGAGTGCGCGCCGCACGAGTTGTTGCCGACGCCGCCACCGATCGTCGCGCGGTTGGCGGTTGACGGATCGATCGCGTACGCGAGGCCGTGGCGCGCCCCCTCGCGGTTGAGCGTCGCGAGGACCACGCCGGGCTGGACGCGCGCCGTCCGCCCCTCGACGTCAATCGCGAGCACGCGATTCATGTGGCGCGAGCAATCGATCACGACCGCGTGATTGATCGCCTGTCCCGCGAGGCTCGTCCCGGCCCCTCGAGGCAGGACGGCCACTCCCCGGTCCGCGCAGATCCTGACGACCGCGGCGATGTCCTCGGCAGTCCTCGGGAAGACGACCGCTGCAGGCTCCATCTGGAAGATCGAGGCATCGTTCGCGTAGAGCAGTCGGTCGCCGCGACCGTCGAGCACGTCGCCCTCGATGCGCCCGCGCAGTGCGGCGGCAAGGTCGACGCGGTCCCGATCGCGCAGGTCGCGCGCCGCTGCGACGGCGGGATGGATCCAGCGCTGTGAGGAGACTGTCATGCCGGGCAGACTACACCGGCGGCTCACGCGCAGCACCTCGCGAGGACCGGCCTACCGAGGTCGCCGCGTACACTGGCGGGACGATGACACACCGACTCCGCGTCACCTATCGCAAGCAGGGCGCCGCTCGCTACGTCGCCCACCTCGACCTCATGCGCACCTGGGAGCGCGCCATTCGTCGCGCGCACCTGCCCCTCACCTACAGCCAGGGGTTCACGCCCCACCCGAAACTCCAGCTGGCCGCCCCCCTGCCGGTGGGCACGGCGTCCGAGGGCGAGTTGATCGACGTCTGGCTGGATGAGCCCGTCACGCCCGAGGAGATGCGCACCCGCTTGTCGAGGCAGTTGCCCGGGGGTCTCGAGATCGTCAACGTGACGCTCGTCGACGACCGGGCGCCCTCCCTCCAGGCCGCGTCGATCGCCGCGCACTACGAGGTGCGCTACCACGCAGACGAGATCGACGAGGCCGCCCTGTGCGCCGACCTCGCACGATTCTTGGCCCTCGAGGCGTTGCCGTGGGAGGAAGCGCGCGGCGACAGGGTTCGCGCATTCGACCTCCGCGCGGCCGTTCTCGAGGCGTCCGTGCGCCGCGAGGGCGACCAGCTGGTGCTTGCGGCGCGCCTGTCGCTGCGCGGCGGCGGCTCCGCCCGTCCGAGTTCGCTCGCACGGGCGCTCGGCCTCGGCGAGGTGGAGCCACTCATCACCACGCGCGTGTCGCTCGAGCTCGGCGAGCCCGGTGCTGTCGACGGGGACCTCGAGAGCGACACGGGCGACACGAGCGGCGATGAGCTCGAGGCCGAGCGCGCGTGAGCACCCGCCTGCTCCTCGTGCGCCACGGCGAAACCGACGCGGCCGTCACCGGGCGCACGCAGGGGCGCATTGACAACCCGCTCAACGCGCGAGGTGAGGCGCAGGCCCGAGCGCTCGTCGAGCGGCTCGCGCGCGAGCGGCCGACGGCGATCTACAGCAGTCCCGCGGCACGAGCCCTCGCGACCGCCGCGCCGCTCGAGGTCGCGCTCGGTCTCGAGGCACTGCGCGATACGCGTCTCCTCGAGATGGACTACGGCGACTTCGACAACCTCACCGGTGCGGAGTTGCGGGAACGCCACCCCGACTTCATGCGTAGCTGGGCCGAGGAAGACCCGACCACGCTGCGCATGCCCGGAGGCGAAACCCTCTCGGAGGTGCAAGCGCGCATGCTCGCCGTGGTCGCGGAGATCGAGCGCGCGCGCGTTGGCGAGGTGGTGGCAGTCTTCTCCCACGGATTCGCGCTGCGCACGCTGATCTGTGCCGTCCTCGGCGTGCCCGTGGGCGGCTTCCGGCGCGTGCGCCTCGATCTCGCGTCGGTGAGCATCATCGAGGTGAGCGACGCCGGGCGGATCGTGGTCCAGCTGAACGAGGCGTGCCACATCCCGGACTGAACCCGCCTCGATAACGGGCGCTGTCGAATCTAACAGGTGTCTTGCTCGACATCGGCGGCCCGACTACCGTTCATAACCGGCGGAACCGGTCGAGAGGCGCTACTCCCCAGGTGCGTGTTCCATTCCCGCGAGTTCCCCAGCTCGCGAGCGGACCCGTCCAGATGATCCTGGCGGTCGCTACGCTGCTGTTCGGACTCTTTGCCTACTCGCTGCTGCAGACGACGCAGAGCTCCATCCGGCTCGGCGAGCATGAAGTCGCGCTGCGCGCGCAGGTCGCCTCCCTCGAGCGCGACAAGGCAGACCTCGAGGGCCTGCGCACCTACCTCGCCACCGACGACTACATCGAGGCCGTCGCGCGCTCGGAGTTCGGCCTCGTCCGCAAGGGCGAAACCGCCGTGTACGTGCAGGCGCCGCCGCTGCCGGAAGTGGAGGCGCGCTCGGCGCATCCCAGTGGTGGCAGGAGCTGTTCACTCCGTAGGGTTCCCCGGAGCCCGAGATCTACGCGACGTAATGTGACGATTTGCGCAAGGCTGTCGCGGCCCGTATCCTCCGTTGCACCCTGAACGAACGGACGACTGACGCGGCTGCGGCCGACGAGGCCGAAGCCGGACGCGTGCCCGACGAGCGGACAACGCTCGGAAGACCATCGGGGGACCCCCGATTGCTGCTTGACTCGCGAGAGCGAACTCTGTAGCATTCGATTGTTGGCCTTTTCGCAGGTCCGACGCGCACATTTACAGCTGGAGAGCAGACAGAAGCAAAGTAAGGATCCCTGTCGATTCGGACGGGATTCGTCTACTGCGCTGACCTCGAGGGTTCGCCCCCGGGGAGAGCAGGCCGCGCCGCGAGCAATCAGGGGTGGTTAGTGGATGGGTCGCGTCCAAACGAGCGCAAGTTACGGACCTTATGGTCTGGATCGCACTCTTTTTCTGGAGAGTTTGATCCTGGCTCAGGATAAACGCTGGCGGCGTGCCTAACGCATGCAAGTCGAACGAAGCCTTCGGGCTGAGTGGCGGACGGGTGAGTAACACGTAGGAACCTGCCTGGGAGTGGGGGACAACTCCGCGAAAGCGGGGCTAATACCGCATACGGTCTACGGACCAAAGCCTTCGGGCGCTCTCAGAGGGGCCTGCGGCGGATTAGCTTGTTGGTGGGGTAACGGCCTACCAAGGCGACGATCCGTAGCTGGTCTGAGAGGATGGCCAGCCACACTGGGACTGAGACACGGCCCAGACTCCTACGGGAGGCAGCAGCGAGGAATTTTCCGCAATGGGCGAAAGCCCTGACGAACAACGCCGCGTGGGGAAGAAGGCCCTCGAGTTGTAAACCCCTGTTGCGAGGAAAGATCGGTACACCTCGCGAGGAAGCCACGGCTTCACATTGCCAGCAGCCGCGGTAATACGTAGGTGGCAAGCGTTGTCCGGATTTACTGGGCGTAAAGCGCGCGCAGGCGGGGACTGGTCAGTCTGGGGTGAAATCTCACGGCTTAACCGTGAGGGGTCCCTGGATACTGCCGGTCTTGAGGGGCTCCAGAGGAGTGTGGAATTCCGGGTGTAGTGGTGGAATGCGTAGATATCCGGAGGAGGAACACCAGTGGCGAAAGCGGCACTCTGGGGGCAACCTGACGCTGAGGCGCGAAAGCGTGGGGAGCGAACCGGATTAGATACCCGGAGTAGTCCACGCCGTAAACGATGAGTACTAGTTGTCGGGGGGTATCGACCCCTCGGTAACAAAGCTAACGCGATAAGTACTCCGCCTGGGGACTACGGCCGCAAGGCTAAAACTCAAGGAATTGACGGGGGCCCGCACAAGCAGCGGAGCGTGCGGTTTAATTCGAAGCAGCGCAGCGAAGAACACCGGGAAGCGCGAGCATGGCGGGGACAGCCGGTGAAAGTCGGTCTCCCTTCGGGGTCCCGTCGCAGATGCTGCATGGCCGTCGTCAGCTCGTGCCGTGAGGTGTTGGGTTAAGTCCCGCAACGGGCGCAGCAGCCCCTGTCGTCAGTTGTATTTTCCTGGCGAGACTGCCCGTGAGAACCGGGAGGAAGGTGGGGATGACGTCAGGTCAGCATGGCTCTTACGTCCTGGGCCACTCGCACGCTACAATGGGCAGTACAGACCGTTGCGAAACCGCGAGGTTGAGCTAATCGGACAAAGCTGTCCTCAGTTCGGATTGCAGGCTGCAACCCGCCTGCATGAAGCCGGAGTTGCTAGTAACCGCAGGTCAGCCATACTGCGGTGAATACGTTCCCGGGCCTTGTACACACCGCCCGTCACGTCATGGGAGCCGGCAACACCTGAAGTCGTTGAGCCAACCCGCAAGGGAGGCAGACGCCCAAGGTGGGGCTGGTGACTGGGACGAAGTCGTAACAAGGTAGCCGTAGCGGAAGCTGCGGCTGGATCACCTCCTTTCTAGGGAGCTACTGCCGGAGTTCTCCGGCCGCACGGTGTGCGGTCGGGACCGGCGTACATCCTAGGTCGATCGCCTGGCCGGACGAAGGCGTCCACCCTCGGCCAGGTGTGTGTGGACCTCGCCGCCGATCCTCGGTGAGGCTTCTGTCTGCTCTCCAGCCGTCGATGTGCGCGAGCCGCCGCGAGCTCTCGAAGAAGTCGAGCACTCGCGGACGCAGGGGGCCATTAGCTCAGCTGGTTAGAGCGCAGTCCTGATAAGACTGAGGTCCCTGGTTCGAGCCCAGGATGGCCCACCAGCCTTCGGCCCGTGAGCCGCGCAAGCGGCTCTCATCGTCTCCGGGTGACCGAGACGAGGAAATGTGCCGGGCTGGGGAGGCCGCCGACCTCGGTTCGAATCGAGGGGCCGTAGCTCAGTTGGGAGAGCGCCGCCTTTGCAAGGCGGAAGTCGGGGGTTCGAGCCCCCCCGGCTCCACCACCCTCGAGGAACTCCTCGGCAGGCGTGAGCAGCGCATCGGCCGTCGCATGCCGGCGCGGACAGCGGAGGGCAACCTCCGAATGCCGCGCTGGCGGGTGACCGCCACACATCGAGAACGCCGGCGCCGGACGCGCCCGCTGGTACCTTCACAACCGAATACTGCGCGAGTAATGCTGAGAACTTCGAGCACGAAGCGACAGAGATCGCGAGAGTGCCTGACGAAGGGTCAAGCTACAAAGGGCGCACGGTGGATGCCTTGGCATCAAGGGCCGATGAAGGACGTGGCAAGACTGCGATAAGCCTCGGGGAGCTGTCTAGCGAGCTGAGCCGAGGATTTCCGAATGGGGCAACCCGGCCCGCGTTATGGCGGGTCACCCCTGGCTGAACACATAGGCCAGGTGGAGGGCACCGGGGGAACTGAAACATCTCAGTACCCCGAGGAAAAGAAATGATTCTCCTAGTAGCGGCGAGCGAACGGGGAGAAGCCCAAACCGTCACCTTCGGGTGGCGGGGTTGTAGGACTGGCGCACGGAGTTACCAATCGAGCGCGTAGCCGAATGGCCTGGAACGGCCAGCCGCAGGGGGTGAGAGCCCCGTAGGCGAAACGTGACTCGACTCCGCCAGTATCCTGAGTACCACGGAACACGTGAAATTCCGTGGGAATCTGGGGAGACCACTCTCCAAGGCTAAATACCCTTGATGACCGATAGTGAACCAGTACCGTGAGGGAAAGGTGAAAAGCACCCCGGGAGGGGAGTGAAATAGTTCCTGAAACCGTGTGCCTACAAGCAGTCGGGGCCGGCGCAAGCCGGTGACGGCGTGCCTATTGAAGAATGAGCCGACGAGTTACGTTTCGTGGCAAGGTTAAGCAACGGGAGTTGCGGAGCCGGAGCGAAAGCGAGTCTGAACAGGGCGCTGTTGAGTCGCGGGACGTAGACCCGAAACCTGGTGAGCTACCCATGGGCAGCGTGAAGCGAGGGTAACACCTCGTGAAGGCGCGAACCTTCCTGAGTTGCAAATCAGTTGGATGACCTGTGGGTAGGGGTGAAATGCTAATCGAACCAGGAGATAGCTGGTTCTCCTCGAAATGCGTTTAGGCGCAGCCTCGGATGTTTTGTACTGGGGGTATGGCTCTGATAGGGCTAGGGGGCACATCGCTTACCAACCCCTGTCAAACCGGGAATACCAGTACTTGAGAGTCCGGGAGTGAGACGGCGGGGGCTAAGCTTCGTCGTCGAAAGGGAAACAGCCCAGACCCTCGGCTAAGGCCCCTAAATCCATGCTCAGTGTGAAAGGATGTCCGGTCGCATAGACAACCAGGATGTTGGCTTAGAAGCAGCCATCATTGAAAGAGTGCGTAACAGCTCACTGGTCGAGTGATCGGGCGCCGATAATGTAGCGGGGCTAAGCATGGTGCCGAAGCCAGGGGATTGCATCGCAAGATGCGATCGGTAGAGGAGCGTTCCGCGTGCAGCGAAGCAGTTGGGGTGACCCGCTGTGGAGCGCGCGGAAGTGAGAATGTCGGCATGAGTAGCGTAATCGCGGTGAGAAACCGCGACACCGTAAGCCCAAGGGTTCCTACGCAAGGTTTATCCGCGTAGGGTTAGGCGGGCCTAAGCCGAGGGCGAGAGCCGTAGGCGATGGACAGCAGGTTAGTATTCC
>JAXLWY010000022.1:0-27986 GCA_046328255.1 Dehalococcoidia bacterium | reverse complement strand
TCCGTCGGGGAGCACGACATCGACAATCGCGATGTCCGGAGCCTCACGACCAAGGAAGCGTCGAGCGCCGTCGATGGTGCCGACGACTACGACGTGGTGGCCCTCGAAGCGCGCTGTCTCGGCGATGATGCCGGCGTAGTCGGCATCGTCCTCGATGAGTAGTACAACCACGAGTCCCCCCCAACTCGATGCTGTGAACCCCATCCCCCGAGGGAGTGAGGCGTGCTCGCGCTCGGCGGCGAGCCGAAAGCGTTAGCCCTCCTGAGCCGCTGTTGCGAGAATCGGTACGACCAGTTCCGCTCGATAGTCATCGCCCAGTGGGCCGGCGGACAGGTCACCCCGCTGGCGCGCCACCAGTTCGAATGCGAGCGGCAGACCGATGCCGTGACCAGCCACCGGCTGGCTCGCGCGTCGATTCCGGATCGTGAGATGGAGGGCGGAGTCGTCTCGCCCCAGGTGCAGCCGCACCGGCTCCGACGGGTCTCCGTGCGCAAACGCGTTATCGACGAGGTTCTGCGCGACCGCCTCGAACGCTCGCGGATCGAGCAGCGCCTGCTCCCCGTCGGCCTGCGGGTCCACGAGCAGCTCCATGGCCCGCCCGCACGCGACCGCGTCCGAGACGAGGTGACGTAAGAATTCGGCCGGCTGATGGGCGGCGGCCGGCAACGGCGCCTCGAGCACCGCGGTGATGCGGTCGAGCGCTCGGAGCGCGGTGCGCTCGATCAGCTCGAGCGCGGCGAAGGCGCGCGCTGCGTCCCCCTGTTCGATCGCGGCGCGAGCCGCGGTCACGATCAACGCGACCGGCGAGCGCAACTCGTGGTGAGCTCGACGAACGTCCTGTTCGAAGCCGGCGTCGTCCGCGTGGACGCCGCCAGAGATGTGAAGGACCACTCCCCGCCCCCCAACGTGACGACGGGTGTGGACGCACCCGTCATAACAATCCTCCCCGTGCATCCGTGCTCCACCAACATCGGATTATGGTGACGCGCTCTTGATAACAGCAATGGCGACGCGTAACAGGAAACCGACAAAAGAGCGTCTGACCACGTCCGTCTATGCATGGAGTCTTACAGTGCGATTCGATTGGTGAAGTTTCGATGGAGTGTTGATACTCGTTCGTCGCACCAGGTCGACCAATGGTGCCCGGATCGAGCGAGCTCGAGGTTCGCCGTGGAGGCGGCTAACCGTGCGTCTTTCCATCGCCGTGGCGCTCGTTGCGAGTGCGTCCGCAAGGTCGGCGCAAGGTTGTGCACGCATCGTCAGAGCGTTCCGGCGCCCCGGACGTGGCGATGAAGCGGACCGGCCTGGGGCGCCGGTCGGTCGCCGATCGGGGGTCGACGATCGCTACGCAGTGCGCCGCGTCGGGCGGGCCTGGCGGTGGTGACGGATCGACAGCTCCATCGCGAGTCTCAGCGCGAGCACCGCGATCGCCAGCATCGAGATGATCAGCCTCGGCGGGGGTACGTTGTCGAGCGCCCGCAGCCACTCCCACCAGTCGCCGCCCTCGATGAAGACGGCTCGTACGACGAGTAGCGCGTAGGCGCCGTATCCGAGTCGAAGCGCCGACTTCCACCGTCGAGCACCGATGAGTCGCACGGCGCGCTCGTTCGATACGGCCGCCATCGCGCCGAGAATCGCCATCGCTGTGAGGCCGAGCAGCACATCCACAGACCAGAAGTGGCTGGCGAGTCCCCATCCGTAGCGATCCGGCTGGAGGGCTACCAGCGACAGCGCGTGCAGTGAGGCAAACACAAACCCGAGGAGGCCAAAGGTGCGCCGGTACACGATTGCCGGCGCGATGGGCCTCAGGTAGTAGCCGGCGGACCCGAGTGCGAACGAGGTTCCGATGCAGACTCCGCCCGTGCCGGCCAGCGCCGTGGCCAGCGTGGCAAGCGATATCTCCCCGCGCCAGGCCGAGGCGTAGGCCCAGAGCAGGAGGAGTACGACCCCTCCGATTGCAGCCGGGATCTGTGTCCGCCGGCGTGTCGTCGCTCGACGGCGGCCCTCCGCAGGCTGTCTTTGTGTGAGGAAGGCAGGGGCGAGCCTCGAGCGTGGAACCGGCCAGACATGGACCGCCGCGGGGAACGCCCTCCGATGAGCCGCCCGACGCGACGCCGGTCGTGATGTCGGGAACCCTCGTGGAGCTGCCTCCAGTGCCGGCTGGCTGCCGGCCGGACGGGTCCACGTGACGGGCGTCAGCGGCCGGGCGCGAGGTCGTTCTAGCACTGCCAGGGCTCCCCCGATCCGCCGAGGTGGCGTGGTAGCTAGATGGAGGTGCTCGCGGAGTGGAACGGACGAACCTTCGTTCCGTTCCACTCCGCCACCAGGCTCAGCAGTTAGCGGTGATGGTCGCCATCGCGCCGGCAATCGCTCCCTCGCCACCACCAGGGCCGCTTCCAGCATGGCTGCGTCCGCGTCGGTGTTGCCGTCACGGAGGGAGTCGCTGTCTTCGTCGGAGTGGCGGTTGCCGTCGGTGTGCCTGTTGCGGTAGCCGTCGCCGTGGCGGTCGCGGTCGCAGTTGCTGTTGCGGTCACGCTCGCGGTTGCCGTCGCCGTAGCGCTCTGGGTTGCCGTGGCAGTAGCCGTCGCGGTGCCCGTAGCCGTCGCGGTGCCCGTGGGCGTCGCCGTGCCCGTCGGCGTCGCCGTCGCTGCCGAGGCGCCCGGTACGGGTGCTCCGGCGATCATGATGAGGTTGATGTTCGAGACGAGCGTGTTCCCATCGGTGCTGCGCATTTCGATGGTGTTCGCTCCGGTCCGCACCTCGGCCAGCGGAATCGGCACGGCGATCGTGCGCCAGCTGAAGGCCTCGCCACCGATCCACGGTGTGGAATGCCATGCTCCGCCGTTGACGCGCACCTCCGGTACCACGCTCTGCCAGGGGTACCAGTTGAACGTCGCGATCGCGCTGGTGGGCGTCTGGTCCCAGTAGACGTTCGTCGTCTGGACAGAGAGCGGAACGCCCCAGCCAAGGCTGTTCGACTTGGGTGAGTGCGAATCCTGGACGTCAAACGCGAGGTCACGATACGGCGTCGGCCCGTCGAACCCCATGTTGTCCCAGGCGAAGGTGTGATCGCACTGGGAGTCGAACTTGCAGGCGTTGTAGTGGACGTCGACGCCCCAGATGAGGCCCTTGGTGAGCGGCATCGTCACGTTCGCACTCGAGAGGAGCTTCAGGGTCGTCGAGCCTGCGTCGGTTCCATAGATCTCGACGCGGGACGCCGAGATGCGGACCTCGAAGTGGTTCAGGGCGCCTGTCGCGGAACCACGGGTGATGCAGTCACCCTGCGTTGCGTTGACTTCGACATGGGTGTAGTTGCTGATGATGTTGATGGCGTCGACGCCGGTGCGGTTGCTCCCGGCCCACGCGCAGTCGCTCGCGATGCTGAAGCCGAACCCATTGCGTGCGAATGTCTGCTGCGTAGCGATCTTGCCGTGAGGTGCCGGTACAGGCTGATCCGTCCACCAGAACTCGGGCCACGCAGCGTGCGGGCCTTCAGAGTCCGCGCTCACATCGAAGACCACGGTGCCAGTGCGTCCGCCCGAGATGTCGAATGGCTGCTTCGGGTAGATGGCCAGTACTGCCTGTTCGCCGGCATCGTTCACTGCTTCCAGGACCCGGCCGTTGCAGATACGCACGTCGCGCGGTGGCGTCACCACCTGGGTGGCGCCGCAGCCCACGAGGTGAGCGGGCGCGAATTCGTTGTACTGGCCCTGGGTCACGTTGATGTTGGTGCCAAGGCGCGACACGCCCCACAGCTTCGCGTTCAGGTCGCCGGACCTCGTTGCCGCATCAGGAGATGGTGCGTCGAACGTCTCGCAGAGCGCGATGTTGAGCGGCTGGCTCGCCTTCTGGAACTGGCATGGCGATGCCGCCTCCGACTCGCCGGCGGGCGCGGAGATGAGCATCCACAGGGCCGTGATCGCGATGAACCCGCCCACTGCGAGGACGACGCGGGCTGCCGCCAGCCTCGATGACCTGGATGGAGCGTTGGGGCGGCCCTGTACGATGTTCATTTGTGCCTCCTAGGTGTCGTGCCCCTGCCGCAAAGAGGGGCGCCCACTGAGTCTCGACGCGCCTGTTGCTGCGCCGTCTGTCGCGCTGTCATGCCAAACGTCCGTATTCGAACCGCCGATTACATGCGCAGTCGTCCGGTTCTTGCCGGAATCTGTCACCTCGATGGCGCACCACACGCTCAGACGTGTCATGACATATGGATTATTCGACGGATCTGAAAGGCCTTTTTGAGGTCGGCATGCGGATCGTTGTGCAGTCGCTCTCGATTCGACCTGCAGGCGTCCTGCCAGACTCTGAATCTGCACGGCCCGTGCCAGGCTCGAGCGGTGTCGTCATTCCTCGACTCCGGCGATCTTCGGGTTTTCGCTCACGCGATCGCAGCAGTCGCGTGAGTCCTCGCCGGGTGGTGCGAGCGCAGCAGTTCACAAGGAGGGCAAGGACCTGACTGCGGCACTCCCGAGGCTGCTCGCGTCCCACTCCGCGGGACCGCTGCTGTCCTGGTTCGATCGCGAACCTGGATTCAACCGGCTCGGGAGAGGACGGCGCCGCCCCGCATGGCTGCTCCGTGGCACGCGGGTTCGGGCTGCGGTGGTCTTCCGCGGGCGGTGGCCGGGTATCCGTGCGTCCCATAGGAGTCGAGGACTGAAGTCGAGGCCACGTTCGCCTCAACGTTTGATCACCCGACGAGTTCTACCTTCGAGACCGATTCTCGACGGTGGAGCCGGGGGATAGCGTGGTCCTGGTCTCGGTGGTGGTGCCGACGAGGAATCGCCCGGAGGGCCTGCGCGCCTGTCTCGATGCGTTGAGCGCGCAGACAGTTGCCGACTTCGACGTGCTCCTGGGCGATGACGCGAGCGACGTGCCGGCGTCGGACCTTGTCACCTCGGACCTGCGGGGGCGTCTCGACATCCGGGTGCTGCGCAACGACGCCCAGCGCGGACCCGCCTTCACGCGCAATCGCGCCATCGAGGCCGCGCGCGGCGAGTACATCGCGTTCGTCGATGACGACGTGCGCGTGGTCCCGACGTGGCTCGAAACCCATCTCGCGGCACACACCCACAGTGCCGTCGCCCTGGCCTCGATTGGACCGCTTGCCGCACCCGCCGACTGGGATGCCGAGCCGTGGACGCGCTGGGAGGCGCGCACGCTTCAGCGGGAGTACGACCGCATGGCCCGCGGCGTGTACGCGCCCACGTGGCGCCAGTTCCATACCGGCAACGCGGTGCTCGCGAGAGCGGCGCTGCAGGACGTGGGTGGGTTCGACGACTCGTTCGGTCGGGCGGAGGACATCGAGGCGGCGCGCCGCATGGCTGCTCGCGGACTGGAGTTCACCTTCCTGCCGGAGGCCATCGGCTGGCACTACTCGCATCGGACGATGGATGCATGGCTCGCCGTCGCGCACGCGTATGGCGGAGCCGACTGGCGAATGGATCGGATGTACCCCGAGTCCGGCTGGCTCGCGCAGGTGGAACGCGAGCTCGCACGACGCCATCCCGCGCTGCGGACGATCCGTCGTCTGACGGAGTTCGCGGGCCGCCCTCGATGGCTGGCGCGCGTGCTGGCGGGTACCGGCGGTGTGCTCGACGGCCTCCACATGAACCGAGGCGCCTCCGCTGCACTCAGTGCCGCCTACGAACTCGAGTACCTGCGAGGGCTCGAGGCGGCGGCGGAGGAGTCGTTCTCCCTCCGGGCCCATCTCGGTGACGCGCGATCATGAGCGCTCCTCGCGTCAGTCTTGTGCTCGAGCAAACGCTCGGCCACCGCACGCACACCCAGAACATCGAACGCGTGCTCGAATCGCACGGCCGCCACGCCGTGGTGCATCACATCGACTACGGCGACGGAGGGCGGGTCCCCTGGGCCCTTCGCGCGAGCGCGAAGGCACTCGGAGCCATCCGGGGTGAGCGTGCGGGCGTCACGTTCTTCCACACGCAGACGGTCTCGTTGTTCGCCCAACTCGCGACTGGTGGTCGTCCGTACGTTGTGAGCGTGGATGCGACGCCGGTGCAGGTCGACTCGATGGCACGGTGGTATGAGCACCGGCCGGGCTCGCGTGCCGCCGAGCGCGCGAAGCGCGCGTGGTACCGCAGCGTCTTCAGCGGCGCGGCCGCAATCGTGAGCTGGTCCGAGTGGGCGGCCGATTCGGTGCGCGCCGACTACGGCGTGCGCACAGTCCCCATCGAGGTGGTGCACCCGGGCGCGCCGGATGCACTCTTCGAGATCGTCCGATCGGGCGCGCCGGGACGCCGTCCCACGGTGCTCTTCGTCGGTGGCGACTTCGAGCGCAAGGGCGGGCCACAGCTCGTCCAGGCTTTCGAGCCGCTGAGCGGACGCGCCGACCTCGTGCTGATGACCGATGCCTCGATCTCCGTGCCGCCGTGGGTGCGCGTGCTGCGAGGGGTCCGGGCGGGGACTCCCGAACACCGTCGCGCCTTCGCCGAGGCGGATCTGTTCTGCCTGCCGACACTGGGCGACTGCACGCCCCTCGTGCTCGGCGAGGCGATGGCCGCGGGCTTGCCCGTGCTCACCACTGCGGTGGGCTCAAACGAGGAGACGGTCGGCCCCGACGCCGGTCTGCTGGTGGCCCCCGGCGACGTCGATGCTCTGAGGGCTGCGCTGCGCGACCTCGTCGAACAGCCGGCGCGCCTGGCCTCGATGGGGGAAGCAGCTCGTGCGCGCGCGAACCAGCGCATGAACGCGGGACGCAACGCCGAACGCATCCTCGAGCTGCTCGAGCACATCGCCGATCGGGGAACGCCGTGACCACGTGGCTGCTCGTGAGCGCGACGTCCGACGAGGCGCGACGACTGGCTGAGGCCGGCCCACGCCGGGACTTCCTTGCGCTCGCCGCACGGCTCGGGGCCACCATCCTGTACCGAGGGGCGGGGGCTCGGGGGGGCTGGCGCGGTCGGCTGATGGGTCCACATCTGCGGCAGGCATGGCACGCAGCCGGGCTCGCGTCATCGCAAGATCGCGTCTTCGCGGACGGTGAGCACGTGGGCATTCCGCTGTTGTTCGCGCTCGCGGCACGTCGCCGGTCATCGCCGGTGGTGATGCTCGGGCACATGCCGGGACGCCTCTGGAAGCGGGCGCTGCTCTGGCTCGGCACGCGCGTCGGACCTCCCGGCGTGCTGCTCGTGCACAGTCGATACCAGCTCGAGAGCGTCCGGCCGTGGCTCGGAAGCGGCTGGTCGATCGAGTTTGTCCCGTACCAGGTGGACACCGAGTTCTGGCGTGCGACCCGTGCCCCGCTCGAACGGCCGCTCGTGCTGGCGGTGGGATCCGAACAGCGGGACTACGCCACGCTCGTTGAGGCGGCGCGTGACCTCGATGCCGACGTGCTGATCGCGGCGGGCTCGCACTGGGCTCGCGAGACCGCCTCGGCATCCGGATCGCTGCCCCCGAACGTCCGGGTCGTGACCCAGACACTGTCATTTCGCGACCTGCGCGAGCGCTACGCGGACGCCTCGGTCGTGGTCGTTCCGCTCCACGACGCGCCGAACCAGGCGGGCGTGACGACCATGCTCGAGGCGATGAGCACCGAGCGCCCGGTCATCGTCACCGCGAACCGAGGTCAGACCGACGTGACGCACGGACCGACCGTCCGTGCGTCCGTCGCTCCCGACGTGCGGCCGACGGTCGATCGCGGCCCGCGCAGGCTGCGCGGCAGTGCTTCCGCGACGTGGACGGGCCTCTACGTGGGGGTGGGAGACGTTGCGGGCCTGCGGACCGCCCTCGACCTCGTGCTCTCGGACTCGAATCTCCGCGCTCGACTCGGCTCCGCGGGCCGTGACAGCGCGCTCGCGGATTTCTCGTTCGAGGCGTACATCGACGCGCTCGCCGACCATGTCATCGGAGTCGGGGCAGAGCGCGCGACGGTCGAGGCGGACGTCGCACCGTGACGCCGCTGGGCCTCGTCGATGCCGGGGTAATCGCCCTCGCCGCCGTTCCCGCCGCCTGCGGGAGCTGGTGGACGATCCTGGCTGCGCTCGCGCTGCCCGCACCGCGTGCGTCACGACTCGCGTCGAGGACCTCGCGGACCGTGGTCGTGATCCCGGCCCACAACGAGGAGTCGAACCTCCCGCGCACGCTGGCCAGCCTCGCGGCGTCCGACCCGCGTCCGCTCGAGGTGCTGGTGGTCGCGGACAACTGCACCGACGACACCGCGGGCGTGGCAGCCCAGATGGGCGCAACGGTGCTTGTGCGCGATGACGCGGGACATCGAGGGAAGCCGTACGCGCTCGACTTCGCGCTGGCGGAACTGCGCACGCGCTCGCGGCAGCCGACCGCCGTCGTGTTCGTCGATGCGGATACGGAGGTCGCTGCCGACTGTCTCGGTTGGCTCGAGCGCAGGCTCGAGTCGGGCGCGCAGGTGGTGCAGGCGTACTACCAGGCCGCACCGGGCCCGAGCGATCTCAGCCGGTTGCGGCGCCTCGCGCTGTCGCTGGTGCACTGGGCACGGCCGCTGGGAGCGGCGCGACTGGGACTCGGCGCGACGCTCAAGGGAAACGGGATGGCGTTCCGCTGGGACGTCATCGCCGACGGTATCGGTGGCTACGGGGTCACCGAGGACGCCGCAATGACGCTCGACCTCGCGCGCCGCGGGATCGCCGTTGCCTTCGAGCCCCACGCGCGCGTCCTGGGACTGATGGCGTCGGACTATGCGGCTGCGCGCACCCAGGACGAGCGCTGGGAAGGTGGACGCGCGGGGCTCTTCTCGAAGTCGATCAAGCTGGCGTTGGATTCGGCATTCCGAGGGAGGCTCGACCTGACTGGGGCCGCACTCGAGGTCGCCGCTCCGCCGCTGTCGATTGTCGGGGGCCTTGCGGTCGCGAGCCTGGGCCTCGCGCTGGTCACCAGGAGCGCGTCGCTTCCGCTCGCGGTGTACGCCGCGGGTGCGGTGAGCGGATACGTCGTGGTCGGACTTGCGGCCGCGCGCGCGTCGAGGCGCGACCTCCGGGCGTTTGTGGGGCTGCCCGTGTTCCTGATTCACAAGGCCGGGGTCTACGCGCGCCTCATGACTCGCGGTGCGCCTCGACAGTGGGAGCGCACCGAGCGCTGAGCGGACGGGCACGTCCTCGAGTCAGGCTCCGCCGCGCGCTCGCACCGTCGAGAGCATCCCCTTCAACTCGGCCAGCGAGGTTGCTCTCACCGCCAGCGCACACAGGCCATAGGTTGCCGCGCCAACGGCGATGAGAGCCAGGAGCGGCAACAGTCCACCGACGGCAACGAGCACGCCGGCCATGAGGGCCGACGCAACGACCGGCCTCCATGCCGCGGTGAGGATGTCGCCCGCGCTGATGGTTCCCCTCGAGATGACGAGGATGGCCCCGGTCATGTAGACCTCGGTAAGCACCGTCGTCGCCGCCGCGCCGATGCCGCCATCGCCGAAATAGTGCTGCGCCATCGGAATGACCGCGAGGTTGGCGCCCACGTTCAGGGCGACAGCGCCCCAGGAAATGAACGCAAGGTCGCGCTGCCGTCCTGTCGCCTGGGCGTTCGTGCCGAGGATGACGCCAATCGTTGTGAGTGGGACCGCCATCGCGAGGATGCGCAGCGCCGTGCCCGACGAGGCGAACTCGTGGCCACCCACCAGCACCGTGATCGCGGGAGCCAGGAGCGCAATCCCAAACGCAGCGGGTACCGCGAAGAGAAGCACCATCTTGATGGCGATCCGCGGGAGCCGGCGGCCGTACGTGGGATCTCGCCCGGGCGCGACCGTGAGCGTTGGAAGGAGCGCCGAGCCCAGGATCGACGCGGGAAGGACGATGAAGGCCGACAGGCGCCACGCGAACGTGTACGAGCCCACAATGGTCGGGTCCGTGAGGAACGCGAGCAGCATCACATCCGAAAACCCAAAGATGGTGTTCGCGGTCTCGAACGCAAGGAAGGGGAGCCCCGCCCGGAGCAGCTCCGACATGCCGGGTCCGGGGAGGTCGCGCCTCGCGGGGAACTCTCGGGCACGGGCGAAGAGGGGGATGGTCAGCACGAGCACGATCGTCGACCAGATAGGGCCGACGACAATCGGCGCCCACAGGCCGAACCCGGCTGCAAGGCCGGCGACGATCGCTGCCTGCGAGACGACGATCATCACCGAGTGCAGCATCGTGATGGGGCCGAGGCGGTGCTGGCCCTGCATGATCGCTGTCACGGCTCCCGACACGAGGTCGAGCGCCCACTTCACCAGTACCGAGAGCAGGAGCACGTAGCCGATTCGCCGATCGAAGACCGCGAACCCGACGCCCAGCGCCATCGGCGTGACGACCAGCATCAGGGCCATGCGCGTCTTCGTGACTGCTCGGAAGAGCGCGCGCGCCGAACCGGGGTCGCGCGCCGCGCGCTGGGTGAGGACCTGGTTGAGGCCGGCGCCAGCGAACAGGGCGACGTAACCCCCGATGGCAGTCGCGGTCGCCAGCAGCCCGAAATCGAGGGGGCCGAGGTGGCGGGGGATGAAGACCATCGCCACGGTCGCCGTGCCCCACGACACGACCTGCCGGAATCCGAGCGCCAGCGTGGTACCGGCGAGACGCCGATTCTCGTGCGCCGCGGGCATTGAGGCCGCAGGCGGCTCGGTCGAAGGGAGCGCGCGAGCCGGAGCCCGGCCCTGGGTCTGCTTGGATACGGACATGGTCAGCCAGTCGTGGGCGATGCGCCGATCGGTGGAGTCAGGGTAGGGATGGGCAGTCGAGGGGGCGTGGACAGCCGGGCGGGCGCGCACTCGGTCCCTCGTCCCCTCCTCCCCTCGGCAGGTCTGCGGTGCCTCAACCTGCGCGGATTCGAGGGGCGATAGGCTGAGACTCGCACGTGGGCGCGGAGGGCCTGTGGTCGTGACAATTGCCTTCATCGCAGCAGCCTGGCTGTTGAGCAGGCCCCAGTTCGGTCGCGGAGCCGCGACGCAATCGTTCGCCGCCCTGGCTCTGGCCGGCCTCACGATGGTCAGCCTCTTCTATTTCCAGCGGTTCCAGTAGCCCGATGCTCGGACTCTTTGTCGCGATGGGCGGCGCGATGATGGCATTCGCGGCGCCGCGGGCCACAGCCCTGCTGCTCATCGGGCTGGTCGTGGCCTTCGAGCCGACGACCATCGACTTTTCGAGTTTCCTCGCCAGCGGGCTGTATCAGTTCCCCGATTCAGTTCGCGATGTGTTGCCCCTCACGATCCACCCGTGGGAGGTGGTTCTCCTCGCGCTCGCGGTGCGCGCCGCGCTGACTCCTCGCGATGGGCTACTTCCACGCGCGCCCCTGCCGCCCCTCGCGTGGGGCGTGCCCGTGATAGTGGCGCTCGCCTATGCCTGGGGCCTCAGCCAGGGAGGGTTGTCGAACCTCGGGTACATCGAGGCACGAGGACTCATCACCGCAGGACTTGCCTTCGCCGTCGCGTGGCGATTGATGCCATTCAGCGAGCGTTCGCTCTGGCGAATGTTGTTCGCCAGCACGACGGTCCTCGCGCTGATCTCACTGTCCCGCTATTTCTTGATCACGCGCAGCAATTTCCTGGGAGACCTTGCGTACGCGCATGAGAGTCCCGCCTTCCTGGCGGTTGGCTTCGTTGGCGGCGGCGTCGCGTTTCTTTCCTGCAAAGGTCTGTGGGCTCGCGCGGCGTTGCTCGCGTACGAAACGCTGCTCGTCGTGGCGATGATGTCCACGGGAAGGCGAGCGGGGACGCTGGTCTTCGTGCTGGCGACGGTCGCACTGGTGGCGCTGGTTGTTCGGCATCGCAGGGTCATGATCCCGATTGCGCTGGCTGCGGGCCTCGCCTTCGCGGCGTACCTGGGCGTGTTCTGGAACAGTCAGTACGGGGCTCTGGGACAGCCGGCCCGGGCGATTCGATCCCAGTTCCAGCCCGATCCCCGCGACCAGAGCTCAGACTCGTATCGACGAACGGAAACGTACGACGTCATTGCCACGATCCGGCAGGACCGACTCCTTGGTGTGGGCCTTGGAAAACCGTTCATCGTGTACGTTCCGTTGCCGGAGCTCCCGTGGTGGCCGATGCAGTTCTACACACCTCACAACAACATGCTGTGGCTGTGGCTGAAGCTCGGCATACTCGGTGCGTCCATCGTCCTGGGCATGTGGTTGCTCACGATGGCGACGGCGATCCGGGTCGTCCGCGAGGCGCCACGCGGCGAGATACCGCGGCTGGCGATCATCGGCGGGGCGGCCATGGTCGTCGGGCTGGCCTACATGCAGGTTGACCAGATGCTCGTGGACACGCGTGCGACGCTTCCGTTCGCCGTCCTCATGGCCGGAGTTCTGTCGTTGCGGGCGATTCCCGTAGCGGTGCGGGAGGCAGAGCCGGAAGTCGCGATCACCGCCGAGGCCGAGCGCAGGCCGAAGTACTTTGCAGGGGCCGTCTCCGCGAGTCGATAAACCGATGTTGCCGCGGTCCGGGGCGCGCGGCCCTCAGATGCGCTCGCCGCGGCCCAGGTAGCGACCTTCGACGAGCGCGCCCGGCGTGATCACGACGTCATCCGCGAGCACCGACTCGCGCACGACGGCGCCGGCACCGACGTGCACTCCCTCCCAGAGGACGCTCGACTCGATTCGGGCGCGCGCTCCGACCACCGTGCGCTTACCGAGGACGGACCGCGCGATGCGGGCGGTCGGTTCGATGATGGCGTGGTCGGCGAGGACTCCGCGAGCACCTGCTCCGCGCACGCGTCCGTCGAGAATGTCCAGGTTTGCCTCGAGGTAGGCGCGGGGAGTGCCGATGTCCCGCCAGTACGACTCCGAGCGAAACCCGAGGACGAGACGTCCCGACGAGGCGAGCGCGGGAAAGAGCTCGTCCTCCACCCGGTTGAAACGGTCCGCGGCCATTTCGCGCAGTAGCGTCGGTTGGAACAACCAGATGCCCGCGTTCACGAGGTTGGATGGTTCCTCGCCCGGGGCGGGTTTCTCGACAAACTGAATGATGCGGTTCTGGTCGTTCAGCGCCACGACGCCAAAAGCCGAGGGGTTCCCGACGGGGTGAAGGTACATGGTGAGTTCTGCGTGGGCCGCTTCATGCGCGCGCATGAGCGCTCGCAGGTCCACGTCGGTCACGATGTCGCCGTTGCACACCAGGAATGGCTCGTCCCACCCTGCGGCGGCGCCGGCGATCGCGCCACCGGAGCCAAGGGGGACCTCCTCGTAGGCGTACGACAGGCCGACGCCGCACGCGCTGTCGCCGAGCGCCTGGCGCAACACTTCCGAGTGCCGGTTTCGTGTGAGCGCCAGCGTCACCGCGGTCACGCCGTGAGACCGGAGGTGGGTGAGCTGGTACTCGATGAAGGGTCGGCCGAGGATCGGCACGAGGGGCTTCGGCACGTCGAGCGTCAGCGGGCGGAGTCGCGTCCCTTCGCCTCCGGCGAGGACTATTGCGCGCATCGCCCGGACCCGAGGATTCGTAACACGTTCTCTACTCCCAACCAGTCTGGAGTATCGCCGCACGACCGCGACCATCGGGTGAGACCTCGTCGATGGGCGGGAGAGATTCGCCAATCGAACGGTTTCATGAAAATCGGGGATGAATCGTAAGCGCCGACACGGCAACGGACAGCTTCGACAGGCCGTAGACAGACAGTCGCCTGACAATGGCACAAACGGGCATCACGGGCTCCACCGCTGCGCGACCCTCGGCCGGTACGTTCCGTGCACGCGGATGAGCAATAGGCCCGCCGTGAACCATCCGGCCTCACGACGAACATGAGCGAAACGGACGGCCCCGGGCTGAACGCACAACTCACGCCACCCGAGGAGAGACAGGCCAGCCGCTGGGGCGTCGTCATCGATGCTTCGGCAGCACGAGCGCTGCCGCGGCCTGCACCGATCGCGACGCCCGTCGCGGGGCCGGCCTCGATGGCCCCCGCGGCGGATGCCGAGCGGCGCGAGCGAGGAGGGGTCACCGCTGCGCTCGTTGGCGTCCTGGTGGTGTCCGTGGCTGCTGCTGCGCTCGGATTGCGCCTCTGGTCGCTCATGACACTGGGTCTCAACCACGCCGAGGTGGCGATTGCGGCGGATGCCGTCGCACTGACCGGCGCCGGGCCGTCCGCGGAGTTGTTCACCCGGACCAGCGGCGGGCCACAGTTGCTGCCCGTCGTCCTCGGGGGACTCTTCGTGCTGGTCGGTCCGAGCGACCTGGCGCTGCGACTGCTGGCGGCGCTCGTCGGGCTGGCCACCATCGGTGCGACCTACCTCGTGGCGCGCGAGCTCTACGGGAGTCGAGTTGGCGCCGCGAGCGCGCTCCTGCTGGCGGTGATGCCGTACAGCGTGCTCGTCTCGAGGGTATTGACCGCCGATGTCGCGGCGGCGTTGTTCGTCAGTCTCGCGCTGTACGGGCTCGTGCGGTTCACCCGCATGCAGCGGGCCTCGTGGCTGCTCGTCGGTGCGACGTTCCTCGGACTGGCGGTGCTCGTCCGTGAGTCATCCGTGCTGTTCGCGATGCCGTTCTTCCTGACGGCCGTATCGTCACGCTGGGATCGCCTCGGGCGTGGCGCGCTGATCGGCAGCGCGCTCGTGTTCGGACTGATCGCGGCTGTGTACCCCGTCTCGGCGCTGCTCGCGGGTGGCGGTCGTGATCTGCTGCTGCACCTCGCGCGGCAGCTGAACATCGCTTCCCAGGACTCGTGGTACGCGTACCTGGGTCTCCCGGCGGTGCTGAGCGGCGCGTGGCTCCTCATCTGCGCGGCCGTCGCGCTCGCTGTTGCCGGGGTGCGACCGGGCTGGCGCGGGATCATGGTCTCGCTGTGGGTCCTTGTTCCGCTCGCGGCCTACCTCGCGTGGCCGTCACGAGGGTTCACCTTCCTCGCCCCGCTGGCGCCTGCGCTCGCCATCATGCTCGCGAGGAGCGCCGACGCTGTGGCGGCGGTGATCTCGAGGCAGGCGCCCGTGCGAGTCGCCGTCGCGCTGGTGGCCGCGCTCTGCCTCGTGTTTGCCGGGAGCTCGGCGGCCGCGCTTTCCGGCCGCGTGCTTGATGCAGCTCAAGCGGGCGTCGAGGGCGTCGTGGGCGGCCGGAACGCAGGTGCGTGGGTGAGGGCGAACGTGCCCGCCGGTGGCACGATCCTCGCGACGAACGATGCTTTCGGTGACGTGCTCCAGTTCTACGGCGAGCGGCGCGTACTCGTGCTCGCAGCCGACCCTGCTCCCGGCAGTCTCGACCCGCAACGGGCTCCGACCGACGAAGGTGCAGTCGACCTCCTCATCCGCGAGTCCGGCATCCAGTACCTCGTCTGGGATGTGCAAGCGGACGAACGCGATCACGACGCCGCCGAGCAGATCCTCGCGCTTGCGCGTCGCTACCACGGTCACGAGGTGTACCGGTTCGAGTCGGCCCTGACGGTTGACGGCGGAACATCGACGCCGGCGGTGATTGTGTACGAGGTTCGCCCGTGAGGCTGGTGGCCCTCGCACTGCTTGTCACAGTGGGGCTTGCGTTCCGGGGAGCGCCCGAGCCGGCGCGTGCGCAGTCGACGCGCGCTCCGCGCACGCCGATCCAGCATTTCCTCGTCCTCTTACAGCAGGGCCGATCGTTCGATCACTACTTCGGCACGTACCCCGGCGCCGACGGCACGCCGAGCGACACCTGCCTCCCGGTGGACCTCGCCAATCCCTCGACGGACTGCGCGCGCCCGCGCGCTCTTGGCCCGAGCGTGGTCACCGCGATGCCGCACGACGGGAAGGTGCTGCTCGCGCAGCACCGCGGTGGGCGCATGGACGGCTTCGTGGATGCGACACGGCGGCAGGGTGACGACAACCGTCAGGCGATGGGCTTCTACGATGGGCGAGACCTTCCCTACTACTGGGGCCTCGCGCATGAGTTCGTCCTCTTCGACCAGTTCTTCGCGTCTTCGATGAATGGGGGCGTGGCGAACCGTCTGACGAGCATGACCGGCGTCGCGACCGGGATCGAGGACGTGCCGTCGTCGGGGCTGCCCTCGACGCTGCCCACGATCTTCGAGCGTCTGTCGCAGGCGGGCACATCGTGGAAGGTCTACGTGGAGGGCTACGACTCCTCCGTGCACTACCGAACGATGTCGTCCGCGCCCCGGGGGTTGCGAGGCCAGGTCGCGGCGCTGCCACTGCTCGGGTTGGAGCGGTTCGTGACCGACCCCGGCCTGAGCAGCCACATGGTCGACCTGTCCGAGTACGCGGTCGACCTCGAGAACGGGAGCCTGCCGAGCGTCGCCTACCTCATCCCGACCTTCTCGAGTGAGGAGGCGCCTGCCTCGCCACGGGCGGGTGAGGCCCTGACCCGTCATCTGGTCACGACGCTGCAGCGGTCGCGGTACTGGGAGAGTTCGGCGCTCCTCCTGACCTACGACGGGTCGGGTGGCTGGTTCGATCACGTGCCGCCCGCCGAAAGCGATGGTGCGCGCCTCGGGTTCCGCGTCCCGGCGCTCCTCGTTTCCCCGTTCGCCCGCAGGGGCGCCGTCGATCACACGGTGCTGGAGCACGCCTCGATCCTGCGCTTCATCGAGGATAACTGGGGGCTACAACCCCTCGCGACGCGTGATGCGAACGCCGGCGGCATTCGTGCCGCCTTCGACTTCAACGCGCCGGCTCGCGCGCCGCGGTTCGTCGATGGAGAGCGTGCGCCCAGCGAACCGGCGTCGTCGCCTCGCGTGACGCTGCTCGGGTACGGACTGACCGCCGCGGTAGCGCTGATGATCGTGGGCTGGGGCCTCGGACGCGGCGCGCGAGTGGAGGCGCTGAATGCGTAACCATCGAACGACGGCCGGAGTCGCCGTGACGACCGTGCTGGTTGTCCTCGCCTCGGGGCTGGTCCTGACTTCCAGTCGAAACGTGGCGAGTGCCGGCGGAATGCCCTCGACGCTGCCTTCGTTGTCAATCGATGCTGGCGCATCCGTACCGGTGCTCGCCTACTACGAGACGGCCTACACCGCGCAGACGTGGGCGCAGGATCGTCTCGATGCTCCCGCGCTGGGTCTCTATCCGAGCACGAACCGCGAGGTGATTGGGCAGCACGTGAAGATGGCGCGCGCAGCCGGTGTGACGGGATTCATCGTCCACTGGCGCTCGACCGAGCGGCGCAACCAGGTCCTCGATGCGCTCGTCGAGGAGGCGCGCGCTCAGGGCTTCAAGCTCGCGATCGAATACGAGGCGCTCGATATCCGCCAGAAGCCGCTGCCCATCGGCACAGTCGCGGCAGACCTCGACTCCTTCGCGGAGCGCTGGGCCGGTGATCCGGTGTTCCGCGTGTTCGGTCAGCCTCTCGTGATCATCGAGGGATCCTCTGAGTTCTCGATGCAGGACCTGTCCGTGCTGTCGGCGCGGCACCGCGCCGCGCACGAGCGTGACTTGAAGGACCCGGGCCAGTTCCGCGAGCTCCTGCTGTTGGCGTCGGAGCGCGACGCCGAGGGGTACCGCCGCGTTCAGAACGTCGTCGACGGCAATGCGCCCTACTGGGCGTCCGCCGACCCGGGTAAGAAGGCCGAGCACGCCCAGCGCCTGGCGGCGATGCGCGACGCGGTGGGTGACGGGATCCTGATTGCCCCGGTGGCACCCGGTTTCGACGCCTCGCTGCTCGGTGGCACTCGGACGACGGAACGCCTCGATGGGCGCACGCTCGAGGATTCCCTCCATGCTGCGGCGGCTGCAAGCCCCCAGGCGCTCGGGCTCATCAGCTGGAACGGGTACCACGACAACACTGAGATCGAGCCCAGCGTGCGCTTCGGCACGCGGTCCCTCGAGGTGCTGGCATCCTTCACGGGAGGACGCGCGCCGGAGTCGGTGACGCCGCCTTCCGGGGTCGAAGCGCCCTCGGTGTCGACGCCGGGCGGGTCGCGCGACCTCGGGCCCGTGATACGGCCGCTGCTGGGTCTGGCCACGATGTTTGTGGTGCTGCTCACGGTGGTCGGGGCCCTCATCTACGGGTACGCGGTCCGGCGACCGGTGACGCGCCTGTACTAGGTCGCACACACCCGGCGAGGTCTAACGCCGGCGATCTGCGAGGAGATCGCGCTGGATCCGGCCGCCCCTGTCGAATTCGCCTCCTCGGGGTAGTGCCCTCGGATTCCGCTGCTCGCGCCTGTCCGCCCGCCGAGTTGCGTCGAGTATTGAACGAGGACGCTCGACTGGCATGACAGCCCCGGTGGGAGGCGTGAGGGTGCAGCGTCATTCCGACCTCGAACCGACCGAGCCGATCCGAACCCGGGTGGGTTGCTGATGCTCGATTCCGTGCGAGTACGGCTGATCCTCATCGCGTGTGTCGCGACGGCCGGCGCCGCCGTGGGTCTCTCGGTGGTCCAGGGCTACGTGATCCGCCACTCGTACGCGGACCTCGAGCACCGCGAGGGGATCCTCCGCACCGAACAGGTGCGCGGCACGTTCACGCATGAGCTCGAATCACTTGATTTCACGCTGCACGACTGGGCTGTGTGGGACGAGGCGTATGCCTACGTCGTGGCCCCAACCCAGGCGTTCGAGGAGGGCAACCTCACCCCCACCGCGCTCGCGGGAATCAACCTCGACCTCCTGGTCGTCACGGATCTCAGCGGCGAGCCCATCGTCGCCCGCTCGCTCGTTCGCGGAACCGGCGATCCGTCCCACATCCCGGAGCTCGACACACTGGGAGCCGAGGAGAACCCGCTGGGAGCGGTGATTCGACGTGCCCTGGCTGCGCCCGATGGTGCGGTACTCGGGATCGTCCGGCTGCGCTCTGGCCCGATGCTGCTCGGTGCACGTCTTGTCACACCCACGAAGGGCAATGCCCCCGCGAATGGCGTCATGTTGATGGGGCGAATGCTGGACGCCGAGGTGGTGGCGTCGCTGGCCGAACGCGCAGGCCTGCCCCTCGACTTTGCGCCGCTCGACGCTTCCGACGGAGCACCGGCGGGGCTGACTGAGCGACAACCGGTCGACTTCTCCGTCCTCGATAGCGAACGGACGGCCGGACGTGTGCTCCTCTCGGACCTCGACGGAAACGCCATCGGTCTGCTGTCGTTCGAACTTGACCGGCCGATCGCCGAGGCGGCTCGGGAGACCTTCGACCTGCTGTCGACGATGATGATCCTCGGCATGCTCGCTCTCGGCGCTGTACTGGTCGTTGCGACCAACCGGGCGGTGATCCGGCCCCTCCACTCGGTCACGACGGCCATCAACGGGATCGCGACGTCGCGAGACCTGACGGCGGCGGTGCCGGTGCCCCGAGGCGAAATCGGCACGCTGGCCAACAGTGTGAACTCGATGCTGAGCGAACTGCACGCCGCCGCCGCCGAGCGACGTCGCCAGGAGAAGCGATTCCGCGCGATGGTCGCCCACTCCTCGGACGCGATCAGCATCGTGGCCGACTCCGGCGTCGTGCTCTACACCACCCCGTCGTCTGCCAATGTGTGGAGGCGGAGCGCCGATGTGTTGCGAGGGCTCGCCCTGCAGGACGTCGTGGTGCCCGAGGACGTCGCGCTGCTCGAGGCTGCGCTGCGAGCCAGCACCGAACGCCAGGGCGCCGAACGCCTCCAGGTGCACCTGCTCAACGAGGCGGGCGAGCGCCGCGCCATCGAGGTGATCATCGGTGAGTGCGTGGAGTGGCAGTCCATCTCGGGGTGGATCGTGGACGCGCGCGATGTCACCGACCGCGAGCGGTTCAGCGAGGCGCTCCGCCACCAGGCGACGCACGATGAGTTGACCGGCCTGCCGAACCGAGCGGCACTCTATGAGCATTTGAAGGGGCTCTGGGCGCACGGCCCGACCGAGAGGTCGTTCCTGTTCATCGACCTCGACAACTTCAAGCTCATCAACGACACACTCGGTCACGCTGGAGGCGATCAGCTGCTGGTGGCAGTGGCCGCGCGCCTGCGCAACCTCGTGCATGCGGAGGACTTCGTTGCGAGGCTGGGCGGCGACGAGTTCGTGGTGCTGTTGCGCATCGGCAGTCCGGGTCTTGCGGTCGTGCGCGCCGAGATGATTGCACGGGCCCTCGCCGATCCGATCGACCTTGGTCGGCAGCAGATCGTGGTCACGGGCAGCATCGGCGTGGCGGTGTCGAACCAGATGACGGCGGATCCCGAACAGACCCTGCGCGACGCGGACATGGCCCTCTATCGCGCGAAGGCGAACGGCAAAGCATCGACGGTGCTGTTCGACTCGGCACTCGATGTGGGCGAGCCGCTCTGGGAGTTGCCCCGCCAGATCGTGGGGGCCACGCGCCGAGGCGAGATGCGCGTTCATTTCCAGCCGGTGGTGTCCCTCGCGAGCGGGGCAGTCGAGGGGTTCGAAACGCTCATGTGCTGGGATAGCCCGCTCGGGCTACTGGAGCCCGCGGAGTTCCTGAGGGCGGCCCGCGAGAGCGGCGAGATGGTCGAGATCGGGCAGCTGGCTCTGCGAGAGGCGTGCGGCCTGATCGGGCGGCTCGGCTCCGAGGGAACCACGGCGATGACCGTGAGCGTCAACGTGTCGGTCCGGGAGTTCGTCGCCGAGGGCTTCGTTGGAGGCGTGTTGGACACCGTGCGCGAGTCGGGGATCGCGAGCGGGACGCTCTGGCTCGAGATCACCGAGGACACCTTTATCGGCGATCTCGATGCGGCGATTCAGAAGCTCGGCGAACTGCGTGCCGCCGGCGTGCGGGTCGCTCTGGACGACTTCGGGACGGGGTTCTCGTCGCTGGGCCACCTCGAACGGTTGCCCATCGACGCGGTGAAGCTCGATGCCTCGTTCGTGGCGAAGGTGGCGTCGAGCTCGCGCTCGCGAGCCCTGATGGCCGCCCTGTTGCACGTCGCAGGTGCGCTCGACCTCGGAGTGATCGCCGAAGGTGTCGAGCGCGCCGACCAGGTGCGCGTACTGCGAGACCTGCGAGTCGACCTGGCCCAGGGAGGGTATTTCGGTGAGCCGCTGCCCATGGAAGCAGCGTTGCGGGCGCTCGGACGCGCGAGCCTGCCCAGGAGCGCCTAGGAGCCTGTTCCGAGGGTCATCCCCGCTTCTGCCCACGGTTGGCGCTCGCTACGCTGGATTCGCACAACTCAGCTGATTACTTGGAGGCTCCGACTGCGCTGGTTGCTCGTGCCTGCCCGAGGCGCCGTTGCTCGATCGTGGGTGCTCATCGCGCTCACGCTCCTTGTGAGCTGCGGTCGGGTCAGGGAAGAGGAGGCCGCTCGAGGCCCCTCGAGCCCGCCGCCCGCTGCCGAGGCGCCGACGACCCGCCCGCTCGTCTCATCGTCGCCGGACACCGCCCTCGAGCCTCCCTCTCCACCAGAGCAGCTTGAGCCTATCGATCCCGAACCGACCGCGGAGGCCACGCCGGAGCCGACTCCGGCGCCGGCCGCCCCCACCCGGACCCCGATTCCAGCGCCGGCGTTCGTGCCCACGGATGCCGTGGTCGTCTTTCCCACGGTCAGTCGTTCGTCACCGTCGAGTCTCGCGAGCGCGGTGCGCGACCTCCCGGCGGGCCGCAGCGTGACCCTGGTGGGCCAGGAACGCGGGGAGAACTGGGTCATCGGCGATCAGGACTGGGTGCCCACTTCGCACGAGTGGGAGCGAACGTGGTACCGCCTCGATGACGGCTCGTACGTGTACCGGGCGTTCGTGTTCCTCCCGGATCGAGCTTCGCTCCCCGGACCCGGCGGCGGTGAGCGCTACGTGATCGTCGATCTCGCCTCGCAGACTGCGTGGGCGATGGTCGGTCAGACCGCCGTGCGCGAGATGCCGGTCACGACGGGGAAGCCGGGTTTCGAGACACCGACGGGCACGTGGGAGGTGCTCGCCGCGGGACGCATCCTCGATGAGCGAATGACCTCGCAACGCGCCGGGTTCGATGACCCCGGCGATCGCTACGACGTTCAGCACGTGCTCTATACGCAGTACTTCGCCGAGGGCGGGTTCGCCCTCCACATGAACTACTGGCAGCCAACCGGCGTGTTTGGCGAGATCGAGACGAGCCACGGCTGCGTCGGGCTGCTGCTCGAGGATGCGCAGTATCTGTGGATGTTCGGCCGGCCCGGGATGCGCGTCATCGTGCGCAACGGCGGGGGCCCGGGTGCGCCGCCGACGAGCTCAACGCCTCAGCCCTCGGCTTCTCCGACGCCCCCACCTGCACCGGCCACCGAGGTCAAGGTGTACGCGGTCCAGGATGGGAAGCCGGGCGCCCCGGCGGTGGTCGCCGCGAGGACGCTTCCCGGCACCGGCTGCGCGCTGACGTACGTGTCCGCGAGCGGGGTGAGGCGAGAGCTGCCCGGCATGGAGCCTCACACCTCCGATGCCGCCGGGTGGCTCGAGTGGAAGTGGACCATCGAGCCGGATGCGCCGCCGGGCAGGGGAGTGGTCACCGTCAGCTGCCCCGGCGGGAGCGCCTCGGCAGACTTCTACGTCCGCTGACCCTCGAGTGAGTGCGCGGGTTCCTGATGAGACAATGGCTTTCCAGTTCGAACCATCGGGGAGGTGTGCGTGATTGACTCGCGCTCGCTGGTGCTGCTTCTTGGCGACGTCGCTGTGCTGGTGCTGTTCGCGGTGATCGGGCGGCGCACGCATGACGAGGCCATCGGCCTCGCGGCGGTGGGCGACGTGCTGACGACCGCGGCGCCCTTCGTCCTTGCGTGGGTGCCCCTCGCGGTACTGCTCGGGGCCCTGCGTGCGTCGAACACCGCGAGCGTCACCGCGATGGTCGCGAGGACAGCGGTGGCCTGGGTGTGCGCCCTCCCGGTCGCGATCCTGCTCCGGTCGCTCATCCTCGGGCGGCCGAGCGCGCTTGTGTTCTACGCCGTGGCGGCGGGCACGGGACTGTTGATGCTGCTGTGCTGGCGGACGCTCTTCGTGCTCGTGGAGCGCCGCAGGACGTTCGTCGCTCCCTCGTAGCCAGCCGGTTCCGCGGCGCGACCAGCCCTTATGATGCGGCTCCATCGCGAGAGGGGGCTGCAGTGCAGGCACTCGAGGGCATCCGCGTCATCGACTTCTCCACCGGCGTCGCCGGGCCGAGTTGCACGAAGATGCTCGCCGACTTCGGCGCCGACGTGATCAAGGTCGAGCCCGCCGGCGGCGACCCGGCCCGCTCGATGCCGCCCTTCGCGAAGGACGAGCCGGGCCTCGAACGCTCGCTGCTGTTCCTCCACCTGAACACCAACAAGCGCTCGATCACGCTGGATCCACGCTCCGAGCAGGGCCATGCACTGCTCCACGACCTGATCGCGACTGCCCAGGTGGTCGTCGAGGATGGCGAGCCGGGCGAACTGGCGGCCCTCGGGCTGGGTTACGACGAGCTCGCCGCCGAACATCCCGGACTCGTGTACGCCTCGATCACACCATGGGGCCAGACAGGGCCGTACGCCTCGATCGGACTGCGCGCCTCCGAGATCACGCTCCAGGCGATGGGTGGACCGATGAACGCGACCGGCAGTCCGGACCGCGAACCGCTGAAGCTGGGGGGCTACACGGCGTCGCTGCAGGCGGGCAGCGTGGCCGCGTTCGGCATCGTGGCAGCCGTGCTGCGGGTCGAAGCGGGCGGCGAGGGCGACCACATCGACGTGTCTATCTACGAGACGCAGGCGGGGACACGCGACCGCCGCACCTCCAGCCTCACGTCGTACTTCTACCAGGGGTCCGTGTCGAAGCGCGTGATGGGCGGGTTCGCGCTCGCCTCGGGCGTGCGGCCGGCGGCCGATGGGCACTTCAACCTGATTGCCACGGGGACAGCGAGGCTCAACCAGTTCGTCGAGATGATCGGGCGCGACGACCTCATCGGCGATCCGCGGCTCGACCAGCCGCCGGTGATGCTCGACCCCGCGTTCGTTGAGGAGGTGGGCGCCTCGTACATCGCGTGGGCGATCGACAAGCCGAAGCGCGAGATCGTGGCGGAGGCGCAGCGGCGCACCCTGCTGTCGGGAGCGATCAACACTCCCGCTGACCTCCTCGATGACCCGCACTACCGCGAGCGCGGCACCTGGGAGGTCGTGGATCATCCGACGACCGGACCGGTCGAGTACCCGGGCCGTCCCTTCATCATGTCGGAGACGCCTCGAGTGGCCGCGCGTCGCGCACCGCTGCTCGGCGAGCACAACGTCGAGGTGCTGACGGAACTCGGCGTGGCACACGCCGATCTCGAATTGCTCGCCGCCCAGGGGGTCATCTGACCCCGCACCGTTCGACGCAGGACAGACGCAGGACACAGGAGACCGTGATGGCTCGACTTCCCCTCGAGGGCGTGCGGGTGGCAGATGTGACCGTGGTATGGGCGGGACCCTACTGCACGCAGATGCTTGCAGAGTGGGGCGCCGAGGTGATTCGTGTCGAGCCTCGCACGCGCTCGCAGCCGATGACGCGCGGCGCCGAGGCCATTCCTCAGGAAGCCGCCGTGCGCGCCCAGGCGGCGCGTGGCATCACGCTCATGGGATTCCCGGACTTCGACCCAATGCCGGACTGGTGGAACCGTGGAGCGTCGTTCAACTCGCACGCCCGCAACAAGCTCTCCGCGAATGCTGACTTCTCGACCCCCGAGGGACGCGAGCTATTCCTGCGGCTCATCGAGAAGTGCGATGTGATGGTGGAGAACAACGTTCCTGAGACGATCGACAAGGCGAACATCGGCTACGAGGTCCTCAGTCAGCGGAATCCTCGCCTGATCATGCTGCGGATGCCCGCCTTCGGCCTCAGCGGTCCGTACCGCGGCTACCGTGCGTTCGGCACGCACATCGAGGGGATGATCGGGCACCACTATCTTCGCGGGTATCGCAACGCCGATCCTGCGGAATCCGGGGATGTCTACACGGGCGATGCCGTTGCCGGGATCAACGGCGCGTTCGCCGTCGCGATGGCGCTTCGACATCGACAGCGCACGGGCAGGGGCCAGCTCATCGAGCTGTCGCAGGCGGAGAACTTCCTGCCTCTCCTGGGGGACTTCATCCTCGATTACACCGTCAACGGCCGGAACACCGAACCGCAGGCGAATCGACACCGCTCGCACGCTCCCCACAACGCCTATCCGTGCAAGGGAGAGGACCGCTGGATCACGATCGACTGCGACTCGGATGCCGCGTGGGAGTCGATCTGTGAGGTCCTCGACGCGGGCGAGCTGTTCGAGGACGAGCGATTTGCGACCGGAGTCGGGCGCTACCGCCACCAGGAGGAGCTGGACCGCCTCCTCGGGACGTACACGCGGAGTCGAGATGCGGAGGCGCTGTTCTGGGAGCTCCAGGCCGCGGGCGTCATCGCGGGGCCCGTCTGGAACGAGGCGCAGCTGGCGGCCGACCCGCAGCTCGCCGCCCGCGGCTTCTTCGAGGAGCTGACGCGCGACGACATCGGCACGCACACCTACCCGGGACTCGTCATGAAGATGGAGAACACGCCGAACCGCCTCCGGCGGGCGCCCGTTCGCTTCGCCGAGGACAACGAGTACGTCTGGCGTACGGTCGTGGGCCTCTCGGACGCCGAGTGGGAAGAGGCGCATGCCAACGGCCAGATCGGTGACGGGTACGTCCCCGGGATCGTTCCCGGGACCTAGCCTGGAGGGGCCGCTCGGAGGCGCAGAACAGAACGCGCATCGAATTGGTGCGCCTGCCCGATGCGGCCGTGGTCAGACCTGCTATAGCGTGGATGGGCCATCCCTCCGTTTCGCGGGGAGCCCTCGATGAAAGTGACCCTGGAGAAGAGCGGCGATTACGCCGTTCGGTCGGTCCTCGATCTCGCGCTTCACTACGGCGCCGGGCGCCGCAAGAACCGCGAGATCTCCGAGGCGATGGACGTGCCGTCGTCGTACCTGGCGCAGCTCCTCGCGAAGCTGGTGCGCGCGGGACTCGTGCGCGCCACTGCCGGCCAGGACGGCGGCTACGAGCTCGCGCGAGAGCCCGAGCACGTGTCCCTGCTCGAAGTGGTGGAGGCCGTCGAGGAGACCTCGATGCACGAGTGCGTGCTCCGCGGAGGCCCCTGTCGCCTCGATGGCACGTGCGCCGTCCACGACGCGTGGTCGGAGGCCCGCGAAGCGCTGCAGCGGCAGCTTGGCGCCACGTCGTTCGCGGACATCGTGACGGCGTCCCGCCGTCCGGAGGCGCGCACGCGATTGCTGCCTTCCCGGCGTGATGCGGCCCAGGCGCAGCGCGTGGTGCGGACTCTTCCGGACGTTTTGCCCTCGTAAACCCCGCGGGGCGTGATAATCGGGTCATTCACCTGTATGCTCGGCGCCATTCGGGCCGCATCCCTTCGAAGCGGTACCCATCGAGGAAAGAGGCCAATTTCGTGGACTGGAACGACAACGCCGAGCAGGCGGCATTCCGCGCTCAGGTCAAGGACGTCATCGACTCGAAGCTCCCCGAGCGCTACCGCCGGACTCACGAGGAGGAGGGCGGCGCCGGCTGGCAGTCCGACCGGAAGTCCTCGGATCCCGTCGCGCAGCAGGCTGCGAAGGACTGGGCGGGCGCCCTGGCCGAGCGTGGCTGGATCGCGCCGCACTGGCCGAAGCAGTACGGCGGCGCCGGCCTGTCCCCGATGGAGCAGTTCATCTTCAAGCAGGAGATGGCGCAGGCGCAGGCTCCCGGCGTTGGCGGCATGGGCGTGTCACTCCTCGGGCCGACGCTGATCGTGCATGGCAACGACGATCAGAAGGCGGAGCACCTGCCGCGCATCCTCTCGGGCGAGGTCGCCTGGGCCGAGGGCTACTCGGAGCCGGGTGCGGGCTCGGACCTCGCTTCGCTGCAGACGCGCGCCGTCAAGGACGGCGACGAGTACGTCATCAACGGTCAGAAGATCTGGACCTCGGGCGCGCACACGGCCGACTGGCTGTTCGCCCTCGTGCGCACCGACCCCGACGCGCCGAAGCACCGCGGCATCTCGTTCCTGATGATGGACATCACGACGCCCGGCCTGAACGTCCGTCCGCTCATCAACATGGCGTGGCAGCACGGCTTCAACGAGACGTTCTTCGAGGACGTGCGCGTTCCGGCTCGCAACCTGGTGGGCGAGGAGAACCGCGGCTGGTACGTCGGCGCCTCGCTGCTGGACTTCGAGCGCTCGAACATCGCGGGCGCGATCGAGAACCGCCGCCTGATCTCCAACCTCGTCTCGTACACGAAGACCGAGCAGGGTCAGCAGCGGTCGCGGCTCGACCAGTCCGACCCGCTCCGGCACGAGATCGCCGAGGCGCACGTCCAGACCGAGGTGCTGTTCAACTTCTCGTTCCGCATCATCTCGATGCAGAACCGCGGCCTCATCCCGAACTACGAGGCCTCGACGGCCAAGATGTTCATCTCAGAGTCGGGACAGCGCCTCCAGCGGACGGGGACCAAGGTGTTCGGGCTCTACTCGAACATCTGGGAGCCCTCGGACCCGCGGTCGCCGGCGAAGTCGTCCTTCACGCAGGGGTACGTCACGAGCGTGCCGGCGACGATCGCGGCGGGGTCGTCCGAGATCCAGCGCAACATCATTGCGACGCGCGGCCTGGGCCTGCCTCGAGGCTAGCGTTCGCGCTCGCGAGTTGGATTGCGAGAGCCGCCCGCGAGGGCGGCTCTCTGCATTTGTCGTCGGCGCGATCGGATCAGAGGTTGGCGAGCGCCCCCGGCAATTCCTCGATGCCTGCGAGCACAAGGTCGAACGGGGCTTCCGGGAGTGCGGGGTCGACCAGCGCCGTACGCGCGCCGACGCTCGCCGCGAGTTCGAGCGCGGCCGGGTTGTCGTCGACAACGAGCGCTGAACTCGGCTCAACGTGGGCGGCAGCGAAGAGGCGTTCGTAGAAGCGTGCCGTCGCCTTTGCCGCCCCGACGCGATCGGGACCGCTACGCACGTCGAAGTGCTCGAGAACGCCGAGGTTGGCCAGCAGCGCATCGACGCGCCATGAGAAGTGGCCGGTCGCGGTGTGGAGCGCGTACGAGGAGCGTAGCGCCTCGATCGCAGCACGAGCGGCGGCGAAAGTGGCCGTGGTGTGGGTACAGACATGGACTTCGGTCAGCCGCGTGAGGCGTGCCGCCTCGATGTCTGCAGGCGGGCGGATGTCCAGTTCGCGGCACATCGCGCCGACCCATGCAACGCCGTACTCGGCCTCGGCGGCGAGGACGTCCTCGCGATCG